>NZ_JARCHA010000007.1:0-352645 GCF_048957895.1 Paraburkholderia sp. A1RI_3L
AGCGGCCCTTGCCGCTGCACACCGTCGAGTTGCCGATGTTCAGGTTGTTGCGATTAGCCGTCAGGAAGTCGCCGACGATCGCGCTCTGGAAGCCCGACGGTACCGTATCGAAGCCGTTGCCATGAACGACCGAGGCGAACGTAGCGTTCGTGTAGTGGTCGTTCAGGTAGTCCGTGACAGCCTTCGTCACGTTGGCATCCGCATAGCACTGGCTCAGGATGATCTGGCTCGTGCCCGAAACGGGATAACCCGAAGCGGGGTTGGCCAGGGCCGTGTAGTTGGCGCCGGAAACGGGCACCCACTGGGTCGGATCAGCGGCTGCAGTGCCGGTCGGGGCTGCGATGCTACCCAGCGCCGTCGTTGCGTTGGCGGCCGTCGGCGCGTAGTACGTGCTGTTCCGCGCGTTGAACAGGCTCGCCACCTGCAGCGCCGGCGAAGCCGACGAGCTGGACGGAGCGAGGAACGTGTTCGTGTAGTCCGGGCTGATGTAAGCCACGGCGGCGGGCGAACCCGACGAGCTTTGGATGGTCAGCAGCGCGGAACGCACGCCGCCGCTACCCGTGGCGGAGACGAAGTTCGACGGCACACCGCTCGGGAAGGCCGAGGTGTTGGCGAACGTGAGCGAATCGACGAACGTGACGCCGCTCGCCGTGTTGGCGGTCGTGCAAACCGCGGCCAGGTGGCGCGTCAGCAGTTCGGTCGTGCCGCTGCCGTCAGCACGGTAGACCACCTTGATCGGCGAGTTCAGGCTGTACGTGGCGCTCGTTTCGGGGTTCGTCACCTGGTTCCAGTTCGTGAGCTTGCCCGAGAAGATGCCGCACAGGTCGTCGTCGTTCAGCGCAATGCTGTGTGCCTGGCTCGGCGTGGTTTGCGGCGTCGTCGTGCTGGTCACGGCCGGCGCGTTGATGAGGGGGATTGCAATCGGCGTGACGATGTACGGAATCTGGATCAGCGGGCCGCTGGCCGTGCCGACCGTGCTGCTCTTATAGTTCGTGACTTGCGCCGTGGAGAGGGCCGCGTCGCTGTTGGCGAAGTCCACCGTGCCCGTCACGGTGGAGCCGAAGAACGACGGTGCGTTGCTCAGGAACCCGTTCTGGCCGGCGCCCGAGCCGACGGAGTAGTACGTGAACGTGGCTTCGCTGGTGCCGAAGAGGCCGATTTCCGTATTGGCCTGGCTGACGCTGCCGATGGTCGGGGCCACGAGCGACGAGCCGCCGCCTTGCACGAGCGGGCCGGCGGCCATAGCGGCCGTGGCGCCCACGCTGGAGAGAACGAGTGCCAGGACCTGGCAGATCTTGCGCTTGCTGGATTTCATGAGATTTCCTTGAACGAAGATAAAGGGAATGCCTGTTGCCTGATGACGAGACGAGTACCGCTTGATTGCCACATTGCGGCGACCGGTGTCCGGTGTGAACCGCCGAATTACTCTAGGTGAAATCTGGAAAGAATTTGTGAAACTTTTATAGCGAATGGTACGGACCATTTTTGAAAATGGGCTGTCACCCATATGGGATTTGGCAAGAGCGATTGAGCGCCGCCGCAGCAAGCGGAAAACAAGCCGAAGACAGGCAACAAAAACCCGAGAAAGAAAACCCGCAACCGCCCGAGCAGCAAGCGAGGCGTACCCGTGCCCGCAACGGCAAAGCCCCTACCGCCCTTCCACGTCAATTTGATGGCAGATGCTACGGACCATTTCTGTCACGTCTTGAAAAGCCTCGCCGTTCCACGATTCGCCATTTATAAAAAAGCGAATTTCGGCGCAAAAAATTAAACCACGCAATGCGGCCTGAATATAAAACGTCGAAACGTCTATATGACAGAAGCGAAAATCGAATCCGCCGAAAACGATTTAATGAAATCCACTCAACCCCTGCAAAAAATGTTGCCCACCATTCGTCATAATTCTGATCCACTTCGCTGCTTAGTCTTTGCCGGGCGAATCCGTCCGGCATGAGGCGCGCCGGGGACCCGACGAACAGACGAGGCCATGCGGGGTGTGCTGTGGAGTATCGATGCACGCGGCAGACGCGTTCGTCGCCGCCCGCCTGTTGCTCCGGCATCGAACCCAGCTCTATGACAAGCACACGCTCACGCTTCGGTCGCTTCGGTTGTTCCCCCGCAGGCTTCGCGATTCTGTTGACCGGTCTGGTCGCGGCGCGGTTTGCCTTCGCGCAGGTCAGCCTCAACTTTTCGAATGCGGACGTGGCACAGGTGGCCAAGGCCATCGGCGCCGCCACCGATACGACGATCATTGTGGACCCGCGCGTGAAAGGGCAGCTCAATCTCGTTTCGGACAACCCCGTCAGCAAGGAGCGCGCGCTCAAGACGCTCGAGGCCGCGCTGCGCATGCAGGGCTTCGCGCTCGTGCGCGACCACGGCATTCTGAAGGTGGTGCCCGAGGCCGATGCGAAGCTGCAAGGCACGCCCACCTACGTCGGCAACACGCCGCGCGCGAGTGGCGACCACGTCATTACGCAGGTGTTCCGCCTGCGCAACGAATCCGCGACGAATCTGCTGCCCGTGCTCAAACCGCTCGTGAGTCCCAACAACGTGATTGCGGCCTACGCGAACGACAACACGCTCGTCGTCACGGACTACGCCGACAACGTGCGCCGCATCGCAGAGATCATCTCGGGCATCGACGCAAGCACGTCGCAGCGCGTGGCCGTGGTGCCGCTCAATCACGAAAGCGCCATGGATCTCGCGCCCGTCGTGCAGAAGATGCTGGACCCGAGCACGACGGGCAACGCCGATGCCACGCTCAAGGTGTCGGTGAGCGCGGACCCGCGCCTCAACGCATTGCTGCTGCGCGCCACCGACCCCGGCCGCGTCGCCGACGCCAAAGCCCTCATCGCGCAGCTCGACGCGCCCACGCGCGTGCCCGGCAACATGCACGTGGTGCGCCTGCAAAACGCGAGCGCCGTGGACCTCGCGAAGGTGCTGCGCGGCATGCTGGGTCTCGCCGTCGATACGGGCAGCGGTTCGCTGGGCACCTCTTCAGCGAAAAGCTTCAGCGAAAGCAACGGCGGCATGTCGGGCAAGAGCGGCGGCACGGGCACGGGCACGAACGCGTCCACGGGCACCGCGGGCCTGCCGCCACTGCCGGGCACGACCGACAGCGCATCGGGCTCGACCAGCGGCGACACGGCCGCAGCGCGTGGCGGCCTGATCGCGGGCGCGATGGGCGGCGGCGCGGAGTCCGCCGCGAACGGCATGATCCAGGCCGACGCCGCCACGAACTCGCTCGTCATCACGGCGCCCGAGCCGGTCTATCAGAACATCCGCAACGTGATCGACCAGCTCGACGTGCGCCGCGCCCAGGTCTATCTGGAAGCGATGATCGTGGAGATGAGCGCGACGTCCGCCGCGAATCTGGGCGTGCAGTGGCAGGGCGCCATCCAGTCGGGCAACGGCAACAACGCGCTGTACGGCAGCACGAATTTCGGCACGTCGACGAGCCAGAGCATCGTGGACCTCACGGCGCAAGGGCAGACGCTTGGCCAGAATCTTTCCACCGCGACGGCCACCACGCTGCTCAACAACGGCATCAACATCGGCCTGCTGCACAAGTTCGGCAACTTCTTCGGGCTCGGCGCGCTCGTGCAGGCGCTGGCGACCGTGAGCAACGCGTCGATTCTCTCGTCGCCCAATCTCATCACGCTCGACAACGAGGAAGCGCGCATCGTCGTGGGCTCCAACGTGCCGGTGCAAACGGGTTCGTATTCCACGGCCACCGCGGTTTCGAGCACGGGCGTCAACGCGTTCAACACGTTCGACCGGCAGGACGTGGGCATCGTGCTGCACGTGCGCCCGCAGATCACGAAGGGCGGCGTCATCAAGCTGCAGATCTATTCTGAGGACTCGTCGGTGGACCCGACCTCGGTGAACAACCCCGGCGGCGTGACCATCATCAAGCGGTCGGTGCAGTCGACGGTGCTCACCGACGACGGCGAGATCATCGTGCTGGGCGGGCTCATTCAGGACAATTACTCGGACGGCAACAACAAGGTGCCGTTCCTCGGCGACCTGCCGCTGATCGGTTCGCTCTTTCGCGCGGAGAACAAGAACCGCACGAAGACCAACGTGATGGTGTTTCTGCGGCCCGTGATCCTGCACGACGGCGAAACCACCGCGAGCATTTCGGGCAGCCGCTACGACCAGTTGCAACAACAGATGAGCGACTACCGCTCGGACAACCGCATCGAACGCGACCGCGATAGCCCCGCGCTGCCGCCGCGTCCGCCGGGCCCCGAACAAGGCGTGGCGCCGGCCGAGGGCCTCTTCGATTTGCAGCGGATGAAGCGGCCGTCTGCGAGTGGCGATGGTGGCTCCGCTCCCGCTGCGGACAGCGTGACCGGTGCAACGGCAGCAGCAGGTGCCTCGGGTGCCTCGGGTGCAACAGGCGCTTCCGGTACCGCAAGTGCTTCAGCTACAACAGGAGCCCCATGATGTCTGCGTTCCGCTACGAAGCAATCAACCCCACGGGCAAGACCTTGCGAGGCGTGCTGGAAGCCGATAGCGCGAAGGCCGGGCGCAGCCAGTTGCGCGCGCAGGGTTTGACGCCGCTCGTCGTCGAACTGGCCGCATCGCGACTGCACGGCGAGCGCAACCAGCGGCTCGCGCTCGGCAAGAAGCTTTCGCAGCGCGAGCAGGCCATCGTCACGCGACAGCTTGCGAGCCTGTTGATTGCGGGCCTGCCGCTCGACGAATCGCTTTCGGTGCTGAGCGACCAGGCCGAGCGCGACTACGTGCGCGAACTGATGGCCTCCATTCGCGCGGAAGTGGTGGGCGGCCATTCGTTTGCGAACGCACTCTCGCAGCATCCGCGCGATTTTCCCGACATCTATCGCGCGCTCGTGGCGGCCGGCGAGCATACGGGCAAGCTCGGCGTGGTGCTCTCGCGGCTCGCGGACTACATCGAGCAGAGCAACGCGCTGCGGCAGAAAATTCTGCTGGCGTTCACATACCCCGCAGTCGTCACGGTGATTGCGTTCGGCATCGTCACGTTTCTGTTGAGCTACGTGGTGCCGCAGGTGGCCAACGTGTTCACGAGCACCAAACAGCAATTGCCGTTTCTCACGGTCGCGATGCTCGCGCTCTCGGGTTTCGTGCGGCACTGGTGGTGGGCTGCACTCGGTGGGCTCTTCGCGGCGGGGTGGCTCACGCGCAAGGTGCTTGCTCTGCCGGGCCCGCGGCTCGCGTTCGACCAATGGCTGTTGACGGCGCCGCTCGCGGGCCGGCTTGTGCGCGGCTACAACACCGTGCGCTTCGCGAGCACGCTCGGCATTCTCTCGGCGGCCGGCGTGCCGATTCTGCGTGCGTTGCAGGCCGCGGGCGAAACGCTGAGCAACCGTGCGATGTTCGGCAAGGTGGAAGACGCCATCGTGCGCGTGCGCGAAGGCTCGTCGCTCTCGCGTGCGCTCGGTAATACGAAGACGTTTCCGCCCGTGCTCGTGCATCTGATCCGCTCGGGCGAGGCAACCGGCGACGTCACGACGATGCTCGACCGCGCGTCTGAAGGCGAGTCGCGGGAACTGGAGCGCCGCACGATGTTCCTCACGAGCTTGCTCGAACCGCTGCTGATTCTCGCGATGGGCGGCGTGGTGCTCGTGATCGTGCTCGCCGTGATGATGCCGATCATCGAACTCAACAACATGGTGCAGTGATGAACGGTGCGCCTGCCGCCTGTATCTGTGGCGGCGCTCAAGCTCAGCGCACGAACGCGCTCGGGCTCTGCGCGTCGGGCAGCCTGATTTCGCGCTGCAAGCCGTTGCTTTCCACCACGATGGAATGCGCGCGTACTTCAGCGAGTTTCGCGGCGTGGCCGACTGTACCGCCCAGACGCACGACACGCGCCGCCTCGCCGCCCTGGCTCACGATGGCGGCGGCATGGTGTGCGTCGAACGAGAGGATGCCGAGCAACTGGAGGGTGTTGTGCGCGTCGGCGTCGGGCGAGGCACCGAAGAGCGTCGTGCCCGCGGATACGTCGAGCGGCGCGGGGGGAGGCGTGATGGCCGGTGCGGCTGCTGCCGGCGCGCTGAATACGCGTACCCACCAGAGCACCACGGCGATAAACAGCGCAGCCGCTACGGCCGTGGCGAGCATGGGCGCAACGGCGAGGCGAGTCAGGGGAAGGCGAATCATGGTGGAAGTCCCGGGCGGCAAGAAGGAAACCGAAGAAGCGAACGAGCGATTGAGCGGCGCGTGCACGAAACGCAGCACATGCCGACATTTTTTGACGCGAGGGTGAAGAGATGATGACGCGACCCGCAATGACTCATTCAATGCATGCGTGCACACCGCGTTCAGCGCGGCGGTACCAAAGCGGCCAAGGCAACCCGCGCAGCCAGCGCGGCTTCACCCTTATCGAAATCATGGTGGTGATCGCGATTCTCGGCATTCTCGCCGCGCTGATCGTGCCGAAGATCATGAGCCGCCCCGACGAGGCGCGGCGCGTGGCGGCGAAGCAGGACATCGGCACCGTGATGCAGGCGCTCAATCTGTATCGGCTCGACAACGGGCGGTATCCGTCGCAGGACCAGGGGCTGCGCGCGCTCGTGGAAAAGCCCTCGGTAGACCCCGTGCCCAACAACTGGAAAGACGGCGGCTACCTGGAGCGCCTGCCCAACGACCCGTGGGGCAACGCGTATCAATATCTGAATCCCGGCGTGCACGGCGCAATCGACGTGTTCAGCTATGGCGCCGACGGCAAGGCAGGCGGAGAGAACAACGATGCGGACATTGGTTCGTGGCAGTGAAGGCAGAGAGGGCAGTGAGCGCGCGGGCGCTGGCATGCGCGGCTGCGGTGGCGCGATAAACGCGCTGCCGTTCGTGCACGATGGCCGCTTGCCGCACGACGGCCGCATGGCGTCCACGCGCGCACGGCCAGGCATGCACCGCATGAGCACGAAGCAACGTGCCGCAGGCTTCACGCTGCTCGAAATGCTCGTGGTGATGCTGATCGTCGGGCTGCTCGTGGCCGTGGTAACGCTCGCGCCCTCCAGAAACCGGCGCACCGATCTCGCCGAAGAAGCACAGCGCGTGGCGAGCCTGCTCGAATCCGCAGGCGACGAAGCGCAGGTGCGTTCCACACCGATCGCGTGGCAACCCGTAAATGGCGGCTATCGCTTCTATCAGCGCGCGGAAAACGGCGTCTGGCAACCCATGACCGACGACCTGTTCCGCGCGCATCGCTGGGGCGCGAGCGTGACAGGCGTGTCCATCCGCTATACGGGCGGCGCCGCGCTTTCGCGCGTGGTGCTGGGCGCGGAGAGCATCGACGTGCCTGTCACGATTGCGCTCTCGTCCGGGTCGGTGCAATGGCTCGTGGTGGGTACGGGCATCGGCAACTTCGTGGTGCGGGCACCGTGAGCGGGCGCGCACGCGTGCAGTCAGGCATTGCACGAGGCGTGCGATGACGAGTCTCGTCGTGCTGCTGCCGTCCATCCACGCTATCGACGCGAAGCCGCTCGATATGCAGGCGTGGCACCGCGTGCGGGTGCGCTACGCGTTGTTCGATCGCCGCGAGCAGATCGTTCGCGCGGACGCGTGTTTGCCCGATGCGTTGCCGAAGGCGCAAACCGCCGTGCTGATTTTCTCGGCGCGCGACACGCTGTTGCTCGAAGCAAGCCTGCCGCCTGTCGCCGGGCCGAAGCTGCGCAAGCTGCTGCCCAACGTGGTGGAAGAATTTTTGATCGACGACGCGCAGCGCAGCCATATCGCCGTTGCGCCCGCGCAGAAGGGCGAGGCAAACCGCGCGCTTGCGGTGGTGGATCGCGAGCGGTTCGGGGCGGTGGTTCGCTGGTTCGCGGCGATGGGGTATGGACGGGTGCGGGCGGTGCCGCTGGTCCACTGCCTGCCTGCGCCGGCAGACGGACCGCAGGACGAGGCGGCCGAGGAGGCCGAAGCGACGCGCGAGCCGGGACTCGCACCCAAAGACGAGGGCACACCGGAGGTATCGCCACTCGCGAGCCAGACGGAAGCACGCGATGCCAGGCGCCATGCAGGCGTGTTGATCGTGCGACGTGCGTCGGTCGAGCGAGGCGACCAGGTCACGCAGATCGGGGCTGAGGCCGAAGCTCAAGTAGCGGCGCAGGCCATCGTCGCTCAGCACGCGACACAGGCACACGCCACGTACGCGGCATATGCCAACGGCCACGCGGATATCGACACCGAACCGCTCCACGACGCGGGCGCCCCTTCCGCGGAGCAAGTGGACCACGTCGAACTCGCGATTCGCCAGGGGCGCACCGGCTTTGGCATGGACGTGCGCGCCGACCGTCTCCACACGACGATTGCAGAACTCGCGCGGCGAGGCACGCTGCAAGTCTGGGCGTTGACTGCCTCGGGCACGGCAGACGCCGCGAACGTGCCGCAAGCGCATGACACAGGCACGCCAGACAACTCGCACAGCGCAGCGCAAACGAACGCCGGTCATCACGGCGATCCGGCGAACTCGTCGCGAACCGCGGCGCACACCGCTTTCCCACTCGCCGCACAAAGCTTTGCCTGGGACCATCTCGCGCGCAATGCGCTCGCGTGCCCGTTCGACCTGTGCCAGTTCGAATTCGCGAACGCGGGTCGCGGGCAGGCAGGTGATCGAGGCGCACTGCGCCCATGGTGGCCCGCTATCGCGCTTGTCGCGGCATCGCTCGTGGTTTCGATTGCGGCCATTAACGTTCAGTGGCTGCAACTGCGGCACCGGCAAGACGCATTGAACGCGCGGATGACCGCGCTCGTGAAAACCGCGTTCCCCGGCATCACGCTGATTCTCGATCCGTCCACGCAGATGCAGATCGAACTCAAACGGCTGCGCAGCGCCGCAGGCGAACTGCGCGCCGACGACTACCTGGTGCTGGCCGCCGCGCTCTCTCGCGCGCTTGCCCCCATTTCGTCGAGCGCCATCGCCACGCTCGACTACAGCGACGGCGCGCTTGCCGTCACGTTCAAGCCGGACACGACGATCGATAGTGACGGCCTGCGCCGGCGTCTGCTCGCACAAGGCGTCGCCACGAAGGAAGACAACGGCAAATGGATGCTCGGCTCGCTCAACTCCACGCCGCGCGTGCCGCGCTGAGCGGATGGTTCGAGGCCCGCGCGCCGCGCGAGCGCCTGCTGCTCGCGGTGGGCGGCACGGTGCTGCTCGTCGCCTTCGTCTACACCGTGCTGTGGGAGCCCGCATACGAGGGGCGCGCGCGCATCGCGGCCAGCCTGCCGCGGCTCGATGCCCAACTCGCCGACATGCAGGGGCAAACGGACGAAGCACGGCGTCTGCGTGCCGCAGCGGCTGTGCGTGCGCCGCAAGGCAACGCGTTGCGCGACGCACTGGCGGCATCGCTCGCGCAAGCGGGCATGGAGCAGGCGCGCGTGGTGGCGACGGGCGGCAGCGTGCAGATCGATGCAGAAGCGGTGCCCTTCGCCGCCTGGATGGCCTGGCTCGACCAGGTGCGCCGCGAGCAGCGCGTGCGCGTCGTCAACGCGCATGCGAGTGCGCACGCGCGTGCGGGCCTCGCAACGGTTTCGGCCACGCTGCAACCCGCGGCGCAGCAGTAAAGGACGACGCCGCTCAAAAAAGCGGCTTGCCGCAGGCGTGCCTCGTCACCAACGCGGCTCGTCACCAATGCGGCCCTTCACTAACGCGCCTCGTCACCAACGCGCCTCGTCACCAACGCACGCGCTGCTTCATCGTCCCCAGGCCCCACGCTCTCACCTTCGCCCCACGTCACCGGACTGTCACAGTCTTTACCTATCGTATGACGTTCGCATTTTTCCGGCGGGCGCCATTCGTTCGGGGCAGGCGCCATCTGCCGGGCGCATCCTCTTTTCCGGCCATTGACTCATGAGACGTTCATGGACGCCCACCGGTGTCCTGGCGCTGATCGCATGCCTGATGTTTGCCGCTTTCACGGCGCGTTGCGCCGAGGCGCAGCAGGCAGGACGAGACAGTCGAGCGGCGGGTGCAGTCCGTTTCGATCTGCCCGCGCAGCCGCTGTCCCAGGCCTTGCAAGCGTTTGCGCACGTCACGGATCTGGTCGTACTGGCGCCCGCGCCGTTGCTGGAAGGTCGCACGAGTAGCGCCTTGAGCGGAGACTACGCGCCGCGCGATGCGCTCGAGCACTTACTGGCCGGCACCGGATTGCGTGCGGAATTCACGGGGCCGGACGAGGCGATCATCGTGGCACAGCCGGAAGGGGCGGCCTCGACGCCGCCAGCCGCTGCAGGCAGCGAGCCGGCCAGTGCCGCGCCGCCGACGGACGGCATGAGCGGCAACGACGAACAACGCGCCTACGCAGCCACGCTGCAGGCGCGCATGACTGACGCGCTGTGCGCGCAGCCCGCGACCGTGCCGGGCAGTTACCGGCTGGTGGCGCAACTGCGTATCGACGACAAGGGGACGGTAGTGGCGGTCAACCTGGTGGCATCGAGCGGCCTCGCCTCGCGCGACGCGGCCATCGTGCGCGCACTGCGGCGGATGAGGCTCGATTCGGCGCCGCCCGCGGGCGTGCCCGAACCCGTCACGATCCTGTTGCGGCCGGTCGGCAACGGCGTGCACTTTCGCTGCCCGCAGCCGGACGAACGGAACTAGTCCGCCATGGCCGACAGCACCCGCTCCCAGTTGAGGAAGCTTCTGGCCTCGCGCTACGCGTATCTGGTGAGGCGTCTCGAGCGCGTGACGGGATCGAAGGACGGGGCCACCGACGCCCTGCACGAAACGTGGCTGCGTCTGGAAAACGCGAACGTCACGACGCAGGTGGCCAACGCGGACGCCTACATTCTCGGCATGGCCAACAACGTCGCCATCGACCAGCATCGGCGCGAGCGCCGGCATCTGCACGACGACGACGTCGAAACCCTGATGGACGTGCCCGACGAACTCGCGGACCCCGCGCGCATCGTCGAAGCGCGGCGCAAGGTGGAAGCCCTCAAGGACGTGCTGCGCGGCCTCACGCCGCGGCGCCGCGCCATTCTGATCGCGGCGCGCGTGGACGGCCTGCTGAACCGCGAGATCGCGGAGCAGTTCGGCATTTCGCTGCGGCTCGTGGAAAGCGAGTTGAGCGCGGCCCTGAAGTATTGCCTGCAGCGTGTCCAGGAGGCGGGCGACGCCTACCCCGGTTCGCGCAGCGGGCCCCGTAAATTTTGAGCCTCATTGCAATGACCAAAGCTGAAGCCGATTCCGTCAACCTCGCGCAGGAAGAAGCGCGCGCGTGGCTGCTGCGCCTGCGTTCGGGGCACGCAGGCCCGGCCGATGCCGCGGCGTTCGGCGAGTGGTGCGCCGACCATCCGCAGACGGCTCAGCTGTTGCGCGAAACGTGGAGTTCGTTGCGCACGGCGGCAGCGGAGATCGCGCAGGAAGAGCGGGCGTCGGGCCGGTCGTGGGCCGGCGTGGCGCAGCGCGAGCGTGCCGTGCGGACCGGCCGGCGCGCCTTCGTCGGGTTCGCGGTGGCGGCGGGCGCGTCGTGGCTCGCGCTGCGTCCGCCCATGCAGTTGTGGCCGTCTCTGGGCGACATGGCCGCGGACTACTACACGGGCACGGGCGAGCAGCGCCGCATCGCGCTCTCGGACCGTGTGAGCGTCGAACTGAATACGCAGACGCGGCTCGACGTGCTGCCCACGCGCGTGGCCGCGCGCGGCGTGGAACTGGTGGACGGCGAAGCCGAATTCGACGCGGCTGCGCCTGCCGCAGGCCGCGTCGCGCCCATCCAGCCGGTGACTGTTGTGGCGGGCAAGGGCCGCATGCAGGCCCAGGTGGCGCGTTTCAACGTGCGCCGCACGGGCGCCGAGGTGTGCGTGACCTGCGTATCGGGCTGGCTCGTGCTCGACCATCCCGTGCAGCGGGCGCGCGGCGACCTCACGCTGCGCGCAGGCGAGCAGATCATTTACGACGACCGCCACGTGCGGCCCGTCACGCGCACTGATGCAGCGGCCGTCACCGCGTGGCGCCGCGGCGTGCTGGTGTTCAACGGCGTGCCGCTTGCCGAGGTGATCGACGAGATCAACCGCTACCGGCCCGGCAAGGTCGTGCTGCGCAACGCGGCGCTGGGCCAGAACCGCATTCAGGCGCAATTCCCCATTACGCGGCTCGACGACGTGCTCGACATGATGGGCCGCCTGTACGGCGCGCGCGTGATGCGGCTGCCGGGCAATATCGTGCTGCTGAGCTGAACGCAACCGGCGTGCGCTGCGGTACGAACGTGTGCCGCGTAGCCGCGTGCACTTCGCGCTTTGCGGGTTACACCCCGCTCCATCCGACCTGATCTATGAGGGCCTCTGGAAAGCGGCCCGGCCACGTCGCAGTTGCGGGCGGGTAGCCGGGCGGCCTGCGCACGTCCTGCGCATGTCTTGCGTGTGCCGCGGGCGCTGGACGGTGCGCCAGGGCCTGGTGCGGTTTCGCATGACGGAGGAAGACAAGGGCACTAGGGGCGCTCGCCACGCGCGAGCGGGTTCATCTCAGCGTGAGCGGTGGCGGACATGAAAGCATCGCAACTGCATGACTCTTCTCGCCACATGCACGCGGCTTCTGCGCAGATTCGCGACGGGGCCGTGCGCTGGGTGCTCTGGTTACGCTCGCGCGACGCGCATGAGGCCGACCGCGAAGCGTTCCGGCGCTGGCGCACGCAGAGCGACGACCACGCGCGCGCGGCGCGCGACATCATCTGGCTCTGGAAGATGCTCGGCATGTTGGGCCGCGACGCCGCGGACTGGGCGTCGCCCATTCACTGACCCGCGCTTCACTAAGCGGCTATTTGCAGCGTCGTTGTGCAGCGAGCCGCATGTAGCGGCCGCCCGCGCGGGCTGAGGCGTCACTTCGCCCCTTCGCCCCTTCCCCGTTTGCTGCACTTGCTGTGCTTGCCGCGGTCATCGCCCATGCGCGTGCCCGCGTGCATTCGAACGTTCGTCTGCGGGTTAGCGCGGCTCGCTTCGACCTAGTTTATGTAAGCGATGCCGCGTGCGCTTCAGGTGGACGCCGGGCCGTCTGAGGCGTTGGCGCGAGCGGCGGACCAGGCCGCGTCGAGCGGGTCGTCGGCGGAGCGATACGGTTCGAGCAGAAAGGGAAAACGTTCGGCGAACGGTGCGGATTCTTGCAAGGAGACGATATGGTTGATCATCCATTGCAGCAGATCGCTTCCCTGCCGGATCTGGGCCGAGCTCCAGGCCGGCATCGTCGAAAACAGGGCGGCAAAGCCGCTCCAGCGCGAAGGCCGGTCGCTGGCAGCGGGCCGGATGTAGGTGTTCAGGCACACGTCGGTGCTTTCGTTGAGCGCGCCGACGAAGAGGCCATTCGGCGTGGGCACGCCCACCTGCTGCCACTTTTGCGCGAGCGCGAGCGCACGAACCACGCGCGCGAGCACGAAAGCCGTGTCCGTTTCGCTTCCGATATCCGCTACCGACATCACGCCATTGCGCTGCATGCAGCGCGCCACCGCGTGAGGCCGGATCGTGTTCGACGCGAAGCTGCGCAGCACGAGATCGGGCACGGCGAGGTCGAGCTGGAATTCGCGCAGCCCGTGCTCCGCGCTCATGGTGGAGAAATTCAGGAAGAGGCCTTCGCGTTCACCCACGGTGCCCACGTAGGGTTCGAGTCCGAGCCGCATGAGCTTCGGCGCGATCTGGCGTTCGAGCAGCCGCATCAGATTGCGGCGATTGCGCGTGCCGCTGAATTGATCGATGGCGCGCGTGATGACGTCGGCAATTTCCCCGCGTCGTTCTTCGGCGAAGAGGCGTGGGGAGCGGTTCAAATCGAACTTCGCGCGGCCATGCGCGACACGTGGATCGACAAACATGCCGGGTTCTCGCGGATCCATGGCAGGCGGCGTGCTGCGCCTGCGGAGCAGGCAGGATAGCACGCGTGCTTTTTTAAGTCGGGTGCGGCGCAAGGCAACCTGGCGCGCAGCCGTGCATGCAGGCAGTGACGAAACAGGGGCGAGGGGAAGACGTGATACGCACGATCATGGAACGCTTTGTCGAGCAGAGCCCGATGGCCGTCATGACGAGGCTGGTGTTGCAGGCCGCGGTGCACGGGGAGTGGATGAGCGACGCGGCCCGACGCGGCGCTGCGGCGCTGCATGAGCCGACACATGAGCCTATGCACGAGCCCATGCACGAGCAGACGCGCGAGATGCTGTTCTCGCTCGCGGTGAAAGCGATGACGTCCATTCCTGCGCCGCATGGGCAGGCCGGTGCGGCCGCGAGTTTCGGCGCGGCACTTACGGCCTTGCACGACAGCGTGAGCCGGCTTCGCAGCGACTGGGGCCGCACGCTTGTGAAGGACTGCGCCGAGCTGCTCGCGCCGGCCGCTTCGCCGCGGCGGCGCGAACGCCCTGCAACCGTAGCGGGTTTTCGCGTGCGCGTGCTCGATAGCACGCTGGTCTCGCCCGCCGTGGCGTGCATGGCGCCTGCGGGCGCGTGCGGACGCGCCACCGTGAATGCCGTCGACACCAGCAACACCGCAGCGGCACCGCGCGCGTTGCCCGTCTACGATCCCGACCTCGCGATGGTGGTGGATCTCCTGCCGTACGAACGCGGCTTCGTGCACGAGCGGGGACTGGCCGCGAAGCTCCTGGAATCGGTTCGCGCGGGCGAGCTATGGATCATGGACGGCCGCTTCGGCGCCAATGCCGTGCTGGCCGGCTGGCCGCGCGGCGGCAGCGCGTTCGTCGTGCGCGAACATGCCTGCATGCCGGTGCCGTGTAGCGAAATCGAGCCGGCTCGCGCAGTGGCATTGATCGACGGCGACGCGGTGCACGAGCAGCGCGTGAGTCTTTCCGATGGCTGCGGGGCCTCGCTCGTATTTCGGCGCATCGAATGGCGGCGTCACGAGGCGCGCGACGGTGCGCAAACCTCTGTCGTCGTGCTGACCAACGTGCCCGCGGCGCAACTGGACGCGGCACGCGTGATCGAATTGTCGTGCCGGCCGTGGAGCGAGACGTTGCCGCTGCCGCTCGATGCCATCTTCGATGGCGGTACGCTCGCCGCGGTGCCGCCGCGTGCGGCGCTGCTGGCGGCAGGCATTGCCGCGCTTGCCTGGAACGCCCTCAGCGCGATGCTGGCCGCCGTGAGCGGCGCGCTCGAGCTCGACGAACGCGATGTGAGCCGTCTGCCTGCGTATATCGCGGCGGGCGTGGAGGCCACCTACGCGGGCATGATGATCGCGTTGCCGCCCGAAGGCTGGGGCCGCTACGATCAGCTCACCGCGACGGAGCTGGGCGAGATCGTGCGTCACCTCGCCATTCACGTGGACCCGCGCAGCGAGCGCAGAAAACGCCGCGAAAACAAGGTCTCCGCGCGCGCCCAGGCGAGGCTGCGCAACGCGACGCTCGATAGCCTCCTGCGCGACGAGGCCGACTTCGACGTGGCCGGGCCGCTGAAGCTGCGCACCATCGCCATGGCCACGCGCGACTTCAGCAGCAACCCGTCGAAGGCGCTGCGCGATGCCGGCGAAGCGCTCGTGATGGTGACCAAATACAACCGGCCCATCGCGCTGCTCGTCTCGATCGAAGACTGGAACCGCCTCGTCGGCGAAGTGCGCGAGACGAGTCTTGACCGGCTTTCGCTCGGTTATGCGTCGGCGTTGGCGCCGGGCTTGGCGAATCTGCCACCCGCGGCGGTTGCGGTGGGCGAGCCTTCGTTGAACTGATCCGCAGGCGTGAGGCAAGCGCGCTACGCCGCGACGCGGTGCACCCAGATCACCGCGGTCCACGAGAAGTTACCCACGCCGTAGCGCGCAATCAGCGTGTCGATGCGTGCATTGATACGCGCCGAGTGAATCCGGCAATGCACGATGAAATAGCCGCTGTTCACGCCGACCATCGCGCCGTCGGGCAGCGCGGTACTGCCCGATGTGGGCGCGAGCGTTTCCGCGATGTCGCCCGTGCTCACGAAGTACGCGGTGCCGCGGCGCTCCACGAGCCGATGCGCCTGGCTGCGCGAGAGCGTGGGAATGGCCGCCACCAGCACCGGTTCGCTCGCGGTGTTCACGTTCACGCTGGTGAGGTCGGGCAGTACGGTGAGAAAGGGCGCGAGGGCCTGGATGGTCTTGTCGTCGTAGCCGGGAATGCGCGTGAGATCGTCGACGGAAACCACTTGCAGCGGCCACTCCGCCGAGCCGTTCGACTCGCTCAGCGAACGCACGAGGTACGCGGCCGTCTGCTGCGCGAGCGCGGAATTGAGTCCGAGTTCGCCCAGCAACCGACGGTAGGCGAGTACGCCCTCCGCATTGGGCTGCCACGGTTGCCCCGGCGCCGCGCGTGCGACGAGGTTCATCACGTTGAACTTCGCCTGCGCATCTTCCACGTTGCCCGAAATGGAGGCGTGCGCAAGCTCGCTATTGAGCGTGGCGGCTTCGGGCGGCAGGAAATCGCCCAGTTGCACGTCGCTTACCGGTGCGGACCACGACTGCCCCAGGTACGTCACGTTCGACGTCGCGCTCTGCGCGCGCAACACGGTACGCGCCCATTCCACAGCGGCACGCTCCGACCACAGGGTTTGCGCAGTGAGACGCTGGTTCTCGACGTCGCGCGTGGCCACCTGTTCGCGCCACAGCACGCTTGCCGCGAGCGTGGCTGCAAGCGCGACGACGAGCAGCACTGTGATGATCGCGATGCCGCGTTCGCGGCGCGGACGCTTCAATCGTGCTGCGCGATGGTCGGCGTCGAAGTCCATGTGCAGGTGCCCACGGTGGTGAAGGGAGCGCGTCAGGCTTCGAACGCGAGCCACGCGTGAACGATGCTCGCATGCGCGGATGACGATATGCCGAACGCCGTCGCAAGACACGCTGCGGGAAGCACGAGCGCGTTGGGCCGGCTGCCGAGTGCCGTTTCGGCGAGCGGACGAAGTAATGCATCGATGGCCCCGGTGGTCCACAGCGCCGCGACAAACAGCGCGCAGCACGTCGCCATGCTCACCAGAAAGAAGCGCAGCGCGACGGCGCGGCGGCTCGTGAACGGCGCGCGATGATGCTGCTGGTTCACCTCGATGATGGCGATGCCGCTCGCAATGGGCACGATCGCCATGGTCGCGGCCCAGAAGAGCGGCTGATCGCTGTGCGGATTAATGACAAGCAGAATGCCGATGGCCCAGAACGGCGGCGCAAGCAACGTGAGCGCGACCCACGAAAGCGACTGCCACGCGAGCCACGGCGTGCGCCAGCGCAGCGGCAGCCGCGGGTCGTCGTGCGAAAGCGACCCGGCAAGTGGGGCGCGCGCATGAACCGAGGTGGCGAAGGCGCCCGTGAACCTCGCCAGCAAGCAACGCAAAAGCCAACGCAAAAGCCAACGCAAAAGCCCCGTGGTGATCGACATGAACGTTCTTGCCCTTCTGCTTTTCCCTGTATTGGATAAGACGTAGCAAAGCGGGCTATGCCGCAGCTTATTGAGGCTGCGTCTTTATGCGTAATAGCGTAGACGTCATATGGTTGTCATTTGCGGCGTTGGTTTTGAACGCCGTTTCCCAGAGTGTGATTTCTTCCATGTCCGCTGCCGGAGTGCGTCCGGCACCGTAATTCAAGGCTCGTTGGCGGCCTCCACGTCGCTCCGAATTATTCGGGTAGCTGTCACAAAAACTTACGATGGAAAGACGACGATTGATTTCTTCAGCACAGGCGCCAAAGCGATTCGCACAAAAAAATATGCGGTATTGAGTCGCCCAATGCGTCCAGGAAGATAAGAGCCACGGCTTGCCATTCGGTGCGCAGCTATTCAAGGCGAAAGCGGATTGCCCGCCATTCGCCAAAAAGGTTTGCGCGCAACCGGACCGGGCGTGGATACCGTAGACCAGGCGGTGCGGGCCATCCGCTGCCGCGAATGCGGGTAGCGGCCTCGTTCGTGAGGCGCGCCGCGGGGCATAAGAGGCGCGAAAAGCGTGGAACAGATCGAAGAAGGCCAGGGCGTCGATAGGCCGGCACGGGGAACCGATGACGCGGCTGCCGGCGGCAGTGTCGACGAACCGTTCATCAACCTGCGCGACACCGGTCGGTTTCTCGACGTGCTCGCGTCGCTCAAATGCTCGCTTGCGCTGAGCCGCCGTCCGTCCGGCGTCGCGCTGCTCGGCGTGGAAAACGGCGTGCCCACGCTTTCTGCTTGCCTGCTGCCGCGCTCCATGGGCATGACCGTGAGCGGCAACCGCCTCGCGGTGGCCACCATCCACGAGTTGATGATCTTCGCAAACGTGTCGAACCTGGCGCCGCTCTACCCGGGTCGCCCCGGCCATTACGACGCCGTGTTCGTGCCGCGCGTTTCGTACTACACCGGCGACCTCGATCTGCACGACATGGTGTTCGACAAACACATCGTGCTTGCCGTGAACACGCGCTACTCGTGCATCTGCGTGATAGACGGCTACTTCAATTTCACGCCGATCTGGCAGCCGCCGTTCGTCACTGACTTCGGCCCCGACGATCGCTGTCACCTCAACGGCATGGCATTTCACGAAGGCAAGGTGCGTTACGCGACGGCGCTCGGCGAAACCAACACGCCGTTCGGCTGGCGCAAGCAGATGGCAACAGGCGGCGTCGTGATGGAGGTGCCGTCGGGCCGCATCGTCGCGTCCGGACTTTCCATGCCGCATTCGCCGCGCCTGATCGGCGGCCGGCTCTTCGTGCTGGAAGGCGGGCGTGGGCACGTGCTGGAAATCGACCCGGCCAGCGGCGCGAAGCGCGTGATCGCCACGCTGCCGGGTTTCACACATGGCCTCGCCGAATACGGCGGCGTGCTGTTCGTCGGGCTTTCGCGGCTGCGCGACAAGCGCGGCTCGCAGGGGCTGCCTATCGAGGGCGAATCTGCTGCGCTCGTGGCGGGCGTTGCGGCGCTCGATGCCCGCACGGGCGAAGTGCTGGGCACGCTGCAATTCGAAAACGGCGTGGACGAAGTGTTCGACGTGCAGGTGATGCCCAACATCCTGCGCGGCGAAATTCTGGGCCCGCGGCAATGGGCCGAAACGCCTTCCATCGCGACGATGAAAGGCGGCTTCTGGCAGCAGCGTCCGCGCGAAGAAGACGAGCCGCCAACTTGACATACGGTGGGCGGCGCGCAGGTGGTTCGATGCCATGCGATGCGTTGCGACACAAAAAATATGCGGGATACGTGCGGGCGTTTCGTCATTGTCCTTAGAGACCGATTCTGGTGAGACCGCTGGTCGAATGTGAGCGGACGCAAAACGCGCGAGGCGAAGGTCACGATGCAAACGACAGGGTGGGATGAAGGCGAAGTGAGCGGCGGCGTGCTGTGGATGACGGGCCTGCCCGGCGCGGGCAAGTCCACGCTTGCGCAGGCGCTGCATCGTGAGTTGCGCGGGCTGGGCGTGCGGTCGGTCGTGCTGGATGGCGACCATCTGCGCGGCGGCTTGAATCGCGATCTCGGTTTTTCATGCCGGGACCGCTTCGAGAACGTGCGGCGCGTGGCCGAAGTCGCAGCGCTCTTTGCCGATGCAGGGTTGATCGCGATCGTCGCGCTGGTATCGCCGCTTGCCGCGATGCGGACGCAGGCGCGAGCGCTTGTGGGGCAGTGCTTTCGCGAGGTGTATGTGAACGCGCCGCTCGAAGTCTGCGAGGCGCGCGACCCGAAGGGGCTGTACAGGAAGGCGCGGGCCGGGCACCTGCCGGAGTTCACAGGCGTATCCGCACCGTATGAAGCGCCAGGGGAAGCGGAACTGACGTTGGACACGGCAAACGCTCCACTCGCTGTGTGCGTGAGCGATCTGTTGCAGTACACGTTGGCAGAGTTTTCGGACGCCGCCGCAACGCAGCCTGACCTGCGGCGTTATCTGAGTCTGGCAAGCCGATAGAAGAAACCTGCTGAATCGTGTCCCGTGCTTCGGCCATGAAGATAAGGGTTACTAAACAAGTATCACGAATCTGAAACATTGCTGTGTTAGCTGGCGAGCGCAGACCGAAGGAATCGCCGGACACACAGCGGTCCAGTTTGACAAAGGGGAATGGCGCATGCCGCCAACAGTAGACGGGGAACGACTGGAACGGATGTGGCACGGCGGGCGACACCGCCTGGCGGGTGTCGCGCTGGTAAGCGGCTTGAGTCTCGGCTCGGCGGCACGCGCGGCCGATGCCACGCCACAGGCGCTGCAGGCAACTCTGCCAGCAACGCAGCCAGCAACGCAACCAGCAGCGCAGCCGGCCACGACCGCACCGCAGACCTTCGACGTGAACGAGTTCATTGTGCGCGGAAACACCACACTGTCGAGCCTCGATATCGAGAAGGCCGTGTACCCGTTCGAAGGGCCGGGGCGCACGCTGGCGGACGTCAATGGCGCGCGCGAGTCGCTGCAGAAGGTCTATCAGGACAAGGGCTATCAGTCCGTCGTGGTGGAGTTGCCGCAGCAGCAGGTGAAGAACGGCGTGATCGTGCTGCAGGTGGTGGAGGCGAAGGTGGGGCGCCTGCGCGTGGAAGGTGCGCAATACAACTCGCCGCAGAACATTCGCGACGCCGTGCCCGCACTCGCGGAAGGCACCGTGCCCGACTTCAACCAGGCCCAGCAGCAACTGGCGGACCTTAACCGTTCGCAGGACCGCCAGGTGATTCCGGTGCTCAAGCCCGGCGCGCTGCCGCAGACACTGGATGTGGACCTGAAGGTGGACGACCACAGCCCGCTGCACGGCACGTTCGAACTCAACAACGACAACAGCCCCGGCACCTCGCTGCTGCGCACGAGCGCGACGCTCAGCTACTCGAATCTCTGGCAGCTTGGGCACGTGATTTCGGGCACGTATCTACTGGCGCCCCAGCATCCCGACGACGCGCGCGTCTACTCGTTCTCGTACCTCGCGCCGTTCCGGGACTCGCACTGGAGCCTGCTGGCCACCGTGCTGCATTCGGACAGCAACGTGGCGTCCGTGGGCGGCACGAACGTACTCGGCAAGGGCACCACGTTCGGTCTCACCGCGATCTACACGCTGCCTTCCACGGACACCTACGCACAGTCCGCGAGCGTGGAGATAGACCGCAAGCACTACGACGAGAACGTGAGCCTGGCAGGCCAGGGCGCGTCGAGCGCGCCGCTCACGTATGTGCCGGTCACGTTCTCGTACAACGGCCAGCTTGCGCTGAAGCAGTCGCAAACGGCGTTCTCCGCCTCGCTCACCACGAACATTCGCGGCGTGGGCAGCGACTGGAACGCATGGGACAACAAGCGTTACAACGCGACGCCCGACTTCGTCTACGGCAAGTTCGACGTCAATCACACGCAGCGTTTTGCCAACGACATGCAGGCCAACGCGCACGTCAGCGCGCAACTCTCGAACTCGCCGCTCGTGTCGAGCGAGCAGTTCGCGGCAGGCGGCATGAACAGCGTGCGCGGCTACATGCAGGCGGAAGACACGGCGGACAGCGGCGTGATCGGTTCGCTCGAATTGCGCAGCCCTTCGCTTGCGAAGTACCTGGGCAGCAACGTCAACGAGTGGCGTTTCCACGCGTTCGTCGATGCCGCGCACCTCTGGCTGTTGAGCCCGCTACCCGAGCAGACCTCGAGCTTCAACCTGCTCAGCGTCGGCTTCGGCACGCGCGTGCAGATCTTCAAGTATGCGAGCGCGGATTTCGAGGCCGGCTGGCCGCTGAAGGCGGGCGTCTATACGCGGCAGTACAGCCCGCGCTTCGATTTCTACGTGCGGGTGGGGTTCTGATGAACGCGGCCCGCATGCACCACCTTGACCGGTTTCCATCTGTCGTGCCGGCCGTTGCCGCCGGCTTATCGGGGAGCAAGACTGTGAAGCGAGCGTTATTTCTCTTTCTGTCGGCCGTGACCGTGCTGTTGGGTTGCATGCCGGGCGTAGCGAACGCGTGGTGGCAGAACGACTGGTCGTATCGCAAGGCGATCACCATCGACACGAGCCCGAAGGGCGTGAATGTATCGGAGTCCGCAGGACGCATGCCGCTGCTGATCCGGCTGCATTCGGGCAACTTCCAGTTCGACGGCCTGCAAGACAGCGGCGCCGACATCCGCTTCGTCGCGGCAGACGACAAGACGCCGCTCAACTACCAGATCGAGCAATACGACCCAGTGCTGGGCGTGGCGCTCGTCTGGATCGACGTGCCGCAGATGCCCGCGGGCGCCGCGCAGTCCATCTGGATGTACTACGGCAACAAGAAGGCGCCCGACGGCAGCAAGCCCGCGGAGACGTTCGACGCGGACTACACGCTCGTGTATCACTTCAACGGTGCGTCGGGCACGCCGCCTAAAGACGCCACGGCCTACGCGAACAATGCGCAGAACGCGCCGTTCAAGACCATCGAAGACGGCGTGATCGGCAAGGGCGCGCAGTTCGACGGC
Source organism: Paraburkholderia sp. A1RI_3L (assembly GCF_048957895.1). Classification (NCBI taxonomy): domain Bacteria; kingdom Pseudomonadati; phylum Pseudomonadota; class Betaproteobacteria; order Burkholderiales; family Burkholderiaceae; genus Paraburkholderia; species Paraburkholderia sp. A1RI_3L. Next base: position 22,273 of record NZ_JARCHA010000007.1, read on the forward strand.
AGCACGCCGTTGAACCTGCCCGCGAGTCCGTCGCTGGCCGTGAGCGCGGGCGGCAGCTTCACGTTCAGCGTGTGGGCGAAACCTGCGGCGCTCGCGCCAAACACGCTGCTCTACAGCCGTCGCGATGGTGCGAACGCACTCTTGATCGGTCTCGACAACGGTGTGCCGTTTGCCGAGGTCGATGGCGGTGCCGCACCGGTTCGCGTGGTAGCCACAGCGCCGGTAGCTGCGGCACAGTGGACGCATGTAGCCGTGACCGCAGACGGCAAGAACCTCACGCTCTACGTGAACGGCAAGCAGGCCGCGCAGGCGGCCGCCACGCTGCCCGCACTGGCGGGTGCCGCCGCCGTGGGCGGCGACGTGGCCGGTGCGGGCAGCGCGCCCGCCGGCTTCGCGGGCTTCAACGGATCGATGGACGAACTGCGTCTTTCGAAGGTGGCGCGCTCGCCCACGCTCATCTCGCTCGATGCCTTGTCGCAAGGCTCCGAATCGAAGCTCGTGGGCTACGGTGCCGACGAAAAGCAGTCGGGCTTCGGGTTCGGCTACTTCGGCATCATCGTGCAGTCCGTGACGGTGGACGCCTGGGTCGTCATCGCGATCCTGCTGGGCATGGCCGTCGTTTCGTGGATCGTGATGTGGACGAAGGCCGGCTACGTGGGCACCGTGGACCGCGCGAACAACTACTTCGTGCAGCGCTTTCGCGAAGTGGCGGGACGGCACCTTACGGGCCTCGCTCACGTGGATGAAGCCACCGACGAAGGACGGCGCCTGCGCCAGTCGTCGCTGTACCGGCTCTACAAGGCGGGCGTGCAGGAAATTCATAGCCGCGTCGACGAAACCGGCCGCACGGTGATCACGAGCGAATCCATCGAAGCGATTCGCGCCTCCATGGACGCCACGCTCGTACGCGAAAACCAGCGTCTTTCGAAGTCGATGGTGCTGCTCACCATCGCGATTTCGGGCGGCCCGTTTCTCGGTCTGCTGGGCACGGTGGTGGGCGTGATGATCACGTTCGCCGCGATTGCCGCTGCGGGCGACGTGAACGTGAACGCCATCGCGCCGGGTATTGCCGCTGCATTGCTTGCCACCGTGACGGGCCTCTTCGTCGCCATTCCCGCGCTCTTTGGCTACAACTACCTGCTCATTCGCAACAAGAACGTGACGGCGAACATGCAGGTGTTCGTCGACGAATTCGTGACGCGCCTTGCCGAAGCGCATCGCAGCCATCGCGATCACGCGGTGCTGGCCGACTGACTGCGACGAGGAGAACGCCATGCAGGTTCAGGACGACGACAAGCCCTACGACGACATCAACATCACGCCGATGCTCGACCTGGCGTATGTGCTGCTCATCATCTTCATCATCATGACCACGGCTTCGGTGCAGGGCATTCGCGTCGATCTGCCGAAGGCGAGTTCGTCCACGAGCCTCGCGAAACCGAAGACGAAGGCGATCACGGTGTCCGACTCGGGGCAGATCTTTCTCGACGCGTACCCCGTCACGATGGACGAACTCGAGAGCCGGCTGCGCACCGAAAAGGCGACCAATCCCGACGTGCCCATCGTGCTCAAGGGCGATGCCACCGTGCAGTACCAGCGCGTGATGGACGTGCTCGATCTGCTGAGACGCCTCGATCTTTCGCAGGTGGGGCTCGTCACGGGCAAGGCGAAGCAGGGCGGCTAGGAACGCGCAATGGAAACCACCTACAACGGCGGCGCGCCCGGCAACGGCCCGGGCCGCTACATCAAGCCGGTTCTGATCGCGCTGGTGCTGGCGGGGCTCGCTGCGCTCGTCTGGCATTTCGCGAGCGACACGGCCGGCGTGAAGCGCGTGACGGCCCCGCAGGTGACCACGGTCATTCCGTTGCCGCCGCCCCCGCCTCCGCCGCCGAAACAGAAGCCGCCGCCCGAGAAGATCAAGGACGAGGTGAAGACGCCCGTGGACCGGCCCACCGTTGCGCCGAAACCGGCCGAAGCACCGAAACCTTCGGATAACCAACCGAGGCAGATGACGATGAATGCGCCGGCCCAGGCGGGCACGGACAGCTTCAACATCGGCGCGGGCGACGGCTCCGGCATGGTGGGCAGCGGCGGCGGGGGGCGCTTTGGCAACGCGAGCTACAACACCTACATGGTCTACGTGCTGCAACGCGCGATCGAGCAGGACAAGGGCGTGCAGGAGGCGGGCGGCAGCCGCTTCACGGGCAGCCTGAATCTCTGGATGGAGCCGACCGGCCGCATCACGAAGGTGACCATCGCGCAGTCCACGGGCGACGCGAAGATCGACGCGGCTGTGGTCGCAGCCATCGAAGCGCTCGGGAAGGTGGATGAAGCACCGCCGCCATCCACGACGTGGCCCGTGCTCGTGAAGCTGCAAGGGCGCAAGCCGGTCTAGCGCGGGCACGAATGAAAGAGCGGCAGACGCAAGCCCAGACGAACGAAACGCAACGACATACAGCAATGGAACGCGGCAGGTCCGTTGAGAAAACGGTGCCAGGCAAAACAACGGTATGTGGAGAGCATTGATGATTCGCATGAACAAGATTCGGGGTAGCGGGTGGAGCGGCGGGGGCGTGCCGGCGCGGCGCTCGCGCATGAGCGCGGCGCTCTTCACGCTGGGCATGACGTGCGCCGCGGGTGCGCATGCGCAGTCGCTCGAAACGCAGGCCGCGCAGGGCGCCGCCGCGCCCACCGAGAACACGGTGATCAACCTCATCAACCTGCTCGTGAAGCGCGGGGTGCTCACGCAGCAGAACGCTAACGACCTCATCAGCGAGGCGCGTTCCGAGGCTGCGCAGGCGAGGGCTGCGAACGCCGCGCGGGCGCCGGCTGCGGCTGCGGCGGTCGTCAATGCGCCCACGCAGCCGGGCGACGTAGCGGTGCCCTACGTGCCGCAGGTGGTGCGCAACCAGATTCGCGACGAGGTGAAGCAGGAAGTCATGGCCCAGGCGAAGGCCGAGAACTGGGCGCAGCCCAACGCGCTGCCGGACTGGATTTCACGCATCAAACTGGATGGCGATCTGCGCGTGCGCGACGAGTACCACTTCTACGGCAGCCGCAACGCGAACAACGTGACGAATTTCGCGGCCATCAATCAGGCGGGCGGCTTCGACATCAATCCGAACACCAACACCACGCAGTTGCCGACGCAGAACACCACGCAGAACCGCAACAACCTGGAGCGCTACCGTGCGCGGCTCGGCATCACGGCGCTGCTCTCGGATCAGCTCACGGCCGGCCTGCAACTCGCAAGCGGCAACGACAACGGGCCGGTGACCACCACGGCCACAGCCGGCGGCGGGTTCGGCAAGAAGAACATCTGGCTCAACAAGGCCTATTTCGCCTACACGCCTACGTCGTGGGCGAACCTGATTGCAGGCCGTTTCGACAATCCGTTCTTCGCCTCCGACCTGCTGTTCTCCAACGACCTCGAGATGGACGGCATCGCGTCGAACTTCCATTACGCGCTGCCCGCGAACCAGGACGTGATGCTATTCGGCACGCTCGGCGTGTTCCCGATTCAGTACACGGCCGAGAACTTCCCGTCGAACAGCACAAACAAGGTGGGCAGCGACACCAAGTGGATGTTCGGCGCGCAGTTCGGCGCAGACTGGAAGATCAACGCGCAGAACCGTCTGAAGGGCGCCATTGCCTACTACGACTTCCAGAACATGCGCGGCACGCTCTCCTCGCCTTGCGCGCTGTATCTGGGTGCAACGAGTTGCAGCACTGACAACGAAGCTCCAACGTTCATGCAGGGCGGCAACACGCTCATCGCGCTGCGCAACATCGTGCAGAACCCGAATCTCGCGCCGGGCCTCACGCCCCAGCCGCAGGTGTTCGGCCTTGCCTACAACTATCGCCTCTTCGACATCAAGGCGCAGTGGGATACGGTGATCGCAGACCGCTTCAAGCTGCGGCTCGACGGCGAATTCGTGCGCAACCTGGCCTACGACGAGAACAAGGCCTTCAGCGCGGCCTCGCTGCCCGTGAACAACTACGAGGCGACCACGGTGAATGCGTCGCGCTCGGACTACCGCAGCGGTCCGAACGGCTTCCTCGCGAAGGCCACCATCGGCGAGCCGGAACCGAAGACGAAGGGCCAGTGGAATTTCTCCGTGGCCTACAAGTACCTGCAACCGGACGCCACGCTCGACGCCTTCACGGACCCCGACTTCCACCTGGGCGGCACCAACGCGCGCGGCTACATTCTGGCCGCGGCCTACGCCGTGGCGCGCGACACGTGGTTGACCGCGCGCTACCTGAGCGCGAAGGAAGTGTACGGGCCGCCGGTGTCGATCGACGTGCTCCAGCTCGAACTCAACGCGCGGTTCTGATGGAGCGAAGCATGAAACGAACTCGTCACGCGATGATCGCGGCGGGCCTGGCGGGCGGCCTGTTCTTCGCCGCGACCGGTGCCGGCGCGCAAAGTATCGAAGACAAACTGCGCAGCCAGCTGCGCTCCACCACGCAGGAATTGCGTCAGCTTCAGGACAACCAGACGCAGTTGCAGGCCGACAAGACCGCGGCGGAGCAGCAGCGCGACCAGGCACTCGCGCAGGTCAAGGACTTGCAGGCGCAACTCGCGGCGGCGAAGGGTCAGTCGGGCGCCGAGGTGGAAGCGCGACGCGCGCTGGCGGAAGAGCGTGCGAGCCACACGCGCGACACGCAGCAGCTCACGAAGTACAAGACGTCCTACGAAGATCTGCTCGCGGTGACGAAGACGCGCGACGCGCAGCGCACGCAATTGCAGAACGATGTGAAGACGCGTGACACGCAACTGCAAACATGCGAAGCCAAAAATGCGGACCTGTACCGCGTGGGTCACGAGATTCTGCAGGCGTACGAGCACGTCGGGCTCGGCACGTTTCTCTCGTCGCGGCAGCCGTTCGCGGAATCGGCGCGCGTGAAGTACGACGACATCGCGCAGCGCTACGGCGATGCGCTCTATGCGGGCAAGTACGACCCAGCGGCACGTCCGGCGGCGGCATCGGCGCCTGCCGGTGGGCAATGAGCATGCATTGAGTACGCAACACGCCACTACGAGGCCACTCATGACGAAGGAAGAGCACATGGAGAAGGACAGCAACAACGCTGTCGCGAACGAGGAATGGATCGAGGCCGTGGGCATCGAACAGCTTGCGCAGGTGTTTCGCGCGGCGGGCTATCGCGTGACGATGGCGGAACAGAACGGCGCGGTGCAGTTGATGAGCGCGAGCCAGGGTGTCGGCTTCGCGGTGCGCTTCGGCAACGTGGCAGCAGGGTTCGCCGTGCCGGATGCGGGCTCACAAGCGGGCTCACAGGCGGGCTCACAAGCGGTCGCACAAACGGCTACGGACGCGCTGCGTTATCTCGACTACACGTTGAGTTGCGTGCTTCAGGTGCAAGGCGAGTTGCCCGCGGACCTCGTTGCAAGCTGGAACCGTACGAAGCGGTTCGCGCGCCTCGCGAATCACGGGCCGTTTCTCGCGCTCGAGATGGACGTGGTCGTGGCGGGCGGCGTGAGCGGCCGCTACCTGCGCTCCACCATCGAGTTGTGGGATCGCCTGATTCAGGAGTTTCTGCTCCATCTTCGCAATCGTCCCGCGATGGCCGCGCAAGAGGCCGCGGCCCGCCAGGACACGGCGGATGCTGCGAAGGGGAACGCGGCGGTGACGCAATCGGCGGCGGATGCGGGCCTGGCCGCTGATGCACAGGCGACGCTGCAATGACGGCGTCGGCTCACGTTGGCGCAATCGGTGCAATCGGCGCGGTGCTGCGCGGGTTATTCCCGGGCAGCTTGCGACGCAGAAAGGGTGATCGGCTGGTCGCCGTGCAGGATGCGCCCACAGAGTGGACCGAATACGCGGGCTGCGTGTCCGAACGAGTGCGTGCGCTGCTCGACGACTCTGTTGAGGCCACACAGCGCTTTCACGCGTTGTGGGCCGCGCAGCGCGGCGCAAGCTTGCGCCTGAAGATATGGCTCGAAAAGCGTGGAAGCATCGAGCGCGTCGAAGTGGCATCGCCCTGCGAGCCCGCGCTCGAAGCTGCGCTACGAACGGCACTCGTTTCAACGCGTATGGGTGCGCCACTGCCGCGCGGGATGAGGCAACCCATCGTGATGCAGTTGAATGTGGCCGCGGCGAATTCGGCAGGGGACAGGTAAGGCAATCGTGTTCGGGAACATCGGTCAGGTCGTCCCAGGAGAAAGCGTGAAGAAACTCGCAATGCTTGCAGCAATGGTTCTGTTCGGCACGCCGCTGGTCGCGCTCGCCGGCAACGACGTGGTCGCGAATGCGGCACAGATCTCGGTCACACAGGACGATGTCGAAGCGCTCGTCAAGTCGCTGAGCCCCGAAGGGCGCACGCGCCTCGCCGCGGACCCCGCCGCGATGGATCGCCTCGTGCGTTCCGCGCTCGAACAGAAGGCCGTGCTGGCCGAAGCAAAGGCCAAGGGCTGGGAGACGCAGCCTCAGGTGCAGGCGGCGGTCGATGCCGCACGGCGCGACGTGATCGTGCGCACGTATCTGGCGTCCGTAAATGCGCCGCCGTCCGACTATCCCTCGGACACCGATCTGCAGGCTGCCTATAACGAGCACCAGAACGCGTTCGCCGTGCCGCGCGCACTGCACCTCGCGCAGATCTACATCGCCGTGCCGCCGAACGCGGATCAAGCCACCATCGACAAAGCCGGCAAAGAGGCCGCTCGTCTGGCGGGGCTTGCAAAGGGCCGCTCTGGAAATGGCGCCAGCGGCAGCGTAAAGAACAACGACTTCGCGTCGCTCGCAAAGGCGAACTCCGAGGACAAGGCGAGCGCTGCAAACGGCGGCGACATGGGCTTCGTGCCCGAGGCCATGCTGCTGCCCGCCGTGCGTGACGCCGCGAACGCGCTCAAGCCTGGCGAGGTATCCGCGCCGGTGCGTACGCAAACGGGCTTTCACGTGCTGAAGCTGATCGATACGCGGCCCGCAGGCGTGCGTCCGTTCGCCGAGGTGAAGGAGCAACTCAGGGCGCTGCTGCGCGCACAGCGCACGCAGCAAAACGTGCAGGCGTACCTCACGAAGCTCGCAGGCAACGCGCCCATCAACGAAGACGCGCTGAAGAAGGCGCTCGCAGCGGTGCAATAGAGGCGCGGGCATATGGCACCTACGATGGCACCCACGATGGCATCCACAGCGCGGCAATCGTCACCCATGGCACAGGCCACGACCCAGGCACCCCAGGCATCAGGCGATGCTCGCCACGCGCGCGACGGCGTCGAACGCGCGCTACCTGACGAGCCGGGCGCATGGCGTATGCAGGGCGGCGCGGCACTCGCGCGCTGCCCGCTGTGCCGGGGCGCGCTGAGCCCGGTGCCCGGCATGCCGGAGTACGTGCGCCACAAGAGCGCCCGCCGCGCGGCGCAATGCGTGCTTTCCACCGCGCGTTATCAGCCCGACGAACTCGCCGTGAACGGCTCGCGTAACGCGGTGATCTCGGCCATGAACCGGCGGCGCTTTCTGGAAGGCTGGGAGCGCCACTATCTGGCGATGCGCGTGACGTGGCCGCCGCTTTCCATCGCGCGATTCACGACGGTGCTTTCGTGCGCGGACGTGCTCGACCTGTGGTCCTACCCCGAACTGCGCGAGGCGGATGTGCCTGCCGTGCTGCTCGTGCTCGCGGGGTTCCTGCGCGTGCCGGACGAGGATGCGTTCGTGCAGCCGCGCGTGACGGACCTAACGGACGTAACGGACTTAACGGACGTAACGGAGCGGGTGGGCAGCGAGGCGCGCTGGGTGCGCTTCTGGTTCGGTGCGAACGTGCACGATGCGGCGGACCTGTGGAAACCGCAGGACACGCCGCCCGCGCTCTTTCGCGTCGACTATCGCGACGCGAAATCCACGCCGTTTCCCACTGGAGCGCACGTGCTCGCGTGCACACGTGTGGGCGATGCGAGTGACCCGTGGCACCGTCAGCCGGATGCGGCACCCATGCTTTCGGTGAGCGCCGACGAGCGTCGTGCCGTTGCGCACTACGTTGCGCGCTCGCACGAATATCGAATGGAATGAAGGCGTACGCGCTGCATGCGGTGAGACTGGAGAGCGAGATGAACGGATGGCAGCGGATGGGGGCGATGCTCGTGTGTGCGGCGTTGAGCGCGGCAGCGGTGCCGGTGCGGTTGGTGCACGCCCAGGCTTCGCGTGCGACCGCTGCCGATGCGGCTTCGTCGACGAAGCCGGTGTGTGTGGATGCCGAAATTAACGGACAGCGCGCGCCTTCCATCGACTGTCTGAATGCGCAATTACGACCCAAGCCGAATGCGGCCGAAGCGGCGCAGGCTGCTTCGCCCACGGCCGCGGAAGCGAATGCGAAGGGACCGTCGAACCGCGTGGGTACGTTCAATCTCTCCACCGAACGCAACCGTTTCGGCTCGAACTGGGGCAAGTCGGTTACGCCGCAACGGCCGGCTGCGCCCGTCAATGTGCCGCCGAAATGACGGTGTGCGACGAAGCCTCAATCACGGCAACGAATCAAGGCAACGAATCAAGGCAACGAGGAAAGCGATGGCGAATTCGCGTAGCGGCGAACCGGCTAAACGAAGGGTGCTGACGGTGGCTGTGCTCGTGCTTTCGCTTTCGCTGGCCGCGAGCGTGGCGTGCGCCGCGGGCGAAGGTGGGGCCACGGGCCTCGCGTCGCGCGAAGCAGCTGTTGCGCTCGCCATGCCGAACTTCGCCGCGCTCGTCAAACGCTATGGCCCGGCGGTGGTCAACATCAGCGTGACGCGCGAGGTCACGCAAATGGGCATCCAGTTGCCGCCCGGCGTCAGTCCCGGCAATCCGCTTGCGCCGTTTCTTGCGCGGCGCGTGATCGGCAATCGCGAAGAGGTGAGCCTGGGGTCGGGCTTCATCGTGAGCGCGGACGGCATCATCCTCACCAACCGCCACGTGGTGGGCGACGCGAACACGGTGGACGTGAAGCTCACGGACAAGCGCGAGTTCAAGGGCAAGGTGATCGGCAGCGATCCGGTTTCAGACGTCGCCGTGGTGCGCATCGACGCGCGCAACCTGCCCGCCGTCGTGACCGGCGACCCGGCGAAGATCGACGTGGGCGACTGGGTCATGGCCATCGGCTCGCCGTACGGTTTCGCGAACACGGTCACGCAAGGCATTGTCAGCGCGAAGTCGCGCTCGCTGCCGGGCGAGACCTACATCCCGTTCATTCAGACGGACGTGCCGATCAATCCCGGCAATTCGGGCGGTCCGCTGTTCGATCTGAACGGCCGCGTGGTGGCCATCAACTCGATGATCTATTCGAAGACGGGCGGCTACCAGGGGCTTTCGTTCGCCATTCCGATCGACGTGGCGCTCGACGTGAAGGATCAGTTGCTCAGGACGGGCAAGGTGACGCGCGGTCGCCTCGGCGTGGCGGTGCAGGAAGTGAGCCAGGCGCTGGCGCGCTCGTTCGGGCTCGCCACGCCCGACGGCGCGCTGATCAGTGCCGTGGAGGCCGGTGGTCCCGCTGCGCAGGCGGGACTGCAGGCGGGCGACGTGGTGCTCGCCGTGAACGGCAACAGCGTGGCCGATTCGGCGGACCTGCTCGGCACCATCGCGAAGATCAAGCCGGGGCAGCCGGCCGACCTGCTCGTGTGGCGCGCGGGCAAGGGCAGTCACGTCGCGGTGACGGTGGGCGCGCTCGACAGCGCCGTGGCCGCGAACACGGGCGAGGCCGATGCCGCGCCGCTGGGGCTCGCGTTGCGTACGCTGAACGTGCGCGAGCAGCAGCAACTCGGCGTCGATCATGGTTTGCTGATCGAAGGGGCCAACGGTCAGGCCGCGCGGGCGGGCCTGCGCAGCGGGGACGTGGTGCTCTCCGTGAACGGTACGCCGGTGGCGAGCATCGGCGCGCTGGCGAGCGAGATTCGTGGCGCGCATGGGCCCGTTGCGTTGCTCGTGCAACGCGGCGGCACGCGGCTGTATCTGCCGGTCGATCCGGGTTGAGGGGCGTTCACCAGACGCTCACCCCGTGCTTACTGGCGCAGTGCGAGGCATGGGAATGGAACGAGAGGACGTTGGCGTGTTCATGAAACGACAGCGAAGGGCTGCGTGGCGGCGCCTCATCGAGGCATCCGCCGTGACGGCCTGCGCGTGGCTCACACAGACGCACGCATTTGCGCAGACAGCGGACGCGGCTGCGTCGGTGCCTCCGTCGGTACCTTCGTCGGTGCCTCAGGCGTGGCTGCGTTACGCCCAGCTTGTCAGTACGCAGTTCCAGACCTCGCTTGAAGCCGACAACGACGCTTCGAAGCAACTGCATCAGTACCTCGAAGAGCGCATCGTGAACGCAACGGCCGATGCACCGCCGCCTGCCATCGTGGTGCGCGCATGGATCGGCGAGAGCGGCGCGGTGAGCAAGCTCCAGTTCGATTCGCTCGGCAACGACGCAGCCGATGCGGCATTGCGCACGTTGCTGATCGAGCATGTGCTGCCGGAGCCGCCACCGGCCGACATGCTGCAACCGCTACGCGTGCGCCTGCGGCTCGTGGCGAATCCCGAGGCGGGGCCGGAGGGGGCCAGTGCGGCTCGATGAGTGCGCCGAAATCCTTTCCTGATCCTTTCCTGACGCGATCCGGCACGGCACAAAAAAAGGCGCCGCAGGCATTCAGCCTGCGGCGCCATCTCCATCGCCTATCGCGCTACGACGAAAACAACCCGTCGTAGCCCGGCAGCGCGCTTACACCGTCACGGTGTCGGCCACTTCCTTGAAGTCTTCGATCTGGTCGAAGTTCATGTACTTGTAGATCTTGTCGCCGTTCGCGTTGATCACGCCGATGTCGGCCATGTACTCGTCTTTGGTCGGAATCCGGCCAAGGCGCGAGCAGATGGCCGCCAGTTCCGCCGAGCCGAGGTACACGTTCGTGTTCTTGCCCAGACGGTTCGGGAAGTTGCGGGTCGAGGTCGACATGACCGTTGCGCCTTCGCGCACCTGCGCCTGGTTGCCCATGCACAGCGAGCAGCCCGGCATTTCGGTGCGGGCGCCGGCCGTGCCGAACACGCCGTAGTGGCCTTCTTCCGTCAGCTGCTTCTGGTCCATCTTGGTGGGCGGGGCCACCCACAGCTTGACCGGGATGTCGCGCTTGCCTTCCAGCAGCTTCGAGGCCGCACGGAAGTGACCGATGTTGGTCATGCACGAGCCGATGAACACTTCGTCGATCTTCGCGCCGGCCACGTCCGAGAGCGTCTTCACGTCGTCCGGATCGTTCGGGCAGGCCACGATCGGTTCGTGAACGTCGGCGAGGTCGATCTCGATGACGGCGGCGTATTCGGCGTCCGCATCCGGTTGCAGCAGTTTCGGGTCGGCCAGCCACTGCTCCATTGCCTTGATGCGGCGCTGCAGGCTGCGCGCGTCCTGATAGCCCTGGGCGATCATCCACTTCAGCAGCGTGATGTTGCTGTTGAGGTACTCGATGATCGGTTCCTTGTTCAGGCGCACCGAGCACCCCGCGGCCGAGCGCTCGGCGGATGCATCCGACAGTTCGAACGCCTGCTCGACCTTCAGGTCCGGCAGACCTTCGATTTCGAGAATGCGGCCCGAGAAAATGTTCTTCTTGCCTTGCTTGGCGACCGTCAGCATGCCCTGCTTGATCGCGTAGAGCGGAATCGCGTTGACGAGGTCACGCAGCGTGACGCCCGGCTGCATCTTGCCCTTGAAGCGGACCAGCACCGATTCCGGCATGTCGAGCGGCATCGTGCCCGTGGCGGCGGCGAATGCCACGAGACCCGAACCCGCCGGGAAGCTGATGCCGATCGGGAAGCGCGTATGCGAGTCGCCGCCCGTGCCCACGGTGTCGGGCAGCAGCATGCGGTTGAGCCACGAGTGGATCACGCCGTCTCCCGGGCGCAGCGCGATGCCGCCGCGCGTGCTAATGAAGTTCGGCAGCGTCTGGTGCGTCTTCACGTCCACGGGCTTCGGATAAGCGGCCGTGTGGCAGAACGACTGCATGACGAGGTCGGCCGAGAAGCCGAGGCACGCCAGGTCTTTCAGTTCGTCGCGCGTCATCGGGCCCGTGGTGTCCTGCGAGCCCACCGAGGTCATCTTCGGTTCGCAGTACGTGCCGGGGCGCACGCCCTGGCCTTCTGGCAGACCGCATGCGCGGCCCACCATCTTCTGGGCGAGCGAGAAGCCCTTGCCGCTGTCGGCCGGCTGATGCGGCAGGCGGAACAGCGTGGAGGGCGGCAGGCCCAGCGCTTCACGCGCCTTGGCCGTCAGGCCGCGGCCGATGATCAGCGGAATGCGGCCGCCGGCGCGCACTTCGTCGAACAGCACGTCGGACTTCACCTGGAATTCGGCGATCACTTCGCCGTTCTTCAGCGCCTTACCTTCGTACGGGCGCAGTTCGACCACGTCGCCCATTTCCATCTTCGAGACGTCGAGTTCGATGGGCAGGGCGCCCGCGTCTTCCATCGTGTTGTAGAAGATCGGAGCGATCTTGCCGCCCAGGCACACGCCGCCGAAGCGCTTGTTCGGCACGTAGGGAATGTCTTCGCCCGTGAACCACAGCACCGAGTTGGTGGCCGACTTGCGCGAGGAGCCGGTGCCCACCACGTCGCCCACGTAGGCGACCAGGTGACCCTTTTCCTTCAGCGATTCGATGAACTTGACCGGGCCGCGCTTGCCGTCTTCTTCCGGCGTGATGCCGGGGCGCGCGTTCTTCAGCATCGCGAGCGCGTGCATCGGGATGTCCGGGCGGGTGGTGGCGTCCGGCGCCGGCGACAGGTCGTCGGTGTTGGTTTCGCCCGTTACCTTGAAGACGGTGATGGTCAGGCTTTGCGGCACTTCCGGACGGCTCGTGAACCATTCGGCGTCGGCCCAGCTTTGCATCACGGCGCGCGCGTTGGCGTTGCCCTTTTCGGCCAGTTCCTGGACGTCGTGGAACTGGTCGAACATCAGGAGCGTTTTCTTCAGCGCGTTGGCGGCGACGGCGCCCACTTCGGCGTCCGCGAGCAGCTCGATCAGCGGCTGGATGTTGTAGCCGCCCAGCATCGTGCCGAGCAGTTCGGTGGCGCGGGTGCGCGAGATCAGCGGGCACGCCGTCTCACCCTTGGCCACGGCAGCGAGAAAGCCGGCCTTTACGCGGGCGGCTTCGTCCACGCCGGCGGGGACGCGGTGGGTGATCAGGTCGACCAGGGTCTGCTCTTCGCCCGCGGGGGGATTCGTCAGCAATTCCACCAGTTCGGCGGTCTGCTGAGCCGTGAGCGGGAGGGGGGGAATACCGAGCGCGGCGCGAGCGGCCACGTGAGCGCGAAAGTTTTCAAGCATGAGGGCCTGCTGATAGGACGTTTCAGGGGAAGTCTTGCCAGGCGGCTCCGAGGGCTTCCGGGGCACTGTTTCGATGGGGATTTTAGTCTTGGTACGGCGTATCGTCAATTATCTTATATCTTATATAAGACTAATCGGCGAACAGCGGGGCACACGACGGGCGCTCCGGGTGGGAAAGGGGCGTTCAGCCCGCGCCGAGCGACTTGAGCCTGCGGTACAGCGTGCGTTCACTGATGCCGAGATGCGCGGCCAGTTCGCTGCGCGAGCCGGTGAAAGCAGCGGCCACGCTGGCGAGTTCCGCGTCGGACAGCTTGCCGCGCGCAAACCCAGGCGCAGTCGCCGGCACCTGCGGCGGCGCGGCGGGGGTGCGGATGGCGTCGGGCAGATCTTCCGGACGGATCACGCCGTGGTCCGCCAGCAGGTTGGCGCGTTCCAGCACGTTGCGAAGCTCGCGGATGTTGCCGGGCCATGCATACGCGCAAAGCAGTGCCAGCGCTTCGGGGTCGATCGAGGTGGCGATCGACGTGGTGCGGGCGTCCGCGCCGCGCGCGGATGCAATACGTCGCAGCATGGCCGCGGCGAGCAGCGGGATGTCCTCGGCGCGTTCGCGCAGCGCCGGGAGCCGGATCGGGAACGCGCTGATGCGAAAGTACAGGTCCGAGCGAAACTGGCCGTCCGCCAGCATCTGTTCGAGCGGCTTGTGCGTAGCCGCCACGAGCCGGAAGTCGGCGCGCTGCGTTTCGACGCCGCCCACGCGCCGGAACGCGCCCGTCTCGATGAGGCGCAGCAGCTTGACCTGCATCGCGAGCGGCACGTCGCCGATCTCGTCGAGGAACAGCGTGCCGCCCTGCGCCGTTTCCACGAGTCCCGGCTTGCGCGCCGACGCGCCGGTGAACGAGCCCTTTTCGTAGCCGAACAGCTCGCTCTCGAACAGCGTTTCGGTAATGCCCGAGCAGTCCACCACCACGAACGGCCGGTTCGCGCGCGGGCTCGCCGCGTGCAGCGCATGCGCGAACAGTTCCTTGCCCGTCCCCGATTCGCCCAGCAGCAGCACCGGCAGCATCGACGTTGCGACCCGGTGCAGCTTCGAGATCGCCTCGTTGAACGCGGGCGCGCGCCCTACGAGACCATCGGCATCCGGCTGCGCGGACGCGCTGCGCACGGTCGAAAGACGCTCGACGTACGCGACGATCTGCTGGTGCGCGTCGAAAATGGGCCGCAGTTCCACGTCCACGTGCTCCGGGCCGCGCGGCGTGTGGTGCACGTGCAGGACGCGGTCGGCGCTGCGCGTCGCCGCCGCCCGCTTCATCGGGCAGTGTTCGCCGGCGAGGTCGCACGGTACCTCGTAGTGGTGCGAGACCTGGTAGCAGCGACGCCCCACGTGCGGCTGCCCCGAGATACCGAATTGCTTCTGGTAGGCGCTGTTGGCCGCGAGAATCCGGTACTCCGGATCGAGCACGATGGCCGGCTGCGCGTCGTATTCCAGGTAGCCGACGAGCGCCGCAACCTCCGGCGAGCCGGGCTGGCCGGGCACGGCGCCTCCAGGCTCGGCGCCTCCGGGCTCGGCGCCTCCAGGCGAATCCACGTGGGCCGTGGATGACGAGGTGGAGAGGGAGGTGGAAAGGGAAAGGGGCATGGCGGCACTCCGTGGCGGGGTGGACGCCACTATACGCGGCAACTGCCATGTCTGCCATTCACTGCCACAAACTGCCATCGAGTGCCATTTGGCAGTTCCGGGCAGGTCATGACGGTTCGCCTGCCACGCGCACGGGGGCTTTCACTACCTCGAACAGCGCAATAGAGGCGCAGATAATTGGTTAAAAATCAGCGGCTTGATGTCGCGCGGCAAATCAGGGTGAACGCCTGGCACGAACCTTGTCTAGGCTCTCGCGCAGTTTGCCGGACACCGGCGAAGTGCCGCGACCCCGTCCGTCAACTGGAGCCCCCGCCATGACCCCCAGCACGTTTGCTGTCGAAGGATTCTTCGACCCCGCCACCTGGACCATCAGCTACCTGCTGCTCGACCGTGAGACGAAAGACTGCGCGCTGATCGACAGCGTGCTCGACTACGACCCGAAGTCCGGCCGCACGCGCACCGACTCCGCCGACCGCCTCATCGCGCGCGTCGAAGCGCTGGGCGCGCGCGTGCAGTGGCTGCTGGAAACCCACGTGCATGCCGACCATCTCTCCGCGGCCCCGTATCTGAAGGCCCGGCTGGGCGGCCAGATTGCGATTGGCGAGCAGGTCAAGACGGTGCAGCAGGTGTTCGGCAAGCTGTTCAATGCCGGCCCCGGCTTCGCTGTCGACGGTTCGCAGTTCGACCGGCTGTTTGCCGACGGCGAAACGTTCGAAGTGGGGCGCGTGCAGCTGCGCGCGCTGCACACGCCGGGCCACACGCCCGCCTGCATGACCTACCTCGTGAGCGACGGCGACGACCACGCCGCGTTCGTGGGCGACACGCTCTTCATGCCCGACTACGGCACGGCGCGCTGCGACTTCCCGGGCGGCGACGCGTCCACGCTGTTCCGCTCGATCCATCGCATCCTGAGCCTGCCGCCGCAGACGCGGCTGTACATGTGCCACGACTATCAACCGGGCGGCCGTCCGCTGCGCTACGAAAGCACGGTTGCCGAGCAGCGCGAGCACAACATCCACGTGCATGAAGGCACCACCGAGCAGGCGTTCGTCGAAATGCGCCACGCGCGCGACGCGAAGCTCGACATGCCCGTGCTGATCCTGCCTTCGGTGCAGGTCAACATGCGCGCCGGCCATCTGCCGGAGCCGGAAAGCAACGGCGTGTCGTACATCAAGATTCCGCTCAACGTGTTGTGAGGCGCGGCGGGCATCGGCTAACTCATTAACGAAGACAGCGAAGAGACAGTCATGGACATCAAAAAACTCAGCGACGCCGTCGCCGTATCGCCGCAGGTGCACGTGGCGGATCTGCCGGCGCTGCGCGCGGCCGGATATCGCACGGTGATCTGCAATCGCCCCGACGGCGAGGGCGCGGACCAGCCCACCTTTGTGGAGATCGAGTCGGCCGCTCGCAAGGAAGGCATCGCCGCGTACTACCTGCCCGTGGAGTCGGGCAAGGTCAACGACCGCGAGGCCGCGCAGTTCGGCAACTTGCTGCAGACGGTGCCGGGGCCGGTTCTCGCGTATTGCCGCAGCGGCATGCGCTCGGCGTCGCTGTGGGCGCTCTCGGGCGCGTCCGGCTATTCGTTCGGCCAGCTCGTTGCGGCCGGCAGGGCAGCGGGCTACGACCTGGGCGCCCTGGCCAGCCGCCTCGGCGACAGCGGCGTAAGCGCTGAAAAGTGCTACGACGTCGTTATCGTCGGCGCCGGTGCCGCCGGTGTGGCGACGGCATCCAGCCTGCTCGCGCGCGACGCGAATCTCGACATCGCCGTGATCGATCCCGCCGACATCCACTACTACCAGCCCGGCTGGACGATGGTGGGCGCCGGCGTGTTCAAGCCCGAGACCACCGCGCGCCGCATGGTCGATGTGCTGCCGCATCAGGTGCATTGGATCAAGGCGGCGGTCGCGGCGTTCGAACCGGAAAACG
Organism: Paraburkholderia sp. A1RI_3L; assembly: GCF_048957895.1. Lineage (NCBI taxonomy): Bacteria > Pseudomonadati > Pseudomonadota > Betaproteobacteria > Burkholderiales > Burkholderiaceae > Paraburkholderia > Paraburkholderia sp. A1RI_3L. The sequence goes on from NZ_JARCHA010000007.1 coordinate 39,113, forward strand.
ACGCCGTGGTGCTGGAGGGCTGCCGCAAGATCCGCTATCGGCAACTGGTGGTCTGCGCGGGACTAAAGCTGGACTGGAACGCGATCGAAGGCTTGCCGCAGACGCTCGGCAGCAACGGCGTAACCTCGAATTACCGCTACGACCTGGCGCCGTACACGTGGCAGCTCGTGCAGCAACTGAAGCGCGGCCGGGCGCTCTTCACGCAGCCGCCCATGCCGATCAAATGCGCCGGCGCGCCGCAGAAGGCGATGTACATGTCGTCCGATCACTGGCTGCGCTCGGGCCGGCTCGGGCAGATCGAGGTCGAGTTCTTCAACGCCGGCGCGGTGCTGTTCGGTGTGCCCGACTACGTTCCGGCGTTGATGAAGTACGTCGAGCGCTACGACATCGGGCTCAATTTCGGTCTCAACCTGAGCGCCATCGACGGTCCCGGAAAGCGCGCGATGTTCACGCGCGCGCTACCGGGCGGTGAAACCGAGCAAGTCGAAACGACGTTCGACATGATCCACGTCGTGCCGCCGCAAAAGGCGCCCGACTTCATCCGGTCGAGCCCGCTTGCCGACGCGGTGGGCTGGGTGGACGTGGACCCGGCCACGCTGCGGCACAAGCGGTACGGCAACGTCTTCGGCCTTGGCGACACGACCAACACGACGAACGCGAAGACCGCCGCGGCTGCGCGCAAGCAGGCGCCCGTGGTCGCGCACAACGTGCTGGCCGCGCTGCGCGGGCGGCAGGAACTGGCGAACTACGACGGCTACGGCTCGTGCCCGCTCACCGTGGAGCGCGGCAAGATCGTGCTCGCCGAATTCCTCTACGGCGGCAAGGTGGCGCCTACGTTCCCGAAGTGGCTGATCGACGGCACGCAACCGTCGCGGCTCGCGTGGCTGCTCAAGGACCGCATCCTGCCGCCGCTCTACTGGCGCGGCATGTTGAAGGGCCACGAGTGGCTCGCGCATCCGCAGCTGGCCGACTGAGCAGCCAGCCGTTCTTCATGATTGTTCCGGGATCCTGATGGTTATTTCGTTGATTCTTGGCGCGATGGTGGGTGCCGTGCTTGGCTTGACCGGCGCGGGCGGCGGCATTCTCGCCGTGCCTGCGCTCGTGTTCGGCATGGGCTGGCCGATCCAGCAGGCGACCCCCGTGGCGCTCGTGGCCGTGGCGGGCAGTGCGGCGGTGGGTGCGCTGGAGGCCTTTCGCAAAGGGCTCGTGCGCTATCGCGCCGCGTTCTTCATGGCGGCACTCGGCGTTCCGGCTACGGCGGTGGGCGCGCGTCTTGCCCACGCGCTGCCGCAACGTCTGCTGCTCGCGGTGTTCGCGCTCGTGATGCTCGTGGTCGCGGTGCGCCTGCTGCGTCAGACGCTTGCGCACGGCAATTCGCCGCCGCCCGACTCGGCACTCTGCGTGGCGCACGTCAACCCGGCGACCGGCCGCCTCGTATGGTCGTGGACGACAGGCGCCGCGCTCGCCGCTGTCGGCGCCGTGACCGGGCTGATGACGGGACTGCTCGGCGTAGGCGGCGGCTTCGTCATCGTGCCGATGATGCGCAAGCTCACCGACGTTTCCATGCACGGGATCGTGGCCACCTCGCTGATGGTGATCACGCTGGTGGGCGGGGGCGGCGTTATCACGACGATGCGCCATGGCGCACCGCTGCCGCTCGACGTGGTGCTGTGGTTCAGCCTTGCGACGGCGGCCGGCATGGTGGCGGCCCGCATCGTGTCGCATCGTCTCTCGGGGCGGCACGTGCAGTTCGGCTTTGCCGCCATCCTCATCGCCGTGGCGTTGGGGCTGGTGGCGAAGGCCGCGTTTTACTGATCGTCACGAACGCGCTTCTGCGAGGAGGCAGAAGCGACTTGAAGGCAGCAACAGGCGCGAGTGCAGTAGCGGCAAAGACCGACAACAAACAGCACGAGACGAGGAGACAGGATGAGACGCACGATCACGCTTTGGGCGTTATCGGCGGCGGTGGCGTTCGCGTTCGTATCGCACGAGGCGGGCGCCACTGGCACCGACACACGTACCGATCAACCTACCAATAAGCCCACCGACACCACACCACAATCGCCGCTTGGCTGGACGATCGCAACGAGAGGCACGGCCAAGGGCATCCCCGCATGCATCAGTTGTCACGGTGCGCATGGAGAAGGCAATGCAGCCGCAGGCTTTCCGCGGCTTGCCGGCGCGGGCGAGGACTATCTCGACGCGCAGCTCGCCGCATTTGCCGACGGCAGCCGTCCCAGTACCGTCATGCAACCGTTCGCGCGCCTCATGTCGAAGGAGGGCAGAACGGCTGTCGCGCGCTATTTCAGCCGTCTTTCCGCGCCTGAAACCGCGCGCCGAACCGATACCGCTGACGTCGCGCCATCCGATACCGGCGCGTGGCTCGCCACACGCGGGCGCGGGCAACAGGGGGTGCCTGCGTGCGCGCAATGTCACGGTCCGGGCGGGGCGGGCGTAGGCAGCGCGTTTCCTCCGCTCGCAGGTCAGCCTGCCGCATACATCACGGCGCAACTACACGCATGGAAGGCCGGCAAGCGCCCGCCGGGTCCAATGGCGTTGATGCCGAACGTCGCGAGCAAGCTGTCGGATGCCGACATCGATGCCGTTGCCCGCTATTACAGCGAACAACCTGGGGAACAACGCGGTGAACAACGCGGTGAACAACCCACCCAACAAGCGTCGGCCACGACCGGCGCGAAATGACGGAGACGAGCATGAGGCGAATCTGTAGAACCTTCGTCACGCTGACGGTGTTCGCCGTCGCCATGGCCTGTGGCCCGCATGCGGCTCGTGCCGCGGATACGGTCCACGCGCCCGAGGCGCGGCCTGCTCAACCTTTTCAACCGCCACCCGAAGCCGACATGCCCGGCGGCGAATTCGGCAAGACGGTGAAACTGGGCGAGCAGATCTTCCTGCACACCGGCCAGTTCGCGGGCAAATACGTGGGCAACTCGCTCAACTGCGTGAACTGCCATCTCGATGCGGGGCGCAAGGCGAACGCGAGCCCGCTGTGGGGCGCTTACGTTTCGTACCCGGCTTACCGAAGCAAGGACGGCCGTGTGAACACGCTGGCCGAGCGGATGCAGGGCTGCTTTCGCTACAGCATGAACGGCAAGGCGCCGCCGCCTGGAGACCCGGTGCTCGTGGCGCTCGAAAGCTACGCGTACTGGCTCGCCAAGGGCGCGCCGGTCGGGGAGAAGATTGCCGGGCGCGGCTATCCGAAGCTCGCGCCGCCAGCGCAGAAGGCCGACTATGGGCGCGGCGCGCAGGTCTACGCGCAGCACTGCGCGTTGTGTCACGGAGCGGACGGTCAAGGGCAAAGCAGCGACGGAAAGACCGTCTTTCCGCCACTGTGGGGTAGCCGCTCTTTCAACTGGGGCGCGGGCATGCACGAGATCCAGAACGCGGCGGGATTCATCAAGGCGAACATGCCGTTGAGCCTTGGCGGCACACTCACCGATCAACAGGCATGGGACGTCGCGCGCTTCATGGACAGTCACGAGCGCCCGCAGGATCCGCGCTTCAAGGGTTCGGTCGAAGAGACGCGCAAGGCATTTCACGACTCGCCCAATTCCATGTATGGCGTGACCGTGGAGGGGCACGTGTTGGGTACGGGGAGTCGATGAGGTGGTGAGGCGGGCAAAGCCTGAAGGCGGCTGCCCGCCGCGCGCGGCAGGCAGGAACGATGGGTGTCGGCGTCTGCGCCGTTTTTCGACCTCAAAACGGCTTTTCCAATACACTCGACGGCGGCCATTTCGGACGCGCGGGCTTTGCGCCGACGCTCCCCGGAGCCATGTGCCATGTGCCATGCGTCCTGAGCCGTGCCCCTTCCGCGTACGCACCCGATTGCAGGAGCCTTCCCCGATGTCGTTGAGCACCGATGCAGACTTCTTCCGCCTTCTCGCCGGCAGTTACCAGCGTCTTCTCGGTCAACCCCTCGTTCCCGACGGTATGAGCGCATCCGAAGGCGCGGCGTGGCTGTACGCCGCGGCGCCGTTCGGCATTCTTGCGCACAACGCGCAAGCCGACCCCGTGTTCGTCTACGGCAACCAGCGTGCGCAGGCGATTTTCGGATACGACTGGGACGAACTCACGACGCTGCCTTCGCGTCTTTCGGCGGAACCCGTGGAGCGTAGCGAACGGCAGGCATTCCTCGACCAGGTGACCCGCGACGGTTTCGTGTCGGGCTACCGCGGCGTGCGCATTACCAAAGCGGGCGTGCGCTTCTGGATCGAACATGCGACGGTGTGGCAACTCACGGATTCGGCCGGGAACTATCGCGGCCAGGCCGCGATGATCCCGGAGGTGCGGGCCATCGACGGGGCCGAGTAGGTATTGGCATTCGAATCAGGACGGCGAGCCGGTGAGGCCTTTGCAGGCCCCACCTCCGCCCAGCGTGCGCCCCTTCACGCGCGCTGGGCACCCAGTGCGCCGCGCTGCACGAACGACCCCGCGACGCTGAGTGCGGCGGCCGCCGCGATGACGACGAGCGGAATGCTCGCGCCCACCAGCATCGACGGGCTCTGGCCGAGCGCGAAAAGCTGCCCTGCCACGAGCGGCCCGAGAATCGAGCCGAGACGACCCACCGCGACGGCTGCGCCCACGCCCGTGCCGCGCACCTCGGTCGGGTAGGCGTGACCCGCGAGCGCGTACAGCACCGACTGGCCGCCCACGATGAAGAAACCGCAGAGCAGGCCGCCCACGGCGGTGGAACTTGCCCCGCTCGCGCTCGCGAGCACGCCGAGCGCTGCCACGATGCCGACGTACATGCCGATCACCGTGCCGCGCCGGCCGAAGCGGTCCATGATCGTCGCGATTGCAACCGCCCCTACGCCGCCACCGATGTTGAACATCATCAGCACGAGATTGGACTGCACGCGCGAGAGGCCGCGCGCAAGCACCATGGAGGGCAGCCAGTTCATCAGGAAGTACAGCACGATCAGGGTGCCCAGGTAGCTGATCCACAGCGCGATCGTGGTTCGCGCGCGGCCCTGGCGCCAGAGCGCTTCCGTCACGCCCGGCGTGCCTTGCTTCGTCGCCGCCGAAACCTTCGACGCTTTCGCCGCCATGAACTGCTGCGACTCGCGCAGGAACAGGCCCAGCAGCGGCACCATGACGATAGGCCCAAGGCCGCCGACGTAGAACACATGGCGCCAGCTCGCGTCTGCCGTACCCAGCATGCCGATGACGGCTGCAATGGCGGCGCCGAACGGCATCCCGCAGTACATCGCGCCCACGGCGGTGCTGCGCTGCTGCGGCCCCGCGGCTTCCGAACACAGCGCAATCAGGTTAGGCATGGCCGCGCCGAGGCCAAGGCCCGTGAAGAGGCGCGCGACGAGCAGGCTTTCGAAATTCCAGACGGCTGTGGTGGCGAGCGAGAACAATCCGAACAGCGCCACCGACCACATGAGCACGCGCTTGCGGCCGAAGCGGTCCGCCAGCCGGCCGCCCAACGCGGCGCCCGGCAGTAGCCCGATGGCGCCGGCACTGAACGCCCAGCCCATTTGGGCCACGGCGAGATGGAACTCCTTGGCCATGCGGGGTCCGGCTACGCCGGCGGATTGCAGATCCAACCCTTCGAGCAACGCGATCGCCAGACACAGTGCGACCGTTCCCTTGCTGATCGTGCCGCCTTCTTCGGCACGAAGGTTTCGTGACGTCATAAAAAGTCTCCAGATATAGTCGTGAGCCGCTCTTCCGGCGGCTGGATGGAGCGATGCCGTGTATCGCCGAGGGGCGATGCGCGGCGCGCAGGGGCGACGGCTGCACACCGAAACCCGTCACGGAGGGGCGGACGTTTTGCCGCAGCCCCGTGATTGGAGCCGAGTCTAGGACGCGGCCTGCTGCGCGCACAACCTTTTCCTGGAAATGTGCATCTCGTGCACACGATTGATTCCTTTGACTTTTTTGACGCCACTTGGCTGCAGTCGCCGGGCTCACATCGGAGGCGCGACGCCGTCCTTCTCCACGACGATCTGATTGCCGCTGTAGGCGCCGCCCTTTGCCTGCGTGGCAATCACGAAAACGTGCTTGCCCTTCGTCAGTTCGTCGCGCGTGGCGGGAATGAGTGTGACGACCGGCGCGGTGGTCGGCACGGTGATGGTGTTGGTGCCGCCCTTGTATGAAAGCTTGAGTTCGCGGCCGCTGGTGGCTTGCACGACCGTGTCGACGTTCGCGTTCGTCATCGAGCTATTCGCGCCGAGGTCCCACGCGTAGTGACCTTCCCCCGCGCCTCGCGCCGCTTCCGGAAACACGAGCACCTCTTTCGCGACGAGCTTGCCGTCTTCGCCGGGCGTCGCTGCCGCGCCGACGTAGCTACCGGGCTTGATATCCGCGAGTTGTACGGCCTTCACGGCGTTGACGTGCGTCGCGTCTTTCAGGTCGATGCTGACCGTGTCGCCGCTGCGGCGGTGTACCACCAACGTGCTGCCCGAGAACGATTCGATCGTGCCTCTGATGCGTTCGGGTTTATCGGCGGAAGACTGCGCGAACGCGGCTTCGGCCACGGTCAGCATGAGTAACGAAACGGCGAGAGTGCGGCGGATGGACATGAAAACTCCTGATGCAGTGAAGAAAGGTGACGATTGACGTCGAAGCGGGCGGACCCGGGAACCTGCTGCGCGGGCTCAGGACCCTCCAAACCAGTTGTAGCCCTGGTTCTCCCAATATCCGCCCGGGAATTCGTTCGTGACGGTGATGGCCACGATGTGTTTGGGGTTCTTGTAGCCGAGCTTGGTGGGGATGCGAAGCTTCATCGGGAAGCCGTACTTCGCGGGCAGCGTGTTGCCGTCCCAGGTCAGCGTGAGCAGCGTCTGCGGGTGAAGCGCAGTGGGCATGTCGATGCTGGTCCAGTAGCCGTCGGCGCAGTGAAAGGCCACGTACTTCGCCGTGGTGTCCGCTTCGGCTCGCGACAGGAAATAGGAAAACGGCACACCGCCCCATTTGCCGATGGCACTCCAGCCTTCGATGCAGATATGTCGCGTCACCTGGCTTCGTTGCGGCAACGCGCCGAGTTCGGCAAGGCTCCAGACGGACTTGCCTTTAACCCGTCCCGTCAGCTTGAGGCGATACGTTTCAGCATCGACCTCCGGCACCTGATCGATGTCGTAGTAGGCGTTGAACGGGAACGGACGCGTAATCATCGACTCCGGGTAGGTCGGCGCGAGCGTGTGCGGATCGAACAGCAAGGCCTGCGCCTCGTCGTTCAACCGCGACACGCGACGCAGCATGGCCTCCACCGCGTTGCCGGATTTCAGTTCGCAACCGGAGAGCAGCATCAACCCACCGAGCGAGAGCATTCTTCGGCCGAAGAGTCGCCGCGCAGGCGACCCGAGTTCGCGTTGGGCCTCTTTGATGATGGCGGCCGCGTCCGGGGCATAAACGGAAGCGGGCGACGCGTTGTTTTTCAGGTTACCCATGCTCAGCGCCCCCGAATCATCGTCAGCAGAGAACGCGGAACGATGGCGACCATCGTCACGTGTACGACAAAGAAGCCGACAAGCCCGCTCATTGCCGCGAAGTGCACCACGCGTGCGTTGTCGAATCCGCCCATCAGGCTGCTCAAGAGCGGCAACTGCACGGGCTTCCAGACAGCGAGACCAGACAGCACGACAAGCGCGATGTCGGCAACGACGAGCAGATACGCGAGCTTCTGCACGGCGTTGTAGCGGCCCAGGTGGTCGTGCGTGAGTTGGCCGCGCAGGGCGGCAAGGAGGTCCGCCCCCAGGGCGCGGACCGTGAGCGGAAACAGCGTCCGGCGCAAGCGTCCCGTTGCAATACCGATCGCGAGCCAGGCGAGGAAGTTGGCGACCAGCACCCACATGATCGCGAAGTGCCAGAGCAGCGCGCCTCCCAGCCAGCCGCCCAGCGTGATGGCTGGGGCAAACCTGATGGCGTGAAAAATGGGGGACGCGTTATAGACCTGCCAGCCGCTCATGCACATACCGATCACGCAGACGGCGTTGATCCAGTGGAAGAGGCGAACGTAGGCGGGATGGATGAGATCGCGGTTCAAGGCAGCCCCAAGGGCGATAACGGTTGGTTGAAGCTGCGGTAAACGGCAGCGAGGCACGGAATATTCCGGTTCCGCGGCATGGGGCCCGTCACGCTGACGCTGCGACGGACCTCGATGAGCGACAGAATCTCACCTCGTCGGGTCGCACAACATCGGTCAAATGACCGATCTTGCGTGCGCGCCTCGTCGCGTATGATCGGGCGCAGTTCCTCCCCACTTCTTGTGATCCATGCCGACGTTCGACCCGCAAACAAGCTCGCCCCCGCTGCGCGTATTCGATTGCGTGAGAGCGCTCGCCTTCATTGGCGATCTGAGCATGGGCCAGCCAACCGACCATTCGCTGCGCACCGGGTGGCTGGCGGCGCGCCTGGCGCACGCGGCGGGACTCGATGCATGGGCGTGCGATACGGTTCGTGAGGTGTCGCTGCTGCGCTGGTCGGGTTGCACGGCGAACGCAGCGGGCTTTGCGGACGTGTTCGGCGACGACATCGCGATTCGCCTCGCGATGCTCGAAGGCCGGTCAGGCTGGGCCGAGCGGCTCGAGGCATCGGGCGGCGCCGGTGCCGTGATGCTGCCGCTTGCGCAAATCCACTGCGAGGTGTCGGGCGAGGTTGCGCGCATGCTGGGTCTTTCGAGCGTGACGGAAACCGCGCTGCGTCACATCTTCGAAACATGGGACGGCGCGGGCCTGCCGGGGCGTGTTGCGCGCGAGAGGGTGCCCATGCCGGTGTTCGTCGTGGCGCTTGCGGGAGACCTCGAGATTTTCGGCCGCACGTATGGCATCGAGCAGGCGCTCGGGCTGATCGGGCAACGGTCCGGTGCGCGATATCCGGCGCGCCTCGTCGAGACCGCGGCACGTCAGGCGGCCGGCTGGCTGGCAGAACTGGAGCGCGCGTCGCTCACCGATTTCGACGCTGCGCTGATGACGTCCGATATGGAGCAGACCACGTCGGCTGAACTCATTGCCGACGTGATCGATCTGAAGCTGCCGTGGATGACGGGATTTTCGCGCACGGTCGCGTCCACTGCGGCGGCGTGTTGCGCCCGGCTCACGCCGGACAAAGCCGCGCACGCGCGTGTTTATCGGGCGGGATTGCTGCACGGCATCGGCAGGGCCGCCGTGCCCAACAGCGTGTGGAACATGGCGACGCCTTTGCCCGCGAGTGCCTGGGAAAAGGTGCGGCTGGTGCCCTATTGGACGGCGCGCGCCGGCAAGCAGACCGGCGCGCTTGGCGAAGCCGCGGAACTGGCGTCGTATGCCTATGAACGGGAGGACGGTTCGGGATATTTCCGCGGCGCGAGCGGGCAGGCGTTGACGCTGGAGGCTCGCGTGCTGGCGGCATCGGTGGCATGGGTCGCGTTGCGCTCGGCGCGGCCCTGGCGCGCGGCACTCGGCGCCGATGCCGCCGCGCAAATGCTGCGCTATGAGGTGGCGGCCGGCAGATTGAGCGACGACATTGTCGACGCGCTGGTGACGGAGGAGGCGCCAGTCGTCCGGCGGCCCCTGCGGTACGCGAGAGGTGGGCAACACGGTCTGCAACACGGCCCGCAGCTCTCGCCCCGCGAGATCGACGTGCTGCGCGTGATCTCGCGCGGCGCGAGCAACAAGGAAGCCGCGCGCGAGTTGACGATGAGCCCGAGCACGGTGCGCACTCACGTCGAAAACGTGTTTCGCAAGCTCGAATGCTCCACGCGCGCGGCGGCCACGCTCAAGGCGTCGGCGATGGGTTTGCTTTAGCCCGCTTCGCACAGCCGTCGCAGTTGCAGCACATCACAATCGCGACGTGGCGCACCGGGCGGTAACATGGGGCCTTCTTCCTCTATCGGACATACCTCGATGCAAGTGCTGGTTGACGCAGACGCCTGTCCGGTTGTCGTCAAGGAGATGCTGTTTCGGGCCGCACGGCGCGTCGAAGTATGCGTGACGCTGGTGGCGAATCAGTATTTGCGCACGCCGCCTTCGCGCTTCATCAAGGCTCTGCAGGTGCCGGCCGGCTTCGACTCCGCCGACGAGCGCATCGTGCAGTTGGTCACGCACGGCGACCTGGTGATTACGGCGGACATACCGCTGGCGGCTGCGGCGCTCGAGAAGGGCGCTTACGTGCTGGACCCGCGTGGAAGCTGGTTCAGCCGCGAAAATATCGAGGAGCGTCTCACCATGCGCGAAGTCATGGATCAACTTCGCAGCTCAGGCGTGGGGACGGGCGGTCCGGCGCCGTACACCGCAAACGACAGCAAGGCGTTCGCCGGACAACTGGACCGCTTCCTCGCACGCCATGGCTAACGTAGGGCAGAACCGTCTTTCAAGCATCCAGCACCAATGGTCCGAATGAATTGTCGATCAGCACTTTCCATTCGCCGTCTTGCTGTCTGCGAAAAACGGTCGTGGCGACGAGTTCTCTCACGGAACGCTTCGCGCCCGATTCCTCGTACTCCAGCGTCCAGCGAGAGAGGAACAGCGCAACGCCATCGGCCTCGATAACATGGGTTTTGAGTTGCTTTGCGCTCGCGCCGGACTTCACCGCGAATTCGAAGAATTCCCTGAGCGGGCCGCGTCCGCTAATCGTTCTTCCCGGCTGCGAGACGACAACGGCTTTCTCGTCGTAAAAGCCTGGAACACGATCGACGTCGCATTCGTTGAACGCCCTGTCCAGCAACTCCACCACGTGCTGCGGACTTCTCGCGGTTATCGGTTCGGCTCCAGCCATGCGATGACTCCACTCGCGTTTTGTTCCGGAGAAAACACGGGGTAAAACACGTCGATAGTCCCGTCATTTATGACCGGCGCCGTGCGCCAGGCCGCATTTGCGCTAACGGGAATTCGGCCGCGCGAGCGGACTGCCCGCGAATGGGTCATTCGTCCAGTCCGGGCCTTTTTTAACGGGCGGCCGCGAAACCGGCTCCGATGACAATTCAAAGTGCTCGAGGGACTGCCCGGCGCTAATCGCCTGCTTCAACCATTGAGGCATGGGCCCTTCGCCGCTCCAGCTGTCGCCATTCGCGCTGCGATAACGCTCAACCTTCGTGTCAGCAGCGATTGCTGAGGCCAGATCATCCGGGCTGATCCCGAACTCCTCCATGCGGTGACGGAGGTAGGCAATCATGCTGTCTCGCTTGCGTTCATCCATGAAACTTGCTTCCTTTCAAACCGGACTCGGTATTTTTCTCGATTGCACGCGGCAACGCGCGACAGGCAAGGCCGCCTCGCAGGCAGTTCGCCGTCGCCGCATTCAAAATAGTGCCATAGGTACTGACCGAACTCGCCGTGGCTGGGCGCCTGGGAGCGCGGCAAATAAACGGACCAATCTCGACGCCTCGACACGGCGCTGCCTCGTGTCATCAGGCCTCCCCCGCGCTCCGCAGTGATTGAAGCTGTGGATTTTGACCGACCGGATGCGCCAGATACGCCCGGGTCGGCTTGCGATGGGAGGGGAGTCGAACGGTTGAGGGCGGGATTTGGCCTGGATCGGACCCACCGATCGGGGGTGTCCGGGGGAGTCGCGTCTCGCCGACCGTGCGAGACATCATACGCTGGTCGTCAGCGGGATTGCGCTGAGGCTTGCGATTTCATTTTTTTGACCGGCACGCGGCCGGTTGATTTGGTGTCGCGCAAGCCGTTTTGGCTGAAGGTCCGTGCTGAACGCGGCGCCGCAATTGCCGCCAAATGAACGGCAATCGCGGCAGTCCTGTGGAAAGGAAAAAAGAGCCCGGCTGTCTTTATCTTCCTGTCTTTATCGTCCGGTCTTTATCTTCAATAACTGCCCGTATCCTCTCCACGCACGAACCATGTCCTTTTCGCCGACGCCAGCATGCCCCGGTAGACGAGCCACGACACCACGAAGGTGGCCGGCGCGGAGAGCGACTGCACGGCTCCCTGCATGTTCATCAGCACGAGGCCGGCGAAAGCCCCCGCGAACCAGGCGGCCAAACCGCCCGGGTTGAATGCGGGGACATGCGAATCGCGGTACTCGATGGCATCGCCCACCAGTTCGTCATAGCGCGCCGACAGAATGTGCGCGAGCGCCACGCCCACCCACGCCACGACGAAGATGCCCTGGTACGCGAGTGCCTGCAGGATCTTCGAAAACACGTCGGCCATCATCAGCGCATAGACCACGACGCCCACCACCAGCGCCCACGCGAACTTCGGCGCGCGCAGGCCGACCACCTTTTGAAAGAACGCCTGCATGTTGATGGCCGCGAGATAGTAGTTCGCCGTGTTGATGCGCGACTGCGTCACCCACACGAACAGCAGACCCCAGACGCCCATCAGCTTGAGCAGCGCCAGCACGACGGAGACTTCGGAGAGCGTGCCGAGCCCCGGCGTCGTGCTGACCAGATAGATGCCCACCGCGCCGTTCAGCAGGAACGTGACCAGATAGAACGGCATGCCGAAGTTGAAGCGGCCATGGTAGACCGCGTCTTTCCTGCGGCCGAAACGGGCGTAGTCGAAGGTGAACATCATCAGTACCCAGACGCCCATGTAGTACACGAAGCAGTTCCACCAGCCGTTGGCGGGCACCGTGCCTTTCGGGCCGAAGTCGAGCCATGCGGCGTTGTAGCCGTATTCGTGGGTGGTCAGCACGACCGCGGCAACGAGCCCGAGCAGATAGAACGGCAACAGCACGCCGTTGAACTTGTCGAGCCAGTGCTGCACGCTGCCGAACACCAGCGGCACGCTGTAGCAGACCACGATCAGCGCGGCCCATCGGTAATCGAGCACGGGAAAGAGACTATGCGCCGCCACCGCAATGACGGAGCCTTCGAAGACCGCGTAATAGATGGCGGTCGCGAAGAAGATCAGGGTGGCGAGCGCCGCGCCCGAGCTGCCGAACAGCACGCGTGAAAACAGCGCAACGGAGAGCCCGGTGCGCACCGCGTAACGGCTGATCACGGCGTTGACGAGACCGTACGACACCACGGAGAGCGCCATGCCGATCAGGGCATTGCGCGCGCCATACGTCAGCGCGAGCGTTGCGCCCACGACGATGTAGAACACGGCGCTGCATACCGCCCACCACGCCATGGTGAGCGAGAACGCCGGCATGCGGGCGCTGTCCGGAATGGCAGCGGTCGATAGATCGAGGTCGCCTCCGGCGACTTCCTGCGTCAGATTGGCCATCAACGTGCTCCTCAATACACTGCGGGGTCCAGGAACGGCGGCGCCGAAGCGAGCGTGCGGTGACGCCGCGGAGAGAACAGAAACTGCGTGGGTCGTGCATCGGTCGAACGGGCGCACGTGTCCGCGCACGCCGCGAGGCGGCGTACGGTGATTGGAAACGTGCGTTAGAAAGCGCTAGAAGGCGAGCCGCCGTGCGACGCACGCGGCTCGCGGCGAACCGCTTTGCGCGCTACCGCAGCAGCACTTCGCGCAGGCGTGCGAGCCGCAATTGCGCGTCACGCCGTGCGGCGAGCGCCTGTGACATGGTGGCCGGCACGAAGTGCGCCTGATGGTTCGGCTGCATCTGGCCAATCAGGTCCATGTCGGCGCTGATGACGGTGCCGATGGTGGCGTAGCCGCCGCCAGACACCGCATCGCGATGCAGGATGATCGGTTCCAGACCGGCCGGCACCTGAATGGAACCCACCGGATAGCAGGCATCCACGATATTCGACGGATCGGCGCCCGCGCCGAATGGCTGCTCGCGCGGCCTGAAGTCGAGCGGCCGGCCTTGCTTGTAGCGATAGCCGATGCGATCGGCTTCGGGCGCCACCACCCAGGTGTCTTCGAAGAACGTCGCGGCGGATTCGTCGGTCAGCCGGTGATGGTAGAGGCCCGGCAGCACGCGCAGTTCGACTTCGCGGGCGAGCGGCGTGCGCAGCGGCGCGGGCAGTTCCGTGCCTTCGCGCGCCGGTCCCCGCTCGCGGCCCACCGTGAGCCGGTCGCCCTTCTGCAGGCGCCGCCCTTCGTGTCCACCGAAGGCGCCGAGCGCATAGGTGGAGCGGCTACCCAGCACCACGGGTACGTCGATGCCGCCGGCCACGGCCAGATACGCGCGTGCGCCGCCTCGCACGTAGTCGAACGTGAGCGTGCTGTCCGCCTTGATTCGCAGCGCGACATTGCAGGCCTGCGTCACGCCGTCGATCTTCGGCAGCATGTCGGCGCCCGTGACCGCGATCAGCGTCTCCACATGGAACAACAGTTGCGGACCCAGCAGCGTGCATTCGAGCGCCGCGGCGGATTCGGGGTTGCCCACCAGCAGATTGGCCGCGCGCAACGCATATTGGTCGAGCGCGCCGGAAGGCGGAATGCCGACGTGGTAATACCCTTGCCGGCCGGTGTCCTGCACCGAGGTGGCAAGGCCGGGCTTGACGACTTCGATGGCGAGGCGGGAATCAGTCGGCATGGAGCACCTCGACCAGTGAACGGTTGTACGCGTCCGGGTCGCGCAGAAAGGATTCGAGCGAGAAATTCACGTCGCGCACGCGCAGCGAGAACGTGCCGGCTTCCACGGCGGCCACGGCTTCGTCGTAGGCGGCGCGGTCGATGGGCTTGAACTTCACGATGTCGCCGGGCCGGAAGAACACCATGAAGTCGCGCAGATAGTCGAGCCGCTGTGCCGGGTCGAAGATGGGCGCTGGCGTCACGCCGAACATCTGATAGCCGCCCGCGCCGCGCACCGAATAGATGCAACCGAAGCAGCCGCCGTGACCCACCGTGAGCTTCGGCGTATCGGTGCGGGGCCGCACGTATTTGGGTACCTGGAGTTGCCGCGCGCGCTCGACCATCTGGAACATGAACGGCAGACCGGCCACGAAGCCCACCATCGAGACGAACCACGGCGAGCCGGAATGGGCGGCGATGAAGTCGTCCACGCTTGCTTTGCCGTTGATCCGCGCTGCGTATTCCAGATCCGTCGAACCCGGATCCTGATGACGCTCGCGAAAACGCATCAGCGTTTCGTGCGTCCACGGGTCGTTGTACAGCACGGGAATTTCGATGATGCGCGTGGCGATGTTCAGCTCCGCGTCGCCGGTTTGTGCCTCGATTTCCTTGAGCAAGGCGAGCAGCGACTCGGGGTCGATCACGTCGGGGTCGTAGCGCACCTGGTAGGACGCATTGGCCGGGCAGATGTCGACGATGCCCGGCACCTCGCGGCGCTGCAGTTCGCGGGTGATAGCCGTGCCTTCGAAGAAGGCGTCGAGCGACATTTCCTCGCTGATTTCCACGAAGATGAATTCGTCGCCGCCGAACGTGTAACGGGTCGTCATGCGGCCTCCTCGTGGTTGACCGGCGTGGCGGCCAGTTGTTCGCGCGAGGCCGCGAGCCACGTTTCCAGATAGTTCGTGTGATAGCGGCCCGCGCGTACATCGTCGTCGGCGAGTAACGCGCGATGCAGTTGCGCCGTGGTCTTCACGCCGCGAATGTGCAGTTCGGAAAGCGCCCGTGCGAGGCGCGCGAGCGCGGCGGGGCGGCTCTCGTCGGAGACGATCAGCTTGGCGAGCAGCGAATCGTAGAACGGCGGCACCACATAACCCTGGTAGAGCATGGAGTCGATGCGCACGCCCGGGCCTGTCGGCCACACCAGTTCCTCGATGCGTCCGGGGCTCGGGCGGAAATCGTGCGCCGGGTCTTCCGCATTGATCCGGCATTCGATGGCCGCGCCGCGCATCACGATGTCGCTCTGGCTCAGGCGCAAGGGTTCGCCGTCGGCGATACGCAGCGCTTCCCGCACGAGATCGACGCCGGTAATCGCTTCGGTCACCGGATGCTCGACCTGGATGCGCGTATTCATTTCGATGAAATAGAACTCGCCGCGCGTGTCGTCGAACAGGTACTCCAGCGTGCCCGCGCTGCGGTAGCCCACCTGCCGCGCAAGCCGCGTCGCGGAGGCGCACAGCGCGCTGCGCAGCGCCGGCGTGAGCGACGGCGAGGGCGCTTCTTCCATGATCTTCTGGCGGCGCCGTTGCAGCGAGCATTCGCGCTCGAACAGATGGACCACGTCGTGCCCGTCGCCCAGCACCTGAACCTCGATGTGCCGGGCGCGCGCGATGAACCGTTCGAGATAGACGCCGCCGTTGCCGAACGCGGCCTGCGCTTCGCGCTGCGCAAGCGGCAGTTCGGCATCGAGCTGGGCGGCGTCGTGCGCGACGCGAATGCCGCGTCCGCCGCCGCCGGCTGCGGCCTTGATCATCACCGGATAGCCGATGTGCCCGGCGATGCGGCGCGCTTCGTCGAGCGAGAGCACGACGCCGTTGCTGCCCGGCACCGTGGGAACGTCGGCACGCTGCGCCGTTTCGCGCGCCTTGGCCTTGTCGCCCATGGTCGCAATCACGCTGGACGAAGGGCCGACGAAGATGAGGCCGGCCGCTTCCACCTGCGCTGCGAATGCCGCGTTCTCGGACAGGAAGCCGTAGCCCGGATGGATCGCGTCGGCTCCGCACTGCTTCGCTGCGTCGAGAATGGCCGATGGATTCAGATAGCTCTTCGCCGCGTGCGACGAGCCGATGTGAATGGCCTCGTCGGCCATGCGTGCCGCGAGGCTGTCGCGGTCGGCGTCGCTCACCACGGCGACCGCCCGCATGCCCAGTTCGTGCGCGGCGCGAATCACGCGCACGGCGATCTCGCCGCGATTGGCGACCAGCACCGTGCGAATGCGCCTGGGTTGATAGAAGGTGGTGCGAACGGCGGGGGCGTCCGACGAATTCACTCTGCTCATGGCGCTCATTCCTCGATCCGCATCAGAACCTGACCCGCGTCGACGGGCTCGCCGTCGTCCACGAGAATTTCCGTGACGCGGCCGGCTATGCCCGCTTCGACGTCGTTGAACTGCTTCATCACTTCAACCAGTCCCACCACCGTCCCGCTCTCCACCGTCGTACCGGCTTCGACAAACGGCGCCGCGTCGGGCGACGGGCGCCGATAGAAGGTGCCGGGCAGGGGACTGACGATCTCGTGTTGTTGTGCCATCTCGGGGCTCCTCATCGTTGTTGTGGGCGGCGCACGTCAGTGCATATCAGCGCGAAGCCGCGTATTGGGGGGCTGCGATCCGGATGTCATGACTCACCAGCGCCGTGCGCGTGGCTTCGACGAGTTTGAGCGCACCGGGCGTGTCGCTATGAATGCAGACGGAGTCGAAGTCGATCTCGATGTCTTCGCCGTCCACCGTTCTGACCCGTCCTTCCACGCATGCGCGCAGCACCTTCGCCGCCACCTGCGCCGGGTCGAGCCTGCCCACGCGGCGCGTAAAGACGATGGAGCCGCTACGGTCGTAGTCGCGGTCGGCGTAGAACTCGCGCACCACCGGCTGGCCGAGTTCGCATGCGATCCGGTAGGTCACCGACGCCTCCATGCAGTAGAGCAGCAGTGTTGGATCGAGCCGCCGCAGCGTTTCGACCAGCAGGCGCGACAGACCCTCGTCCTGCGCGGCGAGCATGTACAGCGCGCCGTGCGGTTTCACGTGCTGCACGCTGACGTCGTGAAGGCGCGCGAACTCGCGCAGCGCGCCGAGCTGGAAAACGATGTCGTTGACGAGCGCCTGCGGGGTCTCGGTGAGCGTGCGGCGGCCAAACCCCACCAGGTCGCGAAAGCCGGGGTGCGCGCCCACGCCCACGCCCGCCTGTTTGGCGAGCTGGACCGTGCGCGCCATGATGTTGGGATCGCCGGCGTGAAAGCCGGTCGCGATGTTGGCCGAGCTGATGAGCGGCATGATTTCTTCATCGACGCCGTCGCCGATCGTCCAGGAACCGAAGCCTTCTCCCATGTCGGAATTCAGGTCGACGCGGTGTTTCTTCATGCTGGATCTCTCTCCTCGATCAAAGCTGCGCTCGCCACGCCATGCGTGCGCTCCGTCGAAAAGAACATTAGCCGGTCGCCGGTCGCCAAAATAGTTCTATTTTTGGATGGGACGCTATCTGTTTTTTCGATGGCACGCGCTGCGCATGAATGGGCGTGAGGGCTTGTCGGTACAGGAGGGGCGACGGGTGAATACCCCGACCACGCCAATTTTTTTGGCGGGAATACGATATGCCGCGTCCCAATATCGATTTTTCGGATGCGCACCATGGCCTTGACGCTTCGGCAACTGAAGTACTTCGTCGCGACCGCGGAACTCGGGCAGATCTCGCAGGCCGCCATTCAACTGACGATTTCACAGTCGGCGGTGACGAACGCCATCAAGGAACTCGAAGACGACCTGGGCACGCAGCTCTTCATGCGCACGTCGGCGGGCGTGACGCTGACCACGACGGGGCGGCGCTTTCTCAACCACGCCTATACGATTCTTGCCTCCGTGGACGAGGCGATGCGCATTCCGAACCTCGAAAGCACGCTGACCGGAACGTTGACGCTGGCGGCCAGCTACACGGTGCTCGGCTATTTCCTGCCGCATCACCTGCAGAGAATGAGCACGCTGTATCCGCGATTGACCATCCAGTTGCACGAACTGAATCGCGAGTCGATCGAGGAGGGTTTGATCACCGATCGATACGACATGGCCGTGTTGCTGACCTCGAACGTGGCCAATCCGGAACTCACGCTGGAGCCGGTGATTCATTCGCCCAGGCGTCTGTGGCTGTGCGCGCAGCATCCCTTGCTCAAGCGCGAAAACGTGACGCTTGCCGACGTGGCCGCCGAACCCTTCGTGATGCTGACCGTGGATGAAGCGGCGTACACGGCGCTGCGCTACTGGAACGAGACCCCTTACCGGCCGAACGTGAAGCTGCGCACCTCGTCGGTGGAAGCGGTGCGGAGCATGGTGGCGAACGGCAGCGGCGTGGCGATTCTCTCGGACATGGTGTACCGGCCGTGGTCGCTGGAGGGACGACGCATCGAGACCATGCAGCTGCGCGACCCCGTGCCGCCGATGAGCGTGGGACTTGCGTGGCGCAGGAACGCCGAACTGAGCCCGGCCATGCATGCCGTGCGTGAATACTTCCGGCACACGTTCATGGAACCGCGGCCGCTGATTGGTGGAGGTTGAGCGTTGCGACTGAGCGATGACAACTGAGCGATGACAACTGAGCGAGCGATGTTCGCCGCGCCCTTCGAGCCAGGCCGCTTCTATCCCTTCAGCACGAGCGACGTTTCCGGGTATTGGCCGCAGATGAAGTCGACGAAGGCGCGGACCTTCGGTGGAGGAAGGCGTCGCGACGTATGCAAAACCCAGAGCGCCGTTTCCACGCCGGAGACCGTGCCCCACTGCACCAGCTCGCCGCGCGTGAGCTGATTCCACGCGATGGACTGCGGCAGGAGCGCCGCGCCGGCGCCGGCTACCGCGGCGTCGCGGATCATGAGGAACGACGAAAGCCGCAGCCGGGGAATGGGCTGCACGACGAGCTGCCCTTCGTCGAGCGTCCAGTGGGTGGGCTCGAAGCTCGAAAACACGATGGCGGGAACCGGCATGCCGGCGCCCTCGGCGCCCGCACCAGGCTCAGGCATCGGCACGGACGGCGCGGCCACGACCACGAGCCTGTCTTTGGCGAAGCATCGGCCCACGAGACTGCCGTCTGGGCTCGGATTGATGCGGATAGCCACGTCGAACTGCTCTTCGACAAGGTCCACCATGCGGTCTTCCGCCACCAGCTCGATCGTGACTTCCGGATAGGCCGCGCAGAATTCGGCGCAAATCCTTCCCATCGCGAGGTGCGAGAACAGCGACGGCGCCGCGATGCGCAGGCGTCCGCGCGGCGCGGCGAGTCCTTCGCGCGCCGCCGTCATGGCCTCGGCCACCTCGTGCATCGGCCCTTCGGTGCGGGAGATCAGCGTCTGGCCGGCTTCCGTGAGTTTCAGGCCGCGCGCGCCGCGCTCGATGAGCCGCACACCTAGTTCCTCTTCCAGATCGGCGATGCGCCGCGACAAGGTCGCCTTCGACTTGCCGCTGGCGCGGCTCGCCTTCCCGAGTCCTCCATGGGTTGCCACCAGCGCGAAATCGCCGAGTGCATTCAGGTCCATGATGTTCCATATTTGAAACGAGTTGTCTAGATTTTCGCGTCTTTGTTTTATGGGTGCAACGGCTTATTTTGTTCTCACCGCAACCTGATTGAGGAACCTGAAATGAACACGACTCAACGCGCTGTATTGATCCGGGCCTATGGTGGCGCCGACGCCGTCGAAGTGGGCGAGATCGCCACACCCGAAGCCGGGCCAGGGCAAGTGCTCGTCCGCGTTCGCGCCGCCGGCGTGAACGGCATCGACTGGAAAATCCGCGAGGGCTACGTTCGCGACGCCTTCCCGCTGCAACTGCCTGCCGTGCTGGGCATCGAACTGGCGGGCGAGGTGGAGGCCGTAGGCCCCGGCGTGGCGCGCTTCAAGGCAGGCGAGCGCGTCATGGGCCCGCTGGGTCGACCCGGCGCCTACGCCAACTTCGTGACCGTGGAGGAAGCCAACCTGTCGCGCACGCCCGATGCACTCGACGACGTCCACGCAGCCGCGATTCCGGTGGCCGCCGTGGCGCCCTGGCAGAGCCTGCACCACGCCGGCCCGATCCGAGCGGGGCAGCGCATCCTGATCCACGGCGCGGCGGGCGGCCTGGGCGGCTACGCCGTGCAGTACGCGAAGCGCGCGGGTGCCGAGGTCTTCGCGACGGCGTCTACCACTCACGTCGATTACGTGCGCGGCCTGGGCGCCGACCACGTGATCGACTACCGCACGCAACGTTTCGAGGACGTTGCGAACGGCATCGATCTGGTGCTCGACTACGTCGGCGGCGAAGTGCTCGACCGCTCGTGGCAGGTGCTTACGCCGAACGGCGCGATCGTCGGCACGACGTCGCCGGACATCCTGGCACGCACACCGGCCGGCCGTCGCGGCCTGTGGTTCATCAACACGCCGGACGCGGCGCTGCTGGAACGGCTGGCAGGCGAGGTTGCGGACGGCACGCTGAAGTCAACGGTGAGCGAGGTGGTGGGTTTCGGCGATCTGCCCGCCGCTATCGAGCGCAATCGCATGGGCTCGCGCGTCGGCAAGGTTGTGGCGGATTTTTCGCGCTAAAGCAATATTTACGTTTTCGAGTGACGAGAGCAGGCTGCAACTGCACGGATGGCGATAGTAGTGAAAAGCGACTGCCTTGCCGTTCCGGCCGGGAAACCTTCCGTAACCGTCGGCAATCGTAGTGGGCTCGTGCTTATCGCAGATGCCATCGTCGCCCTGACGGGCAAGCGGTCGACCCAGGACCTCGAACTGGGCGACCCGCTGGTAACTTTGCCGCCGTTTTCCAGCTTGTTGTCTTTGCGGATGGGGATTTCATGTTCGCGTTACTAAATTGGCCGGAGAGCGATTATTGCTTCAAACGCACCAGACGAGTGGTACATACTTTAGGGACACTTTGATCCCAAACTGTGCTAAGAAGACGCCGCCTTTTTTTATCGACCTTTAAATTAATAAACTCATCCCCGCACCGCGGTGCGGGATGCCGCTCAACAAATTTATTTGACAATGGAGAAAACGTAAAAATCCTGTAAATTGAATAAACTCCTAATCCATCGTCCACATGCCACACGGCAAATCCAGGGTGCCCACTAAAATCATAGTCGTCAATTTCTATATGCGTCGATTTTTCCGTACCAACATTCACGGTGCCTCTATTAATTTTATTGCCACTATTTACTTCCCAGGTTAATACGTCGCCATTCGTTCCAACTGCCGCCTTAACCCCCGGCGCAGGCGAAAAGACGTGCTCGCTTTCAGCAGAGTTTGCCAAAAATGAGATAAGCGAAAATATCAAAAGGGCAAATTTTATTTTTTCATCAATTACTCCGGCCTCAGCATAGATGCCACAAGTGTACTTTTCGGGTGAGGAGCGGAAATGCGTATTGTTTCGGACGTATCCAGCCCATCGTCCAATATTCTTAGGATATATGCCGAATACGCCTGTCTTTCATAATACCCATTTCCGCCCCCATTTACCAGTCGATTTATGAAGCCTGTCGATGACGCCGAATAGTATTCATCTGCGATGCGATTAATGCTTGTTCCCTGTGAGAAAGTCTTCGACACCCAATAGAAGCCACCGGAATCGCAAGCGTATTCCGGATTTTCAGCAACTGTGTCCGGATCGTAACGAGGATGCCAAAGCATTAATTGACCTCCGTCATTCGGATTGGCTGAATAGTGGCGTGACGTTGCCGTAACTCTAGGCGCAACCCCTACCATTCTTTCAACATATGATCCACTATTGTCAGGAAAAGAGCGATATTTGCCGTAAGCCTCAAAGTTCCCGGCCCACGTAAGCTGCATTACGCCGCGCCCATAAAATGGACCGTAGTATTGGGTCGCAGGATTTGCCGCCGAATATCGACCAAAACCCCATTCGTGCATAAGACGCCTGCTGCCGCCAAGATTGCGCCACTGCGCGGTTTCCAACAGAATCTGAGCCAAAAACATAGCAATCCGATTCGGATTGCTACCAAGATATTTTCTAAGACACCTATTCAGCGAAGTGACATGATTTTCGACACGTTGACGCGCGATGGCCAACGTCACCCTATATGTATCGTCATTTGTGGCGATGGCTCTTCGCGGACTGCCAGCCTGCGTATAGAACGGATAGCGAGGAAACGTGGTAGCCAACTCGTCGTGGGTTAGCCACCCACACTTCCTGAAATGCCGGATAAACGCGAGCGGATGGAAGAACCAGAGCTTCTGGCCGGCAGGCAACCCCGTCACGTCCCAGAACTGAAGTTCCTCGAGGTACTTCAGAAAATCCTCGTAGCCCTTTCGGTTGCCGTGATAGAACCCGCCCTCGTCGAGCAGCCTCGCGAAGCGCGTCTCGTTGTGCGTGCTATCCCATTCACTCGGCGCGTTGCAGATGAATCCGCGCAGGGTTCGACGTACCTCATCATGGCCCTTCACGTAGTAAGAAAGCGCGTCTGCCTTCTGGACTTCGGTTGCGTCCTTCACTACTGCGGGCTGATCGTTGGCCGCGGCGTCCCTGACGAGCCTCTTCAACATCTCGACATCGCACAACCCGTCACTATCGAAGGGCGTATTGCCGTCGCTGATCTTCTGCCAGCCCATGAAAGACGGGAAATCCGCATCGGACAGCTTTCCGATCGCCGCATTGTTGATATCGATATAGCCCGACTGCCCCGCCGCGAAGGTGATCTGCACCCACGTGGCACGCGCCGCCCCTGGGAGGGTCGCAGGCACTGAAAGAATGCGCCCGAAGCGCAGCATCTCGTAGCCGTCGCTCGGGCAGGCTTCGTAGAGCGCCGTTGCACGATGGTACAGATCGTATTCGTAGTCCTTTTCCTCGACCGGCTCTGGCGTCAGAAGTGTGCGCGAGCCGTCCGCAGCAACGCTCCAGACGTTGGTGTACTTCGCCCCCTTGCTGAAGTACATCTCGACGACAAGGGGCAGGGCGTTCGTGCCTGCGAGGCCGGCCTTGAAAGCGATGCCGTGGAGTTTGCCGTGCGCGTCCGTTCCCTGAGGCAATGCGTAAAACTGCTGCCCTGCTGGAATGGTGAAACAGATATGCCCCCAGCAGTCCGACGTTGTCGCCGTTCCCGGCGAGGCCACCCCGAGTTGCGTGTGCCCGAAATACGCATCGAAATCGCCCGGCGTCATGAAGATCTCGAAGTGCAGGTAGGTGACGCCCTGATAGCGGCCGAGAAAACCCAGCACATCCTTGCGCCGCACCTTCTCGCCATTCCCCTTCGCCGCAGGCGTGACCTTCCCCCGGATATCCGGCCCGGACGACTTTTGCAGGAACGCCGGTAGCCGGGCTCCGTCGTGTCCGAACGTGTGGTATTCCGCAAGCGGCAGCAGGTGCATGTAGAGCGAATAGAACGTCAGCGTGCGTCCGTCACCGGTTTCGGTGGAGTGTTTGAGCAGCACGAAACCCGCATTGCCGTTGCCGTCATCCATCGCGTGCTGGCAGACGCGGTATGCCACCACCTCGCCGTCGGCGATGGCATGGACCGGGCCGTGCATGTCCGGCGCAAGATGGGCGCCGCAATGCCAGCTCCGGTCGGCTGCAACCGGATAGATGCCGTGCGCCAGCTCGAATTTGTCGACGGCATCCATCATGGGGTCAGGCCTGGACGCGTCACTGGACGTCAGGCCCGATGCGGGCAGAAAGGGTGGGCTGATGATCATGACGTGTCAGTTCGTATGGGGAGGACGGTCGTTGACCTTGAGGTCGCTTTTCGGCAGGACGGGCAACGGCGCGGGCACGTTATCGGGACCGACGAACGTGAACGACGCCACCTTGATCGGGAACGCGCCGGGATAGTCCCCAGCGAAGCACGGCTCGATGCTCTGTTCGTACGCCGCTTCGTCGCGACTCGTGTGGACGCGCTTCCAGCGCGTCGCGGCCCCATTGAGGGGTGGCCGCCGTGTGGTCCACGGAAGTGACTGTGACATTGACCACGTAGTTCTTGCAGATACCGCCGTGCGCCCTGAAGTCGAGCACATCAGGTCGTGGTCCTCACTGCCGGTCCACAACGTGAGATGCCGGGTCAGACGTGCTCTCGGGCGGAGCCACGCATCGGTAAAACGCTTTGCGGGAGTATTCATTCCGTGCATTCCTGTCCGGTTTAAAGGAACGATGCGAAGCTGATTTATTCGCAACGTTTTAAGCCGGACAAACCTACCGGGAACGACACGGAATATTGTCAATAATGGTTAATGTGCGCTGTCAGCTTTTGCAGCGCGCGGTCGTGCCGCGCGGAAGCCATGTTCAGCGCATGTCCTGTCAAGAGCGGCTCACGCAAGGTATCCACGAAGCGTGAACAGATGTCACCAGCGGCCAGGGAGAACAACGCGACATGAATGTCGAGCCGGCGCTCGAAATGAATGTGCAGTTTGCCGGATCCGACAAACGAGACATGCGCTCGACGACCTGGCGATGGCATCCAGGTCGTTCCTTGTTTTCTATATCCCCGGGCAATATGAGCGCGTGATTCCGCGTGGGTTCAGGTAGCGCCTGTACCGGGCAAAGTCATGGCGCTTGTCCGCATGCGGTTTGTCCGGACATTTGCGGCGCTGACCATTCAGTCCTGACACCGCTGGGATGGCATCGGCTGGGTATGGCGCCGCCGGCCTGATGTCTGGGTTGTGTTGGCGACGCGAAGCCGGTGCTAGTAGAGATCGACGAGGCCGCCTTCGAAGGGATGGCGGCCTCGTTCGGTCGTGCATCTTTTGTAGCCTGGACAAACCGATACCAAGGCGAACCGCCAGCGCACCGCCCCCGCCCAGTTTGTCCGACGCCGCCTCACTTCCCGCCCGTCACATCGAGAAACGTGCCCGTGACGAACGAAGCCTCGGCACTCGCCAGCCACAAAATGGCGCGCGCCACCTCTTCGGGCTGGCCGCCTCGGCCCATCGGGATGGAGTCCTTCACGCGATCCACGCGTCCCGGCTCGCCGCCGCTTGCGTGCATCTCGGTGTAGATGTGCCCGGGCCGAACGCAGTTCACGCGTATCCCGTCGCGCGCCACTTCTTTCGCGAAACCGGTCGTGAAGGTCTCCAGAGCGCCCTTCGACGCAGCGTAGTCCACGTATTCGTTTGGACTGCCCAGCCGTGCCGATGCCGACGACACGTTGATCACCACGCCGCCCCTTCCGTCGTGACGCAGCGACATCCGCTTCGCCGCCTGCTGCGCGCACAGAATCGGCCCGATCGCGTTGACCGCGAAGATGCGCTGCATGCGCTCGAAGGCGAGATCTTCCAGCCGCGACTGCCGCGCGATGATCGCGGCGTTGTTCACCAGCACGTCGATGCGGCCGAAGTCGCGGTCGATTGCGTCGAATAGCCGGGCAACCTGCTCCGGGTCCGCGCTGTCCGCACGCACGGCGAGCGCGCGGCGGCCCAGCGCTTCCACGTCGGCGGCCACCGCACGCGCGGCAGATTCGTTGGAGACGTAGCTGATCGCCACGTCGTAACCCTGTGCCGCTGCAAGACGCGCGGTGGCCGCGCCTACGCCGCGGCTGCCGCCGGTAATCAGAATGAGCGGCGCTTGTGGAACGGTATTCATCGAACGAACCTTCATGGAAAGTGGAAAGAGGAGAGAGACGTCAAAGCCCCAGACACACGGCGCCGGCCGCGACGACCACGCAGGCGAGCCAGCGTGCTGTGCTGACCGCTTCGCGCAGAAACACGCGACCAATCAGCACCGCGAACACCACGCTGGTCTCGCGCAACGCCGAGACGGCGCCCATCGCGTCCGACTGCAGCGCCCAGATCACGATGCCGTACGCCGCAATCGAAACGAAGCCGCCCACGAGCGACAAGCCGACCGGGAGCGGTTCCACGCGTAGGGGCGCCCAAAGCGGCGCGAGCCCGCGCGTCGCGACGAACAGCACGGGCATCAGCGCGTAGAACAGGAACATCCAGGCGGTGTAGCTGAGCGACTCCGCGTTGGACAACCTCACGCCGATACCGTCGATCACGGTGTAGACCGCGATGGTCGCGCCGGTGGTGAGCGCCGCGAGCGCGCCCGCGCGCGACACGTGACGCCCCTGCAACGCGATGGCGATGATGCCGCCCGACACCATCGCGATGCCGAGCGCGTGCAGGGGGCCGATCGCTTCATGCGCGAAGAGCGCCGCGCCGAGTGTGACGAGCAGCGGCGACGACCCGCGCGCGATGGGATACGCCAGCGCCAGGTCGCTGCGGCGATACGAGCGCACGAGGCTCACGTTGTAGAAGATGTGCACGAGCCCCGACGCGACGATGTAGGGCCACGAGGCGCGGGCGGGCAGCGGATTGAACAGGACGACGAACGCGGAGACCGCCGCGATGGCGATGCTCATCCACGTCATGGACCAGAACCGGTCGCGGTTGCCGTGCAGCATCGCATTCCAGCTGGCGTGGAGCATGGCTGCAAAGAGCACGATACCGCCGGTGTAACTGAGCATCTGGATGTTGTTGAGCAGGGACGGGAGACGAACGGAGCGGGAGGCGAATCGGCACTACACAAAGAAGGATATCTATCTTGTTGGGGCCCAACAAACCAGATAAATTGCCGGATCGCGTCAGAAAAACTCTCTTGAAAAGGGCTTTCTCGATGAAACGGGTCTTGCCTCCGCTCAATGCTCTGCGCGCCTTCGAGGCCGCGGGCCGCCTCGGCAGCTTCAAGCAAGCCGCCGCGGAACTGCACGTGACGCAAGGCGCGGTAAGCCAGCACGTGCGCCTGCTCGAAACGTGGCTTGGTGCGCCGCTGTTCGAACGGCACAACCGGCGCGTGAAGCTGACGTCAGCGGCGAAGGCTTATCTGGAGAAAGTCGGCCCGTTGTTCGAGCAGCTCGCGCAGGCGACGGCGAGATACGGTGTGCCGGAAACGGTGTCGCGCACGCTCTCGGTGAACGCGCCCGCCACGTTCGCGTTGCGCTGGCTCGTGCCGAGGCTCGCCGGTTTCCGGGCCGGGCATCCCGACGTGGAGGTCAGCGTCGAGACGTCGAACGGGCCGCTGGAGAGTCTGAAAGAGGACTACGACGTCGTGATCCGGGGTGGTCCGGACACGTTCTACGGCTACGCGATGCGACCGTTTCTCTCCGAGGAGCGGCTGCCGGTCTGCAGCCCCGCGCTATCGGAACGGCTGCCGCTTCGCTCGCCGGGTGATTTGCGACAACACACGTTGCTGCACACGTCGAGCCTTCCGCGACTGTGGCCCGACTGGCTGGCAAGCGCCCGGATTCCCGACTTGAAGCCGGCCGCCAGCTTGACCTTCGACCACTTCTATCTGACCTTGCAGGCGGCCATCGACGGCATCGGCATCGCGATGGGGCCCACGGCGCTCGTAGCCGACGATCTTGCTGCGGGCCGGCTGGTCGCACCGTTCAGCGGTCCCCGCCTGCCGTCGCGCAGCTATTGCACGTACGTGGCGGACGCGAAGGTTGGCGATGAACGCGTCGTGCTGTTCCGGTCGTGGCTGGAGCAGGAGGGCGGGGTGGGCTGAAAGGGCTGCCTGAGAGGGCTGCCTGAAAGCGCTGCCTGAGAGCGTTGCCTGAAGCGGGCGGCTTGCGCAAGCGCTCAACCCGCACGCGAGTCGCCCGGCGCCACGGCCTCGCTCACGCAGGCCCGAAGCGCCGACATCACGCGCGCGTCGATCTCCCCATCCAGCGCGGCGCCGCCCGTCGCGGCGAGCGCCTGCTGCACGCTCACCACACGCCCGGGCAGGTAGTGCCGTCCGCTGCCGATGGCCGCTTCGAACGCATTGGCGCGCGCGTTGATTTCCGCGGGGTCGGCGCTCACGAGCAACACCGCGTGGGCCAGCACCACATTGAGCGGCGCCGACGCCCCTTGCGACGCCGCCTCCAGCCTGCGCCAGTATTGCGCGGTGCCCGCGATCTTGCGTGCGTCGTCTGGCGGCCCTGAGGCCAGGTTGAAGCGCCCGTCGCAGAACGAGCCTTCCACGGCCTGCCAATGCGTGCGCACCCCGAGCGAGCCGAGCGCATGGCGCAGGATCTCGCACAGGTGCCGATACACGGCCTCGGAAAGCTCGCCCACCGTGCCGCGCACCCGATACGCGAGGCTCAGGTTGACGATGCCCGGCCCCTGCGGCACGAGCCCGCCGCCCGACATGCGCAGAAAAACCGGGCAGCCGCGCTGCGCAAACTCGGCGCGTGCGCGTTCCAGCGCGGCGAAGCGCTGGTAGCTGCGCGGCACCACCAGCGACGGCGGCAATTGCCAGAGGTGCGCGACGCAGCGGCCATCGGCCGCCATCGCGAGCAAATCCCGCTCGGCGGCGAGCGGGTCGTCGGTGGCGGCTGGAACCTCGACAAGATCGAACGGCATGGGCGCGGGCGTGGGTGACATCTGTGAATGACGCCAATGAGTGATGCCAATGAGTGATGCCAATGAGTGATGCCAATGAGTGATGCCAATGAGTGATGCCAATGAGTGATGCCAATGAGTGACGCCAATGAGTGATGCCAATGAGTGACGCCAATGAGTGACGTTACTTCGTCACCTCATGCCGTCATCAGTTCAGCCGGCGACACGATGATCTTCACGTTGTTCTCCTTGTGGTGGACCAGTTGCTCGAAGCCCTTGTCGACGATGTCTTCCAGCTGGATGCGGCCGGTGATGAACGGCGTCACGTCGATACGGCCGTCGGCGATGAAGGCGATCACGTCCGCGAATTCGCCGTTGTAGGCGAGCGACCCGATCACCTGCTTTTCCGTGGCAACGAGGTCGAAGAAATTGAAGCTGCTCGGTTCCTCGAAGATGCCGACCATCACGCAGGTGCCCGCCTTGCGGATGGTGTCGATGGCAAGCTTCGCGGTGTCCTTGTGGCCAATGCATTCGAAGCTCACGTCCGCACCCAGCCCGCCCGTCACGCGACGGATTTCGGCCAGTGCGTCGCAGGCCGACGGATCGATCACGTGACTCGCGCCCACCGCCTGAGCGCGCGCCTTGCGTGCCGCCGACATTTCCAGCGCGATCACCTGCGCCGCCCCGGCCGCGCGTGCGCAGGCAATCGTGCACAGGCCGATGGTGCCCGCGCCCACGACCACCACGTTCTTGCCGAGCAGGTTGCCCGCCTTCTTCACCGCGTGCATGCCCACGGCGAGCGGCTCGATGAGCGTGCCGGCCTCGGTCGGGAAGTTGTCGGGCAGCTTGTAGAGCAGATTGGCCGGCACGTTAACGAGTTCGGCGAAGGCGCCGTTGTTCATCAAGCCGGTGAACGCCAGGTTCTCGCAGATGTTGTACATGCCGTGCGTGCAGTAATAGCAGTGGCCGCAGTGCTGGCAGGCATCGGCGGCCACGCGCTCGCCCACGGCGAAGCCCTGCACGCCCGCGCCCAGCGCCGCGATCTCGCCGCAGAACTCGTGCCCCAGGATGCACTGGCCCTGAATGCCGGTGAGCGGATGCGGCGTATCCACGGGGATGAACACCGGCCCGGCCAGATACTCGTGCAGGTCGGAGCCGCAGATGCCGCACCAGTGCACGCGAATCTGCACCCAGCCTTCGGGCGGCGCGGCGGGCAGCGGAACGGTTTCCACGCGGATGTCGTGGCGGCCGTGCCAGACGGCGGCGCGCATGGTGTCGTGGGTAGAGGCGGTGGAAGGAGTTGAAGCGGTCATGGCGGGTTTCCTTGAAGTGGGGGCGTCGCCCGCATCGCGTCGCACGTGGCACGTCGGGCTTCGCGCAACGTGCAAACGTGTGTGAGAGCAGGCGGAAAAGCGAAACGAAGTCCGGCCGCCTCGAGGTTCAAGGCTCAAAACAAGGCCCAAAACAAGGCCCAAAACAAGGCCCAAAACAAGGCCCAAAACGGCCGGACGGGAAGACCTCAGCTGCCGGACAGATGCCGTTGCAGCGCGGCGTTCACCTCGCTGGCTTTTTCGAGCATCGCCATGTGGCCGGTGGCGTCGAACAGCACCACCTGTGCGCTCGATGGCGCCTTGCTCGCCTGGGCGGAGGGGATCACCTGATCTTCCTTGCCCCAGAACACGAGCACGGGCTTGCCGAACTGTTCGAGTTCGTCCGCGAGCACGGCCGACTGCCTGCCGCCGGCGAACAGCGCCGCGCCCAGTTCCGCGAGCAAGGGCTCGACGCCATCCATGCGCTTGAACTTCAGCATGTCGTCGATCATCTGGCGGCTCACCAGCTCCGGGTTGGCGAACAGCTGCTCCAGCACGGGCTTCAATTCGCGGCGCGACTGCGCCTGAACGAAGCCGTCCGTATAGCCGCTATTGATGGCCGTATCGAAGCCAGCCGGGCTCACCAGCGCCAGGCTTGCCACCTGCGCCGGCGCGGCGGCGGCCATCTGGATGGCGATGGCGCCGCCCATCGAGTGCCCGACCAGGTGCGTGGGGCCGTTCACGTCGGCGGCGCGCAGGAACTTCAGGACGAAGTCGGCAAGCGCGGCGATGGACGCGCCCGGCAGCTTCGCCTCGCTCTTGCCGTGGCCCGGCAGGTCGAGTGCGATCACCGGGTGCCTCTCGGCCACCGCGTCGAGGTTGAAGAGCCAGTTGTTCAGGTCGCCGCCGAAGCCGTGGATGAACAGCACCGGCGTGCCCTCGTCCGGTCCGCGCTTCGCGTAGCGCACGCGGATGCCGTCCACGTCCGCGTATTCGAACGACGGGCCGGCGTCTTCGTCGTCGCTGTCGGCGGCGGGCACCTCGTAGGCCGCAATGTAGGCGTCGATCTCGGCGTCGCTCACGTCGTTGTCCGCCAGCACCGCGAGCAGCGCCTTCACCGGCAGCGTCTCGCCGCTTTGCGCGACGATGCGGCGCAGCAGCCCGGCGTCGGCGGCTTCCACGGCGTTGGAGATCTTGTCGGTGTCCACGTCCACCAGCGCTTCGCCCACTTCGATGCGTTGGCCTTCCTTGACGAGCCAGTCCTGCACGGTGCCTTCGCGCATTTCGAGGCCCCACTTGGGCATGACGATGGGAATGATGTGACCGGCCATCAGCGGTTTCCTCCCTGGCTCTTGCCGTTCGCGTAACCGACAGTGCGGCGCGCCGCTTCCGCAATCTGCGCGCTGCTCGGGATGTAGAGGTCTTCGAGCGCCGGAGAGAACGGCACGGGCACGTGCGGCGGCGCGACCATTTCGATGGGCCCCTTCAGTGCCTTGAAGAGCTGCTGCGCGACCTGCGCCGAAATGTCGGTCGCGATGTTGCAGCGCGGGCTTGCTTCGTCCACCACGACGAGGTGGCCCGTGTTCTCCACGGATTCGAGCACCGTGTCGATGTCGAGCGGCGACAGCGTGCGCAAGTCGATCACCTCGGCCTCGATGCCTTCCTTCGCCAGCGCCGCGGCCGCATCCAGCGCACGATGCACCATCAGCCCGTAGGTCACGATGGATACGTGCTTGCCGTCGCGCACCACGTTCGCCTCGCCGAACGGAATGGCATACGAGTTCTCGGGCACGTCGCCTTCGAAGCCGTAGAGGTTCTTGTGCTCGCAGAAGATCACCGGGTCGTTGTCGCGAATGGACTGGATCAGCAGGCCCTTGGTGTCGTAGGGCGTGCTGGGGCACACCACCTTCAGGCCGGGGATGTGCGTGAAGAGCGGCGTGAGCATCTGCGAGTGCTGGGCGGCGGCGCGAAAGCCCGCGCCCACCATGCAGCGGATCACCACCGGCGTTTCCGCCTTGCCGCCGAACATGTAGCGGAACTTGGCGGCCTGATTGAAGATCTGGTCGAAGCACACGCCCATGAAGTCGATGAACATGAGTTCGGCGATGGGGCGCATGCCGCAGGCCGCAGCGCCGATCGCGGCGCCCACGTAGGCGCTTTCGCTCAACGGCGTGTCGAGCAGGCGGTCGCCGTGCTTCGCGTAGAGGCCTTTCGTGACGCCGAGCACGCCGCCCCAGGCGTCCTTTTCGCCCTCGGCGCCGGCGCCGCCGACAATGTCTTCGCCGAGCATGATCACGCTCGGGTCGCGGGTCATTTCCTGGTCGATGGCTTCGTTGATCGCCATCTTCATGCTGAGTTTGCGGGCCATGATGCGGTTGTCCTTTGATTCGTCGCGTTCGTTGCGTTCGTCGCGTTAGTCAGTCAGTCAGTCGGGCGGGTCAGTACTTCACGTAGACGTCGGTGAGCAGGTCGGCGGGTTGCGGCTGCGGCGCCGCCTTCGCTTCCTGCACCGCGCGCTCGATGAGCGCAGCCACCTCGCGGTCGATATCGTCCAGTTCGCCCTGCGTGAGCACGCCGGCTTCGGTCACGCGCGCCGCGAAAATCTTCAGGCAGTCGCGATGGGCGCGAATGTTGTCGAGTTCGCCGGGCGCGCGGTAGGTCTGCGCGTCGCCTTCAAAGTGGCCGTAGAAGCGCACCATCTTGCATTCGAGCAGCGACGGCCCGCCGCCTTCGCGCGCGCGGCGGATCACTTCGCCTGCGGCTTCGTGCACGGCGAAGAAGTCGGTGCCGTCCACGGTCACGCCCGGAATGCCGAAGCCCGCGGCGCGATCGACGTAGCTGTCCACCGCCGTGGCGTAGTCGCGAGACGTGGCCTCCGCGTAGCCGTTGTTTTCGATGACGAAGATGACGGGCAGATTCCACACGGCCGCAAGATTCAGGCTTTCGAGGAACGTGCCCTGGTTCGATGCGCCGTCGCCCGCGAACGTGATGCCCACTTCGCCCTTGCCGCGGAATTTCGCGGCGAGCGCCGCGCCGCAGATGAGCGGCGCGCCCGCGCCCAGAATGCCGTTGGCGCCCATCATGCCCTTGGAAAGATCCGCGATATGCATGGAGCCGCCTTTGCCGTTGCAGGAGCCGCCCGTCTTGCCGTAGATCTCTTTCATCATGCCGATCACGTCCACGCCTTTGGCGATGCAGTGGCCGTGGCCGCGGTGCGTGCTGGCAATGCGGTCGCCGTCGTGCAGGTGATGCAGGATGCCCACGCCCGCGGCCTCTTCACCGGCGTAGAGATGGACGAAGCCGGGAATGTCGCCGCGCGAGAAATCGACGTGCAGGCGCTCTTCGAAGTCGCGGATGGTGCGCATCCTGCGGTAGCAGTCGAGCAGTTCATTGCGCTGCAGTGGCAGGGAAGGTTTCGCAGTCATGCTGTCTCCTTGGTCGGTTTTGTTTCACTGGTGCGAGGGAAAAGGCAGAGGCGCGGCACTGGCGGACGCGAGCGCGGATGCGAACGGCGGCGCGCGCAGCAAACCGTGCGTGGCGGCATGGCGCAGGCATTGGGCGACGTCGACGGAACGGAAGGCACGCTCGCGCAGCGTGACCGTGAGGCGGTCGTCGGGGCCGAACGTGATCTCGCGTTCGCCGTCCAGTGCCACCACGCCCGAACGTTGGCGCACGCGGACCGGCTCGCCGTCTGTGAGGCGATGCCAGCCATGGATGGGCACAGGCTGCAGCAGGCCAGGCGCGATGGCGGCGTGCAGGTGGAAGAGCGGTTGGGCCGGTTCAGATTCAGATGACGGCGTGCGCGAGTCACGTGAATCGCGTGACTCAGCGGAATCGCGTAAGGCGCGTGGCCCGGCCGATTCACGCGGCGCCACTTCCACATGCAGCCCACCCGCCTCGCGGCGGCCCACCGGCGCGAGCATGCCGCCAATGGACGACAGGCCGATCGCTTCCGGATCGGCAAAGGCCAGGTAGACGGCCGCGAGCGAATCGGTGCGCCATAACGCCTTCGCGCCGATGTAGTGTTCGTGCGCGATGGCCACGTCCACGAGCGCGATGTCGTGCCGCACGGCGCCGTTGGCCGCGTTCAACGTCACGTCGAGCCGCTTGTTGTAGACGAGTGCCGTATCCGCCCCGATGCGGCCCGTGGCGTAGAGGCCCACTGCGAGGCCCGCGAGCGTGGCCTCGCGCAGTTCGGGATACGCGTTGTTGGTGCCGGTGGAAAGCCCCGCGATGGGCACCTGCCCGCACTCGCGCACGACCGCGCGGTGCGTGCCGTCGCCGCCCAGCACGACGATGGCCGCGATCTGCGCTTCGCGCAGCAGGCGGGCGGCGAGAAACGTGTCGTCGACACGGGCTGTGGTGGGCATGGCGAGCCATTCCAGCTGGGGCCACGCGTGCGTGCTGGCCGCGGCTGCCCGCTCGCGCGCCAGGTGTCGTTCCAGCATGGGCCGCAGGCCTTCGCGGTCCGGCATCATCAGCACCTGCGTCACGCCGCATGCGCCCAGCGCCGCCATGGCGCGCAGCACGATGTTGACGCGGTCCGCCAGTTGCAGACTGTTGGCGTTCGCCACGACGCGCCGGATGTCGCGCGCCGATACCGGATTGGCGATGATGCCCACCGCTTGCGGACGAACCGGGACGGGTTCGCGCATGCCTGTCTCCTGTCTGTTTGTACTGACAGGCGTATCTGCAACAGGTATGCCAAGCCGAATCACGGCCGGCGAGACGCGAGATTTACGGGATTACCCCGAAAAACAGCAGGCGAAACAGGCGAGCGGGCGACGTGCCGGTGACAGGTGTCACAGCATCAGGTGCATCGCAGTAGACAGGCGTATCGCGGTGCCGGGTGAGCCTGCGCTGTCAGCTTGCGCTGCGGCGCGTTGGCGTTGGCGTTGGCGATAGCGGTGGCGTTTGCGTTGGTCCGAGGCCGGTGCTATCGCTGCGGTTGGGTGACTGGATGCCGTAGCGCGCCATGCGGCGGTACAGCGTCATGCGGCTCATGCCGAGCTGGCGCGCGACGGCGCTCAGGTTCCAGCCGCAGACGCGCAGATGCTGCACGAGCAGCATGGCTTCGGGGGGCAGCGCTTGCGGTTCCTGTTCGTGCGCCTGGTGGGACCGATGTGCGGTCGCATCCGGGGCCGCATCTTCGTGGGCAGTCGAGGCGCTTCCTGCCGCGGCGGAGGCGGAGGGGGAGGCCACGGCCGAGGCAGCCAGAGCCGACGGCCCACCGATGCCCTCCGGCAGATCGCTTGCCTCGATGTGCCTGCCGCTGCACACCGCGCGCGCATATTCGAGCGCGTTGCGCAATTCGCGCAGATTGCCCGGCCAGCGGTGCCGGTGCAGTTGCGCGCGGGCCGGCTCGGAGAGCGTGAAGCCAGGCTCGCCCTCCGGCACCGCAAGAAACTTTTCGACCAGCCAGTCGAGGTCGCTCCGCTCGCGCAGCGGCGGCAACACGAGCCGCGCGCCGTTGAGCCGGTAATACAGGTCTTCGCGGAAGCCGCCGCCGCTGATCAACTGGTCGAGCGGATGGTGGGTCGCCGAAATCACGCGCACATTGACCTTGACCGGACGCGACGCGCCAATCGCCAGCACCTCGCCTTCGGCCAGTACGCGCAGCAGGCGCGATTGCAGTTCTCGCGGCATGTCGCCGATCTCGTCGAGAAACAACGTGCCGCCGTCGGCTTCCTGAATCAGTCCGCGCCTTGCTTTCGGTCCCGCGCCCGAGAAGCTGTTGGGCAGGTGCCCGAACAGTTCGCTCTCGATCAGCGTCTCGGGAATCGCCGCGCAGTTCACCGCGATGAATGGACCGTCGTGGCGCGCGCTGGCCCGATGCAACGCGCGCGCGAGGTATTCCTTGCCGCTGCCCGTCTCGCCGTTGATGAGCAGATTGATGGGCGCATCGACGAGCCGTGCGGCACGCTGCAATTGCTGCTGCAAAGCCGCATCGCCGCCGCATAGCGCGGCCAGTTCGGCGGGGATCGGCGCGGTCACGCTCTGCGGCGTGCAGGGCGGCAGACGCAGCATCGGCGGCATGACGCTCAAATAGAGCAGCCGTCCGCTTCTGCTGAGGCGCACGATGCGCTGCTCGCTGGGCCGCGAATAGACGAAGCGGCCCAGTTCCTCCGGGCGCGCGTCGAAAAGCGTGTCGAATCGCATGCCGAGCAGGGGTGTGCCCATGGACCCCGAGCCGGGGCCGGAGCCCATGGACGCCACGCCCGGTTCGGCCGTCAGCATGTGCTGCGTGCGGTGGTTGTGGCCCACGATGCAGCCATTGGCGTCGAGCGCGATCAGGTATTCCGGATTGACGTCGATGAATTCGGAGGCCGGGCTCAGCTTGAGAATCCAGTCCTGCCTGTGCCGGCGCAGGAAACAGGCGTCTTCGATGCGGCTCGCGTAGGTGCGCACGAGGTACAGCGCGAGCATCTGGCTGTCCTTCGCTTGCGGCGAACTAAGCGCGGAAATGTCGAGGATCGCGTTGAGCTGGCCGTGCGAGTCGAAGAGCGGCGCGGCGGTGCAGGTGAGCGGAATGTGCGTGGCGTCGAAGTGATCGGCCTGATGCACGGTCAAGGCCTGGCCCGTGGCCAGCGCCGTACCCACCGCGCAGGTGCCGGCGCCGTTCTCGCTCCATTCGGCGCCGAGATAAAGGCCCGCGCGGCGCAGCCCGGCGTCCGCGGCGGCGTCGCCGAGGTAGTCGACCGTGACGCCGTCGGCATCGGTCAGCAGCACGACGTAGCCCATCTGGGCCACCTGGCCGTACAGGCTTTCCAGGCCATAGCGGGCGATGCGCGCGAAGTCGTCGATGCGCTGCTGATGCTCGCGCAGCCGCGTTTGCGGCACGATGCGCGCTTCCTGCATGCGGGCAGGATCGAGGCCGTACTGATGCACGCAGCGTTGCCACGAACTGCGGATGATGGCGTCGTGCATGCGCGCAGCGGCCGACGACTGGCCGGTGGTCGTCAAGACCACGGTTTCGATGTGATCGCGCTGGCGCACGTCCATTGGCACGTTCATTGTCGTCTCCTGAGTCCGTGACCCGCGGCCGTGACATGTGAGACCGGACACCATCGAACCGGGACGCACGCCGGACGCTTATTGCGGCGGCGCGCGAGAGTACGACCCCAGGCGCGCCCATGCTTTCGAGTTCAGGCAGCTAATGTACCACCGTCGCGATAGGGCTTTTGTCATGGCAAACCACAGCATGCCTTGCGGGATGCTGTGGCGCGGCGGGGGGGCGGGGACGGGAGGAAAAGGGCGGGAGAGGGGGAGAGGAGGCGAGCGGGGGCCGCAGGATTGCTCGCGGCGGCCCTTCTACGTTATTTGCCGAAGCGCTTCGCCTCTTCGCGCCAGTAATGCTGCTGTTTCCAGCCCAGCAGGCGCTTGAGCTTTTCATTGCTGAGTAGCGTCTCGAATTCGCCCAGCGGCTTCTTCACCGGTACGCCCGGGTAGTAGCGATCGAGCAGCGTGCGCGTGGGCAGGTCGGACGATACGTCGTCTGCCGCCACGTTCATGACCTCGAAGCCCAGCCCGTCTTTTTCGATCGCGAGCCGGCTCGCCTCAGCGAGGTCGCGCCCGTCGATGTAGCTCCACGCAATCCGTTTGCGCAGCGCCGGGTCCTGGTTCCAGGTGGAGAACTTCGCGTAGTCCTCGGGATCGAGCACGTTGCCGATGCGGAAACAGTAAATGTCCGAACCGGTACGCGCGTGGAACGCCTTCGCCGTGACTTCGTTCACCACCTTCGACGTGGCGTAGCTATCCATCGGATCGACGGGATACGTCTCGTCGAGCGGGAAATACGCGGGATCGCGATGGCGGTGGGCGAACACCACGCCGTAGGTCGTCTCGCTCGACGCGACGATCACCTTGCGAATGCCGAGCTTCGAGGCCGCGTCGAGAATGTTGTAGGTGCCCATCACGTTGATGCGGTAGACCTCGTTGTCGGTCGTGATCATGATGCGCGGAATGGCCGCGAAGTGGACGATCGCGTCGATGGGCTTCGGCTCCAGGTCGTCGGCGAACTCCACGGGCGCCGTGCTGGAGGCGAGCGCGTTGAACACCTGGCCCGCGTCCGTGATGTCGGCAATCAGCGTGCGCACCGTGCGCTTTGGCATCGGCACGCGGTCGAGATTCATTACGTCGTAGCCATGCTGGACCAGGTTCTCCACTACCCACTTGCCGGCCAGGCCACTGCCGCCGGTCACTATCACACGCTTGGTCATGCGCTCTCTCCTCCAGATCGGGTTCAAGGGACAGACGCCCATGCGCCTGTTCTTTCACGCAGCGTAGCGAGTTCCATGCCGCCAAGTCTGTGACGCTCGTCATAGCGTGCGTGCTGCGGCGCCATGCACCGGCGGCGCGCTGCCCCACTTTTGCCGTCACCTTGAGGGATAACCCCGATCCCGTTGTATGACGCCCATCACAGTTTCGCAACCGGACCTCCCCGTACTCTTTGCGCATTGAAGGAAGCGCAAGAACACGATCAAGGAGACATGCGTTGAAAGCCATTCCCACCCGCGTCGAGGCGCATACCGAATCCCGCCTGCTCGCGACCGTGCGAGCGTGCCTCGGTGTGCGGGAATTCAACATATTCGCGGTGCTGATTGCCGTGGGGGTGCTGATCAGCCTGTGCTCTCCTTACTTCCTCACCACCAACAATCTGATGGGCGTGTTCCGCTCGTTCTCGCTCACCGCGATCATGGCGATCGGCATGATGCTCGTGATCGTGACGGGCGGCATCGACCTTTCTGTCGGCTCGGTCATGGGTTTGTCGTCGCTCATCACAGCGCTCGCGTTCCAGCATGGATTCAATGCGTTCGTCGCCGTGGCGGCGGGGCTCGCCACGGGTGTGGTGGCCGGTGCCGCGAATGGCCTGCTCGTCACGCGCGTTCAATTGCCGCCCTTCATCGCAACGCTCGGCACGCTGAGCATCGGGCGCGGCCTCATGTACATCATCACCAAAGGCGTGCCCGTTACGCCGGACGTGCCGGACGGCTTCACGTATCTCGGCCAGGGCTACGTGGGCTTCATTCCGGTGCCGGTGGTCGTGATGGTGGTGCTGGCGGCATGCTTTTCCGTCGTCATGCGGCGCACGCGTTTTGGCCGGCACGTCTACGCGACGGGCGGCAACGAGACCGCGGCGCACTTGAGCGGCGTGCGCACGCACCGCGTGAAGTTTCTCGTCTATCTGCTCTCGGGCGTGATCGCCGCACTTGCGGGCGTCATCAGCTTCTCGCGTTTCGTATCGGCCGAACCGGCTGCGGGCTTCGGCGCCGAACTGGACGTGATTGCCGCTGCCGCGATTGGCGGCGCGAGCCTTTCGGGCGGCGCCGGCAGCGTGGAGGGCGCGGTGATCGGCGCGGCACTCGCCGGCATCATCACCAACGGCGTGGTGTTGCTCAACATCGATACCTACGCACAACAAACCATTACGGGTTGCGTCATCCTGATTGCGGTCAGCATCGACATCTGGAGACTGCGCCGTAAGGCGCGATAGCAAAATCGCGCAGCTTGGCTCATTCAATCTTATAAACCTGGAGACAACACAATGAAATCCCGTCTGCTTCGCAAGGCGATCGTCAATGGCGCAAGCATCGCACTGGCCGCGGCCGCGCTGGGCACGGTGCTCGCGCAACCGGCATCTGCCAAGGATCCGCAGTCCATTTCCGTTGCCGTGATCCCGAAGGTGGCCGTGCCCTTCTTCGACGACTGCAACACGGGCGCGAAAGAGGAAGCGAAGAAGTACAACATCAATTACCAATGGGTCGTGCCGCAGAATACGCAGGGCTCGACGCAGGTACAGATCATCGAAGACCTGATGGCGCGCCACGTGGACGGCATCGCGATTTCGGTGAACGAACCGAAGTCCGTGGAGAACGTGATTCAGCAGGCGAAGCGCAACGGCATCAAGGTGCTCACCTTCGATTCGGACTCGCCCAAAAGCGGCCGCTCCATGTATATCGGCACGAGCAACGTGGCCGCTGGCGCGACCATGGCAGCCACCATGGCCAAGGCCCTCAACGGCAATGGCGAAGTGGCCATCATCACGGGCCAGCTGGGTGCAGTGAACCTGAATGAGCGCATCACGGGCATCAAGCAGGAACTCGCGAAATATCCGGGCGTCAAGATCGTGGAAACGCAGGGCACGGACGACGATCTTGCGCGCGGCGTGTCGGTGGTCGAAACGACGCTGCGTGCGCATCCGCAACTGAAGGGCATCTTCGGCGTGAGCCAGGTGGGTGGCCCCGCCGTTGCGAAGGTGCTCAGCACGCGCGAATTCGGCGACAAGAAGGGCAAGCTCGAAGTGCTGGCCTTCGACGACCTGCCGGATACGATCAAGGGCGTCAAAGACGGCCTGATTCAGGGCATCATCGTGCAGCGGCCGGTCACGATGGGACGTCTTGCCGTAGATCACCTCTACGCGCAGATTCAGGGCAAGGAAACCAGCGCGCAGGACATCGACACGGGCGTGACGGTGGTGACCAAGGCCAATCTGGGCACCTACACCAAGTAACGCCAGCTATCGGTAAATATCGCACCACGAAGAAACACGGGCCGCTGCGCATAGCGGCCCGTGCATGATGCGAGTCGTATCTGCAGATACCGCTTGAGAAGCATGCTTGAGAGACACGCGATGACCCCCTTTCTCGAAGTCCGCAACATCTCGAAAACCTTTCCCGGCGTACGGGCGCTCAATCGCGTCAGCCTGCACGTTACGCGCGGCGAAGTGCTCGCGCTTGCGGGCGAGAACGGGGCGGGCAAGAGCACGCTCATGAAGATACTGACCGGCGTGCTGCAACCGGATGCCGGCGGGCAGATTCTGGTGGAGGGGCAGCCCGTCGTGCTGGCGGATAACAACCACGCGCGCGCACTGGGCATTGGCATCATTTATCAGGAGCTTTCGGTTGTCGACAATCTGAGCATTGCCGAAAACATCTTTCTGGCCCGCGAGCCGCTCAATCGCTTCGGCTTCATCGATCGTGCGCGCATGAACGCACAGGCGAGCGAACTGCTGGCCAACATCGGTATGACGCTCGACCCGCGCCGGCTCGTGAGCGGTCTCAGCGTGGGGCAAAAGCAGATGGTGGAAATCGCGAAAGCAGTGTCTTGCGAGCCGAAGATTCTCATCATGGACGAGCCCACCGCATCGCTCAGCCATCATGAAACGCGGCTGCTGCTCGATCTCATCAAGCGGCTTCGCGAGCGCGGCATCGGCATCGTGTACATCTCGCACCGGCTGGAAGAGTTGTTCGAACTCGCAGACCGGGTGACCGTGCTGCGCGACGGATCCACCGTGGCGGACGCCGCAATGCGCGACGTGGACCGCGAATGGCTGGTGCGTGAAATGGTGGCGCGCGAGTTGAGCGAGCTTTACGCGAAATCGGAATCCCACGCGACACGCGAAATCGTGCTCGAAGTGCGCGGCCTTTCGCTGCGCACCCGCAGCGGCGCGGCCGGCTGGATTCGCGACATCTCGTTCAGCGTGCATCGCGGCGAGATTCTCGGTATTGCAGGGCTCGTGGGCGCGGGGCGCACCGAGATCATGGAAATGATTTTCGGCA
This sequence comes from Paraburkholderia sp. A1RI_3L, assembly GCF_048957895.1. Lineage (NCBI taxonomy): Bacteria > Pseudomonadati > Pseudomonadota > Betaproteobacteria > Burkholderiales > Burkholderiaceae > Paraburkholderia > Paraburkholderia sp. A1RI_3L. Next base: position 80,651 of record NZ_JARCHA010000007.1, read on the forward strand.
TGCGCCCGGCAACGGGCGAAGTGCTCATCGATGGACGGCCTGCATCGATTGCCAGCCCGCACGACGCCATCGCGCATGGCATCGGCTTCGCAACCGAAGACCGCAAGGCGCAGGGGCTCGTGGCCGGCATGAGCGTACGCGAGAACTTCAGCCTTACGCATCTTGAAACCTACTCGCCGCTGCAATTCGTCAAGCGCGCGCAAGAAGATGAACGCTGCCGCCAGTACGTTCGAGAACTCGGCGTGAAGACGCCTTCCATCGAACAGAAGGTCGTCAATCTCAGCGGCGGGAACCAGCAGAAGGTCGTGCTCGCCAAATGGCTGGCGCGCCACCCGCGCCTTCTGATCGTGGACGAGCCCACCCGCGGCATCGACATCGGCGCCAAGGCCGAGGTGCACGCGGTGCTCGCTCGACTCGCGGCGCAAGGCGTTGCGATTATCGCGATCTCGTCGGACCTGCAGGAAGTGCTTGCTATTAGCGATCGTATCCTCGTTGTGCGCGAAGGCCGTGTGAACGGCCTGTTCGAGCGCGACGAAGCCACCCAGGAACGCGTCATGGCGGCCGCGACTGCCTGATACATTTGCCATTCATTACGGAAACCTGAAAGACATGACCACCATCGTCGTCGTACACACCGGCCCCGTCACCGTGCAGCCGCTCAAAGACCAGTTCAACCAGCAACTGCCTGATGTCCGCATGATCAACATCGTGGACGACAGCCTGCTCAACGACGTGCGCGCGGCGGGGCATCTGACGCCCGAAGTGACGGCGCGCCTCTACACGTACATGGCCAACGCGCAGGCCATGGGTGCCGATTACATTCTGAACGCGTGCTCGTCAGTGGGCGAGGCGGTGGACGTGGTGCGCGGCATGGTGCGCACACCCATCATGAAGATCGACGAGACGATGGCCGAGGAAGCGAGCCGCCTCGGCTCGCGCATCGGTGTGGTGGCGACGGTAAAGACCACACTGGAGCCCACCGTGCGGCTCATCCGCAAAAAGGCGCAGGAGGCCTCGCGCGAAATCGCTGTAGTGGAGCGCGTGGCGGAAGCGGCATTCGAAGCGCTGCTCGCAGGCGATACGGCGCGTCACGACGAGATTCTGCGGCAAACCATTCTCGAACTCGCCGAGACAGTGGACGTTATCGTGCTCGCGCAGGTTTCGATGGCGCGGCTCGTGCCGTCGCTCGGCACGACGCGCGTGCCGGTGCTCTCGAGTCCGCAAAGCGGTGTGGCGGCGCTGCGGCAGGCACTTTCACGCGCCCACTAACGGCACCTTGATGTCGTGGTGCGTGCCCTTCACGGGCGGAGGCGCCGTCTTCACGGCAGGCGTTTCCGCTTCGGGCAGGTATTGCGCGATGAACGCGGGCGTCAACACGATCTTGCGTTGATACGTGTCGACCAGACCTTCGTTCTTGAGGTCGCTGAAGTGCCGGTTCACCGACTCGCGCGAGGTGCCGATAAATTCGGCGAGCTTGTCTTGTGGTATCGAGAGGTCGATGAGAATGCCGGTACCCACGCCTGCGTGAACGAACGGACTGCCGATCTGGCGCGCGAACATCGAAAGAATGTTGATCAGCCGTTTGCGTACTTCGTGCAGCGAGAGGCTTTCGATCAATTGCTGCGCTTCCTGCCAGCGCTGATGATGGCTGCGCAGCACGAACTGGCTGATGACGGCGTAACGGTCGAGCAGGTCTTTGAAGTCCGCCTTGTTGATGTAGCAGATGCGGCAATCCGTGAGTGTTTGCGCGTAATGCGAATAGTTGGTTTCGTTGAGCACGTCGCCGTCGCCGAACAGCATGCCGGCCTTGATGAACGACAGCGTGATTTCCTGCCCGTCTTCGGTAATGCGATAAAGCCGCAGGTGACCCACCTTGAGCAGATAGACGTAGTCGCTGCGTTCGTCCGGCCGATAGACGAGGGCATTCTTGCGCAGGATGCGATGATCGCTGAATGCCGGCATCACCTCTTCAAGGCAATTCTTTTCGATGAGCGAGAGAAGCTCGCTTTTTCCAACGAACCACATCGCATGTCTCCTTTCTGTCCGTTGCGTGTTCCGGACGCGTTTCGTCATTGCAGCGTTCGGGGCGCGATCCCGTGGCTTTTCCGTCTGGCTGCGGCGCGCACGAGGGGCGCAATGAGGGGCACCACGAAGGTGCCATGAAAAAGGTGCCAGGAAGGGCGCCACATCGATTTGGCATCATAGCGCGCTCTGCGGCCACGCGCTAAACCGGGAATTTTCTTATTGTGCGGCGCGGTATCGCGCCCGTGCCTGCTTCTCATGTGAACAGGCGCTAGTCCTGATCCCGAATTTCGCCTGCCCCTTTGCCCGTCCACCGCTTGAGTGCCCTGCGGAAATTCGCCGTGTCGCTGAAGCCGACCAGCATCGCGACGTCGTCTGTGCTCAGCTTCGTGGTCTTCAGGTATTCGGTGGCGAGCGAGCATCGAACGTCGTCCACGATGGCGACGAACGACGTTCCTTCCGAGGCGAGGTGCCGTCTCAGCGTGCGGCTCGTCATCTTCAATGCGGCGGCCACGGTTTCCATGCCGGGAAATTCGCCGGGCTTGCGCATCAACACCTGATACACCTCGCCCGAGACACCGGACGACGTTTTCGCTTGCCCGATGAGTCGGTCACACGTTTCCTGCAGAAGGGCGGCAGAATGCCGGTGCGCGAGATGCGGCTGCAATTCGAGTATGGCGCTGTCGTAAATGAGTTCGCATTCCGGCGTACCGAATTCGCACGGGCAGCCCAGGTACTCCTCGTAGATCGCGGCATACGAGGGCTCCGGGTACGAGAAGCGCGCAAGCAGCGGCGGACACTTGCGGCCCGCAACGTCCTGCAGGTGCGTGACGTGTTGCGTGTACTGCTGTTCCAGCAGGAACTGCTGGACGTGATGCGGAAAATGCGACGAGAACGCGTCCGGGAACGTCCATACCGAAGTCTTCGGGTACTCCGTCCATTCAATGGTGAGCGTCGGGGTGGCGAGCCGATGGTATTTCACGCCGAGCCGAAAGTAATCTCGCAGCGAAAGGCACGACATCAACGCATACCCGTACATGCCGTAGGCGGCGAGATGAAGACGCGCTCCGGTTTTGAATGGCGTGCGCGGATCGGACGACATTCTCACCGCGTTCGCGCACACCGTCGCGTACTGCCGTACCGATGTCATGACCGAGGCGTCGTAGATCTCGTCCGGCGCAACGCCGCTTCCCCGCAAACTCTGCTCCGGCGCGATGCCTTGTTCCGCGAGCACTTCGACCAGCGCCGCAATCTTGTAGGGCGCGTAAATGCGCTCGTTCAATAGCGGATATCTCGACGCCACGGTGTCTCCTCCCGGTGTCCTGATGGGACATCAGCTTGTCCGTAAATGACCTTCCGCGGCCGATCGTATCTCACTACTATCCATTGCGTCACGCTTCTTTCTTGCGGATCGCGCGTTGTGATCGCTGCGCATCCGGCCCTACCTGGAAGACTGCTTACATGAGCATTTCAAACAGCAAGGTCATCATCACGTGTGCCGTCACCGGTTCGGCCCATGTGCCTTCGATGTCGGAATATCTGCCCTTCAAGCCGGCGGACATCGCGACGCATGCCATCGAGGCCGCGCAGGCCGGGGCCGCCATTCTTCACCTGCATGCACGCAACCCCGAAGACGGGCGTCCCACGCCTTCGCCCGAAGTCTTCCGCCAGTTCGTGCCCGCAATTGCTGCGCAAACCGATGCGGTCATCAATATCTCGACGGGCGGCAGCACGCGCATGACGTTGGAAGAGCGGCTGGCCTATGCGCGTGTGGCGAAGCCCGAGATGTGCTCGCTCAACATGGGCTCGATGAACTTTTCCCTGCACCCCGTGGCGGCCAGGATGACGTCGTGGCGCTTCGACTGGGAGAAGGAATACGTGGAAGGCATGGAGGACATGATCTTTCGCAACACCTTCCGCGACATCAAAAACATCCTCACCGAGTTTCGCGATTACGGCACGCGCTTCGAGTTCGAGTGCTACGACGTGGGACATCTCTATAACCTCGCCCATTTCGTCGACAGCGGTCTCGTGAAGCCGCCGTTCTTTATTCAATCCGTCATCGGCATTCTGGGCGGCATTGGCGCGGACCCCGAGAACCTCAGCGTGATGCGCTCGACAGCGGACCGCCTGTTCGGTCGCGAGAACTATCAGTTCTCCGTACTCGGTGCCGGGCGGCACCAGATGTCGCTCGTGACTCTGGGCGCGATTATGGGTGGCAACGTGCGCGTGGGTCTGGAAGACAGCGTGTATCTGGCCAAAGGCGTAAAGGCGAAGTCGAACGCGGAGCAGGTGCGCAAGATTCGCCGCATTCTGGAAGAGCTTTCGTTCGAAATCGCGACGCCGGCCGAAGCGCGGGCCATGCTGGGGCTCAAGGGGCGCGATAGGGTTTCGTTGTAGTTTCGTTGTAGTTTCGTTGTAAATGGACGGCTCCGCGTTCGTTGGACGCGAAGCCCGATTACCTTTCTCCTGCACCCTCTACGTCGCTCGTATCAGAGGCGACGAGAGGGCATAACAAGAACGCGCAGGACAATTTCTGGAGACATCGATGACCGACATTGCCGCTGACCATAGTCTGGGAGAGACGCATCGGATTGCCACGCGCAAGGCGATGGCGAGGCTTCTTCCGTTGATGTGCGCAATCTACTTCATGTCGTTCATCGACCGAACGAACGTCGCGCTCGCCAAGAGTGCGCTGGCCGCGGACCTGGGTATCGATGCGGCGGCTTATGGCCTTGGCGCAGGCATTTTCTTCATCGGTTACGCGTTGCTCGAAGTGCCGAGCAATCTGGCCGCGCATCGCTTCGGGCCGCGCAGCTGGATTGCGCGCATCGCCGTGACGTGGGGCGCGCTGTCCACGGCGATGATGTTCGTACAGGGGCCGGGGTCGTTCTATCTTCTTCGCGTGCTGCTAGGCGTGGCTGAAGCGGGACTCTTTCCGGCGCTCATGTACATGGTGACGCTGTGGTTCGCGCCCAAGGATCGCGCGGTGGCGGTCGGATGGATCTACACGGCGCCCTCCGTCGCGCTCATCGTCGGGAACCCGCTTGGCGCGGCGCTCATGCAGCTTGGCACGGTTAGCGGAATAGGGAGCCTTCACGGCTGGCAATGGATGTTCCTGCTGGAAGGCGTGCCCACCATCGTGGTCGGCATCATGCTGTTTTTTACGCTGCCGAACCGGCCTTCGGAGGTGAAGTGGCTGTTGCCGAAGGAAGCGCAAGCGCTCGAAACGCATGCCGTCATCGACACGCACGGCCACGCCGATCTCACGTCGGCAGACTGGATCGCGGCGCTCAAACGCCCCACCACCGTGCTCATTGCGCTCATCTATTTTCTGAACCAGGTGGCGTTCGTGGGCCTGTATTTCTTCACGCCGTCGATCGTGGCCCAGATGCATGTGAAGTCGCCGTTGTTGGTGGGCGTGTTGTCCAGCAGTGTCGGCATCGGCTTTCTGATCGGCGTGCTGACGCTGCCGCGCATACACCGGCGTATCAGCAACGAATGCGGCTTCCTCGGCGTGTTGACCGCGGGCGTGGTGGTCAGCGCATGCGCCTTCATTGCGACGAAGAATCAGGCGATTCAAATCACGTTGCTTGGCATTACCGGGTTCTTTGCGGGCGGCATTCTGCCGTCGTATTGGGCGGTCGCGATGAAATGGCTGCAGGGTGTGCAGGCCGCTGCGGGCTTGGCCTTCATCAATACGATCGGGTTGCTGGGCGGCTTCGTCGGTCCCTATCTTTTCGGGCTTACCGAGACCGTGACGGGTAGGAGCGATTCCGGCTTCAACGTGGTGGTGGTTGCTTCGGTACTGGGGTTGCTTCTGGTGCCGCTGCTCGCCAAAGCGATTCAAGCCGCGGAGCGTCCCGTTGCGACTGCGGGCGTTGCGGGCTAGTTGAAAGTCTTGACGTGCAAAGGAGATGTGACGAGCGGAACCACTACACGGAGGATAACGAATGAATCCGATCAAAGACTTCGTGGTTGACGTTGCGGCTCTTCGAACCATAGGCACGCAGCTGCAACGTCCCGAATGCATTCTCGCGCAGCGCGATGGCTCGCTGCTGACGGCCGATGCGCGCGGCGGGATTATGTACATCGATGCGTCGGGGGAACAGAAGCTGGTTCTGCCTGCCAACGTGGATACCTCGGCTATCGGAGATGGCTTGACGAGTGGGTCCTTGCCTAATGGTCTTGCCCTGGACGCGCAAGGCAACGTGATCATCGCGAACATTGGTACGGATCGTGTAGAACGGCTTATGCGTTCGGGCGAAATGCGCGTTCTGCTCGACAAAATCGATGGCAGGCCGATGGGTAAGGTCAACTTCGTATTGAGAGACAGCAAGGACCGCCTCTGGATCACGGTCTCCACGCGCATTAATCCGTGGCCCGACGCGATTCGTTCGAATCTTGCGGATGGCTACATCGTGCTGCTCGACGAACGCGGCGCGCGCATCGTCGCGGACGGGCTCGCGTTTACCAACGAGATTCGCTTCGACGCGCGCGAAGAATGGCTATACGTGGCCGAGACCACGGCGAAGCGCGTCAGCCGTTTTCGCGTGCTGGACAACGGCGAACTCGGTCCGCGAGAAACCTATGGTCCGAGCCAGCTGGGCGCCGGCCTGATCGACGGAATCGCGTTCGATGCGTATGGAAACCTCTGGTGCGCGATGATTTTCGCGGACCGCCTGATTGCCATCGATCCGGGCGGCGACATTCACACGCTGCTCGACGATGGCGATAAGAACGCCACCGCGCGCTTCGATGCAGCGTTCGCAACCGGCGAGATCGTGCCGGGGAAAGTCATGGAGGCGACGGGTGGCACGATCGCGCCATGGCTAACCAGTGTGACCTTCGGCGGACCGGACCTCAAAACCGTGTACCTGGGCAGCCTGAAAGGCCAATCGATTCCGTACTTCACTTCACCCGTTGCCGGGCTGCCGATGATTCACTGGTAAGCCGTGAGACGGGTTCTGTGGGGCAAGCAAAGATACTTCATTGGTGTGAGACATGAATACTTTCGAGCTACTGAAACCGGTGCCGGGCCTGCGCGTGCTCATTTCCGGCGCGGCGACCGGCATTGGCGCCGCCATTGCGGAGGCATTCACGCAAGCAGACGCGCAAGTCTATGTTTGCGACGTGAATACATCGGCTATCGAAAAAGCGAAAACGCGCAATCCGAAGCTTCACGTGGGTGTTGCGGACGTGAGCAGCCGTGAGCAGGTGGACAGCGTCATAGACGACGCGAGCAACAAACTGGGAGGACTCGACCTCCTAATCAACAATGCAGGCATTGCCGGGCCGACAGGCGAGGTGGAGTCGATTCAGCCGGAAGAATGGGAGCGAACCATTTCAACCAACCTCAACAGCCAGTACTACTTTCTGCGCAAGGCGGTGCCGCTGCTGAAAGAGACGTCGGACTGCCCCGGCATCATCGCGATGTCGTCGGTGGCGGGGCGATTGGGCTACGCGTTTCGTACACCGTATGCGTCGACGAAGTGGGCCATTGTCGGGCTCGTCAAATCGCTGGCTGTCGAATTGGGACCCAGCAACATCCGCGTCAATGCGATTTTGCCGGGCGTGGTGCAAGGCGAAAGAATGGACAGGGTGATCGCCGCGCGAGCCGAATCGACAGGCGTTTCGTTTGAGGAGATGAAAGCGCAGTACCTCAAAAAGATTTCGCTCCGGCGCATGGTGACCGTGGACGACATCGCTGCCCTGACGCTCTTTCTCGCGTCGCCGGCGGGCCGCAATATTTCAGGGCAGGCGATCAGTGTGGATGGCAATGTCGAGTATCTTTGACTGATTCGGATAACAGGACATTGTCGTTTTATGACATGGATAATTTAACGGACTGAATGACTGCGCGACTCGCGCTGATATCGCGAGAATATCGATGTCTAAAGAGAATGTTTATCAGATCGTAGAGGGCCGTCATGGGCGCTTTCTCGTCAATCCGCACAAGAAGATCGACTGGGGACGCTTGCCGCTGTCGCCCGGCAACTTTCGCACCGGCTTCAGCATTCAAAGGGGCGCACCCGATCTTCGGGCCTAATCCCGCCACAGTGCCTCCCGCTGCCGGCACACACCCAGCACGAGCTGCCGCAACCAGCGATGAACCGGGTCGGCCTCGAGCCTCGGATGCCACATCTGCGAGACTGTGATCGGTGCGGTTTCAACCGGAAGCTCGAACGTGTAGATCGCCTCGGGGGCCTGCGATTCGCCGTGCTCCAGTCGATTGCGCACGAACGACGCGGGCACCAACGCGATCAGATCGGAGGCACACGCAACGGCCAGCGCGGCCGGAAAGCCCGGCACCACGGCAACGACCCTTCTTTTCAGCCCTGACGCGGCAAGAGCGTCGTCCACCGGTCCAGTGCCTTGTCCACGGCGCGACGCAACGACGTGACCGAAGGCAACGTACCGTTCCGGGCTCACGTTGCGTTCGCGTTCGAGCGGATGCCCTTTCCTCACCACGGCAAGAAAGCGGTCGCGAAACAGCGCCTGCACGCGTACCTCCGGTCCCATTTCGCTCAGCACGCCGATCTCCAGATCGGCCAGACCTTCTCGTAAATGCAGCGCTGTTTTCTCTGCCTTGGGCGCAAAACGTATCTGCACGAGCGGCGCGATAGCTGTGACCGCCGTGATGAGCGGCGCGCCGAAGGCTTCCACGAAACCCTCGTTCGCGCGAATGGTGAAGGTGCGCTGCAACGTCGCGAAATCGGGTTCGGACGCGGAGGGGCGCAGTACCACGCGTGCCTCGTTCACCACATCGCGCGTGCGTTCGCGCAGCGCTTCTGCATGCGGCGTCAGCACCATGTTGCGACCCGCGCGAACCAGCAGCGGATCGCCCGTGGCCTCGCGCAGACGCGTCAGCGTGCGGCTCATGGCTGACGCGCTCAATCCCAGCCGGCGCGCAGCGCCCATCACGCTGCCTTCCGCGAGCAATACATCGAGTGCAACAAGCAGGTTCAGATCGGGTTCGGCCATGCGGGCTCCTGGCAGCGTGGGGCGAGACATCGCGTTTGGTGCATTTTATAAGTGCACGCGCCGCGTCTTCCGCCACGTGTGCGGCGCCCATATAGTGCTTGAGACGTCACTGATCAGCGCAATTCTGCTTTCACTCTCAGGGCACGACTCATGCAAGACTCGACGACAAAGACGACACAAAAGACGGTTCTTCTCATCGGCGCATCGCGCGGGCTGGGTTTCGCGATGGCGGAGGAATACCTCAGGCGCGGCTGGCATGTGATCGCGACAGGCCGGGCAGGCTCCATGGAACGGCTTCTGCAAGCGGCAGAAGCGTCGCACGGCGCGCTCGAAGTCGAGACAGTGGACATCACGATTGCCGGGCAGATCGAGGCGTTGCATCGTCGTCTCGATGGCCGGCAAGTGGACGTCCTGTTCGTGAATGCCGGAGTCAAGAACGACGACAGCGAAACGATCGCCGACGTTTCCACGGAAGAGTTCGTCCGCGTCATGGTGACGAACGCGTTGAGCCCGATGAGGGTGATCGAAGCGCTTCAGAATCTCGTGCGGCCCGCCGGAACGATAGGTGTCATGTCGTCAGGGCAGGGCAGTGTCACCAACAACGTGAACGGCAATTACGAGGTCTACCGTGGCAGCAAGGCCGCGCTCAACATGTTCATGCGCAGCTTCGCCGCACGCCACCAGCACGATGCGAGGACACTGTTGCTGATGGCGCCCGGCTGGGTACGAACAGACATGGGTGGCCCGCAGGCGCGCTTGAGTATCGAAGAGAGCATTCCGAATCTCGTCAGTACGATGGAGGCTTACGAAGGCCGTTCGGGATTGCATTACCTCGACTATCTCGGCAGGGTCGTGCCGTGGTGAGCGGTTGACGGCCGGAAGGCTTCTTTTGCTGCACGGCCAGCCGTGCCTCCCAACGCCTCACGGCATGATCCGCACGGGCACGGAATCGCTGCGACAGTCCTTGCGCTCCGATGCAAACAATTTCGGAAGCTCGCGTTTGTCGCCCGCGACATTGGTGTAGTAGCGCAGTTCGCTTTTGTTTTCGTCGATCAGATAAAGGAGCGCGGCCCACAGATGTCCGTGCTCGTCGTAGGCGATCGAAGCGTGGCTGTCGCACGCAATGCCGCGCACGAACATGCCGACGACGCTCACCGGTTTGCCGTTCAAGGTTGCGTGATCGGGCGTTCCAGCCACGTCGGCAGCATCGACGAACTTCGGGTAGTCGTCGCCCACCATGGCGCGAAACGCCTTGTCGAGTTCCGCGGAGGGCAGCACGGAGCGGGTCACCAGATCCGGCGCGACGTTCGGGTCGTGTTCCGCAGCCACGTACGTGCCGCCGTAGGTCACGTTGAGCCCTGCGCCGCAGGTGGCCGAATCGCCTTTCTGTTCCACCTGCAGGCGATTCAGTACGCGCCGGAAGGTGAGTTCGCATCCTTCCGTGTCGCTTGCGTCGTCGCCACGATAGCGTGCGGCATCGCTCGTCACGAGGCTGGCTTTGCCCGACAGTTCACCCGTATCCGCGCCAGCCGATGCGCTGAGGTCGAACGCGAACCCTCGCTTGCCGAGCTGACTGATGACGAGTTTCGACGGCGCATTGCCGTCGGCGTCAACGCGCCACCAGTTCCCGTTCCAGCGAAACGAGCGCCCGCCCGCTCGCAGCACGGTGGTGCGTTCGCTGTATTCGTACCGCAGGCAACTATCGTCATGGCAGCGGTTGCGCTCAGCGAGCCACGCGCGCTGGTCGGCCTTCCATGCGTCGGCGTCCTGCGTCGTGGCCAAGAGATGCGCGTATGCCTCGCTCATCTCGTGGTCCATGCGCGAGAGCGTTGGATCGGCGCAGAGTCGACGTTCCACTGCGGATGCTGCCTTCGAACAATCGAATCCCGCTGCTGCGGCCAGCGATGGCAGGACGAAGAGCACAAGAGCGGCCGCTATTGTTCGCGCACGTCGTGCATGTGCAAGAAAGGCGGCAACTGTGCCAACGGCGTTGTCGTGTTTCCCTTGAACGGGTTGGGACGTGTGTTGCATTCAATCTCCTACGAGGTGCATTGAGTTTTTCCTGACCGTACGATTTCGTTTCGCTGTCACGCCTCTACAAACAACCGCTCGCACATGAAGTCCACGAACACGCGCAACTTTGGCGACAGTTGCCGGCTGGAGGGCCAGAGAACCGAGAACTGGCCGGGCGGAATGGCGAGGTCGTCCAGCACGGTGACAAGCGAGCCGCATGCGAGCGCGTCGCGCACGAGGAAGTCCGGCACGAAGCCGATTCCGAAGCCTGCGATCACGGCGCCGCGCAGGGCCTCCATGTTGTTGCACGTCATCGACGTACGCAACCTGGGCGGCTCGTCGTCGTCGCCGAACGTCCAGGGCTGCAGCCGGCCGGTGGTGGGAAACCGGTAGCGCACGCAGTCGTGTGCGGCCAGTTCCGCGACCGTGCGCGGCTGGCCCATACGTGCCACGTATTCGGGCGAGGCGCACAGCACGAAGCGAAACGGGCCCAGCCGGCGCGACATCAGGCTCGAATCGGTGAGCAAGCCGCTGCGAATCACCGCGTCGAAACCGCCTTCCACGACGTCGACGATCCGGTCGTTGAAATCGAGATCGAGTTCGACGTCCGGATAGCGCGCGCTAAATGCGGGCAACACCGGCAGCAGAAAGCGGTAGCCGATTACGGGCAGGCTCACCCGCAACCGGCCGCGCGGTGTCTGCGCGGCCTTTGAGAGCATCGCTTCGGCGTCGCGCAATTCTTCGAGAATGCGATGGCAGCGCTCGTGAAAGTGCTGCCCTTCGTGCGTCAGGCTCACGCGGCGTGTGGTGCGGTGAAAGAGCCGCACGCCGAGCGACGCCTCCAGCTTCGCAATGGCCTTGCCGACCGCGGACGCGGAAATGCCGAGCTTGCGCCCCGCCTCCACGAAGCTGAGCGTTTCCGCGGTTCGTACGAATGCGACGATGCCGTTCAAGTTGTCCATGCCGGTTCGACTCCCGATGGGCCGTTTCCATTGCGGAATGCCGCTCCGCAATTTACGGAACGGTGCCTTGTTTTTCGCCGATTGAATCCGGATTATCGTTCGTCGCTCAGCCGGATGCATAGCGTCGCGGTATGTCGCGATGTGCCGGCATTCCATGAGGAATCGACGATGGATACCACCTGCTCTTCCGGTCTCGCGAGGCGCACCGTCGTGCTGGCCGCCGTCTGCGTTGCCGCGCTCGCCATGCCGCTATCGTTTTCCGCGGGCGCGGTCGCAACGCCCGCGATCGGTCTCGACCTCGGCGGCAGCCCGGCCGCAATGAACTGGATCACCAACGCGTTCATGCTCACGTTCGGCAGCCTGCTGATGGCCGCCGGTACGCTTGCGGACCGGTTCGGACGCAAACGGCTTTTCGCCTGCGGCGTGGCCGGTTTCACACTGAGTTCGCTTGCGCTTGGCTTCGCGCCTTCGGTGCTCGCGGTCGATCTGCTGCGCGCGGCGCAGGGCGTGGCCGCTGCGGCGACGCTCGCGGGCGGCACCGCGGCGCTGGCTCAGGAGTTCGACGGCCACGCGCGTACCCGTGCGTTCAGCCTGCTGGGCACCACGTTCGGCATTGGCCTTGCGTTCGGGCCGGTGCTTGCGGGCTGGCTGATCGCGGCGTTCGGCTGGCGCGCGATCTTCTCGACAGGCGCGCTTGCCGGCGTGCTGTCGCTGACGTTCGGCGTTCCGCGCATGCACGAGTCGCGCGATCCTCACGCACGCCAGGTCGATTGGGCCGGCACCATGACGTTCACGGCCGCGCTGGCGTGCTTCACGTATGGCGTGATCGAAGCGCCGTCGAGCGCCTGGATGTCGACGCCTGTCGTCTCGTCGCTCAGTGCGTCTGTTGCGTTCGCAGTGGCGTTCGTCATCGTCGAGCTGCGAAGCGAGCGGCCGATGCTCGACGTGTCGCTGTTTCGCTATCCGCGCTTCGTCGGCGTGCAGGTCTTGCCCATCGCGACGTGTTATTGCTACATCGTGCTGCTCGTCGTGCTGCCTTTGCGCTTCATCGGCATCGAAGGCTACGACGCGATTCAAGCCGGCTGGCTGATGCTCGCGTTGTCGGCGCCCATGCTGGTGGTGCCGTTCATCGCCGCGACGCTCACGCGCTGGATGTCGGCGGGCGCCATTTCGGGGCTCGGGCTCCTGATCGCGGCGGCGGGGCTGCATGCGCTAGCCGGCGGGCTGCGCACAGGCACCGGGCTGGCCGCCATCACACCGATGATCGCAATCGGCGTAGGGGCCGCGCTGCCGTGGGGGCTGATGGACGGGTTATCGGTCAGCGTGGTGCCGAAGTCGCGAGCGGGGATGGCAACGGGCATCTTCAGCACTACGCGTGTGGCCGGCGAGGGTGTCGCGCTCGCCATCGTCAATGCGCTGCTCGCCGCACTCGCGCAGCGCAGTCTGCACGCGGCTGCGCCAGCGGTGGCGCCCGGCACCCTCAACGAGGCCGCCGCGCGGCTCGCGACAGGCGACCTTGCACACGCGGCGGCGAAGCTGCCCGAGATCGCGCAGGCGACGCTTCACGCAGCCTACGATTCGGCGTTCGATCAGCTTCTCGACGGCCTGACGCTCATCACGCTGCTCAGTGCGCTCGCGGTGTTTGCGTTTCTGGGCAGAGTCCGCGCGCAAGACGAACCGGTGACGGCCAAATAGCGCGACGCTCTCGCCGTCTGTCAGCCGCCCATTGAACGGATGCTGAATAGTTCTGAAGACGGGGCGAGCCATCTGCCGGTGAAGAGCCGCCAACCATGCGCTGTGCTTGCTGTCAAAGGGGGCGTTCAGAACGCTTAATTTCGCGTCCGCGTGAGCGGCAACCATAATCGATGGCGTCGATAGCGGGAAATCGCATTCCTTCACTTCTTTCCAGCCCTTCACGCCATGAAGACGTCTCTTACGCCTGTAAGCCGCGTTCCGTTATTCCGTGCATTCGCCTCGTTCGCGGTGCTTGCCGCCGCGGTGATGCTGTCGCTTCTGCATGCGTCGTCCGCGCACGCCGCTGCGCCTCAGGTCCGCACACAGGCGCCCGGCTTCTATCGCATGATGCTGGGCTCGTACGAAGTCACTGCGCTGCTCGACGGAACGCACGACTTTCCCGTGGAAACCGTGATGACGAACGTCTCGCGCACGGATACCGATCACGACCTCGCCAGCGACGATCTCTCGCTGCCCGTGCAGGGTTCGATCAACGCGTTTCTCATCAATACCGGCAGCCAGCTCGTGCTGATCGATACGGGCGCGGGCGTGCTGTATGGCGATTGTTGCGGGCACCTGCTCGCGAACCTGCGTGCAGCGGGCTACCGCCCCGAGCAGGTCGACCTCGTGCTGCTCACGCATATGCATAAGGATCATGTGGGCGGCGTGATGCTTGATGGGCAGCGCGCTTTTCCGAATGCAGTCGTGCGTGCGTCGCGCCGCGAGGCCGACTACTGGCTCGACGCGAACAACAAACGCACGGCGCCGGCCTTCCTGAGTTCGTTCTTCGACGCGGCCGCGCAGTCCGTTGCTCCGTACTTTGCCGCGGGACGCTTCCAGCCGTTCGATGGCGACGCCACGCTTGCGCCGGGCATCCGCGCGCTCGCGGCGCCCGGCCATACGCCGGGCCACACCGCCTACGTGGTGCAAAGCGGGAAAGAGACGATGCTCGTGTGGGGCGACGTCATCCACGTTGCTTCGATCCAACTGCGCGACCCCGCCGCGACGGTCGAATACGATTCGGACGCGACCGCCGCACAACAGACGCGGCACGATGTGCTCGCGCTTGCGGCGCAGCGACATTATGTGATCGGCGCGGCGCACATCGCGTTTCCGGGTTTGGGCCACGTAAGTCCGGACGGTGCGGGCTACCGATGGATTCCGTTGAACTACGACGGGGATCCGGCAAAGCATATGGCGCAGTGAGTATGCAGACGATCCGCGTGTCGGCCACCGGCACGCCAGGCATGCCACGTGTATGTCGTCGGAGCGCGCGCCGACCTTCATGCCGCATGTGTGCGCTGTGCCATCCCGGCCGGCTCAGGGCCGTAGCCGCGCGGCCACATAGTGAACCTGCGCCGCCATCTTTGCCTCTCAGGACGTCCTTTTGATAGCCTTGGCAGGCAGTTCGCCGTCCAGAAATTTAAGCGCTTAAATTCGGCGACTGTCCCATCGGATCTGTCATGCAGGACAACTGGAGGAAGACACATGAAGAGAAGATCGATGCTGTCGTGGATGGCCGCCACCGCGGCGCTCGCGGGCTTCGACGCCGCGGTGCCGCGTCTTGCCGGCGCGGCGCAAAGCAGCGCGTCACAGGCGGTTCGGCCTTTCGCCATGGGCGCTGACGTCTCGACGCTGCTCGAACTCGAAGACCACGGCGCCCGCTATTACGACCACGGCGCGGCGCAGAACTGTCTGCTGATTCTGCGTCGGCACGGCGTAGATTCGATTCGCCTCAAGGTGTGGAACGATCCGGGCAATCCGGCGTTTTACCCCGCGAATCAAAGCTCGCCTGCGGGCTACAACAATGCGCAACACGTTTGCGTTCTGGCGCGCCGCGCGGCCGCGCTGGGCATGCGGATTCTCATCGACTTCCACTACAGCGACTGGTGGGCCGACCCCGGCAAGCAATACCCGCCGCACGCGTGGGTGGGCAAGAGTCTGGCCGAGACGTGCGATCTGTTGTCGGCCTACACGTCCGACGTGCTGCGCATGCTGCGGGCGGTGGGCGTGCGGCCCGAGTGGGTGCAGATCGGCAACGAGATCACGGGTGGTATGCTCTGGCCGCTCGGCAAATACGATCAGTGGGACAACCTCGCCCAATTGCTGAAGGCCGGGCACGACGCGGTGAAGTCCGTGGACGAGCGCATTCAGGTCATGCTGCATCTCGACAGCGGCGGCAACAATGCGACGAGCCGCTGGTGGTTCGACAGCGCCACGCAGCGTGGCGTGACCTTCGACCTGATCGGGCTTTCGTATTACCCGCAGTGGCAGGGCACGCTGGATGCACTCGGCGCCAACCTGAACGACCTCAGCGCGCGTTACGGCAAAGACGTGATGGTGGTGGAAACGGCGTATCCGTGGACGACGAGCGATGGTGATTCCGAACCGAACTCGATGACCAACACGGGCTCGGTCAACTATCCGCCCACGCCGGAAGGGCAGGCGCAGTTCGTGGGCGCGCTCGTCGATCTCGTCAAGGCGGTGCCCGGCCATCGCGGCAAGGGCGTGTTCTGGTGGGAGCCGGAGTGGACGCCGGTGCCGGGCGTGGGCTGGAAAGTGGGTGCCGGCGATCAGTGGGACAACAACACGCTGTTCGACTTCCACGGCAATGCGCTTTCGTCGCTGAACGCGTTCCGCGCGCGGTAGGCCGTGGAAGGCGGCCGCGGGTAGCCGCAGGTCGCCGCAGTTAGTGGCCGGTCAGTCCTCGCGCGTGGCTTGCCGCCGCGAGGGCACCAGAAGCCAAAGCCTTCGCGCGACAGCGCGCACGGAGCGCAGTGGCTGCCGCTCGAGCAGTTGTCGCACGGGCAAGTCGCCGGCGGCAAGCAGCACGAGCGCGCAGAGCGTGAGCGCCGCGCACATCAGAAACGCCGCACGGTAACCGAGGGTGCCGACGATCGTTCCCGAAAGCACGCCCGAAAGAATGGAACCCACACGCGCCGCGTTGAAGAAGAGCGCGGTGGCGGCGCCCGTCTGCCGCGGCATGAGGTCCTGGATGTAGGTCATGCCGAGGCACGACGTGATCGCCACAACGGCCGCGCTCAAGACCTGCAGCGGCACGACCATGCCGGGTCTCGACGCCGCCGCGAGCGCGACGAAGTACAGCGTATGAAGCACGGCGGCCGCCGTGAGCCAGCGCGGCTTCGAAAGCTGCGGCGATTTCGCGCCGAGCCACAGCATCATCGGTATTTCGAGCAGTGCGCCGAGACCCAATGCCGCCGAGACTTCGAGCCGCGTGCCGTTCAAGCCGTGCACGATGAAAAGCGGCAGCACGATCATGGTCGCGTTCGCGGCGAGACCAATCAGCGTGAGCGCGAGCAGGGCGCGGATGATGACGTCCGGGCCAGCCGGTTGCGCCGCGGCGT
The DNA here is from genome assembly GCF_048957895.1 of Paraburkholderia sp. A1RI_3L. Classification (NCBI taxonomy): domain Bacteria; kingdom Pseudomonadati; phylum Pseudomonadota; class Betaproteobacteria; order Burkholderiales; family Burkholderiaceae; genus Paraburkholderia; species Paraburkholderia sp. A1RI_3L. Next base: position 97,731 of record NZ_JARCHA010000007.1, read on the forward strand.
GCGTTTTGCTTGCGTCGGCGGCTGCGTGCGGCGCGTCGTGCTCCACCGCCGCCTCGCCTTCGCGCAGCGTGACACGGTGCCGTGCCGTGGCAATCTCGGGAATGCGGAATACGAGTACGGCGCTGGCCGCGAAGCTCGCCGCCGCGAAGGCGAACAGCCCGAGGAAACCGGTCTGCGCGAGAATCAGCGCGCCCACGGCCGGGCCGAACACCCACGCGGCGGACAGCAGCGTACGCAAGGCGGCCAGGGCGAAATCGGCCTGCGCTGAATCGTCGAGCGGCAGCACGGAACGGCCGAACGCAAACACCTGCGAAAGCGAGGCCGCGCCCGTGCCGAGCAACGCCACGCCAATCACGATGAGCGCCGTGTAGTCGCGCACGAAGCACAGGCCAAGGTAGCCGAGCGCCGCGGCCACGAGCGAGCCGATCAACGGCACGCGGTGCTTGCCGCGCCGGTCCGACCATCGGCCCGCGGCGGTGCTCGCCACCACGCCGCTTGCCGAAATGAGCGTCATGAAGAGGCCGAGCCGCAACGGCGACATGCCCGCTTCTTCGATACCGAAGAGCGACAGATACGGCGCCGTAAACGACAACGCCACGCCGAGCAACAGCATGGCGACTGCAAGCGGTACGAAGTGCGGAATCCGCGTCAGGCGGACAAAGCGCGAGCGCAACGGTCAATCGTCCTCGATCCAGGCGGCGACGCCGACAGGTTCCACCTGCGGGCCGCCCAGCACGAAACGCGCGCCGTGCGGGGCGGGTACGGCGTGCGGTTCGTCGCTGTAGTTGATGGCGAATCGGAGCGGTCCGCGCGTGCGCAACCGCAATCCTTCGGGCAGCAGTATGGACTCGATGCCCGCATCGCGCACGCAGCGTGCCACGATGGCGCGCAGCATAGCCTGATCGAAGCACGCCGTCACGAGGTTCACGCGGCCGTGGCGCAGCAGCGCCGGCACGCCGTCGTCGAACCGGGCGAGCACGTCGGCGCCGGTGCCGGGCTGGGCATGGTCGCGCCAGCGCAGCCCGTGTCCCTTGGCGCCTTCGAAGCGAATGGCGGGGCGAATGGACGGCCGCAGCGATTCGACTTCCGCAATGCGAACGGGCAGCACGCCTTGCAGCTTGCCGGGCGGCAACTCGGGCGCAATGGCAAAGCTGCCGGTCTTCGAGCCTGTGCGGGGCCCGAAAATCCAGTGGCTCGCGCCGCGTTCGATCTGCGCGATCACGCTGTCCGGCAGGATCGGCAAGGTTGGGGCGACAACGAGCCGGTAGTCGGCAACGTCGGCATGCGCGGACACGATATCGACGTCGAGGCCCAGCGAACGCAACGCGCTGTACCACTCGAACACGTGATGCTGATAGTCGAAGTCCGCGCCGTGCGGTTGCGCGGCCACCATCCAGTCCGCCTCGTAATCGAACAGCAGCGCGACGGGTGCGTGCTTCTTCACGTCATGCGGTGAGCCGAGCGCTCGCAATTCTTCCCCCACCTGTGCTACTTCGCGACCGCCTTGCGAGAGCGTGTTGTCGGGTGCATGAAGGCCCGAGTGCATCTGTTCCTGTGCATAGGGGCACTGGCGCCAGCGGAAGTACGAGACCAGTTCCGCGCCGTGCGCGAAGGCTTCCCAGGTCCAGAGCCGCACCGCGCCCGGCTGCGGCACCGGGTTCCAGGGCGCCCAGTTGACGGGCCCCGCCTGCTGCTCCATGACCCACATGCGGCCTTTGCCGATGCCGCGATAGAGATCGTGGCTGAACGCCGACACATCGGGATGCCCGGTGCGGGCCCAGCGGTGCTTGTCTGCCTCCGCGAGCGGCAGCACCTCTGTGCGCGGCACGGGGTAGCTGTCCCAGGCGGCGACGTCGAGACCATGACGCGCGAACACGTAGTGATCGAACGCCGTGAAGAAGCCCATGAAGTTGTGCAGCAGATCGCGCCCCGGCGCATGGGCGCGAATGAGTTCGGCCTGCAACGCGTGGAAGCTGGCCACTTCGTCGGACTGAAAGCGGCGAAAGTCGAGTACGTGCGACGGATTGAGATCCGTGGGTGTGCACTGCGGCAGCTCGATCTCGTCGAAGTGCCGGTATTCCATGCTCCAGAACACGTTCCCCCATGCCGTGTTCAGCGCACCGATCGTCTCGTAGCGGCCGGCAAGCCACTGTCGAAAGCGTTGCAGGGCCGCCTGCGTGTAGGTGGGCACAGTGTTGTGACAGCCCAGTTCGTTGTCCGTCTGCCAGGCCACCACGGCGGGGTGATCGCCGTAGCGCCGCACCATTTCGCCGACAATGCGCGCGCAGTGCTCGCGATAGATCGGGCTCGATAGGTCGTAGTGACGCCGCGAGCCGAATTGCATCACGGTACCGTCGCGCGTCACAGGCAGAATCTCCGGATGCTGGTCCACGAGCCACTTCGGCGGTGAGGCCGTCGGCGTGCCGAGCACGATTTTCAGGCCGTGGCGCGCGAGCGTTTCGATGGCGTCGTCGAGCCATGCCCACTCGTAACGTCCCGGCTCCGGTTCCATGCGGCTCCATGCGAATTCGGCGATCCGCACGCGCGCAATGCCAAGCTCCGCCATGCGCCGCGCGTCGCTCTCCCATTGGTGCGCTGGCCAGTGTTCCGGGTAGTAACAGACGCCGAGTTGCATTGAAGTCGTTCCTTGCATCGTTGTTGAGTGGTTATGCGGCAAGAGCTTGCCGTTCGCGTGTCAGCCCTTGGTCGCGCCGAACGTAAGGCCTGCCACGAAGTGCTTCTGCATGGCGAAGAACATCGCCACCGAAGGCAGCGCCGCAAGCACGGAACCGGCGGAGACGAGGTTCCATGCCGTGGTCCATTGCCCGCGCAGCGCAGCGACGCCCACGGTGATGGGCGCGGCGTCGTCGCCTTGCGTGAGGCACAGCGCCCAGAAGTAGTCGTTCCAGACGAACGTGAAAACAAGAATCGCCAGCGCGGCAAGCGCGGGCCGGACGAGCGGCAGCACCACGCGCATGTAGATGCTCCATTCGCTCGCGCCCTCGATGCGGGCCGCTTCGATCAACTCGTACGGCAGTTCGCGAATGAAGTTGCGCAGAAAGAGCGTGCAGAAGCCGGTCTGAAACGCGGCGTGAAAGAGCACGAGCGCCCACACCGTGTTGTAGAGATTCAGCCCGAGCATCAATTCGCGCACCGGAATCATCAGGATCTGGATGGGCACGAAATTGCCCGCTACGAAAAGCCCCAGCAGCACGGCGTTGCCGCGAAAGCGGTAGTTCGCCAGCGCATGGCCCGCCATCGAGGCGAGAAAGATCGACACCGCCGCAGCGGGCAGCGTAATCAGGCAGCTGTTCCAGAAGTAGTGGAGCATTGGCGTCTGCGTGAGCGCCGTGCCGTAGTTTTCGAAGAAGGCGAAATGCTTCGGCCAGCCCCAGTAGTTGCCTGCGGAAAGCTCGTCGGTGGAGCGCACCGAAGTCACGAGCACTGCGATGAGCGGCACGAGCCAGAGCAGCAGCGCAACCGGCAGCGAGAGGCGATAGATGAAACGCGGCGCGGGACGCCACCGTTGCACGGGCATCGGATACATGGCGGATTCCTTACGATTCGACGCGCACGAGGCGGCGCAGTTGCCAGACGATGTAGACGAGCATGATCGCGAAGAGCACCACGGCGATGGCCGCCGAATAGCCTTCGCGGTAGTACTTGATGGCCTGGTCGTACATGAAGTACGCGAGCACGGTGGAACTGTCGAAGGGTCCGCCGCCGCTCATCACGGAAATGAGGTCGAAGCTGCGCAGCGCGCCGATCACGGTGAGCATCACGGCCATGAAGGTGGCGGGCCGCAATTGCGGCAGGATAATGTGCCACAGCAGCGTGAAGCCACGCGCGCCTTCCATGCGCGCAGCCTCGATGATCTCGCTGTTGATGCCGGTGAGCCCCGTGAGATAAAGAATCATGCAGAACGGTATCTGCGGCCACAGCGCGGCGAAGATGATGCCGTAGGTGACGTAGTGCGGATCGCCCAGCACAGGAATGCCGTGCCCCACGATCAGTTTGAGCAGGCCGAACGTGGGGTCGTAGAACCAGGAGAACACGAGACCCACCACGACGCCCGGCAATACGAACGGCGCGAAGAACAGCGACTTCACAAGCCGGATGCCGAACACGTTCTGATTCAGATACAGCGCAAGCGCGAGTCCCGCGGGCGGCGCGAGCAGAAACAGCACGAGCCAGATCAGATTGTTCTTGAGCGCCACGTAGAACGTGTCTGACGCGAACAGCTCGCGGTAATTGTCGAGCCCGGCGAAGCTCTTCGCCGTCATGCCGTCCCAGTGGTGAAAACTGAGACTGATGCTGCTCGCAATCGGATAGATGACGAACACGGCGAAGAGCGCGAAGCCGGGCAGCAGGAACAGCAGTGCGGCACGCGTGCGCCGCCGGCTGAGCGGCACCGGCTTGCGCGCGGCGGAGCGTGGCGCTTGAGAACGCGCCCGATGAATGGCGGTAAGCGACATGAGTGAGATTCCAGCGGTTCATGAACGGAGCGATGCGCGCATCGCTCCGCCGGTTGCTGCGCGGCTACTTCTTGTAGATGCGCTTGCGCGTGGCTTCGAGCCGCTGCAAGATCGAATCGATCTGCGTCGGGTCGGAGAAGAACTGCTGCATGGCCTTCATGCCTTCGTCGGCCATTTCCTTCGTCATGTCGCGGTCGTAGAACTGCGCGATGCCGCCCGTCGTGCTGGAGAGGGTCTGGAAACCGACCTTCGAGATGGGGTCCTGCGGCTCGGGCGCCTTGTTGTTCGACGGCAGCTGGCCCCAGCCCTTCGCGAGTTCGCCGTTGATTTGCGGCGTGCCCATGAAGGCGAGCAGGCGCCGGGCATCGGCCTTGTTCTTCGCTTTCGCGGGCACGATCAGCACGTTGACGGGACCGTCTTCGGCCACAGGCACCGAGGCATCGATCACGGGGAAGCGGAAATAGCCCATCTCGTTGCGCGTGGCCGCGGGCAAGCCGGCGGAGAAGAAGGTGCCCATCAGCATCATGGCGGCCTGGCCGTTCACGAGCAGCGGGCCAACCGAATCGACGTCGTACGAGAGTGCGTTGTCGATGAAGTACTTGTTGTCGATCAGCGTCTTCCACGCTTCGTACACGTGCTTCACGCGCGGGTCCGTATAAGCGACGTCGCCGGCCATCAACTGCTGGTGAAACGCGTATCCGTTGATGCGCAGGTCGAGGTAGTCGAACCACGCGGCAAGCGTCCACGAGTCGCGTGCGGCCACGGCGATGGGCGCCACGCCCGCGGCCTTCAGCTTGCGGCAGTCTTCGAGAAACTGTGCCCAGCTTGCGGGCTCGCCTGAAATGCCGGCCTTCTGGAACAGGTCCTTGCGATAGAAGAAACCGTAGGCGTCGTAGCCGAGCGGCAGGCTGTACTGCTTGCCGGCATAACTCGACGACTGCTTGACCGAGGCATAGGTCTGGTTCCAGTCGTTTTTCTGCCAGTCGCTGCTGAGGTCTGCGAGCAGGCCGCGCTTCGCGAAGTACGCCATGCGCTCGCCGTTGTGCCAGCTCAGTACGTCGGGTGGGTCGGTGGCGAGCCAGCCGGAAATCTGCACCTTGTAGGCTTCTTCGCCCACGTAGGTCACCTTCAGGTCGATATCGGGATTGGCCTTCCTGAATTGATCGAAGGCTTCCTGCCAGGTCGCGCGCTGATTGCCGCGCGCCGAAACGTTGACGGTGAGCGTGCCTGCATCAGCCACCGTAGCTGCTGTGAAAGCAGCGCCGGCGAGGCAGGCCAGTGCGAGCGCACGTGCGTTGAGCTTCATCTCGTTGTCTCCTTCAGTTGGTGTGTTTTACGTGTGGACGGCTTTTCTCTTACGCGACGGCCAGCACCTCACGGCTCTGCAAAACGGCTTTGCCTGCTGCGTCGAACAAATGGCACAAGCCCTCGGGTAAATGGAACGATTGCCGGTCGCCTTCACGCAGCGGCGACGTGCCCGGCGACTTCGCGAGCAACGGCGTGCCGCCCGGCTGGTCGAGATGCACGTAAGCAGCCTCGCCCAGTTGTTCGACGAGCAGCACCGTGCGCGTGATCGTGCCGGCCTGCGCGGCGTCGCGCGGCGGCATGGGCGAAAGGTGCTCGGGGCGGATGCCCAGCGTGACGCGTTCGCCTGCGGCGAGCGTTCGTTGCGGCCTGCGATCGTGCAGCGTGACAGCCTCGCCGCTGGCGTCGAGACGCAGTTCGATGGTGTCGCCGTGCGCCGCGGCAATCGTGGCGGGCAGGAAGTTCATGCGCGGCGAGCCGATGAAGCCGGCCACGAAAAGGCTGGCGGGGCGATGGTAGAGATCGAGCGGCGCGCCGATCTGCGCGATGCTGCCTTCGCGCGCCACGTCTTCGCCGGAGCGCAGCAGCACGATCTTGTCGGCGAGCGTCATGGCTTCCACCTGATCGTGCGTTACGTAGACCGAGCTGGCTTCGCGAAAGCGCCCGTGCAACCGGGCGATTTCGATGCGCGTCTGTCCGCGCAGGGCTGCATCGAGATTCGAGAGCGGTTCGTCGAAGAGGAACACTTTCGGCTCGCGCACGATGGCGCGGCCAATGGCAACACGCTGGCGCTGTCCACCCGAAAGCTGCTTCGGGCGACGCTCCAGCAGTTCTTCGAGTTGCAGCACGCGCGCAGCTTCCTGCACGCGGCGGTGAATTTCGTCCTTCGGCGTGCCTGCAATGCGCAGGCCGAAACCGATGTTGTCGAACACCGTCATGTGGGGAAAAAGCGCATAGCTCTGGAACACCATCGCGACTCCGCGTTCCGCGGGCGGCGTGTCGTTCATGCGCTCGCCGCCGATCAGGAGTTCGCCCGTGGTGAGCTCTTCGAGCCCCGCGATGATGCGCAGCAGCGTGGACTTTCCGCAGCCGGACGGCCCGAGGAACACACAGAACTCGTGGTCGCCGATGTCGAGGTTGACGTCCTGTAAGACGGGCCGGTGCTGGCCGTACTGCTTCGAGACATGGCGCAGCGAGATGGTGGTCATCGCTTGCTCCCGGACAGCGGGGCGCGGCGCTGCATCGAATAACTCGCGCAATTTGCGCTGCGATTTAAGCGCTTAAATTTTTGTGTTGCAAAGTCCAGCAGCGGCCGTACCATGTCGTCTCCTGCAAGTCGTTGTGGAGCAGAACTTAGCGCAGCGATTTCAGCGGTGCAACTTTTTGAAACGCCATCCCAGCATATGAGTAACGCTATGACCACGTGCGTGGCGCGATTTCCCGAGCGTGGAGCGCGCACGCGATGGTGACCCTGGCCGAAGTCGCGCGGCGCGCGAAAGTAACCGGCGCGACCGTGTCCAACGTGTTGCGCAATCCGCAGAAGGTGAAGCCCGAAACCGTCGAACGCGTGATGGCCGCCATCCGCGAACTCGGCTACCGGCCGAATCTCACCGCGCGTGCGTTGGCGCAGGGCCGTACGTCCACGCTCGCGCTCATGCTGTCCAACATCGCCAATCCGTTCTACCCCGAGTTCGTGCTCGCGGCCGAACGCGAGGCGCGCAAGCGCGGCTATTTCCTGCTGGTCTGTAATACCGACGACGACCCCGCCATCACGCGCGCCTACCTCGACCAGATTGCGGGCACGCTCGCCGCCGGCGTGATCGTGATGAACACAGACCTCGCCGAGCGCGAATTGATCGAAGTGGCGGGGCGCGGCGCGGCCGTGGTGCTATGCATGTGGGAGCACGTGCAGCCCTCGCGCGCGTTGCCCTGCGTGACGGTCGACTTCGCCGCGGCGGGTGCGCTCGCCGCCGGCCACCTCTCGGAACTCGGGCACCGCAAGTTCGGCGCGCTCGTGGGGGAGGGGTCCGGTGGCCCGCAAACGGTGCGCGTGGCGGGCTTCGAAAGCGGACTCGCGGCGCGCGGTCATGCGGCGAAGTCGCTTTTCGTGGCGCGCACGCGCGATTCGATCGAGGGCGGCTACGAAGCCGCCATGGCGCTGCTGCGCAAGCACCCCGCGGTGACCGCGCTCTTTGCGACGAACGACTTGATGGCCATCGGCGCAATGCAGGCCGCGGCGGATCTCGGCAAACGCGTGCCCAACGACCTTTCCGTGATCGGCATCACGGATATCCAGCTTTCCCACCAGTTCCGCCCGGCGCTCACCACCGTGCGTTTTCCGACCGCGGAGATCGCCGCGCGCTCCATTACGCTCGCGCTCGAAATGGTGGAAGGCACGGCGCCGACGCAGGAAATGTACGCAGTGCGCGGCCCCGAACTCGTGGTGCGCGAATCGACGGGGCCCGCGCCATCGCGGCGACGCAGTTGAGGCGGCACGGTTGAGGCGGCTTTTATCCGCATCGCTAACGCTGCTCCCTTTCCAGATGACAAAAATGTGGCGGTTTGCTGTCGGCGCCGACCACGGGAAATTTGTGTTTGTCGTATAGTCGCGCGAGCGCATCAGAAGTCGGTAATCAACACGTGACACATACGTGATGCGCCACGCGGACCCAACGTTTTCTGCGCGACAGGACGACATCCGCGGCATTCTGGAGAAAGCGGATGGATGAACAGACCAACGGGGTGTGCGATGGCGGCTTTGTTTTCTGAGGCCGCTCCACCAAAGACCATTCTCGTCATCTGTACGGCCCGCATCGGCGACGTGGTGCTCACCACGCCCGTGGTGCGCGCCTTGAAGACGAAGTGGCCGGGCGCGCAGATCGACATGCTGATTTTCGAGGGCACGGGTGGCGCGCTCGAAAACAATCCCGACATTCGGCGCGTCATCGCCGTGCGGCGCAGCGCGAATCTCGATGCGTGCCTCGGTGTGGTGCACAAACTATGGCGCCGGTACGACCTGGCCTGCTCGCTGAAGACGTCGAGTGTGGCCATGCTCTGCTGCTGGATGGCCGGGCGCAAGCGGGTGGGCGTGGTGGCCGCGTCGGGCAGGAGCTGGACGCGCCGGCGGCTGCTGCATCGGTTCGCCGTGGAGCATGACGCGTCGATCCATGTGGTGGAAAGCGGTGCCGCGGTGGCGGAACTGCTCGGCATTTCGCCTTCGTTCGAAGTGGTGCCGCCCGCAATGAGCGGCGCGCCGGAGCAGCGGGCGCATCTCGATTCGCTGCTCGCGCCTGCGGCCGGCAAGCCGTACGTGGTCCTCCAGACGTTTCCCAAGTACCAGTACAAGCGCTGGCACGTGGAAGGTTGGGCCTCGCTCATCCGCTTCGTGCGCTCGCACGGCTACGCGCCCGTGCTCACGGGCGGCGCGGACGCCGAGGAAGTCTCGTACGCGAACGAAGTGGCAAGCCACGCGGGCGTCGAGGTGATCGATCTCGTCGGCAAACTGAGCTTCGGTGCGACGGCGGAAGTGATCCGCCATGCGAGCCTGTTCGTCGGCCCGGATACTTCCACGACGCACGTGGCCGCGGCGACCGGGGTGCCCACCATCGCGCTCTTTGGCCCCTCGAACCCGATGCGCTGGGGCCCCTGGCCGAAGGGCTGGACAGGTTCCACGCCGTGGACCTTCGTCGGCTCTGCGCAAAGAGGCAACGTGTGGCTGATTCAGGGCAACGGCGGCTGCGTGCCGTGCGAGCAGGAGGGTTGCGAGCGCAACCTCGCGAGCCGCAGCGACTGTCTTTCGACGCTCGGGGCACACCGCGTAATCGACGCGGCCGCCGCGCTCCTGCGTATCGCGCAGGACGTGCGCATCAAGATTCCCGTTTTCGCGGAGCGCGTTGTGGCGTGACGGCTGTTTTGAGATTCGCTTGATGCCGGGTTGATGTCTGGTTGATGCCTGGTTGAGGCCCGCCCAGCGCGCCCTAAGCTTTTCCGCACACGTACAAAACACTTCCCATACGCCTTGCGCCCCGCTTTGCCGGGGCGTTTCGTTTTGCGTCCTTGCCGACGCTTCCATGACGCAGCGAACGGAGGGTTCGCACCCGATTAGGGGTTTGTCCCAAGGCGCGTCGATGGCGCTTTACATATCAGGTAGCCTGATAGTAAATTGGTGGCAAGTCGCAATCGCGGCATTGTTCATGGAGAGAAACGATGAGTTACGAAGGTCGCTGGAGCACGGTCAAGGTGGTGGTAGAGGGCGGCATCGCGTGGGTGACGCTGAACCGGCCGGAAAAGCGCAACGCAATGAGCCCCACGCTCAATTCCGAGATGACCAACGTGCTGGAGACGGTGGAGCTGGACCCGGAAGCCCAGGTGCTCGTGCTGACGGGAGAGGGCGACGCGTGGACGGCCGGCATGGACCTGAAGGAATACTTCCGCGAAGTGGATGCCGGTCCTGAAATTCTTCAGGAAAAGATTCGCCGCGACGCGAGCCGCTGGCAGTGGCAACTGCTGCGCATGTATTCGAAGCCCACCATCGCGATGGTGAACGGCTGGTGTTTCGGCGGCGGGTTCTCGCCGCTCGTGGCCTGCGACCTCGCCATCGCCGCGGACGAAGCGGTGTTCGGCCTCTCGGAAATCAACTGGGGCATCCCGCCGGGCAACCTCGTCAGCAAGGCCATGGCCGATACGGTGGGGCACCGCCAGGCGCTCTACTACATCATGACGGGCGAAACCTTCACGGGCCAGCAGGCGGCGCAAATGGGCCTCGTGAACAAGAGCGTGCCGCGCGCGGAACTGCGCGAAGAAGTGCGCGCGCTGGCCGCGAAGCTGCTCGACAAGAATCCCGTGGTGCTGCGTAACGCGAAGCATGGCTTCAAGCGCTGCCGCGAACTCACGTGGGAGCAGAACGAAGACTACCTGTACGCCAAGCTCGATCAGGCCAATTACCGCGACCCCGAAGGCGGCCGTGCGCAGGGCCTCAAGCAGTTCCTCGACGACAAGAGCATCAAGCCCGGCCTGCAAAGCTACCGGCGCTAAGACGCCATACCGGACGCAACCGGACAAGACCAGAGCAGACGAGACCTGAGCGGAGACATCGAAATGCACGAGGTGAGCTTGTTGATCGACGGCGTGTCGCGCGGCGCGTCGGACCATGGAACGTTCGAGCGGATCGGTCCGGCGAGCGGGCAGCCGGTGTCGCGCGCAGCGGCCGCCACGCTGGCCGATGCGGACGCCGCAGTGGCCGCCGCCGCGCGCGCCTTCCCGGCGTGGTCTACGCTCGGGCCCACTGAGCGCCGCAAGCGGCTTGCCGCTGCGGCCGACCTGATGGACGCCCGCGCCGCCGACTTCATTGCCATCGGCACCGCTGAAACAGGCGCCATGCCGAACTGGTACGGCTTCAACGTGATGCTCGCGGCCAACATGCTGCGCGAGGCCGCGGCCATGACGACGCAGATCGACGGCGCCGTGATTCCCTCCGACGTGCCCGGCAGTCTCGCCATGGCCGTGCGCCAGCCCTGCGGCGTAGTGCTCGGCATGGCGCCGTGGAATGCGCCCGTGATTCTCGGCACGCGCGCACTCGCCATGCCGCTCGCGTGTGGCAACACGGTGGTGCTGAAGGCCTCCGAGGGCTGTCCCGGCGTGCATCGCCTGATCGGCAGCGTGCTGCACGATGCGGGTCTGGGCGATGGCGTTGTGAACGTGGTTACCCATGCTGCCGCGGACGCGCCCGCCATCGTTGAACGTCTGATCGCGAATCCTGCCGTGAAGCGCGTGAACTTCACGGGCTCCACGCGCGTGGGCCGCATCGTGGCCGAACTTTCGGCGCGTAATCTGAAGCCTGCGCTGCTCGAACTGGGCGGCAAGGCGCCGGTGCTCGTGCTCGACGACGCCGACCTCGACGCCGCCGTGCAGGCCGTCGCCTTCGGTGCGTTCTTCAACCAGGGGCAGATCTGCATGTCCACGGAGCGGGTGATTGTCGACCGCAAGGTGGCGGACGCTTTCGTCGAGAAGCTCGTGGCGAAGGCGCGCACGCTGAAGGCCGGCGACCCTGCCGCGCCGGGCGTCGTGCTCGGCACGCTGGAGAGCGTGGGCGCGGCGCAGCGTATCAAGGCGCTCGTGGAAGACGCACGCGCCCACGGCGCCGCGCTGCCGCTGGGCTGCGAGGTGACGGGCGCGGTGATGCAGCCTGTTATCGTGGACGGCATGACGCCTGCCATGAAGCTCTACGCGGACGAATCGTTCGGGCCGGTTGTCACGGTGCAGCGCGTGGACGGCGACGACGAAGCGCTCGCCGTCGCGAACGACAGCGAGTACGGTCTCTCGGCCGCGGTGTTCAGCCGCGACATCGCGCGCGCGATGCAGGTGGCGAAGCGCATCGAGTCGGGTATCTGCCACATCAACGGCCCGACGGTGCACGACGAGGCGCAGATGCCGTTCGGCGGCGTGAAGGCAAGCGGATACGGACGGTTCGGCAGCAAGGCGTCCGTGGCGGAATTCACGGACCTGCGCTGGATCACCGTTCAGACCGGCCCGCGTCACTATCCGATCTGAACGGGCCGCCTCGTTCCGACCGGTTCGGACCAGACCTGGTCGGGCAGACCCGGTCAGGCAGACCCGGTCAGGCAGACCGTACCCGTCTGCACCCACGAACATAACAACACGACGAATCTGCATGCCGGCACGTGAGCGCACCGGCCGGCATGCAGACAGGAGACACGCCTTGGATGCGTATGCAAGCCCTTTGGGCACAGGCGCCGGCGGCCCGCAGCCGTTGGCGGACGTGCCGTACCGGTCAGTCGCGATCGGTTCCACGCCGCCGCGCATCGAAACGCGCGACGGCTGCTGGTACGTGCGCGCGGACGCGCCGCTCGGCGACTATCCGCGCTGCCTTACCGACCGGCTCGCGAGCGGCGCCGCGCGCCATCCCGACCGCTTGCTGGTGGCACGGCGCGGCGCCGACGGTCAGTGGATCGGCATCACCTACGCGCAGATGCTGGCGCGCGCGCGGGCCATCGGCCAGGCGCTGCTCGACCGCGGTCTTTCCGCGCAACGGCCGGTGGCCATTCTCTCGGGCAACGACCTCGAACATCTGCAGATGGCGTTCGGCGCGATGTGGGCCGGCATTCCGCATGCGCCCATTTCGCCCGCGTATTCGCTCGTGTCGAGCGACTTCGGCAAGTTGCGGCATGCGTTCGAACTGCTGACGCCGGGCCTCGTGTTCGCGTCCGACGGCGCCGCGTTCGCGCGCGCCTTCGACGCCGTGGTGCCGCCTGACGTGGAGCGCGTGGTCGCCTCCGCGCCCGCCGGCATGCAAGGCGTGACGCATCTTTCGTCGCTGCTCGATACGGTGCCCGCCACCGTGGACGCCGTGCAGTCCTCGCTCACCGCCGACACCATCGCGAAATTTCTCTTCACGTCCGGCTCCACGCGACTGCCGAAAGCGGTGCCCACCACGCACCGCATGCTGTGCAGCAACCAGCAGATGCTGCTGGAGACGTTCCCGCAATTCGGTCTGGAGCCGCCCGTGCTGGTGGACTGGCTGCCGTGGAACCACACGTTCGGCGGCAGTCACAACGTGGGCATCGTGCTCTATAACGGCGGCACGCTCTACATCGACGACGGCAAGCCCGTGGCCGGCAAGTTCGACGAGACGCTGCGCAATCTGCGCGAAGTCGCGCCCACGGTCTACTTCAACGTACCGAAGGGTTGGGAAGAACTGACCATCGCGCTCGAACAAGACGCGCAGTTGCGCGCCACGTTCTTCTCGCGCGTGAAGATGTATTTCTTCGCGGGCGCGGGGCTCTCGCAGGCTGCGTGGGACCGGCTCGAACGCGTGACGCAGCAGTATTGCGGCGAACGCATCCGCATCATGGCCGGGCTCGGCATGACGGAGACGTCGCCCTCGTGCATGTTCACCACCGGGCCGCATTCGGGCGCGGGATATATCGGGCTGCCGGCGCACGGTTGCGAGGCGAAGTTCGTGCCCGTGGACGGCAAGCTGGAGGCGCGCTTTCGCGGCCCGCACGTCATGGCCGGCTACTGGCGCGCCACGCAGGCCGAACAGCACAACGTGTTCGATGAAGAAGGCTACTACCGCACCGGCGACGCTGTGCGCTTCGTGGACCCCGAGCATCCCGAGATCGGCATGATGTTCGACGGCCGCATTGCGGAGGACTTCAAGCTTTCGTCGGGCACGTTCGTGAGCGTGGGACCCATGCGGGCACGCATCGTGTCGACGGGCGCACCCTACGTGCAGGACGCCGTCATCACGGGCATGAATCGCGACGACGTGGGCGCGATGATCTTCCCGCGTCTCGACGACTGCCGGCGCCTTGCGGCTTTGCCGCCCGACGCGGATGCGCGCGCCGTGCTGGCGGCGCCCGCCGTGCGCGCGTTCTTCGCGGATCTGCTGGAACACCTCAATCGCAGCGCAACGGGCAGCGCGACGTTCGTCACGCGCATGCTGCTGCTCGACGTGCCGCCTTCCCTCGATCTTGGCGAGATTACGGACAAAGGCTCGATCAACCAGCGCGCCGTGCTCACGCAGCGGGCGGCGCAGGTCGAAGCGATGTATGGGACGGATGCGACCGACGCTGGCGTGATCCTCGCCAACCAGGCTGCACGCCTCTGACTCTGAGCAAAGGTCTGCACGATGAGTCTCGATTACCGCGCGCCGCTGCGCGACATGAATTTCGTGATTGGCGAGTGGCTCGATGCGCCATCGCTGTGGCGCACGGTGCCGCAATGGACCGATCTCGATCTTTCCACGGCCCAGCAGGTGCTGGATGAAGCGGCGCGCTTCGTTCACGAACGCATCGCGCCGCTCAACGCGAGCGGCGACCTGGAAGGCTGCCGCTTCGATAACGGCGAGGTCGCCATGCCGTCGGGTTTTGCCGAGGCCTACGGCGAATACGTGGAGGCCGGCTGGCCCACGCTCGCGCTCGATGCCGATTGCGGCGGCCAGGGCCTGCCTCAACTGCTCGACGTCGCGTTGCAGGAAATGCTGGCGGCCGCGAACCACGCGTGGCTCATGTCGCCCGGTCTCACGCACGGTGCCACCGCGTGCCTTCAGGCGCACGGCTCCGAACGCGTGCGGCGCGACTTCCTGTCGAAGGTAGCGAGCGGCGAATGGCTCACCACGATGTGCCTGACCGAGCCGCAGGCGGGCAGCGACCTTGGCCTGTTGCGCACCCGCGCCGTGCCCGACGTTTCGGGCGACGGCTATCGTCTCAGCGGCACGAAGATTTTCATCACCGGCGGCGAGCACGACATGACGGAGAACATCGTGCATCTCGTGCTCGCCCGCTTGCCCGATGCGCCGCCGGGCACGAAAGGGCTTTCGCTCTTCGTCGTGCCGAAGTGGATCGATACGCTCGCGGGCCGCGAACGCAACGGCGTGCTGTGCGAAGGCATCGAAAAGAAGATGGGGCTCAAGGCGAGCCCCACCTGCACGATGGCGTTCGAAAACGCGCTGGGCTGGCTGGTGGGCGAGCCGCATCGCGGGCTCGCCTCGATGTTCGTGATGATGAACGCGGCGCGCCTGCAGGTCGCGATGCAGGGCGTGGGGCATGCGCAGAGCGCGTGGCAGCGGGCGTCGGCGTATGCGCTCGAACGCGTGCAGGGGCGGGCGGTGGCTTCGTCTTCGGCTGCCGATGCGCGTGCTTCGGCGCTCATCGCATCGCATCCTGCGATACGGCGCCTGCTGCTCGACGGTCGCGCCATCGTGGAAGGCGAGCGCGCCATCGGCTACTGGGCAGGGCATTGGCTCGACGTGGCCGCGCATCATCCCGATGCCGCGGCCCGGCAGGAGGCTGCAACGCTCGCTTCGCTGCTGACGCCCATCACGAAGGCGTTCTTCACGGAGAACGGGTTTGCCGGGGCGTCGAACGCATTGCAGGTGTTCGGCGGCTACGGCTACATCCACGAATACGGCATCGAACAGACCGTGCGGGACAGCCGCGTATCGATGCTGTACGAAGGCACCAACGAGGTTCAGGCCATCGACCTGCTCGCGCGCAAGGTCATGACCGATCGCGGCGAGGGCTTGCAGATATTGCTGGCTCATCTACGCGCGGAAGCGTCGCGCTGCCGCGAGAGCGTGGACACGGCGGATACCCGCACGGCCTCGGCGGGCGAGCGGCTCGACACGCTGTGCGCAGACGTGGAGTGTGTGACGCGCGACCTGATACGCGCGGGCAAGGACGACACCGAGCTACCGTACCGCGTGGCAAGCGACTATCTCGCGCTGCTCGGCTGGCTTCTGCTCGCGTTCGCGTGGGCGCGCACGCTGCGTATCGTGAGTGCGGCGGGTGCGGCGGGTGTGGCGAGCGGCGCGGCTGCAGCCGGCGGCGCCGATCCGTTCTACGCAGAAAAGCAGGCAACCGGCGCATATTTCTTCGACTATCCGCTTGCCGCGTTTGCGCATCGTCTCGCGCTCGTCGAGGCGGGATGCAAGGCGGCGTTACCCGCTGCAGCGTACGTTGTTTAATGCCGGATAGCGCTGACGTGTTGCGCTGAATACGCGCTGAACGCGAGGCCGCGCGTTCAGCGCATCGTCATCTTCTGCCCGTGCATGGCCTCAAAGAACCTCAAAGAACCTCAAAGGTCCAGCACCAACATCGGCGTGAGCGCGCGCGAACAGCACGGCAGCATTTGATCGTTGGCCGCGCGTTCTTCATCCGTGAGATAGACGTCGCGGTGATCGGGCGTGCCGGACAGCACGCGCGTGAGGCAGGTGCCGCACACGCCTTGCTCGCACGAGACGGGCACCTCGACGCCGCATCCCCGCAATGCTTCCACGATCGACGTGCCCGCCGGTACATCCACCACGCGCCCGGAGCTTGCCAGCGAGACCTGGAAGGGACCGTCATTGCCCGCAGCGCCAGCCGCCGAGCTTGTCGGCCCGGCAGCGAAGTATTCGCGATGCACGTTGCCGCTCGCCCAGCCTGCCTGTGCGGCAGCCGCGAGCACGGCCTCGATAAAGCCCGCGGGCCCGCACACGTACAGGTGCTTGCCGGGCTCAGGGCCCGCAAGCACCTGCGCGAAGTCGATACGCTTGCCCGAGGAATCGCTATCGAAATAGCACTGCGCGCGATGCCGGAACGGCGGCGTCTCCAACCGGTCGAGAAACGCGGCGCGCTGCGGCTCGCGCGAGCAGTAATGCAACTCGAACGGGCCGCCCGTTTCGTGCAGATGCGCGGCCATGCTCATGAGCGGCGTGATGCCGATGCCGCCTGCCAGCAGGATGCTGTGCGTGGCCTGCGCCTCGAGCGGAAAGTGATTGCGCGGCTCGCTGATCTCGAGCGTCGTGCCCGGCACGCAGGCATGCATGGCAACGGAGCCGCCGCGCGAAGCCGGCTCGCGCAGCACGCCGATGCGGTACACGTCGCGCTCCGTGGGACTGTTGCACAGCGAATACTGGCGAACGACGCCGCCGATGTGGACGTCGATGTGCGCGCCCGCCGTGAAGGGCGGCAGCGTCGTGCCCTGGGCGGGTGCGAGTTCGAAGAGACAGATGTCCGTGGCGACGGCGAGTTTGCGGGTGAGCGTGACCTTCATAGGCGTTTTTCCGGGGCAAGCAGAGGCCGCCGCGCGAACACACGAGTGCGTTCGCGCGAGGCGGTGGTGCATCGAATCGTGAATAGTGCGGCGGTGCTGCGATGAACCTGGGCGAACTAAGGCGAACCGAAGCGAAGTCAGGCGACTTGAGCGCTCGCGGCCCGCTCTTCGTCGATCAGCCGGTCGAGCACACGTCGCGACTGCACGCCGCCCGCGTCGATGTTGAGCTTCAGAAGCGGACGGTCCGGCCACGCCAGCAGATTGCGCTGCTGTGCTTCGAGCATCTCCAGGTCTTCCGCGAAGATCTTGCCCTGGCCCGTGCGCAGGCTATCGGTGAGCGCGGCATCGTGTACGGCGAAACTGCGCGCCATGCCCCAGAAGTACCAGATCGAAGTCCCGGTTTCCGGCGTGATGAAATCGACGACGATGCTCGATGCCTTGTCGCTCGCGTCCGCTTCGTAGCCGCCCTTGCCCGCGTGCGCGACGCCCACTTCGATCATCACGTGGCTGGGCGGCGTGAAGTGGCAGATCTGCCAGCGGTCGCACGGCACGTTGTCGGCCATGCTTTTGGCGCGCAATGCGGCCGCCCAGAACGGCGGCGGCAGGATGCCGTGCATGAAGCGGCTCGTCGTGACCGTATCGCCGTTCACCTTCGTTGCGGGCGGCGCTTCCTCGATCTCGGGCTGCCCGATGCTCGTGGCGTGCACATAGGTTTCGTGCGTGAGGTCCATGAGGTTGTCGATCATGAGGCGGTAGTCGCATTTCACGTGGTACAGGCCGCCGCCGTAGGCCCAATCGGGATGCCCGGCCCATTCGAGGCGATGAATGGAGGCCGGGTCGGCCTTGTCCGCGTCGCCGGGCCAGACCCAGATGAAACCGTAGCGTTCGACAGCGGGGTAGCGGCGAACCGCGGGAATGCCGCCTACGCGTTGGCACGGCATGCTCACGCACTTGCCCTCGGCGCCCATCGTGAGGCCGTGATAGCCGCAGACGAGCTGGCCGTTGCGCACCGTCCCGAGCGAGAGCGGTGCGCCGCGATGCGGACAGAAGTCTTCGAGCGCGGCGATCGCACCGCTCGCGTCGCGAAAAAACACCATACGTTCGCCGCAGATCTGCCGGCCGAGCGGTTTGCCGTCGATTTCATCCGGCGTACAGGCGACATACCACGTGTCTTTCAGAAACATTCGTCTCCTCCTCGGCGTGTTCTCACGCCGTAAGCTGGGTGACCCGCGGGTCATTCATGAGTCAGATCCGACAGGCGCAGGCGCGAAATAGACGCGAAATGGGCTTAGCCCGCGTCGCGTCGAATCAGGTTGCCGCCCGTGAGCTTCGTCATCGCGCGCTGGTTGTCGAGCACGCGCTTCAGGTTCTCGTGGGCGATCTGCGAGTGCTCGCGCATCAGCGCCTCGGCGCGCGCGCCCTGGCGCTGTTCGATGGCATCCAGTACGGCGCGGTGCTGCGATTGCGCGACCACGAGCGTCTCTCGCGCGCGCGGGTCGAGCGACTGCACGATCACGAACGCACTCGCGGAGGCAAACGGCAGCGTGGCGACCTTCTCGATCTGCCGCGCCACGACTTCACTGCCCGCGGCTTTGCCGAGCAGGCGATGAAAACGCATGTTGGCGTCCACGTAGTGCGAGAACGTAGTGTCGGTCAGCTTGCCGACCAGGAGCGTATCGATCTCGTCAACACAGTCATGCAGCTCGCGCAGCATTGCGGCGGACACGCCGCGTTCGGCGGCGAGCCGCGCGGCGAGTCCTTCGAGCGTGCCGCGCAGTTCGATGGCGTCGCGTATCTCGGCTTCGGAAAAGGCGCGCACGGCGAAGCCGCCCGTGAGAATCGGTTCGATGAGCCCTTCTTCCTGAAGGCGGATCAGCGCCGCGCGAACCGGCGTGCGCGACACGCCCAGCCGCTCCACCACCCACAGTTCGGAGATGCGCTCGCCCGGAGTGAGTTCGCCGCCCAGCACGAGTTCGCGCAGACCCAGCAGCGCGCGCACGGTCTGCGAGGTCGTGGCGGCCTTGTTGTCGAGCGCGGGGTCGTCGGTAATCGCCATGTTCTGCGTCGTGAAAGGAATCGATTGGTGCTAATTGTATACAGCGACGCAAGTGAATCAAGAGTGAATCCGCTAAATCCCGGGTAAACGAGAAGGATGGGTGCGAGAATTCATCTTTCCTGTATACAGAAAGGTTTTCTCCGCGCACCCGACGTGCTCCTGCCGTGCTCAACCGCGCGACTCGACGCCGCGATTACACCCATGCCGCCGCCCCGCGCCCGTGAGGTAAGATGGCCCGCGATTTCCATTCCGGTCCATCCATGAGTTCGACATCCGCCAAGCCGGCAAGCGCCGGAAACACGAAGGGCACGAAGAACCCCGCACGGTCCGCCGCGACGAAGCCGAAGACACGGCCGCCGCAACGGCTCACCTACGTCATCGGCAACCTGGACCGGCTGCTGCGCCGCCAGATGACCGAAGCGCTCGCGCCGCTCGGCATCACGCTCGCGCAATACACGGCGCTTTCGGTGCTCGAGGCGCGCGGCGCGCTTTCCAACGCGCAACTCGCCGTGCGGTCGTTCATCACACCGCAGTCGGCGAACGAGGTCATGAGCGTGATGGCGAGCCGCGGGTTCGTTACGCGCGAGGCCGATCCGAACCATGGGCGCGTGATCCTGCTGAGCCTCACCGATGCCGGGTCGGCCATGCTGCGCGAGTGCGAGCAGGTGCTGCGTCCGCTGGAGCGCCGCATGCTGGGCGATCTCGGCGCCGAAGACGTGGCCCAGATCCAGCGCACCATGGAGACGTTCGCGCGCAACCTGCGCGATTGATCTTTCCTCCGCTGTCACTTCTCTTTTTGCCGCGTTTTTCAGGGGGTCTTGCGGGTTAACACCGGCGCCGCCGCCCTTGAAATCTCAGGTAGCCTGTTATTAAATCATCCCGTCCCCTCGTTGCATGAAGGTGTCGTCCGAAGCGTGAAGGCGGCCCTTCATTGAGGCGGACTTTTTTTCGGTTGCTTAATCAGGCTTCCTGATACTTTGGGTTGCGGTGGCAATACCCGCGTCGCCGCCATCAGCGAGCAGCCGGCACCCGCTGTTACGAGAACGATATTCGCCCGTGCACCCACCAGCGCAGCACGCGGCCTTAGGAGACGAGATGAACACTTACGTTGCGCAGAGAAGCACGCCGGCGACCACGCTCGGCCTGTGCTTCGCCCTGGCCCTGCTCGAAGGATTGGACCTGCAGTCGGTGGGCGTGGCCGCGCCGCGCATGGCGCACGAATTCGGGCTCACGGTTGCGCAGATGGGTCTCGCGTTCAGCGCCGGCACCTTCGGTCTGCTGCCCGGCGCGATGCTGGGCGGACGGTTTGCCGACCGCATCGGCCGCAAGCGTGTGCTCATCATTTCCGCGTGCCTGTTCGGCTTGCTCTCCATCGCCACCGCGCAGGTGTCGAGTTTCCCGATGCTTGTGGTCGTGCGGGCGCTGACCGGCCTGGGGCTGGGCGGTGCGCTGCCGAACCTGATCGCGCTTTCGTCCGAAGCCGTGGAACCGCGGCTGCGCAGCAGCGCCGTGGCCACCATGTATTGCGGCATTCCGCTCGGCGGCGTGATTGCATCCGTGATCGGCGTGCTGCTGGCGGGCGATACCGAGTGGCGGCACATCTTCTACGTGGGCGGTGCCGGGCCGCTGCTGCTCGTGCCGCTGCTTATCGGTCTGCTGCCGGAGTCGCGCGCGTTCCTCGATGCATCGACGTCGGGCATGGAGCGCCCCGGCGTGACGCACACGCTGTTCGGCGGCGAGCGCACGGGCCCCACGCTCGCGCTGTGGATCAGCTACTTCTGCACGCTCATCGTGCTGTACTTCCTGCTCAACTGGCTGCCCTCGCTGATGGCCGCACGCGGGCTTGGCCGTCCGCAGATCGGCATCGTGCAGATCTTCTTCAACGTGGGCGGCGCGCTGGGCGCGCTCGGCATCGGCATGTCGCTGGACCGTATGCGGCCCACGCGTGTGGTGGGCGGCATGTACCTCGGCATCGTGCTTTCGCTCGCGGCGCTTGCCGCTGCGCCCGACCTCGCCATGCTTTCGGCAGCGGCGTTTGCGGCGGGCATGTTCATCGTCGGCGGGCAGTCGGTGCTCTATGCACTGGCCGCCATGTATTACCCCACCGTGATGCGCGGCACCGGCGTGGGCGCGGCGGTCGCGGTGGGCCGGCTCGGGTCGGTCGTCGGACCGCTCGCGGCGGCTACGCTGCTCGCGGCGGGCAAGAGCGCCACGGTGGTGATCGGCGCGAGCATTCCTGTCACGCTGGTGGCGGCCGTGGCGGCGTTGCTGCTCATTCGTCGCCCGCAGGCACGCGATTGATACGCAGCCACGTTCGCGCTCGTCGGCAACGCTTTCGCAGGTCATTCCAGGCGCAACCAAAGACGCAACTACCGAAGCAACTAAAGACGCAACTAAAGAAGCAACTAAAGAAGCAACTAAAGAAGCAACTAAAGAAGCAACTAAAGAAGCAACTAAAGAAGCAACTAAAGAAGCAACTAAAGAAGCAACCTCGCACGCGCCACCAGAGCGCGACATCAATCAGGATTGGAGACACATCAACATGAAAAGACTCAACGGTCTGCTGGGCGCAGGGGCTTGCTGCGCGCTTGCTGCAACGACGACGGTGCATGCGCAGTCGAGCGTCACGCTGTACGGCATCATCGATACGGGCGTCGAATTCGTTTCGCACGCGAACGCGGCCGGCGATCACGTGGTGCGCATGCCCGGTGTAACGGGCGAGATGCCGTCGCGCTGGGGACTGCGCGGCACCGAAGACCTGGGTGGCGGACTCCAGGCAGTCTTCACGCTGGAAAGCGGCTTCAACGTGCGCGGCGGCGATCTGGGCCAGGGCGGACGCCTGTTCGGCCGGCAAGCCTGGGTGGGTCTGCGCAACAGCTACGGCACGCTCGCTTTCGGCCGCCAGTACATGATGACCTACCTCGCACTGCAAGGCGCGGACATCATCGGGCCGGACATCTACGGCCTCGGCTCGTTCGACGCCTATGTGCCCAACGGACGCGCGGACAACGCGGTCACCTACATCGGCTCGTACAAGGGCGTCACGCTGGGCGCGGGCTATTCGTTCGGACGCGACGGCGCCGGCACGGGCAATTCGCCGGGGCAGGGCACGTGCGCGGGCCAGGTGCCGGGTCAGGCGGTGCAGTGCCGCGACTGGTCCGTGATGCTCAAGTACGACGGCGCGTGGTTCGGCGCTGCCGCTTCCTATGAGGAACAGCGCGGCGGCACCGGCGCCGCCGCCAACTTCTTCGACGGCGTGGCGCCCGTGGCCTTCACGAGCAGCGCCGACAAGGACGCCCGTGCGCACGTGAGTGCCTACGCGAACGTGGCGGGCGTACGCATCGGCGCGGGCTGGGTTGGCCGGCATGTGAGCACCGATTCGGCCGCGGCCCCGGGCGCGCATTCCAACCTGTTCTTCCTTGGCGCCTCGTATGCCGTCACGCCGTTCCTGACCGTCGACGGCGAAGGCTACCGCATCGTCAACGCCGCCCACGACACGCGCGCCACGATGGCTACGCTGCGCACCACGTATTCGCTTTCGAAGCGCACCGCGGTTTATGCGCAGACCTCGTATCTGTGGAACAGCGCGAAGGCGAAGTACGCCGTGAGCGGCGGCGGTGCGGGTACGACGCCGGGCGCGGGCATGGGGCAGCTGGGCGCCATGGTGGGCGTCAAGCATCTGTTCTGACGAATGTCGAGAAGAGATGCGGCGAAGAAAATTTAATGGGTAGTTCGGGTAGTCGGCGTGCCGCACTGTGTGTGCGGCACGTCGTTCAGTTGCCGCAAAACTTCACCGTTCCGCGAATTCAGTTCATACGAAAAGAGCAAAGTCAGCGCGGGCACGTTGCGTTTCATCATTTAGTTTTCCCACGCAAACGATTGCGTGATTTTTTTACTAAACGGTTCGGAATCTTTGTCGATAACAGATAGGAAGCGGCCACCCGTGACTAGAGCCGTCCGCTGTTCAGATCTGACGTTAGTAACGACAAAGGGAAACTTGATGAACTGGAATCGCATGACCGTGCGGGCGAAACTCGCAACTGCCTTCAGCGTGCTGGTGGGCCTCGTATTGCTCGTCTCCGGCTTTTCGCTCAATGCCTTACGAGACTCGAACAACAATTTCGCGCAATACGTGCGTGGCGTGAACGCGCGGGCGCTGGCCGCCGCGCAGATCCGGCAGGCCGTGGACCGGCGCGCTATCGCGGCCCGCAATCTCGCACTCGTCACGAAGCCCGCCGACATCGACACCGAGAAGGCCGCCGAAGCGCAGGCTCAACAAGACGTGCAGAGCAGCCTGAAACAGTTGAACGATCTGATCGCGGCGAGCGGCGATGCGACCGACAAGGCAAAGAGCCTCGCAGATGAAATCACCCGCGTGGAGAGTCAGTACGGCCCGGTTGCGGTCGACATCGTCAATCTCGCGTTGAACGGCAAACACGACGAAGCCGTCGCGGCCCTGAACGAGCGCTGCCGGCCCTTGCTCGCGCAACTCGTCAAGGCTACGGACGCATTCGCGGACTATACGAAGTCGCGTTCCGAGGAGCGCGTGACTGAAGCCGAGAACCAGTACAATCGGCAGTCTGCGCTGCTGATCGGCGTTTGCTTCCTGACCGTCGTGCTCGCGGTGGCGGCCGGCCTGCTCATTACGCGCAGCCTCACGCGCGCATTGGGCGCGGAGCCCGACGTGCTGGGCGACGTGACGCGGCGCGTCGCGGCTGGCGACCTGAGCCCGGTGAACGGTGCGGCCTCGGCGCCGCGCGGCAGCGTGCTCGCGTCGATGGGCGAGATGCAGGCGAGCCTCACAAAGCTGATCGGCGAAGTGCGCATGGCTGCGGATGGCATTGCCACGGGCGCAAGCCAGATCGCCTCGGGCAATCAGGACCTGTCTTCGCGCACGGAGCAACAGGCTTCGTCGCTGCAGGAAACGGCGGCGAGCATGGAGCAGCTGACGTCCACCGTGAAGCAGAACGCCGAGAACGCCCAGCAGGCGAGCGCGCTGTCCACCAATGCGTCCGGCGTGGCGCAGAAGGGCAGCGAGGTGGTGGGGCAGGTGGTGGGAACGATGGCCGACATCAGCTCGAGTTCGTCGAAGGTGGCGGAGATTACCGGCATCATCGAAGGCATCGCGTTCCAGACCAACATTCTTGCGTTGAACGCGGCGGTGGAAGCTGCGCGTGCCGGCGAGCAGGGGCGCGGCTTTGCCGTCGTGGCGAGCGAAGTGCGAAGCCTCGCGCAGCGTTCGTCGAGCGCGGCGAAGGAAATCAAGGATCTCATCGGCGCTTCGGTGCAGAAGGTGCAGGAGGGCGCGGCGCTCGCGGGCCAGGCCGGCGAGACGATGGCCGAAGTCACCCAGGCCGTGGCGCGCGTGAACGACATCATGGGCGAAATCGCCGCGGCTTCGGGCGAACAGAGCCGCGGCATCGACCAGGTGAGCCAGGCCATCTCGCAGATGGACCAGGTCACGCAGCAGAACGCCGCGCTCGTGGAAGAGGCGGCCGCGGCTTCGCAGTCGCTGGAAAATCAGGGCGCGCAGTTGACGCGCGCGGTGTCGTTCTTCCGCGTCGGAGGGGCGGCTTAAAGCACGTTCGGCAGATTCGGCACACTCGGCAGATTCGGCACAGGTCCGCCCGCTGCGCGTTTCGCGACGCACTTGTATGATGCGTTCGCGACGCGGCGGCGCCATGCCGCTGCCGCCTCGCGCTCTTGCAGGCTCCGCGCACGGCGCCCACCCGTGTGCACCATGCAAGAGCCCGAACCGGCGGCGCAAGCGGACATGATCAGACTCGAAGACCTTCTCATCTTTCTCACGGCTGCGGACAACGGCAGCCTTTCGGCCGCGGCGCGCCAGCTCGACCTCGCGCCCGCCGTGGCGAGCGCCGGGCTCAAGCGGCTCGAAACGGAGCTCGGCACGCGGCTGCTCGCCCGTTCCACGCGGAGCCTGCGCCTCACGCCCGACGGCGAGCGCTACATCGAGTACGCGCGCAACGTCATCGAGCAGGTGGAGGCGGGCCGCAATGCCGTGGCGCATGGTCGCAAGATGATCGGCGGCACGGTGTCGCTTTCCGTGCCGTCGGACCTTGGCCGCCATGTGCTCGCCGGCTGGCTCGACGCCTTTCAGGCGCAGTACCCGGCTGTGTCGCTGCAGGTTCGTATCGGCGACCACGTGGCCGACATGTTCCGCACGCCCATCGACCTCGCGATCCGCTACGGCGTGCCCGAAGACTCCACGCTCGTCGCGCTGCCGCTCGCGCCCGAGAACCGGCGCGTGCTGTGCGCCTCGCCGGCCTATTTCGCGCGCCACGGGCATCCCGCCACGCCCGCCGACCTGGCTCGGCACAACTGCCTGCGCTTCACGCTGAGCGATCGCCTGCACGACCGCTGGACCTTCTTCAGGAATGGCGAGCCGACTGTCGTCACCGTGAACGGCAACCGCAGTTCGGACGACGGCGAACTCGTGCGGCGCTGGGCGCTGGCGGGCCTGGGCATTGCCTACAAATCGCGGCTCGACGTGCTGAAAGACCTCGAATCCGGCGCGCTGGAAGCGGCGCTGCCCGGCTTCGACGGCGAGAGCGCGCCGCTTCACCTGGTGTGCGCGCATCGCACGATGCTCTCGCCCACCGTTAACGCGCTGCGCGACTTTCTGCTGGAGCGCATTGCGTCGTACGCCGGTTGACGGCTGCCTGACGGCCAACTGAGCCGAACCTGACGGCAGGCTGAGCGCGGGCTGAACGCGGGCTGGCCTGAACGTGACCGCCGCGCCACTTTCAACGATTCTTTGAAACTGATATCGCGACTCTCCACTGGGTGAAGCGCGCGTCATGGCCGATGATCTGGTCCGAGGCGAGGGGTTCGCCTGGCAGGAGCAGGCATGGTCATCGCGATTGCGCGTTTTCAGTTGAGGGCAGACAAGGCTGTGTCGTTCGAAACGGCATGGCGCGAGGCAAGCGGATTTCTCGTGCGCAAGCGCGGTTATCTCGGCCATCGCTTCGGCCCGCAATGCGAAGACCGCAGCTGCTATGTGCTCGAAATCGAGTGGGACAGCATCGACGCCCACAGCGCGTTTCTGCTGCACGCCGATTTCCGTCCGTTCCTGCAAGTGCTCTGGCCACACTTCGCGGCGGACCCGGAGCTGTTCCATTTCGAACCGCTTGAACCACGCGAACCACTTGAACCGGTGACAAGCCCGCACGCGTAAGCGCGGCGGGCTGCCCGCACCGCGCCGACCTTTTGAAACGGAGTGCAACGATGAAAGCGATGGGTTATTACCGCAACCTGCCGATCAGCGATCCCGAATCGCTCGTCGATCTCGAATTGCCCGACCCGCAGCCGGGCCCGCACGATCTGCTGGTGGAGGTGCACGCCGTCTCGGTGAATCCCGTCGATGTGAAGGTGCGCGCCGGCAAGGCGCCGGAGCCGGGCCAGCCGAAGGTGCTGGGCTGGGACGCAAGCGGCGTGGTGCGCGCAGTGGGTTCCGACGTGACGCTCTTCAAGCCGGGCGAGCGCGTCTGGTATGCGGGTTCACTGCTGCGGCCGGGCACGAACAGCGAGTTGCATCTCGTGGACGAACGTCTGGTGGGCCGCATGCCGCAGACGCTGAACTTTGCCGAGGCCGCCGCGCTGCCGCTCACGTCGCTCACTGCCTGGGAGCTTCTGTTCGATCGGCTCGGCGTGCCTGAGGGAGAGGCTGAAGCAGCGGTTAATGTAGCGGCCAACGCAGCGGCCAATGCAGCGGCCAATGCAGCGGCCGGGCCGGCGCAGACGCTGCTCGTGATCGGCGCGGCCGGCGGCGTGGGCTCCATCCTCGTGCAGCTTGCCCGCAAGCTCACGGGGCTCACCGTGATCGGCACGGCGTCGCGGCCCGAAACGGTGCAGTGGGTCACGGACCTGGGCGCCCATCACGTGATCGACCACACGAAGCCGCTCGCCGAGGAACTCAAGCGCATCGGTTTTCCGGGCGTGGATCTGATTGCGAGCCTCAACCAGACCGATCGCCACTTCGACCAGATCGTCGAAGCCATTCTTCCG
The DNA here is from genome assembly GCF_048957895.1 of Paraburkholderia sp. A1RI_3L. NCBI lineage: Bacteria > Pseudomonadati > Pseudomonadota > Betaproteobacteria > Burkholderiales > Burkholderiaceae > Paraburkholderia > Paraburkholderia sp. A1RI_3L. Next base: position 125,148 of record NZ_JARCHA010000007.1, read on the forward strand.
CAGGGCCGCGTGGGCCTGATCGACGACCCCGAACTGTTCGATTTCCGCAAGCTCAAGGCGAAGAGCGTGTCGCTGCACTGGGAGCTGATGTACACGCGCTCCATGTTTTCCACGAAGGACCAGGTTCGCCAGCACGAGATTCTGAATCGCGTGGCGTCGCTGATCGATTCGGGCGTGTTGCGCACCACGCTCAACGAAACGCTCGGCCCCATCAACGCCGCGAACCTGCGCCGCGCGCACGCGCTGATCGAGACGAACCGCGCGCGCGGCAAGATCGTACTCGAAGGGTTCTAGGCCTTCTTTATCCCTTATTTCCCGCAGCTTTTACTTCAAGCCTCTTAGCAAGGAACAACAAATGAACATCGCCCATTACGCCAGAACGCGTCACTCCACGAAGGCCTTCGACGCCACGCGCAAGATCCCCGACGAGACCATCGCGCAGTTGCGCGAACTGCTGCGCTTTAGCCCCTCGTCGGTGAACTCGCAGCCGTGGCATTTCGTGATGGCCTCGACTGACGCCGGCAAGGCGCGCATCGCCAAAGCCGCGCAGGGCGGCTACTCGTACAACGAGGCGAAGATTCTCAACGCGTCGCACGTCGTGGTGCTCTGCGCGCGGACCGAAATGAGCGACGCGCATTTGAATGCCGTGCTTGGCCAGGAAGAGCACGACGGACGCTTCGTCGCGCCGGACGCACGGGCGGGGCAACAGAAGACGCGTCAGTCGTACGTAGACCTGCACCGTTACCAGTTGAAGGACGCGCAGCACTGGATGGAAAAACAGGTCTACCTCGCGCTCGGCTCGCTGCTGCTGGGCGCCGCCACGCTGGAAGTGAACGCATGCCCGATGGAAGGCTTCGACGCGCAGGTTCTCGACCAGGAACTGGGCCTGCACGAGAAGGGCTTTACGAGCGTGGTGGTGGTCGGCCTTGGCTACAGCGCCGAAGCGGATTTCAACCGCAAGCTGCCGAAGTCGCGCGTGGCGGCTGAAGCCGTGTTCACCGATCTGTGATGCCGACAGCGGTGATGCCGACAAGGCGCGCCGCTCCGGAACGGGCGGCGCGCACGTAACGAAGGCGCTTACGCGATCTCCACTTCCGCCTCGATTTCCACGGGAATATTGAAGGGCAGTTCCGCCATGCCCACCGCGCTGCGCGCATGCATTCCGCGGTCGGGGCCGTAGAGATCGAGTATCAGGTCGGAGAATCCATTGATGACGGCGGGCTGGCTGTTGAAGCCCGCCGCCGAATTCACCATGCCGAACACGCGGCCCCATGCCACGACGCGATCGAGGTCGCCGATGGTTCGCTTGAGACTGGCGAGAATCGAAAGCGCCGTGAGCTTCGCCGCGGCATAACCTTGCTCGACCGTCAGATCGCGGCCCACTTTGCCGAGCGGCGCGGCGAGCGAGCCGTCGGGGTTTTGCGGCCCATGCCCCGAAATGAATACGCGGCTGCCCACCACGCGTGCGAAGGCGAACGGCAGCTTGACGCCTTCGGGAAGGTGGATGGGAGCGGGCAGGTACAGGCCGTGCGCCTGCAATGCTTGTTCGATGTTCGGCATGCTGATTTCCTCTGTTGTTTGCGTTGAGATGCGGTTTGAGATGCGGTCGCGCCGGTATCCCGTGCCAACCGTCACCACACCACGCGCGTGTTCGGCAACGCTGCCTTCAGCGCGTCGACGTTGGTCGCCTTCGTGCCGTACAGCACGAGTTCGCGCAGGTTCGTCAAACCCTTGAGCGCATCCACATCCTCCACCGGCGTATTGGCCAGATAAAGCTCCTGCAGGCCGTGCAGGTTCTTCAGCGCATCCACGTTGCGCACCTCGGTGCGAAAGAGGTTCAGGTCCTGCAGGCCCGTGAGGCCTTTCAGCGCGTCGATGTTCTCCACTTCGGTGTCGGCCAGGTTGAGGCGCTGCAGGCTCGTGAGCCCCGCGAGCGCGTCGATCTTCGTGACCGGCGTGCGCGCCAGCACGAACGTGTCGAGCTGCGCGAGGCCGTGCACCGCGTCGATGTTGTCCACCTTAGAACCGTCCAGCACCAGCGTTTTCAGCGCAGGCATGCCGCTCACCGCGTCGATGTCGCGTACCGGCGTGTTCGCGAGATAAAGCGCCTGGAGGTCGTGCAGCTTCTTCAACGCGCGAATGCTTTCCACCTGCGTTTCGTTGAGGTCGAGCGTCTTGAGCGCGGTGAGTCCGGCGAGCGGTTCGATGTTGCGGACGTTGCGCGCGCCGCCCAGCTTGAGCGTATCGAGTTGGGTGAGGCTCGCGAGCGCGTCGAGGTCGCGTACCTGGGTGTCGCGCAGATCGAGTTGCCGCAGGTCGGTCAGGTTTTTCAGCGCGCCGAGGTTCGCCACGCGCGTGTCCCAGAGATTCAGCGATTGCAGGCCGGTCAGCGCCTTGAGCGCATCGATGTTCTCGACGTTCGTGCGGTGGAGCACGAGCCGCTTGAGCGAGCGCATGTCCTTGAGCGGATCGAGGTTCCAGACAGCGGTGCCGGAGAGGTCGAGCGCTTCGAGGTTCGGCAGCGCGGTGAGCCCGTCCACGCTGTCGAGCCCGGTATTCGCGAGGCTCAGGTCCAGCTTGCTATCGATCTTCGCAAGCTGCGGCAGCGCGGCGGCCACCTGAGCTGCCGACAGACCCGGTTTTGCGCGCAGCGAGAGGCATTCGCCGTCGGGCGAACTGGCCGGACCGCCGTTCTCGCTGCATCCGCCCGTGAAGAATCCCAGCTCGTTCAACGCGTGCAGGTCCGCCTTGCCGTGCCAGGGACGCCAGAGCGCGAGCAGCACGACGATCAACAGCGCGATGCCGCCGCCGATGGCCCAGCGCCGTGTGCGGCGCCGGGCATCGGTCCCCGGGCCTTCTTCGGTGGGCGGGGTGTGGGAAGGTGGGGTGGTCGCCACGGCAGTCTCCGCGTGTTCAGGGTTGCCCCTTTATACACGAAGCGTGGCGCCCTCCGGGGAATGCCCGGCAGTGCTTTAGAGCGCCATGCCGCCCGATACCTCGATGCGCTGCGCGTTCACCCAGCGCTGGTCTTCCGAGAGCAGCGACGCGATGGCAAGGCCGATGTCGTCGGGCAAGCCGGGACGACCTAGCGCCGTCATGTCGGAGACAAACTTGTTGACCTCGGGGTTGTCGCGCACCATGCCGCCGCTGAAGTCCGTGGCGACCGCGCCCGGCGCCACCACGTTCACGGCGATGCGACGCGGGCCCAGTTCTTTCGCGAGATAACGCGTGAGCACTTCGACCGCGCCTTTCATCGACGCATACGACGCGCTGCCCGGATAGCTGACGCGCGTGAGCCCGGACGAGACGTTCACGATGCGCCCGCCGTCGTTGATGAGCGGCAGCAGCTTTTGCGTGAGAAAGAACACGCCCTTGAAATGGACGTGGTAGAGGCTGTCCAGCGCGTCCTCGGTCACTTCGGCGAAGGGCGCGTGGTGCGACGTGCCCGCGTTGTTCACGAGGTAGTCGAAGCGCTGCGCGCTCAACTGGCCGAGCGCGGCGCGAACCTGGCCCACGAACGCGTCGAAGCTCGCGACGTCGCCCGTATCGAGCGGCAGCGCGATGGCCTGCTGACCCGCCTCGGCGGCGAGTGCCACGACCTTGTCCGCTTCGGCCCGATTGGCGCGGTACGTGAAGATGGACGGCACGCCGCGGCGGGCAAGCTGGAGCACGGTGCTGCGCCCGATGCCGCGGCTGCCTCCCGTGACGATGGCGATTTTCGGGGCGGCGGGATTCGATGGTCCTGCTGGCATGCTGCACTCCTCGTCTGGCTGGAAAGGCGCCAGCATAGGACGCAGCGGCCGCCAGCCGAATGCCGGAACTCGCCGCGTTCTTGCCTGATCCTGCCCGATGACGATCAGGCGCCTGCGAGCCGCCCGGCTCCGCAGTAACATGCGTCCCAATGCCTGCCCGAAGGCCCCCTCCGAGGTTTCAGCCATGTCCCAACCCCTCGCCGAACTCCTCAAGCGCCAGACCGACGCTCAACTGCCCGGCAAGGCCAGCCCGTTCGCCACGGCCGTCGATGGCCTGATCCTGCTGCGCTCGGACCACGAGCGGCACCCGTCGCACCACATCATCCAGCCGGCGCTTTGCGTCGTGGCGCAGGGCGCCAAGCGCACCACGTTCGGCGGCCGGCACTACGCATACGGCGCGGGGCAGGCACTCGTCGTGAGTGTCGAAATGCCGGCGTTGAGCCGCGTGGTGAAGGCGAGCCCCGCCGAGCCTTACCTGGGCCTTGCCATCGAATTCGATCCGGCCGTGATGCGCGACGTGCTGGCCTGCCTGGACACCCCGCCCACGCCGCTCGTGGCGCAGGGCAACGTGGGCCACGGCGTGTTCGTGACCGACTTCGACGGCCCGCTCGCCGACTGTGTACTGCGTCTCGTACGCCTGCTCGACACGCCGAAGGCGATTCCCGTCATCGCGCCGCTCATCGTGCGCGAGATCTGCTATTGGCTGCTCGTGGGGCCGCACGGCAACGAAGTGGCAAAGGTCGTGCTCGCCAACAGCCATGCGGAAAGGGTGGTGAACGCGATCCACGTGCTGCGGAACCAGTTTTCGGAAACGCTGCGCATCGAAGACCTGGCGGCCGTGGCGCAAATGAGCCCGTCGGCGTTTCATCGGCAGTTCAAGGCGTTGACGTCTATGACACCGCTGCAGTACCAGAAGCAGCTTCGTCTGCTCGAAGCGCGTCATCTGATGGTGAACGGCGCGGTCAACGCGGAAGCGGCCGCGTATCGCGTGGGCTACGAAAGCCCCTCGCAGTTCAGCCGCGAATATTCGCGCATGTTCGGCGCGCCGCCCAGGCGCGACATCGTGGCCCTCAAGCCCGCCTGAAGCCCGGCTTGAGCGTTCGCAAGCACCGCGCTCCGAGCGCTTACTTCAGAAAGCCGCGGAACTGCCGCAACGCCAGCGCAAACATGGCGAGCCCGATGCCCGCGAGCGCGAGAAACTGAGGCCACACCGCACTGAACCCCGCGCCGCGAAAGAGGATGGACTGCGCGAGGATCACGAAGTGCGTGTTCGGTGCCGCGAGCATGATGGTCTGGATGATCTGCGGCATGCTCTCGCGCGGCGTGACGCTGCCCGAAAGCACCTGAAGCGGCACGAGAATCAGGATCACGAGCAGCGCGAACTGCGGCATCGATTCGACCGCGGTGGCGAGCGCAATGCCCATCGCCGTGGTGGCGAAGAGGTCGAGCGCGGCGCCCGCCATGAAAAGCCAGCGCGATCCTTCGATGGGCACCTTGAGGATGCCTTCCACGACGAACAGCATCGACAGGCTCGACACCACGAGCACCACCAGCCCCATCGCGGCGATCTTGCTCAACATGATTTCGATGGGCGTAACGGGCATGACGAGCAGATGCTCGATGGTGCCGTGCTCGCGCTCGCGGATCAGCGCGGCGCCGGTGAGAATGACGGCGAGCATGGTGATGGCGTCGATGATGCTCGTCACTGACCCGAACCACAGGTGCGTGAGGTTCGGATTGAACCGCACGCGCACGTTCAGATCGACAGGCGGCGGCGCCGCGGACCGATACCGCTGCATGAACTCCGTAATCTCGCCGTGCACGATGTTCTGCACGTAGCCGCTGCCGCTGAACGCCTGCGTCATGCGCGTGGCGTCCACGTTGAGCTGGATGGTGGGCGAGCGGCCCGCCAGCAGGTCGCGCTGGAAGTTGGGCGGAATGTCCAGCGCGAAGGTGTCCGCGCCGATGTCCATGCGGCGGTCCATCTCCGGCGGCGTGATCATCGAGGGCGGCGTGAAGTAGGGCGGGTAGAACGCGCCGCCGATGCGCTCCGAAAGCGGCGACTGGTCTTCGTCCACGATGCCGATGGCCGCGTTGTTCAGCACGTCGGGAATCGCGGTGGCCTCCGCATAGACCGAGAGCGTGAACGAGTAGATGATCAGCACGACCAGCACGGGGTCGCGTGCGAGGCCGCGCAGTTCCTTGATGCCGAGTTGCAGGATGTTGGCGAGGCGCATGTCAGCGGGCCTGTTTTTTCAGCAGCAGCGCGCTGGCGGAGAGCACCACCACGACCGCAATCGCGATGGGCACGAGCGAGCCGCCCAGCACTTCGATGCCGAGCCCTTTGGAAAACGTGCCACGCGCAATCGTTACGAAATACGTGGTGGGGAACACGGTACCCACCAGCGCGGCGGAGCCCTGCATGGCCGAGACCGGGTTGATGATGCCGCAGAAGTTCACGGCGGGCACGAGCGTGAGGATGGTGGTGCCGAACACGGCCGCCACCTGGCTGCTGATGAACGACGAGATGAAGATGCCGATGCCCGTGGAGGCCGTCACGTAGAGCAGCGACCCCAGCATGAACATGAGCAGGCTGCCCTTGAACGGCACCTGGAACACCGTGAGCGTGACGAACCACAAGAGCATGGCGCTGATCATCGCGAGCGCGACGTAGGGCGCCTGCTTGCCGAGCAGAAATTCGAGCGAGGTGGCGGGCGTCACGTAGAAATTGACGATGGAGCCCAGTTCCTTTTCGCGCACCACGCTCAAGGCCGCGAGCATCGCCGGAATCAGCATGAGCAGCAGCGGAATCATCGCCGGGGCCATAGCCACGAGGCTTTCCACGCCCGGGTTGTAGCGGTAGCGGATTTCCAGCTGGTATTGCCCTGGCATGGCCTGCTTGCCGAGCCGCTCGCGCATCTGCGCCTCGAGCCATTCCGAGTGCAGGCTTTGCACGTAGCCGCGAATGGTTTCGGCCCGCTGCGCCATGGCGCCGTCTATCCACGCGGCGATCTGCACGGGGCGGCCGCGCTCGGCGTCGCGCGCGAAGTTGGGCGGAATCTCGATGGCGAGGCTGACGTCGCCGCTGCGCATGCGGCGGTCCATGTCGGCGTAGTCCTTGATGGGCGGCTTCTCCACGAAGTAGCGCGAGCCTTCGATGTTGAGTACGTAGTTCTGGCTCCCCACCGTCTGGTCGCGGTCCAGCACCGCGAACGAAAGATTGTCGACGTCGAGATTCACGCCGTAGGCCATCACGAACATGAGGATGACGCTGCCCAGCAGCGCGGTCGTGAGCCGAATGGGATCGCGCAGCAGTTCCAGCGTCTCGCGCCGCGCGAAGCTCGCCATGCGGCGAATGTCGAACGTGCTGTCGGGGCGGGACGCCGCGATGCGTTCGAGTCCGCGCGGCAATTCCGCTTCGGGTTCGGGCGGCGGCAGCGGCGCCGGCGGCGGCTCGTTGCCCATGGCGTCCTGCAAATAGCGGATGAACGCTTCTTCCAGTGTCGGTGCGTTACGGCTCGCCACGATGTTCGCGGGCGCGTCGCTCACCAGCACCTTGCCCGCATGCATGAGCGAGATGCGGTCGCAGCGTTCCGCCTCGTTCATGAAGTGCGTGGAGATGAAGATGGTCACGTTGTCCTTGCGCGCGAGGTCGATGAGGATCTGCCACAGCGCGTCGCGCGCGACAGGGTCCACGCCCGACGTGGGCTCGTCGAGAATCAGCATCTCCGGCGAATGGATCATCGCGACGCCGAGCGAAAGGCGCTGGCGGATGCCGAGCGGCAGCGCGTCGGGCAGTTCGTCGAGCACGCTCGCCAGATCGAAACGCTGCACCACTTCTTCGATGCGCGCCGCAATGGCCTCGCGCGGCAGCCTGAAAAGGCGCGCGTGAAGGTCCAGGTTCTGTCTGACCGTGAGTTCGGTATAGAGCGAGAACGATTGCGACATGTAGCCCACGCGCCGGCGCACGTCGATGTCGCCCGCGTCCACGGTGCGGCCGAACAGCGTGGCGTGGCCTTCGCTCTGCGCGAGCAGGCCCGTGAGCATCTTCATCGTGGTGGTCTTGCCGCAACCGTTCGAGCCCAGAAAGCCGAAGATCTCGCCGCGCGCAATGCGAAAGCTCACATGGTCCACGGCCACGAAGTTGCCGAAGCGCATGGTGAGGTCGTCGGCTTCGATCGCGATGTCGGCCTCTTTCGACGGATCGCGCGGCGGGATCTGAATGGCGTGATGGCCCCGGCGTTTCTCTTCGGGCAAGAGCGCGATGAAGGCGGCGTCGAGCGTCGCGGTGCCCGTGCGCTCCAGCAGCGCAGCCGGGCTGCCCGTGGCCAGCACGCGGCCTGCGTCCATCGCCATCAGCCAGTCGAAGCGCGCGGCTTCTTCCATGTAGGCGGTGGCCACCATCACGCTCATGCCGGGCCGCGCGCGGCGGATCTCGTCGATCAGGTCCCAGAACTGGCGGCGCGAGAGCGGGTCCACGCCCGTGGTGGGCTCGTCGAGAATGAGCAGATCGGGGTCGTGGATCAGCGCGCAGCACAGGCTCAGCTTCTGCTTCATGCCGCCCGAGAGCTTGCCCGCGGGACGGTCGGCAAACGGCGCGAGGCCGGTGCTTTGCAGGAGGTCGCGAATGCGCCGCTCGCGGTCCGCACGCCGGTGACCGAACAGCCGGCCGAAGAAGTCCGCGTTCTCGAATACGGAAAGCGTGGGGTAGAGGTTCTTGCCCAGCCCCTGCGGCATGTAGGCGATGCGCGGGCAACTGGTGCGCCGGTGGTGCACGTCGGCCATATCGCCGCCCAGCACGGTGACGTGCCCGGTCTGGATGGCATGCGCGCCCGCGATCAGCGCGAGCAGGCTCGACTTGCCCACGCCGTCCGGCCCGATCAGCCCGACCATGCAGCCCGCGGGAATCTCCACGCTGACCGCGTCGAGCGCCCGCACGTCGCCGTAGGTGAGCGAGACGTCGGTGAGGCTTGCGACGCAAGCCGCCTGCGCGGCGCCAACGGGCGTGGGCGAGAGAACGCTCATGAGCCGGCCTTACTGCGGCACGTTGACCGCAAGCTTCGCGGGCCACGCGGCCTTCTGGTCGATCTTGACCCACGCCACGCCGGGCACGCCGGTCTTCACGAGTTCGAGATGCTTGAGCAGCAGCGTGCGGCTGATCTGCGCCTTCACGCGAAACATCAGCTTTTCGCGCTCGCTCGTGGTTTCCACGGTTTTCGGCGTGAACTGCGCCGTGCTCGCGACGAACGTGACGGTAGCGGGTATGACCCAGCCCGGCGCGGCGTCCAGAATCAGGCGCACTTCGGCGCCCATCGCCACCTTGCCCGCCACGGTTTCGGGCAGGAAGAAGGTCATGTAGACGTCGGAGAGGTCCACCATGTTGAGCACGGTACCGCCTGCCGCGAGCACTTCGCCCGGCTCCGCGACGCGGTACTGCACGCGGCCGTCGCGCGGTGCCGTGAGCTGGCTGTCGTCGATGTCGGCGTTCACGCGGGCCACTGTGGCTTGCGCGGCGGCCACGTCGGAGTGTGCTGCCACCAGTTGTGCGCGCGTGGCGTCCACGGCGGCCTTCGCGGCGGCCACCTGCGCCTTCGCGGCACGCACCGTGGCGTCGGCGCTGCGCATGCGGGCACGGTCGTCGTCGAGTTCCTGCATGGACGATGCCCCTTCGCGCGAGAGCGTTTCGGAGCGCGCCAGCTTGCGTTGCGCGGCATCGAGTTCCGCTTCGCGCTGCGCGACCACGGCCTGGGCGGCCGCCACGTCGCTTTCGCGTTGTGCGATCAGTTGCTCGACGCTCGCCGCGCTGTTCACCGCGCCGCGCTGCTTGGCCTGCGCCTCGTCGAGCTGGGCGTCGAGCACGTTCACGTCCATCTTCGCGAGCGGCTGGCCCGCTTTCACGAAGTCGCCCTCCTGCACGAAGATGCTCTCCACGCGGCCGGCCAGCTTGGTGGCCACGTCGATCTGCGTGGCTTCGATGCGGCCGTTGCCGCTCGCGAAGCCGTCGCCGGGGCCGGCGTCGTGTAGACGCGTCCACGCGTAATAGCCGGCCGTGGCCGCGATCAGCACGAGTGCGGCGGCGGGCAGCAGTTTCCTCGGTTGAAGCTTCATGGCGTGGAACCCTCTTGATTGGAATCTGCGCCGGCCGGCACGCCGCCGCCCAGCGCCGCGAACAAGGCGACGCGGCTCGCCAGCAGCGCGCGGCGCGTCTGCACGAGCTGCTGCTGCGCGGCGAGCAGGTCGCGCTGCGCGTCGAGCACTTCGAGGAAGGGCGTAGCGCCCGTGTCGTAACGCAGCTTCACGAGCCGCGCCCGCTCGCTCTGCGAGGCGAGCGTGGCGCGCGCAATGCGGGTTTGCTGCTCGAGCCAGTCGCGTGCGGAAAGCGCGTCGGCCACGTCGCGAAACGCGGCCTGGATGCTCTTTTCGTATTGCGCCACCGCCTCCTGCTCGCGCGCCTTCGCGAGCGCGAGGTTGCTGCGGTTGCGGCCCGCATCGAAGATGGGCACCGAGAGATTCGGCAGGAACAGCCACGCGCCGTTGGCCGAGCTGAACAGGTCGTGCAGGCCGGTGCTCGTGGTGCCGTAGGAACTCGTGAGCGTGATGCGCGGAAAGAACGCCGCGCGCGCCGCGCCGATGTTCGCGTTGGCCGCGCGCAGCTGATGTTCGGCGGCGGCGATGTCGGGCCGGTTTTCGAGCAGATCGGACGGCAGCCCGGCGCCCAGGTCGGGCCGCACGCTGGCGTCGTTCAACGGCGCGGTGGCCGGCGACAACTGCGCGGGCGCGCCGAGCAGCAGGTCGAGCGCGTGGGCCTCGGTAGCGCGTGCCTGTTCGAGCTGGGCGTCGAGCGTTTCGGCCTGTTGCAGCAGAATTTCCGCCTGCGTGAGATCGAGCCGCGCCACGGCGCCGGTTTCGAAGCGGCGGCGGACAATGCGCAGCGACTCCTGGCGGCTCGTCATGGTTTCGCGCGCCAGCGTGATGCGTTCGTCGTATTCGCGCAGGGCGAGGTAGGCGTCGGCCACCTGGGCGATCAGGCTCACGGTGACGGCGCGGCGCGAGGCGTCGCTCGCGAGGAAGTTTTCCAGCGCCGCGTCTTTGAGATTGCGCACGCGGCCCCACAGGTCCAGCTCCCAGCTGCTTTCCATGACGCTCAGGCTGTAGAAGCTGCCCGTTATCGACGAACTGCCGCCCATGCCCGCAAGAAAGCCCGTGGGCGCGCGAAAGCGGCCATAGGTCGCGCCGGCGTTGACGGTCGGAAACTGGTCCGCGCGCTGGATGCCGTAGCTCGCGCGGGCTTCCTCCACGCGCTGCACGGCCACGCGCAGGTCGCGGTTGTGCGTGAGCGCCTCGTCGATCAAGGCCTGCAGCTGCGGGTCGGGAAAGTAGTCGCGCCAGCTGATCTGATTCACCGACGAGCCGCCCGGGGACGACGCAGCCAGGGCCGACGTGTCGGCGGGCCAGGCTGCGGGCACCGGCGGGGCGGGACGTTCGTAATGCGGCGCGAGCGAGCAGGCCGCGAGTGCGACGGTTAGCGCGGCGGCTAGTGTGGTGGCAAATGAGGTGGAAAGCGCGGGGGAAAACACAGTGGCAAGCGTGCTGGCCACGGCCGATGCCGCGGCCCGGCGCGACAGCGCGCCTGACCGTTGGCGGGTCACGTGCGGCGTTTCGGGGGCGGTGTGCAGGGGTAGTGTCATGACCGGGTCATTGCCGATGGACAGATTCGATCGAGCGCAACAGCGGGCGGCGCAACTGAATTTTTGCCTTGTCTGACTTTTGACCCTTGATCTGCGTCAGTAGCGGCATGATCGACCGTCCGGGCGACGGGCAAGGCGGGCCGGGGCGCGCACGGAATGCGCGACAGAAGGCGCGACAGAAGGCGCGACAGAAGGCGCGACAGAATGTGGAAGCGTCGTAATATATCGCTCTCTATAACGGTACGGGGAAGGCCATGTTGCGCAAGCTCGTTGTTTGCGGCGTGTTGTTGAGTTCAATGTTGGGTCTCGTGGCGCCAAAGAGCGCCCGGGCGGCCGACGAGGGAACCGTCAACGTTCTCTACGCGGGCTCGCTCGTCAATCTCATGGAGCGCAGCGTCGGTCCCGCGTTCGAAAAGGAAACCGGCTTGCGCTTTCGCGGCTACGCGGCGGGGTCGAACAAGATCGCCAACGAAATTCGCGGCAAGCTGCGGCGCGGCGACGTGTTCATCAGCGCGAGCCCGAAGGTCAACGCGAGCCTGACGGGCGCGGCCAACGGCGACCACGTGAGCTGGTACGTGAACTTCGCGGAGTCGCCGCTGCTCGTCGGCTACAACCCGCAGAGCCGCTTTGCCGCGGCCTTCAAGTCGAAGCGCTGGGACCAGGTGTTGCAGGAGCCGGGCATCCGCATTGGCCGCACGGACCCGAAGCTCGACCCCAAGGGCGCGTTCACGGTTGAACTCATGACGAAGGCCGCGCAGCTGTATGGCCAGCCCGACCTCGTCGAAAAGACGCTCGGCGCGCCCGAGAACCCCAATCAGGTGCTGCCCGAAGAGACCCTGGTGGGCCGGCTGCAATCGGGCCAGCTCGATGCCGGCTTCTTCTATTCGACCGAGACCTCTGACCTCAAGATTCCCGCGGTGCACCCGGCGCCTGAATTGCAGATCAAGGCGAGCTACACGCTCACCATTCTGTCCGACGCGCCGAACCAGGCGGGCGCCACGCGCTTCGTCAACTTCCTCTTGAGCGCGCAGGGCCGCGCGCTGCTGCACGAGCATGGCGTCGACGTGATCCGCCCGAAGGTGGTCGGCAACGTGCAGGCCATGCCGTCTTCGGTGCAGGCCGTCATCGACGCCGCCCAATGAAGCGCACGGCAGGGCGGCCGCTCTTCGCGCTCGCCATCCTGCTCGCGGTCTATCTGTGCGCGCCGTTCGTGGCGAGCGTGCCGCAGATCGGGCACGCGGACTGGGCCGGCGTGGACTGGCGGGCGACGTGGTCCGCGGTAGGCGTGTCGGCTGCGAGCGCGAGCGTGGCGGCGCTCGTCATTCTGGTGGGCGGCGTGCCGCTTGGTTACTGGCTTGCGCGTTCGTCGTCGCGCGGCATGGCGCTGCTCGGCTTCGTCGTGCAGTTGCCGCTGGCGTTGCCGCCGCTCACGAGCGGCGTGCTGCTGTTGTTTCTGCTCGGCCCGTATAGCTGGATTGGCCGCCTGACGAACGGCGTGCTCACCGATTCGTTCGCGGGCATCGTGCTCGCCGAAACGTTCGTGGCCGCGCCGTTTCTGATCGTGGCGGCGCGCTCGGCGTTCGCGTCCATCGACCCTGTGTTCGAAGACGTCGCGGCCACGCTGGGGCACCGCGCGGGCAGTCGCTTTTTTCGCGTGGCGCTGCCTGTGGCGTGGCCCGCGATTCGGGCGGGGCTCGCGCTGGCCTGGCTGCGCGCGTTCGGCGAATTCGGCGCGACGGTGATGGTCGCGTATCACCCGTACTCGCTGCCCGTGTACACCTACGTCGTCTTCGGTGGACAGGGCTTGCCCGCGATGATGCCGCTGCTGCTGCCCACGCTCGTGATCGCCGTGGCGTGCGCCATGCTCTCCGTGTACAGCCGCGGCGTGCGCGATACGAAGACCCTGGCGCGGCCCGCGAACGGCGACGAGGCGGCATTCGCGCCGGCGTGTTCCGTGGCGGACGCGGCGGCGCAGCGTCTGCCGATGAATCTGACGTTGAGTCTCACGAAGCATCTCGGCCCGTTCAGCCTCGACGTCCACTGGGCGCCCACGACGCGCCGCCTCGCGATCATCGGGCCTTCGGGCTCCGGCAAGTCGCTCACGCTGCGCCTCATTGCGGGCCTCGAACACAACGAAGCGGGCAGCGTACAACTGGGCGAACGCGACCTCGGCGCCTTGCCGCCGGAGCGTCGTCAGGTGGGGTACATGCCGCAGGATTACGGGCTCTTCCCGCACATGACGGTGGCGGCGCAACTGGCCTTTCCCGTGGATGCCGATGCCGTGGGTGCGCGCTACTGGGTCGAGCATCTCGGCCTTGCCACGCTGCTCGGCAGGCTGCCGCATCAACTCTCGTTCGGGCAGCGCCAGCGCGTGGCGCTTGCGCGCGCCTTGACGCGCCACAGTCACGTGCTGCTGTTCGACGAACCGTTCTCCGCGCTGGATACGCCGCGTCGCCGCCGCTTGCAGCGGTCGCTGCGCGAGTTGCAGCGCGAGCTCTCGGCGGTCACGGTGATCGTCACGCACGACCCCGACGAGGCCGCGCTGCTCGCCGACGAAGTGCTCGTGCTGGAACGTGGCCGCGTGCTCCAGGCGGGCACGGTGGAGCACGTCTTCAGCCGGCCGGCGAACATGCGCGTGGCGGACCTGCTGGGGCTGCGCAACGTGGGCAGCGGCGTGATGCGTGCGCCGGGCGTGATCGAGGTGAACGAACGGCTCGCCATCGAAACGTCGGACCGATCCATCGCGGTGGGCGAGCACGTGATGTGGCGTGTGGCGTCGCACGCCGTGCGACTCGAAGAAGGGCCGCGTGGGTTCGACGCGCGGGTGGAATCCGTCGAACTGCGCAACGGCGAGCGCTTCGCGCGCGTGGAAGTGGAGGGCGTGTCGTTCGATTTCGCGGCGGGCGAGACGGCGCTCGTGGAGCAGGCGCCTTGCCGGGTGGTGGTCGAGCCTGAGGGCGTAGCGGTGTGGAAGCAGGCAGTGCAGACGCAGGCATGACGGCGCAGCCGCACCCGACCCCACGCCGATTTAGATAACAAACTTGTAATCCACGGGTCAGCTTCTGGACAGTGCGGGAACACCAGAATGGGTACAACTCTTCACCGACCACAGCGTGGAGAGCCCGAAGGCCGGTCCATGGTGGACACGGCCGCTATGCTCCCGGAGGTGAATACCATGAAGACCCTGATCCGTGCCCTGCTGCTCTCCTGCGCCCTGAGCGCGCCCGTCCTTGCTTTCGCGCAGACCGCGAATGCGCCCGTCACGCGTGCCGAAGTGCGTGCCGACCTGATTCAGGTGGAAAAGGCCGGCTATCGGCCGGGCAACAACGACGTGCACTACCCGTCCGACATCCAGGCCGCCGAAGCGAAGGTGGCCGCGCAGGACGACAGCACGCTCGCCATGCAGTCGATGGGCGGCATGGCGGCGGGTAGCGCGCAATCCGGCGTGGCCGCCGCATCCTCCACGACCACCAGCACGCCGTCGCTCTTCCTGCACCATTGAGCCGCGACCGCGCGCCACGCCGTGTTTCGTCAGAGAAGCGCGTGGCGCGCCACCCAGGCCATGCACCACACACCCCGCATGGCGCCTAAAATCAGGAACACCGCCGGTCCGTATCTGGCATCCGGCACGCGGGTTCTTCTCCTGAGGACAGGCAGCCATGAATGCTCGAGACGTCCGTTTAGTTCGACCTCTCGCCGCGGCGTTGTCCGCGGCTGCTCTCGTTACGTCCGTCTCGCTCGCCTCATGCAACGGCACGGCGTGCTTCGGCATGGACAGCTGCGGCGGCGGCACAGGCCCGCTGCCGAGCGTCGGCGTTTCGGGCACGGCCGCGACGGGCCGGGCGCTCGCCGGCGCCGTGTTGAGTTTCGGTTGCGCGGACGGTTCCGCCTCCACCACATCGGACAGCGGCGGGCGTTACAGCGTCACGTTCAATGCCTCGCTTCCCTGCATTCTGGCCGCAAGCTCGGCCGGCACGACGCTGCATTCGGTGGTCTTCGCAGGCGGCACGATCAACACGACGCCGGAGACCGAGCTCATGCTCGTCTACCTCGCGGCGCAACTCGGCACATCGGTGAGCGGTCTTGTCGCCAGCTTGCCGAACAATACGCACTTCCAGCAGGCGCTTTCGAACGGGACCAACGTGCTGGCGGCGCAGTCCGCCGTGGTCGCGAACCTTCAGCAGCGCTACGCCGTGACGCTTGCGCAGCCGTCGTTTCTCACAACGCCGTTCGTCGTGGGGCAGCCTGGCGTGGATAGCGACCTCGATGCGCTCGCGAAGGCGGGCGCCATCGATTCCAACGGCCTGCCTGATGCCGCCGCTGTTTCGCTGCTGGCCCAGGCGGGCAGCGCGCATCCGCTGTAGCTGGCGGCAGCACTCAGCCCGCGGACCGCAGACGCCGCGCGGGCGTCGATTTAAGCGTACGGCTGCCGCTGCGGTCGTTGCTGCGGTCGTTACTGCGGTTATCACTGCCGCTGCCGCGCGGCTGACCCGCGCGGTCTTCCGCTACCTTCGCCTTCATTTCATCCAGCAATTCCTCGTGCAACTCGCGCAGCACCTCGACGAATGCGGAGGCCAGCCTGTCGCGCGGACGGTTCGGCGGAAACAGCAGATAGGTGGGAAACAGCACCGCGGGCGAGAACGGACGAATCGCGATGTCGGGCCCCGCGAAGTCGCGCGCCACGATGGGGTGCGCGAGCGTCACGCCCAGTCCGCAGCGCACCAGCTCGCAACAGATCGCGGTGTACTGCGCCTCGATGGCGAGCACCCGTTCCACGCCCGCACGCAGAAACACCTCGTCCATCTGCGTGCGCGTGCCGTCCCCCTGGCATAGCGAAATGAACGACTCGCCTTGCAGGTCCGCGGGGCGAATCACGGCCTTCTTCGCGAGCCGGTGGTGGGCGGGCAGCACGCACAGTGCGGGCACTTTCGAAAGCGGCTCCACTTCGCAGTTCGATGCTTCGCTGATGTAGACCGCTACGCCCAGGTCGCAGAACTGCGAGGCGGTCCAGTGATTCACGGTGCCCGACGTGTTCACATGCAGCGACACGGTGACTTCGGGATAAAGCTTCTGAAACCGCTTGATGGCATGCGGCACGAGCGTGAGCCCCGCTGAGGGCATGGCCGCAATGCGCAGGCGCCCCGTGCCCAGGTTGCGGATCTGCGTCGCCGCATTCGTGAGCCCTTGCAGGCCCACGTATGCACGCTCCACTTCGCGAAAGAACGCGGTGCCCTCGCTCGTCGGAATGAGCCGCACGCCCGTGCGCTGAAACAGCGTGAGCCCGGTCTCGCGTTCCAGTTGCGAAATCAGGCGGCTCACGTTCGGCTGCGAGGTGAAGAGCGCCTTGGCCGCCGCGGTCATCGACCCTGCCACCATCACTGCCCGAAACGCCTCGATGTGCTTGAGATTCAACGTTGGTTCTCCTGTTTCCGTGCGACCGCACGCCCGTATTCGCCTGCGTCGGGACAAACCCTAGGGTATATCAACCCGGTATAGGTCGGTATTTTATTCGTATTGGACGATATGGCTTGCAGCGCGCGAGACTTCGATGCATCGGCGTGAGGCACACAGCCGAACCACCGCTACCCACATACGAATGGAGATCGTCGTCATGAAGAAAGCGTTGCGCCAGCGTTCCCTTTCAATGCCGCACGTGCTTGCCGCCGCGCTGGCCGTCGCGGGCGTCTTCGCCACGACGCTTGCCGCGCAGGCTGAAACCACGCTGTACGTCGCGAACGTCGGCGGCTCCAACGAGCAGCTCTATCGCCAGAAGATCATTCCGCCGTTCGAGAAAGCGCATGACGTGAAGATCGTCTACGTCGCGGGCAATTCCAGCGACACGCTCGCGAAATTGCAGGCGCAAAAGGGCCACCAGCAGATCAACGTCGCCGTGATGGACGACGGCCCCATGTACCAGGCCATGCAACTCGGCCTGTGCGCGAAGGTGGAAGACGCGCCTGTCATGAAAGACCTCTATCCGCTCGCACGCCTTGGCGCGACGGCGGTGGGCGTCGGCATGGTGGCAACGGGCATCGGCTACAACGAACAGGCGTTCAAGAAGCTGGGCCTGCCCGCGCCGGATTCGTGGAAGGTGCTGGAAGACCCGCATGTGAAGGGCAAGCTCGGCGTGCCGCCCATCACGAACACCTACGGTCTGCACACACTCGTGATGCTCGCGCGCATGAACGGCGGCGGCGAAAAGAACATCGACCCCGGTTTTACCGCGATGACGAAGCAGGTTGCGCCCAACGTGCTTTCGTGGGCGCCCACGCCCGGCGAAATGGACGGGCTCATGCAGTCGGGCGACGTGATCGTTGCGCCGTACGGCAGCGGCCGCGCGGTGGCGCTGCAAAACACGGGCTTCCCGCTCAAGTTCATTTACCCGAAGGAAGGCGGCGTCGCGCTGCAGGTGGCCGCCTGCGTGCTCGCGGAAAACGCGCAGCCGCAGCTTTCGCAGCAGTTCGTGCAGTACCTGCTGAGCCCCGAAGTGCAGGTGTTGCAGGCGCAGGGCATTGGCCTCGGTCCCGTGAACAAGACCGTGAAGCTTTCGCCCGACGTTGCCGCACGCGTGCCGTATGGCCCCGATCAGATCGCGAAGCTCACGACAGTGGATTGGACCACGATCAATCAGCATCGCACCGAGTGGACTGAACGCTGGAATCGCTCGGTCGAGCGGTGAGCGGCGCGTTGTATGCAGTCGCGCGCGATGCGCGCGCCTGTGCTTTTGGCAAGGATGAACGTTGATGAGCTTCCTGACCCTGCAAGGCATTTCCAAACGCTACGGCGACTTCACGGCGATCGAGCACATCGATCTTTCGGTTGAGCGCGGCGAGTTTCTCTCGCTGCTCGGGCCCTCGGGCTGCGGCAAGACGACGACGCTGCAGATGGTGGCGGGCTTCGTCTCGCCCACCACGGGCCGCATCACGCTCGATGGCCGCGACATTACGCATGAGCGCCCCGAAAAGCGCGGCATCGGTGTGGTGTTCCAGAGCTACGCGCTGTTTCCGCACATGACGGTGGCGGGCAACGTCGGCTTCGGCCTGGAAATGCGCAAGATGAAGCGCGCGCAGCGCGAGGAGCGTATTGCCGAGGCGCTCGAACTCGTGCGGCTGCGCGGGCTCGATGCGCGCTATCCGAAGGAGCTGTCGGGCGGCCAGCGGCAGCGCGTGGCGATTGCGCGCGCCATCGCGATGCAACCCGAACTGCTGTTGCTCGACGAACCGATGTCGAACCTCGATGCGAAGCTGCGCGAGGAGATGCACATCGAACTGCGCGCCATCCAGAAGCGGCTCGGCATTACCACGATCCTCGTCACGCACGATCAGGTGGAAGCGATGACGATGAGCGACCGCATCGCCGTGATGCACGGCGGCAAGATTGCGCAACTCAGCACGCCATTCGATGCCTACGAGCGGCCCGCCACGCCGTTCGCGTCCACGTTCCTTGGCCGCACCAACACGTTGCAAGGCGAGGTGCTGCGCCGCAATCCGCGCTGCGCCGAAGTGGCGGTGGCGGGCACCACGCTGCACGTGCCGCACGAAGGCCGTCACGTGGATGGCGCCGTGAACGTCTATATCCGGCCCGAGAAGGTGCGGCTCGTGAACGGCGATGCGCGTGCCGGCGATGGACGGTTGATCGGCCGCGTCGTGACGCGTGTGTTCGTCGGCAATCAATGGCTGCTTGTGGTGGACACGGCGCTGGGCCGCATGCACGTGGCCCAGCCTAATTACGGCGCGCCGCCGCCCGACGAAGGCCACGAAGTCGCACTCGCCTGGACCGACGACGACCTGCGCGTGCTGGGCCGGGAGGACACGCATGGCCACGCTTGACGACCCGCGCGGCGGCGCCGCGCCGTGGCTGCTCTCGGCGCCTGCGTTGCTGCTTTTCGTGGGACTGCTGCTCGTGCCGCTGCTGCTCACGTTCATGCTGTCGTTTCATGTGTTCAGCGACGTGGCCGGCGTGCAGCCCGGCTATACGTGGAGCAATTACCTCGAAGTCGTGACGGACCCGTACTACGGCACGATCTTCCTGCGCACGGCCGGCCTCGCGTTTGCCGTGACGCTGCTCTCCATCGTGCTCGGCGTGCCGGAAACCATCGTGCTCGCGCGCATGCGCCGGCCGTGGCAGTCCATCTGTCTGCTGATCGTGCTGGGGCCGCTGCTTATTTCGGTCGTGGTGCGCACGCTGGGCTGGCAGATCCTGCTCGGCAACAACGGTGTGATCAACAGCGTGCTGCGCGCGCTCGACGTGACCGACGAACCCATCCGCTTCGTCTTCACGATGACCGGCGTGATCATCGCGCTTACGCACGTGCTGGTGCCGTTCATGGTGATGTCGGTGTGGGCGACGCTGCAAAAGCTCGATCCGCAGGTGGAGTGGGCCGGGCGTTCGCTCGGAGCGTCGCCGCTGCGCGTGTTCCGGCGCGTGGTGCTGCCGCAGATTCTGCCGGGTGTGCTCTCGGGTTCCATCATCGTGTTCGCACTGTCGGCCTCCGCGTTTGCCACGCCCGCGCTGATCGGCGGGCGTCGCCTGAAAGTGGTGGCCACGGCCGCGTACGACGAATTTCTCGGCACGCTGAACTGGCCGCTCGGCGCGAGCATCGCGGTGCTGCTGCTGGTGGCGAACGTGGCGATCGTAATGGGGTGCAGCCGCCTCGCCGAACGTCGTTTCAAGCACATCTTCGACTAGCGCCACGGAGACGCCATGAAACAAAATGGATTCCTGGGCCTTGCCTACAACGCGTTGTTTCTCACGTTCATTCTTGCGCCGCTCGTCGTCGTGATGCTGGTCGCGTTCACGGACAAGGGCTATATCTCGATGCCTTTTGACGGCGCCTCGCTGCGCTGGTTTCGCGCGATCCTGGAAAACGGCGACATCGTCTCGGCCTTCTGGCTTTCGGTGCGGCTCGCGTTCGCGGCGGCCACCATCGGCGTGGTGCTCGCGGTGCCCGCGGCGCTCGCGATTGCGCGCTACCGCTTTCCGGGCCGCGGCGCGCTGATGGGCTTTTTCCTCTCGCCCATGATGATTCCCGCTGTCGTGCTCGGCATCGCGTTTCTGCGCTTTCTTTCGCTGCTGAAACTGGGCGGCTCGTTCTGGGCGCTCGTTGCCACGCACGTGGTGATCGTGCTGCCGTATGCGCTGCGGCTGGCGCTTTCGTCGGCGGTGGGGCTCGACCGCGATGCGGAGCGTGCCGCGCTTTCGTGCGGCGCAAGCCGCTTCACCGCATTTCGCCGCGTGGTGCTGCCGATGATCCGCACGGGCGTGGCGGGCGGCTGGCTGCTCTCGTTCATCCAGAGCTTCGACGAACTCACGATGACCATTTTCGTCGCGACGCCGGGCACCACCACACTGCCCGTCGCCATGTACAACCAGATCGCGCAGACCATCGATCCGCTCGTCACGTCGGTGTCGGCGGTGCTGATCGTGGGCACTGTCGTGCTGATGGTGGTGCTCGACCGGCTGGTGGGCCTCGATCGCATCCTGATTGGAGAAGTTCGATGACGTCTGCTGTGCAAACCAGCGCCGACGTGCTCGTCGTGGGCGGCGGCCTCGTCGGCTCCGCCGTGGCCTACGGCCTTGCCCGCGAAGGCGCGCGCGTGACGGTGCTCGATGAAGACGACGGCGGCTTTCGTGCGTCGCGTGGCAACTTCGGCCTCGTGTGGATTCAGGGCAAGGGCTACGGGCTCTCGCCGTATGCGCGCTGGTCGCGCAGTTCGGCGGTGCGCTGGCCGTCGCTGGCGGCGGCGTTGCTCGAAGAAAGCGGCGTGGACGTTGCGTTGCGCCAGCCCGGCGGCTTCCACTTCTGCTTTTCCGACGACGAACTCGCCGAGCGCGAGCGGCGCCTTGCCACCTTGCGCGACGAACTGGGCGAGTACCCGTTCGAAATGCTCGATCACCGCGAAGTGCGCGAGCGGTTGCCCGACGTAGGCCCCGCCGTGCTGGGCGCGAGCTACACGCCGATGGACGGCCACGTGAATCCGCTCAAGCTGCTGCGCGCACTGCACGTGAGCATGCAGCGGCGCGGCGTGCGGCTCGTGTCGGGCGAGCACGTTGCGCGCATCGATGCGGCGCCAGGCACGCAGGGCGGCTTCGTCGTGCACGGCCGGCATGGCACGTATCGCGCGGCGCGCCTCGTGCTGGCCGCGGGGCTCGGCAATCGCGCGCTCGCACCGCTGGTCGGACTCCATGCACCCGTGGCGCCGAATCGCGGCCAGGTGCTGGTCAGCGAACGCGTCGCACCGTTCCTTCACTACCCGACGCTGAACGTGCGGCAGACCGACGAAGGCACCGTGCAATTCGGCGATTCGATGGAAGAGGTCGGCTTCAACGACTTCACGACCACGCGCGTGCTGAGCGACATCGCACAACGCGGCGTGCGTGCGTTTCCGATGCTGCGTCACGTGCGCCTCGTGCGCATGTGGGCCGCGCTGCGCGTCTACAGCCCCGACGGTTTTCCGATCTACGACCAGTCCGAAGCGCATCCGGGCGCGTTCGTCGTGACCTGCCACAGCGGCGTGACGCTCGCCGCGGCGCACGCGTTGCGTATCGCGCCGTGGATTGCAGGCGCGCAGCCCATGCCCGACGAACTGCCGGCTTTTTCTGCGCGCCGCTTCGAAGGCGCGGCTGAACCGATCCTCGCTCACTGACACCAACATGATTTCTCAAACTGGTTACCCGCTGTTCAAGCCGCTGCCGGCCGAAGGCGCGACGCCCGAAACCGCGCTCGCACGCATCTGGTTCAACGACCAGCCGCTCGCCGTGCCCACGGGCCGGTCCGTGGCCGCCGCGCTGCTTGCGGCAGGTGTGTCGCGATTTCGCGCAACGCCCGTCTCCGGTTCGCCGCGTGCGCCGTACTGCATGATGGGCGCGTGCTTCGAATGCCTCGTGGAAATAGACGGCGTGCCCAGCCGCCAAAGCTGCATGGTGGAAGTGAAGGACGGCATGCGCATCCGCTCCCAGGAAGGCGCGCGCGATCTGCCGCCCGTGAATGCCGACTTGCCGGAGACCGTTCATGGCCGCTGATTTCGCTTCGGAAAACGTCGACGTCGTCGTAGTGGGCGCCGGTCCCGCGGGCATGAGCGCGGCCACGCGCGCGGCGCGTGCGGGTCTTTCGGTGGTGCTGCTCGACGAGCAAGACGCCGTGGGCGGCCAGATCTATCGCGCCATTGGCCGTGCCGACGCGCAGCGCAAAGAGATTCTGGGCCCCGACTACGCAGCCGGTGCGTCGATTGCCGATGCGTTTGCGCAATCGGGCGCGCGGCATGTGGCGAATGCGTCGGTGTGGCAGGTCACGCGTGAGCACGCGGTGCACTACCTCAAGGACGGCAAGGTGGGCAGCTTCGAGGCGAAGCGCGTGATTCTCGCGAGCGGCGCGCTAGAGCGGCCGTTTCCCATTCCGGGCTGGACGCTGCCCGGCGTCATGACGGCGGGCGCGGCGCAGATCCTGCTGAAGAGCGCGGGCGAGGTGCCTGCTTCGGCACCTGTGCTTGCAGGCTGCGGACCGCTGCTGTACCTGCTCGGCTGGCAGTACGTACGTGCAGGCGTGCCCATTCGCGCGCTCGTCGATACGACGCGGCACGAGGACCGTTGGCGCGCGAAGCGGCATCTGCTCTCGGCGCTGCGCGCGTGGCCGTTTCTGAGCAAGGGCCTGCATTTGATCCGCACGCTGCGCGAGGCGCGCGTGCCCATCTACGAAGCCGCGGACAACCTCAGCGTGGAGGGCAAAGCGGATAGCAACGGCGTGCAGCGTGCCGCGGCGCTTTCGTTCACGAGCCAGGGTCGCACGCATCGCATCGAAGCCGACGTGATTCTGCTGCATCAGGGCGTGGTGCCCAATACGCAATTCACGCAGGCGTTGCGCGCAACGCATCGCTGGAACGACGCGCAACTCTGCTTCACCCCGCAGGTGGACGCATGGGGCGAACTCGACGTGCCCGGCATCTTCGTGGCGGGCGACGGCGCCGGCATTGGCGGCGCGCAGGCCGCGGCGGAGCAGGGCACGCTCGCGGCGCTTGCCGCTATGGCGCAACTGGGTGCCATCGATGCCGCCACGCGCGACCGCGAGGCCGCCGTGCATCGCGCGGCGCTGGAACGTGTGATGCGCATTCGTCCGTTCCTCGACAGCCTCTACCGGCCGCGCGACGCGAACCGCATTCCGGCGGACAGCACCGTGGTCTGCCGCTGCGAGGAAGTGACGGCCGGCGAGTTGCGCGGCTTCGTGGCACTGGGCTGCGTGGGCCCGAACCAGGCGAAGTCGTTCGGCCGCTGCGGCATGGGGCCGTGCCAGGGACGCATGTGCGGGCTCACCGTGACCGAGGTGATCGCGGATGCGCGCAAGGTGTCGCCCGAGGAAGTGGGCTACTACCGCATTCGTCCGCCCATCAAGCCGCTCACGCTGGGAGAGCTTGCCGGTGAATGACGCCATTGCTCTTGCTGCGAACGTCGTGGAGGAAGCCGACGTCCTCGTGATCGGCGGCGGCCTGCACGGCACGAGCAGCGCGTTTCATCTCGCACGACGCGGTGCGAGCGTG
This sequence comes from Paraburkholderia sp. A1RI_3L, assembly GCF_048957895.1. Lineage (NCBI taxonomy): Bacteria > Pseudomonadati > Pseudomonadota > Betaproteobacteria > Burkholderiales > Burkholderiaceae > Paraburkholderia > Paraburkholderia sp. A1RI_3L. Next base: position 149,118 of record NZ_JARCHA010000007.1, read on the forward strand.
ATCGTGCTGGAAGCCGACTACGTGGCACGCCATTCGTCGGGCGTGAATGCCGGCGGCGTGCGCACGTTGGGGCGGCCATTGCCCGAGATTCCGCTTGCGCTCATGTCGCGCGAGATCTGGCATGCGCTGCGCGACACCGTGGGTGACGACGGCGGCTTCGTACCGTCAGGGCAACTGAAGATTGCCGAGACCGACGCCGAACTCGACGAATGCCGCGAGCGCGTGGCCTTGCTCGAAGCGCACGGCTTCACGCACGAGAAGATCGTGGATCGCGAGACCGTGCTCGCCTTGGAGCCCGCGCTCGCAAAGCACGTGACGGGCGGCATCTGGGTGGAGCGCGACGGTTACGCGTTGCCGTTTCGCACCACAACCGCGTTTCGCCTCGCGGCGCAACGCCACGGCGTGCGCTTTCACGAAGGCACGCCCGTGACGCGCATCGAGCCGCGCGGCTCGCGCTGGATGGCTCACACCGCGCGCGGTGTGTTCGCTGCGCAGAAGCTGCTGGTGGCGGCCGGTGCGTGGTCGGGCGAACTGGCGCGGCAAGCGGGCGAGCCGGTGCCGGTGCATCCCGAAGGGCTCATGCTGATGGTCACGCATCGCGTGGCGCCGTTCTGCCGCGCGACGCTGGGCGCCACAGGCCGGCCGCTGTCGTTCAAGCAATTCGACAACGGCACGGTGGTGATTGGCGGCAAGCTGATCGGCATCGCGGATCTGCCGGGGCGCCACGGCGAAGTGGACTTTCTGCGGCTCGTGAAGAGCGCGCAGACCGTGGTGGACCTGTTTCCGCACTTGAGGCATCTGGGCATCAACCGCGCGTGGGCCGGCGTGGAAGCGTTCACGGACGATTCGCTGCCGGTCATCTCGGCAAGCCGTACCGCGTCGAACCTCTACTACTCGTTCGGCTATTGCGGCAGCGGCTTTCAGCTGGGGCCGGGCTGCGGACGTCTGGTGTCCGAACTGATGCTGGACGGAGAGGCGTCGTTGCCGCTGGATGCGTTCAGGATCGATCGCTTCGATGCTTCGGCGCCTGCGTCTGCAGAGGTTGAAGGTGCCAATGCCCACGTCGCCGCGCATTGAGCAGTAGACGGGTCGCCTTTTCAATCCTCTTTCAATCCTTTCTCATGCGTGCTGCGCCGCGCTCCTTTGCGACGCAGCACGCTACTGTCTGCCGCGCCACCGCGTCACCTCGTATTGCCGGCGCGGCTTCGTTCAACCTCTCGTCTCGCCGTCACGGCGAAGGAGCGCACAAGCGTATGTCCGATATCGTTCGTATCGAAACCAATCAGCGTATGAGCCGCGTGGTGAAGGCCGCGGGGCTCGTGTTCATCGGCGGCCAGACGTCGGCCGATCCCGCGCCTGACGTCAAGGTCCAGACCGCGAAGGTGCTGGAGAAAATCGATGGCTTTCTCGCCAAAGCCGGCATCGACAAGACGCAGCTCGTTTCCGCGCAGGTGTGGCTCGCCAACATCGAGCGCGACTTCGCGGGCATGAATGAAGTGTGGGACGCATGGGTGCCCGAAGGTTGTGCACCCACGCGCGCCACGGTGGAGGCGAAGCTGGCCGCGCCGCATCTGCTCGTGGAGATTGCGGTGGTCGCGCTCGCGTAACCGTATGGGCGCCCGCATGCTGCGGTGCAGAGGCCATGCAGCACGTAAATGGCCTGCAAGGTAGGGCTTGCTGCCGTACCATGCCCCCATTGCCATGACCTGGGGTGTCCGCACATGATCGGCAACATCGAACTGTTATCGCGCCTGTTGCTTGCGGCGCTGCTCGGCAGTGTCATCGGCTTCGAGCGCGAACGACTCAACTGGGCCGCGGGCCTGCGCACGCACATGCTGGTGTGCGTGGGCTCCGCGTTGATCATGCTGGTGTCGGCGTTCGGTTTTGCCGACGTACTCGGCCAGAAGGACGTCGTGCTCGACCCGTCGCGGGTCGCCGCGCAGGTAGTTTCCGGCATCGGCTTTCTGGGCGCCGGGTCCATTCTGCTGCGTGGCGAGATCGTGCGCGGGCTCACGACGGCGGCGAGCTTGTGGTCCGTTGCGGGCATCGGGCTCGCGGTGGGCGGCGGCATGTACACCGCCTCGGTGGGCGCGACGGTCATCATCCTTGCCATTCTCGCGGGCGTGAAGCCGCTGGAACGGCGCTTCATTTCGGTGCGGCAGCGACGCAGCATCGAACTGGTGGTGGAGCGCGGCAGCATTTCGCTCGATACCATTCACAGCGTGCTCGACACGGGCAGCGTGCGGGTCAAGCAGTTCATCGTCCAGCAGTCGGAAGACGACCCCGATCTCGATGACGTATCCATCGCTTTTTCGCGCGTTACCGAAGGCGAATTCCAGGCCGTGTGCGAGCGGCTCGAAGCGATTGCTGGCGTGAAGTCGTGCAGGCGCGCCGAGTGAGCGGCATCGTGCTCAACGGTTCGTGCTCCAGACGACATCGCTGTCCACGGCGTAGAGGCGGCAGCCGGTATGGCCCGCCGCGCACTGCACGAGCGCGGACGAGAGCGCATCGAGCCCCGACGCCGTGCCCCATGCACCATCGGGCGCAATGGCAAACGCACGTGGCCGGCGTGCCTTGAGAAAGTCCGCGTAGGCGGCGCGCCCTTTGGCGGAGAGATACGGCACCGCGTTCGCATTGGCGAGCGCAGCGAAGTTCGTGCGCGGCGGGGCGGATGCGTCGCGCGGCCACACCACTGCGTTGTCCACGGCGTAGAGCCGGCAATACTGCGTGACGGCCCAGCATCGCTTCATCGCGGCCTCGCTGGCATCGAAACCGCCCGACGCCCACGCACCGCTGGTGATGCCAATGGCGATTGCGCGTGGCAACGGCGCCGCGAGAAAACCGCGGTAGAGCTTCTCTTTCTGCGCATCGTCCAGATAGGGCACCGCGCTGAGATCGCCGATGTCGGCATAGGACGTGGCGCGCGGACCACGCCCCGGCAGATACTCGGGATTCACTTCGCGGCCCGGCATACCGATGCTCGCAAGAAACGCGTCGGCCTTTTGCACCCATAGCGGCAAGCCTGCGCCGGAAGCCGTCATTGCGTGCGCGTCTTTCTGGAAGGGGCCGTAGTCCACCAGTTGCGCGCGGCCGCCGTTCGCCGTGTATTGGCGGAACATGGCCTGCCATGTGGGCGTGGCGAAGGTCTGATCGTTGTCGCCGTAGAACCACATGGAAGGCAGTTTCGTGCGTGCTCCCAATTGCGCTGCGGCGGCGACGAGGCTCGCATCCGGCGAGCGGCAGTCGGACTCCTTCACGCCGCCCGCGAAGTTGAGCAGGCCCTTCACGTCAGGCGGATTCAGCGAGCCGAACGCGAGCGTGTTCCAGCCACCCATGCTCTTGCCGGCCACGACGATGCGTGAAGCGTCGATGCCGGGCAGGTCTTTTACGTCGTCGAGCACCTTGCGGATGTCGCGCGCGGCGTCGAGCCCGATCGCGGTCACGTCGCAGCCGTGCGGCACCAACTGGCCTTCGGAGCCGGCGTAGCCGCGCATCATCGGCATGGCAACGGCATAGCCGCGCGAGAGGAAGTAATACGGGATGAATTCGTCGGCGACGCGCGGCGCATTGGCCGGGTCGTGCGAGGCGCCGTGATTGACGAGCGCGAGCGGAAACGGACCGCCCCGCCCGGGCATGTACAGCGTGACCTGCAGCCGCACAGGCGGCGACGACTGCACCGGCACCATGACGATGCGCTCGTTGAGCGGGGCGCCGGGTTGCGTCGAAGACGCTGGCTCCGACACGGCGGCGGCGCCGCGCACGGGCAGCAGTGCACCACAGAGCGCGAACAGCAGCGAAACGAGAACTGAAGGGGAAGGCGTCATCCGGCGTGGCGGTGCTCTGCCTCGCTGCTTGCCATGCGAGGCCGTATCCGTACGAATGCTGATGCACGGTTAACGGCCGCGGCCGAAAAAACATGAGAGTCGGCGTTTCGCTCGCCAGAGCCGTCAGCTCGCGACCGGCGAGGCGAGGTTGGCCCAGTCGTGCAGGAAGATCTGCTGGAAATAGGCGGCAGCCTCGGCGTGGTGGATGATGAGCCCCGCGTCGCGGTTTCTCAGCGTGCCGTCCGCGGACCAGTTCTGGCTGCTCACCATGACCGTGCTGCCGTCCACCACGATGCCCTTGTTGTGCACATTCGCCTGACGTCGCAGCACGGAGGCGGGCACGCCGGCATTCGCGAGCTTTTCGACCCAGGCGTCGGTCTGGTACTGGCTCGTGATGAGGCGCACGTCGAGCCCTTTATCTACGAGTGTTTTGACTGCCGCGATCAGCGCGTCGTGGTCTTCGTCCCCGGCGTGGCCGCTCGGGTGGATGTACTGCGTCTGCATATAGAACGTCTGTTGCGCGGAGTCGATGAGCGCCTTGACGTGCGCGTGGTAGTTGTCCGGCGTGAGCAGCGGCTGGATGCGGATGGTGTCGGCGAGCGTGCGCGGCGCGAAGAATTCGCGCGGAGCCTTGCCGGCGGCGAACATCTCGATCATCCCGGGCGGAACGCCTTCGTTGAGCATCGCCATGCGTGCCGCTACGCCGGCGCTTGTCGTTGCGGTCTGCGCGATGGCCTCGCTCGCCACGTCGTAGTCGTGCTGTAAAAACGCGCGGAACGTGGCGGCAAGTTTGTCGCTGGTGGCGATGACGTGCCAGTCGCGATCGCTATTCGCGGCGATCTTGCGGGCTGCGGCCGGGTCCGAGAGATCGATCTCCGGCTGGTTGCTGTTGTTCCAGTTGCCCGACGAGAGCCAGAACGTGTTGTCTTCGCGCACCGCGACCTTGATGTGATACGCGTTCGGATAGATCCACACAGGCGCCTTCGGGTCCGAATTCGTGAGCGCCCAGGTGCCGTTGAAATGGTCGCCGAGCGACTCGTGCAGGTCGGCTTGCGTCTCTTCGTCGGTCTGGTCCGCCGTGTGATTTTTCGCGGGGTGGTCGAGCGTGAGCGTCATCGTCTTGCCGCCCGCGAGTGCGGCTTCGACGGCCGAGAGCACGTGTGCGGACGTGAAGTCGTACATGCCCACCACGAGATTCTCGCGAACGCCCGCGAGGAAATTCGAGAGCTGCGCCCAGCCGGCGTCGGGGCTCGCGTGCAGCACGAGCGTGACGGGCGCCGTCACTTCATCGAGACTCGCGCCTGGCGCAGGGGTGTAGGGCTCTTGCGGCTTGTGAGCGCGCGCGGCGAAGAACGCCGTGAGCGGGGCAGGGTGCTGCGGCGCGGCGTTGCCTTTGCCGTCGAAGAAAATCTCGCCGTCAAAGTCGGGTTGCCGAAGCTCCTGGCGCGCTTCCGCGAGGGCCAGATAACGCGCGGGGTCGAGCGCGCGCATTTGTTCCATCGGATTGGCCGCGCGCACGTCGACGGGGATGTTGTCGAGCGTGGCGGGCAAGTGCGCGCGCAGGGCGGCGACGTGATCGGGCTGGGCCGTGACGACGATGGCGTGCTGGGCCGGCGCCGCGGCGGTACGCCAGCTGAGGCCGGTGCGCACTGAAAGCACGCCTGCCTTCGCGAAGGTGCTCTGGTTTTTGTGTAGCGCGTTGAGTGCGTCTTGTGCGTTCGGTGCGTTCGGTGAGTTCGATGCGGGCATGGCAGCCTCCTCCGTGGACGATGTAAGGCCCTTGCAAGCGCGCTGGCGCGCGGGCGGTGCGGCCAGCCCGTTCCTGCGCGTATCAACGCTTTCCATCGTGCAGGGCGCCTGTGGCAGCGGCGTGACGGAATTCGGTGTGGGAGGAAGTGGCGTTGCTGGCGTGCTGTTTTATGCGATGCGGAGCAATGCGATGCCGAGTGCTGCCCGAGCCGCCGCTCGCGGCCCGAAGCGCGACGTACTAAGGTTTTGCAGCCGTATTGACGATAACCCCGACGGGGACGCGCGTTTCGCGCGTAGCGCGCAACAGCTTCGAACATCACGGACCATGAAGCCATGAAGCCGCCACAACACCAATATTGCTTTCCGAACCTGCTGGAAGCGTTCTTTGTGCTGGTCGCGTTGTACTTCGGGGAGATGCTGGTCAACGCGATCATCGCGCAGCCGGGCCGCAGCGCGGGGCTACAACCCATGGCGATCTACAGCATCGGCCGCGTGCTCGCCTATGGAATCGGCTTCACTGTGCTGCTGCATCACAGCAAGGCGACCTACCGTGAATTGCTGCACGAGAACGGCAGTTCGTGGACGGCCACGTTTGCGCTCTTCACGCTGCCCATCCTGCTGCTCGCGCCGGGTCTGCTGCTCGTGTGCAACCTGCTGCAGATGCTGGTCGTATTGCTGTTTCCGATGAGCCCAACCATGCAGGCGGGCAGCGAGCAATTCATGAAAGGCGGACTCGGCACGCTGGCGCTGGTCTGCGTGATTGCGCCCATCGTCGAGGAGATGCTGTTTCGCGGCATCATCCTGCGCAGCTTCCTGCGGCAATATCCGCCTGGCGTCGCCATCGTGCATTCGGCTGCCGTGTTCGGGCTTGCGCACCTCAACGTGTACCAGTTCATGGTGGGCTTCGTGCTGGGCTGCGTGAACGGCGCGCTCTACCGACGCACGCGTTCGCTGCTGCCGTGCATGCTGTTGCACGCGTTTTACAACGTCGCGGTGGTGACGTCTGCCGTGTATCTCGGGGCGCGCGAATGGAACGCGGCGACGGCGGACTGGATGGCGCCGTGGCGGTTGTGGGCGCTCGCGAGCGGGGCGCTGGGGGTGTGGATGCTGTATCGGATGTTGTGGGGATCGGTGCGGGTGGGGGCGAGGGAAGGGGCGTGATTTTTGGAGGCGTTTGGCTGTCCACAAGGGACGCTCGTCTTCGCCGGAAGCGGACATGCATCCGTGAACAACCTGGCTGGGTTGATCGTCTGCCTGACCGAATTGCCTCACGATGAAGGACGAATACGAACACTAGCCCAATCCAACCGGCGGTAGCCCGTCGAGATAGCAGGGCACCATGGTCGGTGCTGCGTCGAAATCCAGCGTAAGCGCTCCGAGAGCGAAGGAATACATCGAGGCGCGCGATTTGCGTTGTAAGAGGTCGCCTCGCAACGCCACCGATTGCCGACGACTTCGGCGATGCTGTCGAGCGGCTCTTTGTTTGCGGCCGACCTCTGCCCGATACGATCGGCTTGCATCGACCCCTAGCCAGCCAGTTAGCTCGAACCATCGGCCACTATTGCTGCGTGAGCATGAGGTTCAGGTTCTGAACCGCGGCACCGGATGCTCCCTTGCCGAGATTGTCGAACACCGCGGACAGGAGGACATGCCCGTGCTCCATGTTGGGAAACACGCCCAGGTGCATGTCGTTCGTACCGTTCAGCGCTTGCGGATCCAGGGGCGCCAGGCCGCCCGATTCGTGCAGCGGCAAGACACGCACGTGGGCCGCCTCGGCATAGTGACGTGCGAGACAGGCGTGTAACGTGGCCCCCTCCACGCCGGGCGCCAGCAGCGTCAACGCCAGCGGCACCGTCAGCACGATGCCCTGGCGGAACGCTCCATACGCAGGGACGAAAATGGGACGTTGCGCAAGCAAGGCGTGCTGCTGGATCTCCGGCGCGTGCTTGTGCGCGAGTTCCAGACCGTAGACCTGGTATGAAGGCGCGTTGGCCGCGCCCGGCCCCTCGTGTTCCTCCACGCCTGCACGTCCCCGTCCGGAATAGCCGGATACCGCGTGGATGCTGATCGGGTAATTGCCCGGTATGAGCCCTGCCTGCATCAATGGACGCAGCAGGCCAACCGCACCAGTCGGATAGCAACCGGGATTGGTGACCCGACGTGCGCTCGCAATGTGCCCAGCCTGCCCCGGCGACATTTCCGGGAAACCGTAAGTCCAGTCCGGCTGCGTGCGATGGGCGGAGCTTGCGTCGATAACGCGGACGGCAGGATTGACGATGGCGCCCACTGCCTCGCGCGCGGCGGCATCGGGCAAACAAAGCATGGCGATGTCGCAGGCGTTGATAGCTTCTGCGCGGCGCCGCGAGTCTTTGCGCTCCGCAGCGGCAAGTGTGAACAGTCTGATGTCGGTGCGGTCGCGCAGCCGGTCATGGATTTGCAGCCCGGTGGTGCCCTGGTCGCCGTCGATGAAAACTAGGGGAGCGCTCATACGTGGGTGACTCCGCTGACTGTGGGTTATAAAAAGGCAAATCGAGCCCCTATGTTGCGCGGACGTCTAGAATAGGGAAAGTTGAATTTCATGACGTGAACATTCAGTTTTTCTGAATCTGGAAGGCAACATGCGAGAAATCAGCCTGGACCGTTTGCGCACCCTGATTGCCGTTGCCGATCGGGGTTCATTTGTCGAAGCGGCGCGTGCATTGAACCTGGCGCCGCCCACAGTCAGCCTCCACATCGCTGAACTCGAAGACCGCATTGGCGCGCCACTCCTGTTACGCAAGCGCGGACAGGTGGGGCCGACGCCCATAGGCGAGGTGCTGGTAGAGCGCGCGCGCCGACTGCTGGCCGACGCGGAGCAGGCGTTAGACGATATACAACGCCAGGTAGCGGGACTCGAAGGGCGTGCGCGTCTCGGCGCGTCGACAGGCGTGATCGCCCACCTGCTGCCGCAAGCGATCGAGGTCCTGCGCGAGCACCATCCCGCCATCGACATTCAGATTGCCGTGCTCACTTCGCAGGAAACCCTGTCCCGGCTGGTGGATGGAACGCTGGATGTCGGGTTGATCGCGTTGCCTCAGCCACCCGTGGCTGGACTCGTGATAAAGCCCTGGCGCCGCGACCCTGTGATGGCCTTTGTGCCAGCGCAGTGGCGGTGTCCGGCCCGCATCACCCCTGAGTGGCTCGCCGCTCGACCTCTCATTCTCAATGACGCGACCACGCGTCTTTCGCGTCTGACGGCGGAGTGGTTCGCGACCGCAGGGCACCATCCTTCGCCGCGCATTCAGCTCAACTACAACGATGCGATCAAGAGTCTGGTCGCGGCAGGTTACGGGGCAGCGCTGTTGCCCCACGAGGCCACTACGCCCATGCCCGACGAGCGCATTGCCATGCGTCCGCTGCGCCCGGCGTTGTGGCGTCGGCTCGGTATCGCCCACCGTGCGGGGCACGTTGAGCGTTCCACGCAACACGTACTTGATGTGTTGTGGGATTTGCGATTGGCGTAGGCGTTGTCATTTGCCGCTCGCCGCTTGCGCTGTTGCACGCAGCGACGAACCGCGGGCCACGTGCCATCGCAGCTCGTGGCCGATGTTATGGTGAACATCCCCAGAGCGTTGCTGCCACGAGTACATCGTGGACCTGATACGGACGCGCTCGCCCAGCTCGCGAAGATCCGCAAGCTCCTGATTCTCTGAGGGAGAATCGTGGCTTGCCCGTTGTCAGGGAAGAGACTCATGAAAGGCGACGCATGACCCGCGCACTATTTATCTGCAGCAGGAACCGGTTGCGCAGCCCAACGGCTGAAGACGTGTTTTCCGGCTGGAAGGACGTTGAAACGGACTCTGCCGGCGTGGCACCCGATGCGCAAACGCCAGTCTCAAGCGGGCAGATCGCCTGGGCCGACATCATTTTCGTGATGGAGCGCGCACACAAGGCGAAGCTCTCCAGAAAATTCGGCCCTTTCCTGAAAGGCAAAAGAATCGTCTGTCTCGACATCCCCGACAAATACGCCTTCATGCAGCCCGAACTGATTGCGCTGCTGGAGCGCAAGGCCGGGAGCTTCCTGCGACATTCCTGATGATGTGCGCCCCGCACACGGCGTCGCTCACAAAACACGGCGTAGTCGGCATATGCGCGACGTGCCGTCGTTTGCGTCGATCCGCAACGAGGATGCGACGAAATGCCACGAGCGTGGCGACGCCAACCACAACCGCTGCGACCCGTCAGCCCTGCCTGAGACCTTGAGCGCGCATCCGGCGCCTCCGCATTCGCGAGTGACCGAACACCACCCGCAGTCAAGGAGACCGGCATACGTCATGTGCACGGCCTGTCTGCATTGACACAGCCGGAATGGGCGTCCTATATTTCCCGCCGAAATTTGCTTATTCAACTATGGAATAAGCAAAGGCGTCCTGCGGCCGGCAAATCACCGTTCGAACACCGCAGCGGCTGGACTCGCGTGAAGCGGCTGTAAAGACGCGAGCCTCCACGCCGGTGCATCGAAGCCGCGTAGCGCTCCGGACAAGAACGACGGGCACAGCCGTCACACGCGGTGCGACCAGGGAACCCGTACAAGATGAAACAACGAAAATTTTCGCGCTGGATCATCGCCGCCCTGGCGATGGGCGTCCACTACGCGCTCGCCGCCCAGGCCGATGCACCGAAGGGGCCGGACGCAGACCTCGTCGCGCGCGGCGCGTACGTTGCGCGCCTTGGCGATTGCGTTGCCTGTCATACGGCCCCGAACGGGAAACCCATGGCCGGAGGGCTGCCGCTCAACACGCCGCTGGGTGCCGTGTATTCGACCAACATCACGCCCGACGACGCGACCGGCATAGGCCGCTACACCTTTGCCCAGTTCGAGCGGGTCATGCGAAAAGGCATCGCCGCCGACAACCATTACCTCTACCCTGCGATGCCCTATCCGTCGTACGCGAAGATGAACGACGAGGATATGCACGCGCTGTTTGCCTACCTGAAGCAGGGCGTCGAGCCGGTCAGCCAGCCCAACCGGGCAACCGGTATCCCCTGGCCGTTCAACATGCGCTGGACGCTCGCCGCATGGAACTGGCTGTTCCTGGACAGCGCGCCTTACGTGCCCGACCCGCAGCGCAGCACCGAATGGAACCGGGGGGCGTATCTCGTGCAGGGCGCCGGCCATTGCGGCGCGTGTCATACGCCCCGTGGCATCGGGTTTCAGGAAAAGGCGCTATCTGACGCGGGTAGCAACGGCAGCGCATTCCTGTCCGGCGCGACGGTCGACTCGTGGCACGCCGTCAATCTGCGTAACCTGTGGACGACCCGCGATCTCGTCACCTTGCTCAAGACCGGCCAGAACCGCTACGGTGACGCAGCGGGCGGCATGGGTGACGTCGTTCATCACAGCACGCAATACATGAGCGATGCGGATCTGAATGCCATCGCAACGTATCTCGTGTCGCTGTCCGGCAAACCGGCGGCCGGACGCGCAGACGGCGGCCCCGTAGCGCAGACGGCGCACGCGCAACCGGCCGGGCTTCTGACCACCCGAGGCGGCCTCGGATACCTGCAGTTCTGCGCGTCCTGCCATCAGACCGATGGCCGCGGCTTCGCGCCGGTGTTCCCGCCACTGTCCCGCAACACGGCCCTGCTTTCCGCCGACCCGGTTTCCTCCATTCACGTGGTACTGACCGGATGGCAGACGCCGCAGACGGCAGCCCATCCACGGGTCTATACGATGCCGGCGTTCGACAGGCTCTCCGACGAGGAACTGGCGGACATCCTGACGTTCGCGCGCACGACCTGGGGAGGACAGCGCGTTCCCGTGAGCGCGTCCGCCGTCGGGAAGCTTCGCCGCGAACTGGCGTTGAAGACCGACACGCCGGCGACCTTCCAGACACCGCGTTTCGCCGCGATGCTCGACCGGCAGAACGCCGCACAGCTCGCGCGCGGAATGCAGCTGATGGTCGACACGAAAGCGCAGCTGCCACGCAACGTCGGCAACTCGCTCAACTGTGCGAGCTGCCACCTCAACGCGGGCACGGTTGCGGATGCCTCGCCGTTCGTGGGTCTTTCCGCCCAGTTTCCCAGCTATGCCGCGCGTGCCGGCAAGGTCATTACGCTGGCCGACCGTATCAACGGCTGCATGCTGCGCTCGATGAACGGCAAACCGCTGCCTCTTGATTCGGCGGACATGAAGGCCATGCTGGCGTGGTTCGACTGGATGAAGGGCACAGTCCAGCCGAAGGAAAAGATACCCGGACGCGGCGTGGGCGAGTTCAACCGGAACCTGAAGCCCGACATGGTTCACGGCAAGGAAGTGTATGCGGCGCAATGCGCGTCGTGTCACGGTGCAAACGGCGAAGGAACAAAGGCGCTCGATGGCCGCGACGTCTATCCCCCGCTATGGGGCGACGCGTCGTTCAACATCGGGGCCGGCATGGCGAGGCTCTACACCGCCGCCGCGTTCGTCCGGCACAACATGCCGATCGGGACACGCAACGAATTCCCCTTGGGGCAAGGCGGCCTGAGTGATCAGGACGCGCTCGACGTGGCTGCGTATTTCACGCAACAGCCCCGTCCCGACTTTGCTGCCAAGGTTCGTGACTGGCCTCAAGGAGGCAAGCCGGCGGACGCCAGATACTGACGTGCGGCGGGGGAGATGCTGCGGAGCTCACGTGTTCGCCTCACGGAAACGCTGCGAAGTCGGTTCAACCACTGTCCCGACTTCGCGGCTCAGCGTCTCCATAGAGGTGGACGTACTGCGTGATCGAGCGGGGCGCGCCGCGATGGTCGACATCAATAGCGTTGCCGCCGGCATGCACGAAGCCCGCTCCATCGCTTCTGCCTTTTCCACATGGATTTCGCAAATGACAGACATATCGGACAAAGACCCACGACAGATAACGGCCTTCGGTCTTGCTGGAGGCGAGGCGCGTGTGCGCCAACTTGTCGACCGGTTCTATGACCTGATGGACCTTGAACCCGAGTTCGCAGAGCTTCGCGCCATGCATCCGCCCACGCTCGACGACACGCGGGACAAGCTGTTCTGGTTCCTGTGCGGCTGGCTCGGCGGCCCGGACCATTACGTTAGCCGTTTCGGCCATCCATGCCTGCGGTCACAGCATCTACCCTATGCCATTGCGTCGGCAGACCGCGATCAATGGGTTAAATGCATGGCGATGGCGATGGAACAAACCGGCCTGCCGGGGATGCTGCGCGAGCGGTTGCATCAATCGTTCTTCGAAGTCGCGGACTGGATGCGTAATCGGGCAGATTGACTCGTGGGAGTTCGTATGCTTCCTGGCGGCCCTCGTGTTTGCCATTATCGGAAAGCTGCCGGTTCCCGGAAGAAAGACCTCCACAGCTAACGGCAATCGGGCGCCGACGAGACAGCGACCGGCGTAGTGGTCACCGCTCCGCCCCCGTCATGCAGTTGCCGGACCTGCACCTGCGGGGTATTCGCGCTTCCATCGACCAGTACCTCGTAATCGCGGCCCGCTGCCGGCACAAATGTGCCGGCGCCGTCGGGCGTGGTGCTGACGTACATCGTGTTGCCCATCACCGACTGCGAGGAAAAGCGGGCCGTGATGGTCAGCGGCTGGTTCGCGGGAACAACGTATTCCTTGTAATAGCGCCCCGCATCCGGCGGCAGGGGCATGCCGACGGTCTTGTTTCTTAGTGCGGACAGGCCCGGCTTCGAGACAAGTAGGGTCTTGCCCTTGCGCTCCGGCGCATTGCCGACGGGCACGCACGCCGTATCGAAGTGGAAATAGACGACCGGCCCCCAGTAGACGCGGACCCGCGCGTCGGTTTCAGGATGGTAGGCGCGCTCGTCCCCTGACGTGGCACATGCCGCCAGCAACACGGCGGGAAGCAGCATGCCAGCAGCGCGCATGTAACGGTTCAGTACGGTCATTGTTGTGCTCTCGCTTTCGTCCCGCGAACGTCCGCGGGATACCCGGAAGCGCATTCTACGGCGTCGCGCTGTGCCGGTTCCGGGCCCTCAGCAGATCCTCCGATCTTCGTGTACGTCATATAGCCTTGCAGGCGCAGCGGCGTCTGCGTCGAAGGAGCGGTCACCTTCGAGCAGCCAGGCCACAGTCTGCCGTCGCACCAGGACGGCATCACGGGGTGCGCCATGGGATGACCAGCAACACGGGCAACGCCATCCAGGCGGCATAGCGGTCATCAACGGCAGACAAGCTTCTCCCGGACCAGATCGAAGGCGCCCCATACCACTCATTCCACGGCATAGTCAAGGTCAAGGCGCCATCCCCAATCGTGCCCCTCACTGCCCCGTCAACGTAGGCAACAACACACGATAAATATTGATAAACGCCGGCCCCAACAGCACCGTCAGCAGCGCCGGAAAAATGCAGAAGATCAGCGGAAACAGCAGCTTCAGCGCGATCTTCGCCGCACGTTCCTCGGCGCGCATGCGGCGGCGCGTGCGCAGCATGTCGGAGAGCACGCGAAGCGAATCCGCCACGCTCGTGCCGAAGCGTTCGGCCTGAATCAGCATTGTGCAGAACGAATCGATGTCTTCCACGCCCGTGCGCAGCGCGAGATTGCGCAGCGCCGTTTCACGCGTGAAGCCCGAACGCATTTCAAGCAGCGTAAGTTCCAGTTCGTCCGCCACGACCTTGCTGCGGTGGCGCAGTTCCTCGGCCACCTTGATGAGCGCGGCATCCAGACCCAGACCCGCTTCCACGCATACGGTCAGCAGATCGAGCGCGTCGGGGAAGTCTTCGAAGATCACACGCTGCCGCGCCGCGACGCGCCGCGACAGCACGCCGTTCGGCAGGTAATAGCCGAACGCGCCGAGCACCACGAGCATCGCCGAGAGCCCATAGGGCTTTTGCGCGAGGGGCGTGTGGATCAGCACGAGCGTGGCGATGGTGGGCAGGACCAACGCGAGCAGCGTTTTGGCGGCAAGGTAGATGCCCGCGGCGTGCGGCGTGCGCCATCCCGCGTTCATGAGCTTGAGCCGCAGCGGCGAATTCTCCCAGCCTTCTTTGGGTAGCGAAAGCCTGGAGACCGGCTGCGCGATCTCGGCAAGCTTCGCGACCCAGTCCGGCGTGCCCGACGGCATATCGGCAGCGGGCCCCCCACCTTGCGGTGCCGCGCCCGCCTGAGCAAGCCGGCGCTCCATGCTGCGCGGCGCGAATACGAGCATGGCGCCGAACGCAGCGGCGAACACGAGAACGAACACGCCGCCCAGCAAGAGCAGGTGCGTGGAATTGAGGGTTTGCATGGCGACTCCTTGAGCAAGCGGTTACGGCAAATGCGCAGCGAAACGCGCTAGACACGGATACGGATGATGCGGCGCATCCACAGCACGCCGGAGACCATCGAAAGCAACACCGTTTCAACCAGCTTCAGCCCCGCCGGATCCTTCCAGAGAATTTCGAGGAACGAAGGGTTCACCAGCATCATCAGCGCCGCCGTGCCGAACGGCAGCAGGCCCAGTATCCAGGCGGAAAGCCGGCCTTCCGCGGAAAGCACGCGAATCTTGTCGAACAGCTTGAAGCGCTCGCGAATCAGGCTGCCAATGCTGTCGAGCAGTTCGGCCAGATTGCCGCCGGTCTCGCGTTGAATCAGCACCGCGATCACGAAGTAGCGCAGGTCGCGAACCGGCACGCGTGCGGCGAGATTCAAGAGCGCTTCCTGAAGCGAGACGCCGTAATTGATCTCGTCGAACGTGATGCGGAATTCCCCGCCCATCGGCTCGGCGAATTCGCTGCTCACCATGCCGATGGCGCTCGTGAACGCGTGGCCTGAGCGCAGCGCGCGCGCAATCATGTCGCACACTTCGGGCAACTGACGTTCGAGCTTCGCGAGCCGCTTCGTGCGCTTGCGCATCACGAAGAGCGAGGGCAGAAACGCGGCGCCTGCCGCTGCGAGCACGGCATAGAGCATCGGCACGGGCAGGATCGACGTCACGGCCAGCGCCACGGAGGCCATGGCGACCGACACGCCCGCGAGTTTGGCCACGGACCACCCGAGCCCCGACTGCTGGAGCACGAGGTCAAGCGAGTGGATGCGCGGCACGCGCAGCAGCAGACGGTCGAACGGACGCGCCTCGTTCAGCATGCGGTCCTTGAGGATGGAAAGCTGCTCCTTGTGCACCTGCCCGCCGGCGGACATCGCGCGAATGCGCGCTTCGATGCGCCGCGCGGCCGGACCGTGACGGCTGTTCCACCATTGATAGAGGCCCTCGAACGCGAGCACTACCGCGACGAACAGCAGGATGACGAAAGCGTAGAAGGTCGGGTCCATGCGAAGCTCCTTCGGTCACGCGGTTTCGAAATGGCGCGACGGATCGTAGATCGCATCGGGCAAGTTGATGCCGAACGCCTGCAACCGCTCGGTGAACTTCGGCCGCACGCCCGTTGCGCAGAAGTAGCCGCGCACGTTTCCGTTCGCGTCGAGCCCCGTGCGTTTGAACGTGAAAATCTCCTGCATGTTGATCATGTCGCCTTCCATGCCGGTGATCTCCTGAATGCTCACGATCTTGCGGCGCCCGTCGGTGAGGCGCGCGGCCTGCACGACTACGGAGATGGCCGAGGCGATTTGCTGACGCATGGTTTTCGGCGGCAGAGCGAGGCCCACCAAGCCGATCATGTTTTCGAGGCGCGTCAGTGCATCGCGTGGGGTGTTCGCGTGAATGGTGGCGAGCGACCCTTCGTGACCCGTGTTCATTGCGTTGAGCATGTCGAGCGCTTCGGCGCCGCGCACTTCGCCCAGGATGATGCGGTCCGGACGCATACGCAACGCGTTGCGCACCAGCGTGCGCTGCGTGATTTCGCCCTTGCCTTCAATGTTGGGCGGCCGCGTTTCGAGCCGCAGCACATGCTGCTGACGCAGTTGCAGTTCCGCCGCGTCTTCAATCGTCACGATACGTTCGGATTCCGGAATGAATCCCGAAAGGATATTGAGCAGCGTGGTCTTGCCGCTGCCGGTGCCGCCCGAAACGAGAATGTTGACCTTCGCGCGCGCAAGGGCTTCGAGCACCTCGGCAATGGGCGGCGTGAGGCTTTGCAGCCGCACGAGGTCGGACACCTGCAGCGGATTGACAGAAAAGCGCCGGATGGAAAGCAGCGGCCCGTCCACTGCGGAAGGCGGAATGATGGCGTTGACGCGCGAGCCGTCCGGCAGGCGCGCGTCCACCATCGGGCTTGACTCGTCGATGCGCCGGCCCACGCGCGAGACGATCTTCTCGATCACCTTCATGAGGTGCGCGTCGTCGTAGAACGTGACGTCCGTGAGTTCGAGCCGGCCGTTGCGCTCCACGTAGGTGTGCTGATACGTGTTCACCAGGATGTCCGAAATGCTCGGGTCGCGCAGCAGCGTTTCGAGCGGACCGAAGCCGAACATCTCGTCGTACACGTCGATGGCAAGCTGCTTGCGTTCGAGGTCGTTGGTGGGCAGCTTCTGTTCGTCCAGAATGCGGCTCACCAGCGTCGCAATTTCCTGGCGCACCTGGTCCGCAGGCAGACGCGAAAGACGTTCCAGTTCCACGCGGTCCAGTACCGCGAGGTGAATCTCGCGGCGTAGTTTCTGCCACGCTTCACGCGCGGCACCGTTGTGGGGGCGCGGCGCGTCGGCCAATCCTGCGACGGGTGCCACACGCTGGAGCGAAATATGGTCACGCAATGACATGGCGGTCTCCTCGATTCGGGCTTACATGGTTCTGAGTTTCGGCGTCGCCTTCGGCGGCAAGCTGGTTGCTGCCCTGGGCGACGCGCCGCGGCCGAGCAGGCGCGCAAAAAGCGGTTCGCCTCGCGCCGCGGCCTGGTTGCCGGGGCGCGCGGCTTCCACGATCTGGTTGGCGTACCGTTGCAGGCTGCGCGCCACGTTGCTGCTGCGTGCGAGTTTCGAGACGGGCAGTCCCTGGTTGATGGCCTCGGTCACCACGCTCTCGTCGTCGGGAATGGTCTGCCACGCGCGCAGGCCCAGCACTTCTTCCAGCGCCGCGCGGGCGCGCTCGCCCGAACGCGCGTAGCGGTTGAGGATCAGCCGCATGCGGTCCACGGGGTAGCCGAGCGAGACGAGAATTTCCTGCAGGCGGCGTGCAGCCCGCACGTGAGGCATGTTTGCCTGCAGGACGAGATGGATCTGCTCGCTGAGATCGAGCGCGATCATGGAGAGGCGGTTGATGGACACGCCCAGATCCAGAATCACGAAGTCATAGCGCGGCGCGGCCACGCCAAGAATCCATTCGAGTCCGTCTTCGCGAATTTCCGCCGATTTGACCGGGTCGCCCGCGCCTGCGAGTACGTGGAAGTTTTCCGAAAGGCGCAGCACGCTTGCGTCGAAAAAGGCGCCGTCCATGCGCTCCACCTGCGCGCACATCTGCGGCAGCGTGGAGGGCGGCGTTTCGTCGGTGACGAGAAACGCGGCGTCGCCGAACTGCTGGTTGAGGTCCACGAGCAGCACGCGCTTGTCGCGCATCTGCGCGATTTCCCAGGCGACGTTGCCCGCTATCAGGCTCGTGCCCGTACCGCCTTTGCAGGAAATGAACGAGAGGAACTGCGTGTCGTGCGTGTCGCCGGCGCTGCGTGCCGGACGCTGTGCCGCGGCACGTTCGAGCGCTTCGGCAAGCGTCTGCCGTTCGAGCGGCCAGCCGAGCACGTCGCGCACGCCGGCGCGCATGGCTTCGATCAACGTCTGCGGCGAAGCATCGGCTGTTATCAGAATGCAGGTGAGGCCCGGATGCTCGCGGCAAAGCCGCTCGATGACGGCGAGTTCCGCGGCTTGCAGTGCGCCTGCGTCCACGAGCAGGGCGTCGAAGGCGTCGAGCCCCTCGGCCCGGCCTTCCAGCTGCGAAGGCTTGCCCGCTGCGCGCGTGATGCGGTACAAGCCGCAGTCGCCGGCGAGCCGTGCGATCTGCGCGAGACGCGCGGCGTCTTCGGAGGTAACGAGGATATTCATCATGATGGTGGACCTCGCCGGTGGCGTTGGTAGCGTTGAAGGCATTTATTGACAGACGGTGCCGCCCGTTGAACTCGCAAGACTCTCGCGCGGCAGCGTCGTGGTGAGCGGCGGCATGGAGAGCGTCAACGGAACGAACGGAATCATGGTTTGCACGCTGAGGTTGGTCACGCTCACGGTGACCATCGTGCAGCTGTTGCGCGCGCTGGACGGGTCGGAGTCGCAGCCGGACGGCGCATAGGCAACGTTGACCTTGGAGCTGGCGAGCAGCGGCAGCAGCGACTGAATGCGCGTCTTCACGACGGTCGCGCCCGCATCGCAGACCACGGCCGTGCGCGCGCCGAGCCGCACGGCCTCACTCGCGGTGTTCCAGTAGAACAGCACGCGCCCGAACTCGCAGATGCCGATAAGCAGCGTGAAGAGAATCGCGCAGATCAACGCGAACTCGACGCTCGTCGCCCCGCGCTGTTTCGCGCAGCGCATGGCGGAAGGCGTGACGTAAGGGGCGCGCGTTTTCATGACACCTGCCTCATGATCGTGACGATGTTGCTGAACGTGATGGGCGGCAGCGTGAAGAACGCCGGCGTGGGCTGGTACGGGTAGCCCTTGATCTTCACCTCCACGAGGTTGATGCTGCCCGACAGATACGACGGGTTCGCCGTGCCGTTGTTCGTGTCGTAGGTGGGCACGTTCGCGAACTGCGCGGGGTCCGACGCATCGCTGCAATTCGCGGTGTGCGCCGCGTCGCAGATCACCACCATCGACGTGGTGAGCCCCGGCGCGAGTTCCGTGCCCTGCGAGCCGCAGGTCGTGCTGCCGTACACCGCGAGGCACTGGGCCGCCGCAACCGGGTAAGCGGGGTCTGTGGGCAGATAGGTGGACAGGTAGCGTGCCGCGTCGCGCGTTGCCTTGGTGAGCGCCTCGTACTGATAGATGGCGCGGCCGAATTCGGCAATGCCCGTCACGATGATGAGCAGCGGAATCAGCACGAGCGCGAACTCGACCGTGGCGACACCACGCGTGCGGCGCCGGCGGGAAACACGAAGAGCGGGGCGGTTCATGGTTGCCTCTACTGGAGTAACACCGGAACCTGCGGGCCTACGGCGCTGCCGTTGCCGGGTACGCCCTGCGTGGCGCACGGGCTGCCGGCGGCGGAAGACGAGCCGCGGTATTCGAGATGCACGGGGCCCGCGCTGCCGCCCGACTGCATGGGGTCGAGCATCAATACGCAGTCCCAGGAGGTGACGGCGGCGCTGTGGCCTGAGAGGAACTGCGTGCAGTCCACTTCCGGCGCGAGGGCGAGGCGGCGGTCAGCGCCCGCGGAGTAGCTAGTCTGCGCGTACGAACCGCTGGTGTTGAGTTGCGCAGCGGAGTCACCCTGATACGCGGTGAAGGTTTGCCGCTTGCTCACGAAGTCGCTGTACGCGTTGCCCGTGGTGGCGTTCCAGTTCGTGGACGTATAGGCGTAGCCCGTGAAGTCGGGCGTGCCGGCCGCTTGCGAATACGGGTTCGCGTAGATGCCGAAGCGCGTGTTATATGCCGCCGAGTCGGCCACCTTGTTGCCGGGCGAGCCGAGGCTCGTGCCGGTGGCAGGCAGCGAGCAGTAGTTGCCCGTGAGTTCGCTCTTGATTTCGGACGCGCTGTTGCTGCCGTCCAGCGCGGCCCAGCCGAAGTCGCCGGAACCGTAAGTGGGCGGCGAGCCGGTTTTGGCCGTGAGCCACTGCCCGATGGTGTACGACGAAGGACTCGACGGGCCTGCGGTGCCCGGCTTGCAGATGAACACCGGAATGGCGCAGGTGGTTTGCGCTGCGCCCACCGTGGCCACTGCCATGGCAGAGACCGAGGACGCGTTCGCCACCGTCGAGCCGGGCATCATGTTGAGCGTCTGGATGAACCAGTTCGCAATGCCCGTAAGCTGCGTGGTGCACTTCACGTACTTGATGTTGGCGGGCGCGGCCACTGAACTCTTCGGCATGAACGCGTTGTTCAGCGAGTCGCTGAAGGTGACGTTGCTGTCGGTGGAAAGCTGCACGGCGTTCTGCTGGAACAGCGCGAAGTTGAGGTGGCCCGCCGTAATGCCAGCTGCTTCGGACACCGACAGATTGATGGCTCCCGTCAGGTCGCGCGCGGCGGCGAGGGCGCACGCGTCGGCGCTGTTCTGCAGCTCGCTGCGCACCACGTACAGCTTGCCGAGATCGAGCGCGAGGCCGAGAAAGCCGATCAGCACGGCGATGGCCAGCGCGACGACGATGGCCACCGCTCCGCGCTCCTTGCGATGCGCGGCACGCCGCGCGCTCATTGAAGATCTCCGACGCATGACAGTCTCCCGCACACGTTGACGTTACTGGCCCGCGCCGCCGCCCGAACCGCTACCCACGCCGATCACGAATGCGTTCGGCGAGGGTGTGGGCGTATCGAAGCTTTTTTGATAGACGTCCACGGCAGAGACGGCAGCCCGGCCGTCCATGTCGTGCGAGGCCTGGGCGTGCTCGGCTGCGTGCGGGTCGATGATCTGGGCCTGCGTGACGGCGCGTACGGCCTCGCCGAAATGCGCGTCCCAGATCGGCGTGCTGGTCATGCAGCCGCCCAGCGCGAGGAGGGTGGTGCCAGCGGCCACGGCCGCCGTGGTGCGAGACGCGAGAGTGAAGAATGCGAGTTTCATGACGTTCCCCTTGAACAGTGCATGCATCAGTGGTCGGCCGGCTGGCCCGGCGTGCCGGCTTCGCGTGTGGCGATGCGTGCGGCTTCGTTTTCGATGCGCGAGACCTGGACTTCGGTGCTGGCATCGGACGGTGCAGCGGGCGCCGTTGTTGCTGCCGGCGCAGCGGCCGCCGGGCCTGGCTCCGGCGCGACCGGCTGGCTGGTTGCCTGTGCGCTGGCTGCCGTGCCTGCCTGCGGGTTTGCTTGCGGGCTTGTTTGCGGGTTTGTTTGGACAGTCGCCTGCGTGCTTGCCGCTGAGTCGCTGCGCGAGACCGGGCCAGGTGCCGTATCGCCTGTGTTGCCGGGTTGCGGCTGCGGCGGCGTGTTCGGCGAGGCCGGCATGCCGTGCAGCTTGCGGGCGCCGCCGCGGCCTTCCATCACGCCGGTAGCGTAGACGTCGGCCTCGTTGGGCTTGGTGAAGCTGTCCGTGGGCAGCGGCACGTTGCTCGTCTGAAGCGGCTTCACGAGGTGCGGCGTGATGATGAACACGAGTTCCGTGCGGTCCTGCTGGAACGCCGTGCTGCGGAACAGCGCGCCCAGCACCGGCACTTCGCCCACGCCGGGCAGCGCCTTCAACGTGCCGGACACGTTGTCCTTGATAAGGCCGCCAATCGCGAAGGTTTCGCCGTCGCCCATCTGCACCGTGGTGGACGCACGCCGCGTCGTGATGAGCGGCAGGATTGATACGTTCGAGACATTGGTGGCCGAAAGCGTCACGCCCGTGGCCGAAAGTTCGGATACCTCAGGAGCGACCTTGAGGTTGATGCGGCCGCTCGACAGCACGGTGGGCGTGAATTTGAGGGCCACGCCGAATTCCTCGGCCTGCAACGTGATGGTGGTGGCGCCCGTGCTGCTGCTTTGCGGTACGGGAATGAAGATCTTGCCGCCGGCAAGGAAGGTGGCTTCCTGACCGCTGATGGTGACGAGATTCGGCTCGGCGAGAATCTTCACGGGCTGGTCCGTGTTCTGCGCATCGATCGCTACGCGAAACGGCCGGTTGTTGGCCTTGTTCGCAACGAAAGCGCTGGAAACGCCCGCGAGCAGGTCGCTCACCACCGCGCCGGTCCATGAACCGAAGCCGCCCTGAATGTTGAGCGCAGAGCCCATCTGGTTCATGAGCGTCTTCGATACTTCGGCCACCTTGACTTCGAGCATCACCTGTTGCGGCGAGTCGATGGTCATCATGTTGATGACTTCGGACGGCTTGCTCGTGCTCGACATCTGCTGGCTCGCCGTGAACGCGCCGTTACCCGAACTGGAGGTGGCCGATTGCGACTGCTGCGTGGGCTGGGCGCCCGCGAAGGCCTGCGCGATGTGCATGGCCTGCTGGGCCGCCGCCGCGCTCGACACACGCCCGGCGAGCACGAGGTTGCCCGCAGCCGTCGCCACACGAATGTTGGGCTCTTCGGGCATCAGCTGCGCGAGCGACTGCTGCAAACCCGAGGGGTCGATATTGACCACCACGTTGATCATCTGGCACGCACCGCTTTTGCCCTGCACGATCATGTTCGTGGTCCCAACCGACATGCCGACCACGTACAACGTGCGCGGCGAAACCAGCGTGGCCTGCACGACGCTGGGGTTGCCGAGCGTGCGGTTGCGCGTGGGCTCGGCGAGCGGCACGAGCGTGGACTTGCCGACCGGCACCACCACGTTGGACTCGTCGTGCAGGGTGCCCGTGCAGTTCGGGCCGCGCAGCGGCGCGGCGGCTTCTGCGGCTGCTGCTGCGCCCGCCGGCATGGCGGCCATGCTGACCAGCATCGGTACGGCGCCGCGTGTCGCGGGAAGCGGGGCGGCCGCCATCTTCGAAGGCAGAGCGGCTTCCTGTGCCACGCCGGCCTGTGCGGTGAGCAGTGCGGCAAAGAGTGCCGCGGCGAGCGCCGTACCGCGAATCACGCAAGCGTGCGTGCGGCGCCGCGATTCAAATACCTGTGTGGTGTCCATTGACGTGATCCCCCGTGTGCCCGGTGACTTGCACCAGGATTCGACTTCATTGAGTTCGTTTGCTGCTTCGTTCGACGGCGGCGCGTGGTCGTGCGCGTCCATGTCTTACGTCGCCATTGCTTCGTACTAGAAACATTCCACGCTGCCGGCAACGCCCGACAGCACGCCCACGCAATCGCGCTTCACCGGCGTGTGAGCGACGTAGCGCACGCGGGCCGGATGCACGGGCGCTGCGACCGGTGCCGAAGCCGGCGCGGCCGGTGCTGCGCCGAGCAGCGTGATCTTCGTGGCGCCCTTCGTGTCCAGCGTCTGGCGGTCCACCTGATTGCGCAGCACGAGCGAGAGCGTGCCCACGCTGCGTGCGAGATCGAGCTTCTCAGCCTGATCCGGCGTCACTTCCAGCGTCACCGCGTTGACCACCTTCGGCTGCGTGTCGTCGCGGCTCACCTGCTGCGCGACGGCGAGCACGAGAATCTTTTCGAGCACGATCTTCGAGATGCTCTGCGGCGAATCGGGCTTGCCGGGTTCCTGCGTGTTCACGATCACGTCCACGTAGTTGCCCGGCAGCGCAAAGCCCGCCACGCCCACCACGTCGTTCACGCGGACCGTGATGGCGCGCCGTCCTGCACCGATCACGGCGGAGAGGCCGCCCTTCGTGCCGATGGGCGCGAGCTTCGATTCGAGCACCGGCTCGCCGCGTTCGAGGCTCGTGCGTACCACGCGCCCTTCCAGCGACTTCGCATCCGTGAACGCACCCGGCGGCACGCTGGCGCTGGGCCAGTTCACGACGCGAATCTGGCTCGGGCCGAGCGGCTCGCCCAGATTGACCTCGGCTGTGGCCACGGCCACGGGCGTCACGGCGCTGGACGAGCTCTGCACGAGCCAGCGCGACGCGAACAGGACGGCGGCGAGACCCGCCAGGATTGCGACGGCAAGCATCGCAAGGGCACGGCTGTTTTTCATGGCAAGACTCCTCGACAGATCATGGTTAGGTGCGGATCAACCCGACGCCAGCTTGCGGGCGGCACGTTCTTCGTCGCTCGGATGGATGCCGTCGTGGTCAGGAAGAACTCCGAAATAACTGCACCACGCGTCGCGCAGCGCGGCCTGTGTGGCGACTTTCGGTTCGCCGCGGTAGTACGCGGCGGCGGCGACGAGGCGCAGCAGATCGTTCGGGTAGCACGCAAGGAACGGCTTGCCGGACGGAATATGCAGGCGATGCACCAGGTAGGCGAAAGCGTCTTCCGGAGCCTCGACGCCGAGCGCGGCGCAACAGGACTCGAACACCGCGCGGTAGTCGTCGATGGCGAGCGGGCCCACGTAGATCTTCGAACCCAGCCGGCGCAGAAACGCTTCGTCTTCGAGTTCGGCCGGCTCCAGGTTGCTCGAGAACACGGGCCACACATCGAAAGGCACGGAAAAACGCGAACCGTTCTGCAACGTGAACAGATCGAAGTTGCGGTCGAGCGGCATAAGCCAGCGGTTGAGCAGATCGCGCGGCTCGATGCGCTGGCGGCCCAGGTCGTCCACGATGTAGATGCCCATGTTGGCTTTCATGTGCGGCGGCGCCTGGTAGAAACCGGTGGAAGCGTCGCGGCGCAGGTCGAGCATGTCGAGCGTGAGTTCGCCGCCCGAGATCACCACGGGCCGGCGGCACAGGCGCCAGCGGCGGTCGCCGGGCTGCGCGGGCGCTTCGCCTGCAGCGTCTTCATGCACGAGCGGGTCGTACAGCTGCACGATTTCGCCGCCCGCGTAGATGGCGTACGGCACTGGCACATCGCCGCGCAACAGACGGCCGAGACGCTCGGCAAGGAACGTCTTGCCGCTGCCCGCGGGGCCGTACAACAGCAGCGGACGGCCCGCGTTCAGCGAAGCGGCGGCGGCATCGAGCACCGTGGGGTCGATTGCGATGTTGTGGAACGCGGCCTGCACGTCGTTGCGCACGATTCGCAGCGAGCGAACCGAATGGTTCGCGATGCCATCGATATAGCTTTCCAGCGTGACCGGCGCGGGGCCGAAGTAGGCGCACCGGGCGAGTTCGTCGTGCGCGGCGGCCCGGCCCGCGTCCGTGAGGCGCAGGTGCACGTCTACGTCGCTTGCGCCGCGATGGCTGATTTCGGCAAGGCGTTCGCGCACCAGGTGGGCCAGCACGTCGTCGAGCACGCTGATGGGCAGGCGGTGCCGTTCGGAGAGATCGGCGAAGCACGACTTGCCGTGCACGTGTGTCGACTTCAGCACGAGGGCCGCGACGAAGGTGGCGGGCAGGCCCGTGTCCGCGAGCGTGCGCGGCGCGCGCAGAGTACGCGCTGCATCGGCTGCCGTGTGATCTGTGTGGCCGTTCGCGCGACTGTCGGCAGCGGGCGTGCTGTCTCGCGCAGCGTCACGCATCGCGGCCGCGCCGCCTCTCGCTTCGTATCCGATGTTGTCCGTATCCATCGCGTTACCCCGCTTGCTTGTTCTGTTCTTGCCTGGTTGAGTCAGTCTTGCTGTTGTGTTGGTGTTCGCGTGCATCGCTATGCGACCGTCGCGAACAGCATCCCCAGTGTTCCCGCTGCGATGGCGACGCCGTAGGGCATCGTGCCCACCGAGCCGGGCAGTTGCCGCGGGCCCGTGGCGCCGTCTTGCACTGCCTGCGATGTGTTGCGCGCAATGGCGCGCAGATTGCGGGCCAGCTGCCGTGCCCGACCGCGATACACGACGAGTGCAACCGACCCGATGCCGCCCGCAATGAACGCCGCGAGCGCGATATGGAATGCGAGTGCGGGGCCAACCCAGGCGCCGACGGTCATCATCAGCTTGACGTCGCCTGCGGCCATGCCGCGCAACAGATAGAAGGGCAGCAGCAGCGCGAAGCCGGTTGCGGCCCCTGTGAGCCAGAGCAGCGCACCCGCTGCTGCACCGTGAATTGCGCACTGAACGAGGAGCGCCACCGCGAGGCCCGTTGCCACGACGATGTTCGGAATGCGTCGGGCCGTGATGTCCGTGCTCGCCGCAACGATCACGAGCAGCGCCACACACAGCGGAATCGGCTGGGCGGGCAGAGGCGGCAAGGGCAGGTACATGGCGTTCTCCGTGGCGCGTTCGTCGTGCTTTCGTGGTACGTGTCGCTCAGAGATCCGAAGCGACGGTGTTGAAGACCGACTGCAGATCGGTGCCGATCGTCGTGACCGCACCAATGATCACGATGGCGATCAGCGCGCCGATCAATGCATATTCGATGGAGGTCACGCCTTCGTCGGCGGATGCGAGGCGCGCTGCGAGGCCGCGGCTCACAAGCGTTGCGAGGCGCGAACGCATCTGGCTTGCGGTGCGTGACGCGGCACGCGTCCTGTTGATCGAGCGTTCCATGACGGTTCTCTCCTGGTCTACGGGTTCACATCCACGTATGGCGACAAGCGGCGATGGCCATGTGATGTCGAGGACGATTCGCGAGAAAACGAGCCAGGGAAACCCGCGAATCGCCCATCGACATGCACATCCTCAGGTTGCTGCCGTCAGATCGGTGCCGATCGAGGTGAACACCTTCTGCAAGTCGGTACCGACCGTGGAAACGGCGCCCATGATCACGACGGCGATCAGCGCAGCGATCAGGCCGTACTCGATGGCGGTAACACCGTCTTCGTCGCGAACGATTTGCTTGACGAGGTTGATGATCTTCGACATGACTTTCTCCTTTTGGATAACTAAATAAACACCATTGAGATCAATGGTTTGCGGGTTGAAACGACTGGCACTACAGGTTTACTGCGCGTTACAGCGGTACAGCGGAAGAAACGACGCCGGTCATGCGGAGCTCAGACGGTCCGCAAGGGCATAGGTGCACGCATGCACATGCCTTTGCGGGCAGTCTGGGCGACCGTCACTGTCTGACTGGCAAGCGGGTGCGAAACCACCAGCCGCACGCGACGCCCAGGGGCGCTCGCGCAGAAGCGGCGAGGCAGTTCGCTCAAGGAAGGAAAGGAAGCAGCGGGGCGCCGATGGGCGGTCTCGCTGCGGTGGCGGCTGGAAAGCCTTGTAGTGACATGCTTGTTCATTTTCTTCATCCCCCGACTTGCAATCGTATGTGGCGTCCGGCCGGCACCGGCGCCTTGCTGCAAGACTACGACTACCCACCATCGCCTCACGCGGGAGATTGCCTTCATGGTGGCAGGCTCCGCATGAGCGAATGTCCCCGAGGGCGACGCCTTTGCGATTCTGTGTTGTATCTCTGTTGAACTGGTGAATCGCGGTTCGTCACGTCGTCGACTTGCGCGACCAACCTATTGCAAACAGTGGGCCAGATTTCCCAAAAACCAGGAATGACGGGGCTGTTCAGGCATGCGACGAAAAATCGAGGTGGGCGGGGCGTTACAAAAGGTAACGATTTTGAAAAATGGTGCGCTGCGTGCGGCATCCCGAATCGGCCGGAAAGCCTTGCCTGGCAAGGCACAAAAAATATGCCAGGGACTTTCCCTGAGGCAGCGACGACGTAGCGCGGAGATAGCTATCCGGTTTTGCAAAGCGCGAAGCGAACGGAATTGTTTCAAGGTTGCAACGCTAGCCAGGTTGATGGTCCTCAACGCCACAAAACCCCTCAATTTCTAGCCTTTTCAGGTCAGAGGAAACCCGATCGTGTAAACCCCGCAGGCTTGCAAGTCGCTCATTTTTTTTCTAACAATGGAGTACCGCGCGTCATGCACGAAAGATGGAGACGTGAGGTTGCGTAGTAATCCGTAGTGAAATGCGAGGGCACACAGTGCCACGTGAAGCCACGCAAAAACACGCACTATCACGGAGCAAAACGCGGCGCTATGCCTTTATGTTCGGCAGCGCACACAGCAACACAAAAGTGACACACAGGTAGCACGAAAAGCAAAAACAGAACGCAAGGGATGTCTGCATCGCGGACGTGAAATGCGCAATGCCGGTGTGACCAACCGGTCGTCAAACGAAGAATGCGGGGAATCATGTACGTCGCGAATCGGGGAGCGCGAAACGGCGGAAGCCGTTACGACGGAAGCGGGTGGTTGAACCGCGAGCGCGTGGTGTTGTACGGGGGCGCAACCCTCGCGCTCGCCGTCATCTGGCTTCTGGTATGGGCGTACATCAGCGGCGGCTTCACGCAGGAGGACGCGCCGCGTCCCGGCATCGACTACTCCGTCTTCTGGACCGCGTCCTGGCTGATGCTGCACGGCACGCCGGCCTCGGTCTATCACTATCCGTCGTTTGCGCAGGCGCAGACCGCGCTGCTCGGCGGTTACATGAACCACGGCTTTCTTCCGTGGCTTTACCCGCCCACGTTGCTCATGCTGGTGACGCCCGTTGCGCTGTTGCCCTATGCGGCGTCGCTCCTGCTGTTCACCGTGCTGGGCTGCGCTGCGTTTGTCGCCACCGTGCTGGAGGTTTCGTCGTTCAAGGTGCATCTGGGACGGCCCGGGTTTGCCGCGCTGATCGTGCTCGCGTTTCCAGGCGTGCTCGTGGCGGCCATGTTGGGGCAGAACTCGCTGGTTACGGCGGCGCTCGCGGCCTATGCGATGGGCGTGATGGCGCGCAGCCCGGTGCGGGCCGGCGTATGCATCGGTCTGCTGGCCATCAAGCCGCAAATGGCCGTGCTGTTTCCGTTCGTACTTATTGCCGTGCGTGACTGGCGCGTATTCGCGAGTGCGGCGGTGAGCGCGCTCGTGCTGGTGGCAGCGAGCCTCGTTGCGTGCGGCACGGCGTCGGTACCTGCGTTCGCGGCCGGCACCGCTATCGTGCGCGAGCTGGTGCTTCAACATAGTGTGTCGTACTGGACTGTGTCGCCTTCGGCCTTCGCGACGATGCGTCTCGCAGGGCTTTCGCTATTCGCTTCCTACGGTGTCCAGATCTTCGTCGCACTTGTGGCAGCCATCGGCACCTTGCGTGTCTGGATGACGAGCCGCGATATGCGTTTGCGCGCAGCCGCGCTTGCGGTATCCACGCTGCTGGTGACGCCCTACGTGTGGCACTACGAACTGGCGTGGCTGGGCATCGCGGTTTTCTGCCTCGCGGCTTGCGGTTTCGAAAAAGGCTGGCTGCGTGGCGAGCAAACCGTGCTTGCACTCTGCTGGCTGCTGCCGGTGTACGAGAGCGCCAACCGGTTGCTCAAGTTTCCGCAGATTGGTCCCGTCGTACTCCTGCTCATGCTGCTGATGACGATGCGGCGGGCGCGGTTCGAGTCGCGTGGGAGGTAATGTCATGAGACCGCTCGCCCGTCACGCGCTGTCGCCTACGTGGAACCGGCCATTGGCCGAGTTGCCCGTAGCGGGCCCGAGGCGACGCCCGCACTGGCTGGGCCGGCGGCGCGTGCGTATCTACGCGGCTGCGGTGCTTGCCTGCCAGTTGCTGTTCGCGGGCATTTATCTGTACCGCCTGTATGTGTTGCGCCATCCTGGTCTCAGTCCGCTGGCGCTGGACTTTCTGCCCACGTGGAGCGCGTCGTGGCTCGCGTTGCACGGACACGGCGGCGAGGCATGGCAACTGGATCGGCTCGCCGCTATCGAGCAGAGCATCGTGCCGTCGCTGCGCGAGACCGGCGGCCAGTTGCCCTGGTTGTACCCGCCTTTCGCGCTGCTGCTCATGCAGCCGGTAGCGCTCTTGCCGTATCCGCTGGCGGCCGTGATCTGGAGCGGCGGCACCTGGCTGTGTTTCGTCGCCGCCATCAAGGCGATCGTGCCGCGTGGCGACGCCGTCTTTCTTGCGGCCGCTTTTCCCGCCGCGCTGCTTGCCGCCGCAATGGGCCAGAGCAGCCTGCTGACCGCGGCGCTTGCAGCAACAGGATTGATGTTGCTGCGTCGGCACCCGGTTGCGGCCGGCATTTGCTTCGGGCTGCTGTTTATCAAGCCACATCTGGCGGTGTTGTTTCCGCTGGCGCTTCTATGCGGCCGTGCGTGGCGTGCGCTTGCCGCATTGCTTGTCACCGTGGCCACGCTGCTCGCGCTGAGCGCGATCGCTTTCGGTGCGGACGCACTGGTGTCGTTCGTAGCCAACGTCGGCATGATGGCCCGCTACGTGGAGAACGGGCCGGCGCCGTTAGCTCGCATGCCGACGTTCTTCGCCATGGCGAAACTGTCGCACGCACCGGTTGCGCTCGCCTATGCCCTGCAGGGAGCCTCTGCGTTGCTGGCCGCAGGCATCGTCGTTCTTGCATGGACGCGCGAGGCCGCTTATGCATTGCGAGCCGCTGCATTGATTGGCGCCAGCCTGCTCGTGAGCCCCTACCTGTACGACTACGACCTCACCTGGTACGCGGTATTCGCGGCGTGGCTTGCGAGGCATGCGCTGGCGCGCGGATGGCGAGCGGGCGAGCGCGAATGTCTCGCCGCGCTCTGGTTGATGCCGCTCGCGGGGCTGCTCGTGGTGAGCCGTGTGCCGTTGCAGTTCATGGCGCTTGCCACACTCGTCGCGCTCGGGCTCGTGATGGTGAGGATGAGCCATGAGCGACGCGAGTCGCCATGCCTGCCCATCGCGGACGAAGCCGATCTGCGCGGCCGACGCTGGCCGTGAAGCATTGAACAGGACGAACCATAACGATCGAACCTTGCCGGGTGCGTGAACCATAAAGCACAAGAACAAACGACGAAGTACGCGCAACGAAGCGCCTGGAAAGAACAACGCCGCCGCGCCCAAAGCGCGGCGACACCACACGCAATACAAGCAATACGGGGAGCAGCATCATGTCGAACCATAACCACACACCGCTCGTTTCACTGGTGGTTCCGTTCTACAACGAGGGCGAAGCGGTCGAGAAGTTCTTTTCTGGCGTTATGCCGGTACTCGAAGACATAGAAGGTATCCGCTTCGAGATTGTCTGCATCAACGACGGTAGCCACGACAGCACACTGGATCAACTCGTCGCGGCGAGTGCACGCGATGCGCGCGTGCGCGTGATCGATCTCACACGCAACTTCGGCAAGGAAGCGGCGCTTACGGCGGGCCTCGACGAGGCAAACGGCGACGCGGTGATTCCGATCGACGCCGACCTGCAAGATCCGCCGGGTTTGATTCCCGTGATGATCGCGCACTGGCGCGAGGGCGCCGAGGTGGTGGTGGCGAAGCGCAGCAATCGAGCCTGCGATTCGTTTGCGAAGCGCACCGCAGCCGGGCTCTATTACCGCGTGCACAACCTGCTGTCAGAAGTGAAGCTGCCCGAGAACGTGGGCGACTACCGGCTCATGGACCGCCAGGTGGTCAACGCGCTGCGCAGTCTGCCCGAACGTCGGCGCTTCATGAAAGGGCTCTTCGCGTGGGTGGGCTATCGCACCGTGGTGGTGGAGTACGAGCGCGAGGCGCGCTCCGCGGGGCACTCGAAATTCTCGGGCTGGCGGCTCTGGAATTTCGCGCTCGAAGGCATCACGAGTTTCAGCACGGTGCCGCTGCGCACATGGACCTACGTGGGGCTCGTCATCGCGCTGCTCGCGTTCGTGTACGGCGGTTTCATCATCGGTCGCACGTTGCTGTTCGGCAATCCTGTGCCGGGCTACGCGTCCGTGATCTCGGTGTTGCTTTTCATGGGCGGCATCGAACTCATCGGAATCGGCGTGGTGGGTGAGTACATCGGGCGCATCTATTACGAGTCGAAAGAACGTCCCGTGTATCTGATTCGCCGCCGTTATCAGACCCACAGCAAGGTCACGCCGCTGCCTGTTGGACGCGTGAACCGCGCCGGACGCAGCGATTTGCGCACCGCTCAAGCCCTGCGCCCCGACTTCGCTCGCCGCCGCGCGGGTGTGCGGACGCGCGCGGCGGGCCATTAAAAATAGAGGAGACCGACATGTCACCCGAAGCCTACCTCGAGATGGCCGAGACGGAAGCCGAACACTGGTGGTTCAAGGGGCGCCGGGACGTGCTGCTCGCGGTGCTGGAACGCCTTGCCTTGCCGGAACAGGCGCGCGTGCTCGAAGTGGGGTCGGGCACGGGCGGCAATCTCGCGCTGCTCGAACAGTTCGGGCATGTGAGCGGCCTGGAGATGGACGAGACGGCACGCCGGCTCACGGACCGCAAGACCGGTGGCCGCTTCGACATTCGCGCTGGCCGTTGCCCCGACGACGTGCCGTTCAATGGCCAGCAGTTCGATCTGATCTGCTTCTTCGATTGCCTCGAACATATTCCCGATGACGTGGGATCGCTCGCGCAGATGCGCAAGCTGCTCGCGCCTGGCGGCGCGATGGTGGTGACGGTGCCCGCGTATCAATGGCTCTGGAGTCCGCACGACGTGTTTCTGCATCACTGCCGGCGCTACAGCCGCAGAGCACTCGTAGACTGCGCACGTGCTGCAGGGTGCAAGACGCAGCACGTGACCTACTTCAACACGCTGCTGTTTCCGCTTGCGGTGGCCGCGCGCTGGGCCGACCGGCTATTGCGCCGCGAACGATCGACAGGCGACGCCGTTCCGGTGCCGCCCGTGAACGCGCTGCTTTATCAAGCCATGCAGGCGGAAAGCCGCTGGCTGACGCGACATACGTTGCCATTCGGCGTCTCGCTGCTTGCCGTACTGACCGCCGATGAAGCAGCCTGAAATCGTGGCGTGGACTGCGCGCGACATTGTGAAGCTGCTGCGTTTCGGGGTCTCCGGC
Source organism: Paraburkholderia sp. A1RI_3L (assembly GCF_048957895.1). Classification (NCBI taxonomy): domain Bacteria; kingdom Pseudomonadati; phylum Pseudomonadota; class Betaproteobacteria; order Burkholderiales; family Burkholderiaceae; genus Paraburkholderia; species Paraburkholderia sp. A1RI_3L. The sequence goes on from NZ_JARCHA010000007.1 coordinate 181,819, forward strand.
GTCATGGCCACCGCAGTTCACGCGATGGTGGCCATGATGCTGATCGTGAAGGCAGAGGCGGCCCCCATGCTCGCGAACGTGCTCGCGTTTCTCTGCGCGACAGGCGTCTCTTATCTGATGAATACGCTCTGGAGTTTCTCCGCGCCGGTTGACGTGCGCAACGCATGGCGCTTCGCCGTGGTCTCGGCGCTGGGACTCGGGATGACGGCGCTCGTCTCGGGTGGCGTTCAACTCGCAGGCGGTGCGCCGTGGTCGGGCATCGCGGCGGTGGCCTGCGTCGTGCCGCCGGCCACCTTCCTCGTTCATCGCGCATGGACGTACCGCTGATTCGCGTGCCTCAGTACGTGAACACCTGCGGGTAGTGGTCCGACGCGCCCGCCAGTTGGGTCTGCTGTTGATACGCGAAGCCGATAGCGTTGGTGACTGCGTAATCCAGAATGCCCCCGCTTTGCTGCGTCGCCCGATTGCCGCGCACGATGTTGCCCACCGGCGGGGCCACGAATCCCGGCACGGTCGGGTCCGCGTTGAAGTCGCCGACGCAGGCCCATGTGCCGCCAATCGCGTTGATCTGTGCGAGCTGCGTGTTGTTCCAGGCGCAGGTTTGCTGAAGCGTGGTGTGGAGGCCATCCACGGGCGGGCTATGAATCGAGTAGACGGAGATGACGTTGCCGTTCCACGGGTCGCGCACGGTAATCCACGGCATGGCGCGCGGGTTCGTGGGTACGTAGCCATGCACGGCGGCGGGCGGCAGGATGCCGTAGTTGTTGATGCCGATGTTGCTCAGTACGGCAAGCCCGCCCTGCGCCCACACGTTCTCCCAGTAGACGCACTGCATGAAGCCATACCCCACACGGAAGTTGCCCGTGTAGCCGATGATCGCGCCCATGCCGTTGAGGATGGGCGCACGTCCTTGCAGATGTTCCGCAAGGTTGCCGCATTCCTGAAGACACAGCACGTTCGCGCCGGTTTGCTGCACGACCTGATTGATGTACGGCGTGTTGACGCCGCCCTGCATGTTCCATGTAGCCACGATCATGTTGTCTCTCCTTTGAACAGCGGTTCGATACGCGCCACCGCACGAAGCCGGTCGGCAATGCGTATGAACGTACGAGGCCCGCGCTTGTGAATGCGTCGCGATGTGCGATGCGCAGGGAATGCGCGGGCAGGAGAGAGCCGGACGAAAAAAACCACGCCCCCGGCAGGTCGCGGCGTGGGCCGCGCGCTGCCGGGGGCGCGCAAGGGAAGTCAAACGTGAGCCGTGCCTAACGCCTGACGAGGCCCATGATCAACGTCACGATGAAGATGACGAGGAAAATGAAGAACAGCAGTTTGGCAATACTTGCCGCGCCCGCTGCAATTCCGCCGAAGCCGAATGCGGCGGCAATAATCGCGATGATGAAAAAGACCAGAGCGTAGTAGAGCATGAGTGACCTCCTTATGGTTTCCTCTTCCGCGGCCGGTGCACGGACGGTCCAGTGGTAGAGCAAGCGCTGTGCCTCGGTGGGGCGCGGCGAGCATGCGCCAGTAGTCCGTAATAAATGCCGAATACGGAAATAGCGGGGAAATAGCGGGGAAAAATTCGCTTTTTCGGGCCTTATGAAGCCCTGCGATAGCAGGCATAATGCCCATGGTGCACTGCGATTAATGAGGGTCGTAATCGCGATGTTCCTTTGCTGAGACCCAGGCGGCCTGCACGCGGGCCGGGATTCGATCTGCGCGGCGGTTCACGCATCCCCTGCATGAACGGCCTGCCGTACCGGGCATGAACCAGGCGAGTAAAACGCCTGCGCGCGCCGGCCACACCTTCGCACATCTCTTCTCCCCGGGTTCCACGCTCATGTTCGACATGCGGCCCCTATCTGGAATCGATTGATGAAACCCGCACGGAATTCGCTGTGGTCACGTATTGGCCGGCACGTCATGCTCGCCGTCGCCGCAACGGCGATCGTCGCCACCGCGACGTTTGCGTACTGGCGGCACGAGCAGCAGGGCGCGGCCACGCAGGCCGCGCTGACAGGCATTGCAAGCCAGATGCGCAGCGACGCATCGGCATGGACGCGCCGCGAGAAAGACGCCTCCGCCATGCTGAGCGACATTCGCGAACAGCACGTGGCGGCAATCGGCGTGGGCCGCAATGCGATTCTGGTGTCCACCACGGCGGGCGAGCAGTATTTCGTGGCGGACCATAACGGCGCGTTTTCGAACGCGCTGCTGCTGGGTGAACTGAAGGACGCAACGCGCGCGCCGTATCAACTGGTGTGGCTGCCGGACGCCGACGTTCGCACCGGCGCCGCGCGCTGGACCAGCGTCGTGGACCGCACGCGCGACATGCTGAGCCTTTTTCTGCCGCTCGTCATGATCGGCGGGCTCGCGTGGTTCATGCGGCGCGAAATGCGCGGCGGCGCGCAACTGCTCGAACGTTCGCCCGCGCTGCGCTTTGGCGATGTGATTGGCGCAGGCGAAGCCAAGGCAGCGCTCGCCGACGTGCAGGCTTATCTCGCGGCGCCCGCGCAGTTCACGAGCATGGGCGTGCGTGCCCCGTGCGGCGTGCTGATGACGGGCGGCCCGGGCGTCGGCAAGACGCGTCTTGCGCAGGCGCTGGCTGGCGAGTGCGGCGCGAACTTCATCTCCATCACGGGCAGCTATTTCAGTGCGAAGTACTACGGCGTGGGCATCCAGAAGGTTCGGCACCTCTTTGAACTCGCGCGCAAGAACGCACCCACGGTGATCTTCATCGACGAAGCCGACGGCCTCGGCAAGCGCACCGACGCTGGCGGTGGGTCGGTGGAAGCGGAGAGCAACCGCATCATCAATCAACTGCTCGCGGAGATGGACGGCTTCGAGTCCAACGAAGGCGTGATCGTGGTGGCCGCGACGAACCATCCGGACAATCTCGACGAAGCCCTGCGCCGGCCAGGGCGTTTCGATCGCACGGTCAACGTGCGATTGCCTGACCTCGAAGACCGCGCGCAGATTCTGCGGTTTTACGCGACGAAGCTGAAAACGACGATCGACCGCATCGACTTCTATCAGCTCGCGCGGCTCACCACAGGTTTGTCGCCGGCTACGCTTTCGATGATCGTGAACCAGGCCGGGCTGCTCGCACGCAAGGCCGGCGACCACGAAGTGATGTCGGCGCACTTCATCGAGGCCATCAAGATTGCGCGCATTGGCGACGTGAACGGCACGGAGCGGGCGCTTTCCGAAGAGGAACGCATGCGCATTGCCGTGCATGAGGCCGGGCATGGCCTTGTGGCCGCGTTGCTCGGCACCGGCGTGCTGGAAGAGGTGACCATTCTGCCGCGCGGCGGCGCGTTGGGCGTGGCGCTCATCACGAAGACGCAGGACAAGCACCTGTACCGCGAAACGGAAATGCGCAACGAGATTCAGGTGCTGCTGGGCGGCCGTAACGCGGAACTGCTGGTGTTCGGCGAAGCGTCGAGCGGCGCGGCGCAGGACCTGCAGGAAGCCTCGCGCATCGGACTCGACATGGTCTCGAAGTTCGGCTTCAACGCGGACGGCAACCTGTTCAGCCTCGCGGCGCTTCCACAGCAGGTGGCGGGCTTGCAACTCAAAGGCGCGATTGGCCACGCGAACGTGCTGCTCGCCGAATTGAACGACGCGTGCCACGCGCTGCTGCAAGCGAATGAACCGGTGCTGCGCGAGATTGCGGACCGGCTGCTCGAGGTGGAGACCGTGCCGGGCGAGACGGTGTACCGGCTCATTCAGGAACACGCGGCTACGGGTAGCGGTGCCGTGCGGCTCGCCCAGGAAGCGGCCGCAGCCTAAGAACCCACGCAGCAATCAGGCGTCGGAACAACGATTAAGCCGCATCCAAGGACTTTTAAGCCTCGGTGAACTAACGTTCGACATGCCGTTCAACGACTGTTCACTCGAGGAGAAAAGCAATGAAGAAGTTCTGGATGACGCTTGCCGCGACTGCCGTGGCCACCGCAGGCATTGCTGCCCACGCGGACGAAACGGGTTACGCGCCTCCCGTGGAAAACCACGCCGCGCACCCGTCCAGCGCAGCGGTGGCACGCAAGGCGATGCGTTCCGCGGACCGCAAGCTCGCGAGTGCCGTGCGCAAGGCGATCGTGAAGGGCGGCGGCGTCGACACAGCCCACCTCACGGTGCTCGCACGCAGCGGCAAGGTCACGCTTACCGGTACGGTGCCGGAAGAAGGGCAGATCGCGCTGGCCACGCAGCGCGCGCAAGGCGTGAGCGGCGTCGCGGACGTGACGAACCGGCTCGCTCTCGCCTCGCCGGGCCACTGAGGACGGCTGGCTTGCAGGCCTGAATTTGCCGACCTGAATTGAACCAGGACTGCGGACCCGGACCACGAACCAGGAACCTGCGAGCCAACGCAGCGCACATCGCCTAAACCCCACGGCGAACCAATAAGGCGGCGAACGGCGCAGGCGCCGTTCAGCCCCGCCGTTCAGGTCTCTTACGCCTTCCTTTCCTCCGCCCGCGCAGCCATTGCCGCAATCACGCCTTCGGCATACGCCGCATCGGCACGGCGGAAATGCTCGACCTGCCGCTCCACGATTTCCTTCGGTACACCGTCGATGGCCGCTGCGATGTTCGCGAACAGGCGCTCACGCTGAGCCGCGTCGAACAGGCGGAACAGCGCGCCCGGCTGGCTGTAGTAGTCGCCGTCTTCACGATGGTCGTAGTGGTCCACGGTGCCGCCCGCAAGCGGCGGCTCTGCCGCGTTGCGGTCCTGCGTGAAGTCGCCGAAGCGGTTCGGCTCGTAGTTCACCGTGCCGCCCAGGTTGCCGTCGGTGCGCATCGCGCCATCGCGGTGAAACGCGTGGTGGAACGGACACTTCGGCGCATTCACCGGAATCTGGTGGTGGTTCACGCCCAGCCGGTAGCGCTGCGTGTCGCCGTACGAGAACAGCCGCCCCTGCAGCAGACGGTCCGGCGAGAAGCCGATGCCCGGCACCACGTTGGCCGGCGTGAACGCGGCCTGCTCCACGTCCGCAAAATAGTTCTGCGCGTTGCGGTTCAGTTCGATCACGCCCACGTCGATCAGCGGGTAATCCTTGTGCGGCCACACCTTCGTGATGTCGAACGGGTTGTAGGGCACCTTCGCCGCATCGGCCTCGGGCATCACCTGGATGCAGAACGCCCAGCGCGGGAAGTTGCCCTGGTCGATGTGCTCCACGAGGTCGCGCTGCGCGCTTTCGCGGTCGGCGGCGATCACCTGCGCGGCTTCCTCGTTGGTGTAGTTCTCGATGCCGTTGAGCGACTTGAAGTGGAACTTCACCCAGAAGCGCTCGTTACTGGCGTTGATGAACGAATACGTGTGCGAGCCGAAGCCGTGCATCTGGCGGTAGTTCTTCGGAATGCCGCGGTCACTCATGAGAATGGTGACCTGATGCAGCGACTCGGGATGACGCGACCAGAAGTCCCACGCGGCCACGTTGTTGCGCAGGTTGGTGTACGGGTCGCGCTTCTGGGTGTGGATAAAGTCGGGGAACTTGAGCGGGTCGCGGATGAAGAACACGGGCGTGTTGTTGCCCACCACGTCCCAGTTGCCTTCCTCGGTATAGAACTTGATGGAGAAGCCGCGCACGTCGCGCTCGGCGTCGGCGGCGCCGCGTTCGCCGGCTACCGTGGAGAAGCGCATGAAGAGCGGGGTTTCCTTGCCGGGCTGGGCGAAGACCCTGGCTTTCGTGTACTGCGTGATGTCGTGGGTGACCTTGAGCGTGCCGAAGGCGCCGGAGCCCTTGGCGTGCACGCGGCGTTCGGGGATGACCTCGCGGTCGAAGTGGGCGAGCTTTTCGAGCAGCCACACGTCCTGGAGCATGACCGGGCCACGCGGGCCCGCGGTCATCGAGTTCTGGTTGTCGGCAACGGGCGCGCCGGCGGCCGAGGTGAGATGGGTGAGGGTGTTGGAAGTCATGGCCTTGGGTCGACGCGAGGTCGAAGAAACGGGATGGAGCGCGGCGCAATCCGCCGCGTGCAGCGGACGCAACGCGCAGGACATGCGCCGCCTCTGCGGCACGTGGAGTCGACCCTCAGCCCGCGGAAGATGCCCTGAAAACGGGCGGCCTCACCGCGCGCTGAAGGCCGGCGCACCGCGTGCTTTACGACTGCAGGAACGCGAGCAGGTCCGCATTGACCTGGTCTGCGTTCACCACGCACATGCCGTGCGAGGCCCCGGCATAGACCTTCAGCGTGGCGTTCTTCACGATCTTCGCGGAGAGGCGGCCGGCATTGTCGATGGGCACGATCTGGTCGTCGTCGCCGTGCAGGATCAGCGTGGGCACGTCGATCTTCTTGAGGTCTTCCGTGTAGTCCACTTCCGAAAACTCGTGGATGCACTGGTACTGGCCGTAGATGCTGCCCGCCATGCCCTGGATCACGAACGCGTCGATAGCTGCCTGCGAGACCTTGGCGCCCGGCCGGTTGAAACCGAAGAACGGCGTTGCCAGATCCTTGTAGAACTGCGGACGGTTTTCGGCCACGCCCTTGCGGATGCCATCGAACACGTCGAGCGGCAGGCCGTTGGGGTTCGCGTCCGTCTTGATCATGATGGGCGGCACGGCGCCGATCAGCACGGCCTTCGCCACGCGCTTCGTGCCATGACGGCCGATGTAGTGCGCCACTTCGCCGCCGCCCGTGGAGTGACCCACGAGCGTTGCTTCGCGCACGTCGAGTGCGTCGAGCAGCGCGGCGAGGTCGTCGGCATACGTGTCCATGTCGTTGCCCTCGAACGGCTGGTCCGAGCGTCCGTGGCCGCGGCGGTCGTGTGCGATCACGCGAAAGCCGTGCTGCACGAGGAACAACATTTGGGCATCCCAGGCATCGGCATTGAGCGGCCAGCCGTGCGAGAACACGACCGGGCGGCCAGTGCCCCAGTCCTTGTAGAAGATCTGCGTACCGTCTTTCGTGGTGATGGTGCTCATGTGTGTGCTCCTGTGAGCGATGGCGGCCACGCGTCGCACGGAGTGCTGCGGGCTGCCAACGCGGTTGAAAAGAACGTGATGCCTGACTGATGCGGCACAACCGGCACGACCGGCATAACCGGCACAACCGGCACAACCGGCACAACCGGCACAACCGGCACAACCGGCACAACCGGCACAACCGGCTGGCGCGTGTGCCGCGCCAACCGACGCGCCGCACTACGGTGCCGCGACTCGCGTGATGGTCGATACCCTGGAATCCGCGGCCTCGCTCGGCGCAGACCAGCCCCCGCCCAGCGACTTGTAGAGCGCGACCAGCGCGAGCGCCGTGTCGCGGTCGGTCTGCGCGAGCTTGTCGTCGGCGGCATAGAGCGAGCGTTCGGCGTCGAGCACGGGCAGGAAGTCCACCAGACCCTGGCGATACAGGCGCGTGGCCACGGTCACGGCTTCGCGGTCGCTCGCGGTTTCCGCGCTCAGTTGATCGCGACGCACGCGCGACTGGCCATACGACACCAGCGCTGTCTCCACGTCGCGCAGCGCGCCCAGCACGGTGCGCTGGTAGGCGGCCGCGGCGGCGTCGGTGCGCGCCTCTTCGGCATGCACCTGAAAGCGCACGCGGCCCGCATCGAAAATCAGCCAGCGGATGCTGGGCCCCACCGAGAGGTACCGGCTGGGCGAGGTGAGGAACGTAGAGGCATCCAGACTCTCCAGCCCCGCTGCGCCCGTGAGCGAGAAGTGCGGATAGAGGTCGGCCTTCGCCACGCCGATGCGCGCGTGGGCTGCTGCGAGCCGGCGTTCTGCCGCGCGAATGTCGGGGCGCCGCTGAAGCAGGTCGGAGGGCAGGCCGACGGGCACGTCGGCGACCGGCGCCGGAATGGCCTGGGGCGCATCGAGTTGCGCGAGCAGTGCTTCGGGTTGACGCCCCACAAGCGCGCCGATCCGATAGATCGAGCCGCGCGCGTGCGCGGTGAGCGAGGGGATTTCGGCCTGTGTGTCCGAGACCAGCGCTTCGGCACGCAGCATATCGAGCCGCGACGCGAGGCCCGCATCGAACTGGGCGCGCGTGAGCACGAGCCCATCCTGCTGGATGGCGAGATTGCGGCGCGCCACGTCGAGCCGGCGCTGCGCGCCGCGCAGCTCGATATAGTTGCGCGCGATTTCGGCGGCCAGCGTGAGCCGCACGTCCTCACTGCCGGCAACGGCGGCTTCATACGAAGCGTTCGCAGATTCGACGCTGCGCCGCGTGCCGCCGAACACGTCGATTTCCCACGACGCATCGAAGCCCGCTTGCCAGAGGTTGCCGTTCTTGCCCGGCCCCATGCCACCGGGTTGCACGCCGGTGGGCACGTTGGCGCTGCCGTGCGTGCGGCGATAGAGGCCACCCGCATCGACCTCGGGATAGTCGGCCGCGCCCGCGATGCCGCGCAACGCGCGGGCTTCGCGCACGCGTGCCTCGGCTTCGGCGATATCGGGCGCGGATTGCAACGCGTCTTCGATCAGCGCGTTCAGCGTGGCGTCGCCCAGGTTCTGCCACCAGCTATCGAGCGACGCATCGGGCGAAGCCGACTTCGACGAAGCCTGCGCGCGCTCCCCATACACCGCAGGCAGCGCCGTTTTGGGCGCCACGTAATCGGGCCCCACAGTGCAGCCCGCAACCATGCCGGCCATGACACAGGACACCGCGCCCGCGAGCCACGCCCGCGAGCGTCGACGTCCCCGCGCTAGTTCAGGAATTCGAGCCATTTCGGCTGCTCCCTGACGAAGATCCGCGTTTCCACTGACATGCCCGGCGCGATCCACTTCATCGCTTCGCCGGGGTTGTCGAACTCGATCTTGACCGGCACACGTTGCACGATTTTGACGAAGTTGCCCGTGGCGTTTTCCGGCGGCAGCAGCGCGAAGCGCGAGCCCGTGCCGCGCTGGATGCTGTCCACGTGGCCGCGCAGGTGCAGGTCGGGGAAGGCATCCACGTCGACGGCCACTGCCTGGCCGGGACGCACGCGCGTGAGCTGCGTTTCCTTGTAGTTGGCGATGACGTAAAGGTGTTCGGGCACCACCGAGAGCAGCAATTGACCCGGCTGCACGAAGTTGCCGGGCTCCACCGTTTTCTTCGCGATGCTGCCTGCTTCGCCGGCATAGATCTTCGTGTACGTGAGGTTGAGCGCGGCCTGGTCCACGGCGGCGCGCGCCTGGGCTACGGCGGCTTGCGCCGTGGCGGTCTGTGAGCGTACGAGTTTCGCTTGCGCCTGGGCGGCCTGAACGCGAACCTGTGCCGCGATGACCGAGGCACGCGTGCTCGCGGCCGCCGCCTTACCTTCGTCCACGCGCTGCGAAGACACGGCGCGAATGTCGGATACCGATTGCAGGCGGCTCAGGTTCACCTGGGCAAGCTTCGCGTTGGCTTCGGCGACCTCGAGTTCGGCCCGCTGACGTGCAATTTCCGCATCGGCCACGGGAATCTGGTCGCGCGCTTCCTGGAGCTTGCCTTCGGCATCGGCGAGGCTTGCTTTGGCCTGCTCCAGTTGCACCGCGTAATCGCGCGGGTCCAGTTCGATCAGAAGCTGGCCCGCTTGCACCTTGCTGTTGTCGTCCACGTAGAGCTTTTTCACGTAGGCCGGCACCTTCGGAATGACGGATACGACGTGGGCGTCCACGTAGGCGTCGTTCGTGCGCTTCTCGTAGAGATCGGGCACGAGGAAGTACAGCGCGATGAGCACGAGCACGGCGAGCCCGAGCGCGCCGAAGACCAGCGAGCGCCGGCTCGCGGGCGGCACGGCGACCGGAGGCGGCGCGGCGGGACCAGGCGACACCCCGGCCGCAGGCGCAGCCGCATTGCGCTTTTCAGCGGGCGTTTCGTGCAGCGGGGTCTCGCTCATTGCGACCTCCTATCAGCGGAGGCGGCGAGTGACGGGAGCGCATCGTGCCTTCGGGCCGGTTGCCGTGCGCGGGCAGCGCAGCAGGTTGTGTCGTGATTCATGATGTTTTCTTCGGAACAGGCGTGAGAGGCGTAAGCGGCGTGAGCGGCGTGAGCGTCGCGGTTGCAACGGGCGTAGGCGGCACGAGCGGGAGCACGCAGAGCGTGAGCACGCCCACGGCGGCCATGAAGGCGAACGCGTCGGCGTAGGCGAGCGTCGCGGCCTGATGCGCGGTCTCTTCGGCCAGCATGCGCACCGCGGCGCGCGAGCTGTCGAAGCTCGTATAGCCGCCGTTGCCCGTGAGCGTGGCGCCCAGCGTGGCAAGCCAGTCGCGCGTGACGTCGCGGTCCATGCGGACGTGGTCTGCGAGGCGCGACGAATGCAGCGTCTCGCGATGGGTGATCAGGATAGTGAGCAGCGCCACGCCCAGCGACGCGCCGAACTGGCGAAACGTCATGTAGAGCGATACGCCGTCCAGCAGCCGGTTCTGCTCGATTCTCGCCACGGTGCCGCTGCCCACGGCGGGCAGGAGCGGCGAGAGGCAGGCCGCATAGAGCACGAGCGGCAGCACGAAGTAAGGGCCGGGCGTGCCCGTGGTGAGCAGCCGGTGGAATACGACCATCGAGGCGATCAGCATGACGAGCGCGATCGCAATCGTCTTGCGCTGGCCCACACGTGTGATGAGCGGCACGATGAGCGGTCGCATGGCCGCGGCGGAGAGCGCGTAGACGCACATGATCTGGCCCGTCTGCGTCGCGCTGTAGGTGTTCGCCGCGAGGTTGCGCAGGAATTCGGGCAGCACGAAGACGCTGCCCGAGAGAATCATGCCGGTGAACACGCCCAGCACCGCGGACGAAAGCACGTGGCGGTCGCGCAGCAGGTCGATGCACATGAGCGGCGAACGATTGGCGGGACTGCCTTGCCAGGCCACGAACAGCACGAATGCGGTCGCGCCCGCGAAGGCGAGCGTGCGCAGATGCGCCGAGCCGAACCAGCCGTCTATCTCGCCGCGATTCAGAATGACCTGCAGCGAAATGAGCGCAATGGCGAGCAGCGCGATGCCGGGCCAGTCCGTCTGCACGACGCGTTGCGACGAGGCGGGCGGCATGACCGGAAAGTAGCGGGCAATGAGCCACAGCGCGGCGCCAGCATAAACGAGGTTCGGCAGGAAAATGAGGCGCCAGTCGTAGTGGTCGGTGATGTAGCCGCTCGCGAGCAGACCGGCGGCGCTCGACAGATAGAGCACCGTGGAGACGCGCATCAGCGAGGGGCTGCGTTGCGGCTTGGGCATCAGCACGTAGATGCTCGCGCGCCACCACACCACGAGCCCCGCCGCGGCGAGACCCTGCAGCGCGCGCCAGACAAGCATCGTCTCGAAGCCGGGCGAAAGCGCCACGCCCATCGAGGTGCCCGCGAAGGCCACGATGGTGGCGAGCAGAAAGCGCCGATAGCCGACATGGCCCGCGAGCCACACGGAAACCGGTACGCCGAGAAAGAGCGCGCAACTGTAGAGGGTGAGCAGCCAGCTCGCCTCGTCGCCGGAGACGCCGAGTGAGCCTGTGAGGTCCGGCAGCACGAGATTCATGCTGTCGAACGTGTAGAACTCCATGCCGGTGGCGAGCCCGAGTCCCATCAGCAGCGGCCCGGTGTGGGCCGGGGGAATGGTGGGCAAAGCGGCGGACGCGGCGGCGCTCCCAGCCTGCGCCGGGGCGTGCGATGCGGAGGTCGGACGGGCAAGGTCGGTCATGAATGACGGCTCAGGTGATGCGTGCGGGCGAATCGACGGAAACGGTGCAAACAAAACGGTACGACGCACGAAAGCGGTGCCGCCGTGCTTCGCCGCTAGTCCTTCCAGTGCGAGCCGAGAATCAGGCCGCAGAAATTTCTGCGGCGGTAGTTCGGGTCGCACCGTTCGAGCACGTCGGCATTCGCGGTGCCGAAGGTGGTGAGCGGGCGCCGCTCCATGCCTTGCGCGAACGTTTCGAGAATCTGTTCCTTGAAGCGCGGGCCGCGCGGAAACGCGTTCACCACTTCATCGCGATCGGCCTGGCACACCTCGTCGAAGTGCATGCCGAGCAGGTCGGTTTCCACGCCCGCGCCCAACAGCGCCGTGAGCGAGGGCATTTCCGCGTGCAGGCCGAACGACGTGTGAAGTGCCACGGCGCGGGCGGCTTCGGCCACGTCGTCGTCGCGCACGCCGTGGCACGAGAGAAACGCCTGCAATGCATTGGCGCTGTCCAGCTCGAAGCGCTTCTGCGAATCGCGATAGAGGGGCGTGAGCCCGATGTCGTGAAAAAGCGCGGCCACATAGAGCAATTCGGTGTTGCAGGCCAGCGCACGATGCTTGCCGACCAGCGCGCCGAACAGAAACACGCGCACCGAATGCCGGTAGAGAATGTCCGGTTCCATAGCCATGACCGTGGCGAGCGCGGCCTGTGCCATGGTGCTGTCCGGTATCGGAATGCCGGCGACGCAGCGGCTCATCGTGTCTCCTGTCACAGATCGAGCAGTGCGGCGAGCGAGTAATGCCCTGCGCCCCCGATGGCGATGGTGCCGAACAGGATCAGCAGCATCCACGCGAACTGCCCCTGTTCCACGGTCCATTCGGGATGTACGCGCAGCAGCGCGATCGCGGTCACGGCCATGACGGGCAGCGCTGCAAGCCGCGTCGCGACGCCCAAGATCACGAGCACGGGGCACACCACTTCCGCGAAGATCGCGAACGCGATGGTGAGCCGCTTGCCGAAGTGGAACGGGTCTTCTATGGCCGCGGCCTCGCTGGCGTAGTGCCGCACCTTCGGCAGACCGTGCACGATGAGCAGCAGCACGCTCGCGCTCACGCGCAGGAAGAGCAGGGCGATGTCGTTGGAGTGCGCTGCGAAATTCGTCGTGATGCGAGCGAGTGCCAGGTTCATGGTGTGCGATCCGGGTGACAGGGAACGAAGCGCGATCAGAACGCGAAGCAGCTACAGCCGAGCGCGCCCCAGAAGCCGTTGTCGTCGCCCGTCGGTACGTTGCTGCGCCATGCCCACATGTGGCCGTGGCCGTGCACGCCGCACTGGTTCGAGCAACCGTCGATGCAGGCGCGCGCCGTGGCCTCGGCCGCAGTCATCGATGTGGCCGAAGCAGCCGGCCGATAGCGGCTGTAGCCGCCGAACTCCGCCACCGGCGACCACGTGGGGCTCACAGGCAAGGCGGGCGGCGCGAGCGGGCTGAATTCCTCGTCGGCGTAGACCACCTTGCCGTTCACCACGGTCAGCACCGACGAGAGGTACTTGATGCGTTCTTCGTCCACGGTGAAGAAGTCGTCGGTAAGCGCGGCGAAGTCCGCGTACTGGCCCGGCACGAGGGCGCCCTTGCGGTCGTCTTCGTTCGAGAACCATGCGCTGCCCACGGTGTAGCGGCGCAGCGCTTCCATGCGTTCCAGCCGGTTGCGCTCGGGGTACAGCAGCGTGCCGCCCACGGTGCGGCCCGAGATCATCCAGTAGAGCGAGACGAACGGGTTGAAGCTCGCCACGCGCGTGGCGTCCGTGCCGGCGCCCACGGGCAGGCCCGCCGCGAGCATCTTCTGGATGGGCGGCGTGCGTTGCGCGGCTTCCTCGCCGTAGCGGTGGATGAAGTACTCGCCCTGATAGGCCATCCGGTGCTGCACCGCGATGCCGCCGCCCAGGGCGGCGATGCGGGCAATGTTGGCTTCCGAGATGGTTTCGCAGTGGTCGAAGAACCAGCGCAGGCCGTCGAACGGCACTTCGCGGTTCACCTCTTCGAACACGTTGAGAAAGCGGCTGATGGATTCGTCGTAGGTGGCGTGCAGGCGGAACGGCCAGCGGTTCTGCACGAGCAGCTTCACAACGCCCTTCAGCTCGGTTTCGAGCGACTCCGGCAGGTCCGGGCGCGGCTCGAGAAAGTCTTCGAAGTCCGCGGCGGAGAACACCAGCATTTCGCCCGCACCGTTCACGCGCAGGAACTCGTCACCGTCGCCGGGCTTCGTCATCTTCACCCAGCGAGCGAAGTCGTCGATCTCCTTCTTCGCGTTCTGCGTGAACAGGTTGTAGGCGATGCGCATGGTCAGCTCGCCGCGCTTCGCGAGTTCCATGATGACGGCGTAGTCGTCGGGGTAGGCCTGGTAGCCGCCGCCTGCGTCGATGGCGCTCGTCACGCCCAGCCGGTTCAGCTCGCGCATGAAATGGCGCGTCGAATTCATCTGGTCGTCATACGGCAGCTTCGGGCCTTTGGCGAGCGTGGCGTAGAGCAGGCCCGCATTGGGGCGCGCGATCAGCATGCCGGTGGGGTTGCCGCTGCGGTCGCGCTGGATCTCGCCGCCGGGCGGGTTCGGCGTGTCTTTCGTGTAGCCCACGGCGCGCAGCGCGGCGGCGTTCAGGAGCGCGCTGTCGTAGAGGTGGAGGATGAAGACCGGCGTGTCGGGCGCAATGGCGTTGATCTCTTCGAGCGTGGGCCCGCGGCGTTCGGCGAACTGCAGCTCGTTCCAGCCGCCCACCACGCGCACCCACTGCGGGGCCGGCGTGCGGGCCACCTGGCGGCGCAGCATGTCGAGCGCGTCGGCGAGCGAGGGCACGCCGTCCCAGCGCAGTTCCATGTTGAAGTTGAGGCCGCCGCGAATCACGTGCAGGTGCGAGTCGTTGAGCCCCGGAATCACGGTGCGGCCTTGCAGGTCGATGCGCCGCGTGTGGGCGCCCGCGCGCTGCATCACGTCGCGGTCGTTGCCCGTGGCGAGCACGCGGCCGTCCTTGACGGCCAGCGCCGTGACGAACGAGCGCTTTTCGTCCTGGGTCGCAATCTTGCCGTTGAAGAAGACCGTATCCGCGGTCGCCGTGTCGTCGAACTGGGCAGTCATCGTGCGTTCCTGTAGGTGGGTGGACAGGGCTGTCCGAAATGGCGTGAAGGCGATGGGCGGTGGCGGTGCGGCCGTGTGCTGGTGTGGCCTGGTCGCCGTGTTGAGGGTCGCCTCGTGCTGCGCCGTCTGTTTTTCAACACTACGCAAGGGCTGGCTGAAAGTCCTTAGCCGCACCTGAAACGTTCTGAAGCAAGCGCGCACGCGGGCTGAACGGCGGGCATCGATGCATAACGGGAAGAAGCGGGCGGCGGCGGGCAGCCTCAGGCAGAAGCAGGCGGCCGCAGGCAGGAGCGGGCGGCAGTGCGGCAGGAGAATTCAGAACGATTAAATCGGTGCGGCGGCGGCGCGTTGTTACGATGGTTTCGCGTCCTGGCCGTGGCGCGAAGGTCTGTCGCCGCGGCACCTGCAGGCGCTTTTTCTCACCATTGCGCACCGCAAGGACCGACGTCATGCAATACGTCTACTCGCTCTTATCGGGCCTGCTGTTCGGCATCGGCTATGGGCTGTTGGGCCTGAAATCGCCTGCGCCGCCCTTGATCGCGCTGGCGGGGCTGCTGGGCATGCTGGGCGGCGACCAGCTCGTGACGCAGCTGAAGGCGCACCTCGCGGCCCGCAACGCGCCGGCTGCGGTGAGCGCGCCGGCGTCCACGTCGTCCATGCCCACTCACACCTCCACGCCCATCGTCACCGCGCAGCGCGACGCGGGCGCCGACGACCAGCCGAAGCCATGAGCACGGCGCACGAGAGGACCCCGACATGAACTTCCCACCGTCTGCCGTGCAGGGCGGCCAGCCGCGCGAGGTGCATGAGGTGCACGAGGTGCATGAGGTGCACGAGGTGCATGAGGTGCATGAGGTGCACGAGGTGCGCGCCGAAGCATCGACGCCGCAACGCCTCGTCACCATCCTCGCGTTCATTGCGGGTTACGTGGACGCGTTCGGCTTCGTCGCGCTGTTCGGCCTCTTCGCCGCACACGTCACGGCGAATTTCGTGCTGATCGGCGCGAACGTGGTGGGAGAGGGCCAGGGCATGCTCATCAAGCTGCTCGCGTTTCCGGCGTTCATTGCGGGCGTGGCGGTGGCCCGCGGCGGCGTGGGCATGGCGCAGCGGCGCGGCGTTTCCGCCGAGCGCGGCCTTTATGTGCTTCAGGCTCTCTGCCTGTGTCTGATGATGGCGGCGGGTCTCGTCGTCTGGCCGCACTACGGGCCCGAGAGCGCGTGGGCCATCGTGGCGGCGCTCTTCGGGGCCGCGGCCATGGGCGTGCAGAACGCCCACAGCCGGCTCGTGCTGCCCGGCCAGCCGCCCACCACGATGATGACGCTCAACGTCACGCTGGGCGTGCTCTACACCATCGACGCTCTCACCGGCCACACGAGCGACGCGAAGCGCGCGGCGCGCGAGCGCCTTGCCGACATTCTGCTACCGGTGGCGGGTTTTGCCATGGGCGCGATCGTCGCCTCCATCGCGTTTGTGCAGGCTTCGTTCTGGGCGCTGCTGTTCCCCGTCATCCTGCTCGCCATCCTGGCGCTGCGTGCCGGAACAGGCTCATGCGCGGTGGCCGAATGAAGCGGCGGTTCGTGACAGGAAGTGGCGGCCGGCTCGCCATGCGGCCGCGCCGCCACAAGAAGATTTAAGCGAACGCAAAGGACTCTTCAGCGCGGCGCGCATAACGTCATGCTGCGGGTGTCGCGTGGTCGGTCGCCGCAATCCCCGCCGCGTCGCGCCTGGGGGCACGGGTCACTGCGCGGTTCACTGCGCGGGTCACTTCGCGGTTCACGTCGCGGTTCACATTACCCGCCGGCGGCCCATGAGCGCCCTGCGAGCAACGCATGACGGATGCGGCCGCAGCCCGCGGTATAGCCATTCCTGTGCGAGGACACGCCAAATGGAAGAACTCGATCGTTGGGAACACGTCGTCATGCTGCTGTGGCTGCAGTCCGAGGCGCGCCAGCCGATGCACGCCGTGCGGCCCGAAGCGGCGCGATCGCACGCGCGCGGCGGCGCAGGCGCACGCAAGCAGGCGGGCGGCAATGCCGCGCGGGCGGCGGCCGGCGTGGGGCTGAACCGCACGTCGATCATTGCGCTCGAGAAGCAGAACGACAGCTCCATGCTGGTGTCGTGGAGCGACTCCACGCGCTGCCGCTACATCGACCAGCGCTGGATCAGCGCCAAGTCGCGCTCGAGCGGCTACTGCGCGCTCACGGGCCGCGCCATCCGTCGCGGCGATCCGATCTACAAGCCGCAGTGGCGCGGCGCGCATCGTCCGGCGAACAGCATGGAGATGATTCTCGCCGCGGAGCTGGAACAGATGGCCGCGCGCTGAAGCAGCGATCCGGCTCACATGCGCGACTCACATGCGCAGCTTCATGTACGGCTTCACGCGCGACCCGGGCCCCGGCCGCGACGCTTGCCGCCCGAAACCAGTCCGGCGCTGCCCAACACGATGGACGGCGCCGTTTCGTAGTTCGCATTGCAATTGGAGAAAACAGCATGATTCGAAAGACGTGGATCTCGGTGGCCGTGGCGGCGTGTGCCGCCGTCTGCGTGCAGACCGCACAGGCGCAGGTGGTGGGCCATCAGACGATCGGCATTTCGGTGACCGAGGCCGACGCGATTCTCGCGGGCTGGAGCGTGAAGCGCTCCATCCTCGGCAAGCCCGTGTTCAACGAGCAAGGGCAGCAGGTGGGCAAGGTTTATGACATCGTCGTGGCGCCGGACAAGTCCGTCTCGTACGCGATCGTGGATGCCCAGCGCTTCGTCGGCATGCGTCACGACGTGGCGGTGCCCATCGAGCAGCTCGATTTCGCCGACGGCAAGCTCGTGCTGGCCGGCGCCACGCGTGAGGCGCTGAAGGCCATGCCGGTGTTCCAGTACACGAAGATGCCCGTGGTGCCGAAGCCGCGCGACGCCTATCAGCACCCGTGACGTGACATGAAGTGAAGTGCCTGCATGCCTTCGCGGCCAGTCGATCGTTCGACTCCGCGGCCCCCGAAGGCATGCGCCGCCGCTCACCGCAAGCTGCTTATTGGAAAACCGGAATAGAAGCAAGCCGTATTGCCTGAGAGATTCACGCCTCCAATAAAAAAATCCTCTAATCAAAAATATCGAACATTCAGTTCGGAATATTTAAATCTTCGAATGAGGGGAATGCCGTAGCATGAGCGTGCCGCGCGGGGCGCGCCGGCAGAACTGATGACTTAATACCGACTCATTTGTCGAAAGACAGCTTGCAATGATTCAGATCGGGCAACTCCACGTCTTTCTCGAGAGCCGCGAAATTCGTTTGAACGGCGAACGGGTGCGTATCGGCAGCCGCGCATTCGATATTCTCGAATTGCTGATTCGGGCCGAAGGCGCATTGGTGTCGAAGGACGAGATCATCCGGTGCGTGTGGCCCACAACGATCGTTCAGGAAAACAACCTGCAGGTTCACATCGCCGCCTTGCGCAAGGCGCTGGGCCCACAGCGCGATCTCATTCGCACGGTGCCCGGACGCGGCTATTGTCTGGTCGGCGCACTCAGCGACGCAGCGCCGAAGCGCAGCACGGCAGACCTCGTGCAGCGGCTGCCGGTATCCGCTTCGGCGCTCGTGGGGCGCGAGGCTTCGATAGCGCAGGTCGCGGATGCACTCGGCGCGCTGCGCATCGTCACGCTGGTGGGCTCGGGCGGCATCGGCAAGACGCGTGTGGCCACCGAGGTGGCGGCGCGCGTGGCATCGCGCTTTCCCGACGGCGTGGTGTTCGTTCCGCTCGCTTCGGTATCGGACCCGCGCTTCGTTGCAGACGCGCTCGCGGATGCACTCCCGGCTGCGCTCGCGGGCTCGCTCGGCATGGCGAGGCCGGCCGGCCGCCTGGCGCTTGCCGACATCGTGCCGGGCCTCGCGGGCCGGCGCATGTTGCTCGTGCTCGACAACTGCGAGCATCTGATCGACGTGGCCGCGCAGGTGGCCACCGCGGCCACGGCTGCGAGCGAAGGGCTCTGCGTGCTGGCCACGAGCCGCGAGGCGCTGCGCATTCCCGGCGAACTGCTGCACCAGGTGCCGCCGCTCGACGTGCCCGGCGAGGCGGATACGGGCGACGCCATCGTGCAGGCCAGCGCCGTGCAGTTGTTCATTGCGCGCGCACGTGCCGCGGACGCGCGCTTCCCGCTCAACGAACGCACGCTGTGCCTCACGGCCGCCGTATGCCGGCGGCTGGACGGTATACCGCTTGCCATCGAACTCGCGGCGGCGCGCGCGGCGGTGCTCGGCGTCGAAGTGCTCGCGGACCACCTGGACGACCACTTCCGCATTCTGGCCGGCGGCTTTCGCACGGCGCTGCCGCGGCATCAGACCTTGAAGGCGATGCTCGACTGGAGCTATCGCCTGCTCGACGAAACCGAGCGCACGCTGCTGCGCTGGCTCGGTGTCTTCATGGACGGCTTCTCGTTCGACGCCGCGTATTACATCGTGAGCGGCATGACGAGCAACGGCATGGAACGCAGCGAAGGAAGCAGCGCGCCGCGCGGCTTTTCCCAGCCGCAGTTGCTCGACGCGTTGAGCGGGCTGGTCGCAAAGTCGCTCGTGATTCGCGAAAGCGCGGACGCGGGTACCGGCACGGACACGCGCTACCGCTTGCTCGCCATCACGCGTGCCTATGCGCTGCAAAAGCTCGAAGACTGCGGCGAGCGCAAGGAGGCGGCGCTCGCGCATGCCACCTATTTCCATGCGGTGTTCTCGCAGGCGCCCTCGCTCACCAGTGGCCACGCGCCCGGCACCTGGTTTCTCGCGTTTCGCCGCGAACTCGGCAACTTGCGCGCGGCGCTCGACTGGGCCTTCGCGCCCGGTGGCGACGCGGTGGTGGGCATCGCGCTCGCGGCGGTCGCGGTGCCGTGCCTCTTCGATGCCTCGCTGATCGACGAATGCTGCGAACGTGCGCGCGCCGCGCTCGATGCCACGCTCGACCCCGCCGTGGCGCCGGTGCCGCCCGAGACACGGTTGCGCCTGCTCGCCGCCTACGGCGCCGCACGCGTCTATACGCACGGGCCCGTGCGCGAGGTGCTCGACGTCTGGGCCGACGTGCTCACGCTCGCGCTCGAAACGGACAGCGGCGAGTATCAGCTGCGCGCCTTGTGGGGGCTCGCGAGCGCCTGCCGCTACGCAGGCAACGTCCGCGCGGCGCTCGCGTTCGCGCAGCGCTTTCGCGCGCTCGCGACGCGGCAGGCCGATCTGCCGGTGGGCCTGATCGGCCTGCGGCTCGAGGCTATCGCGCTGCACTATGCCGGCGAGCAGGAGGCCGCGCGCGAGCGGCTCGACGAAATGCTGGCCGTCTACGCGCATCCTGTGCATCGCTGGAACGTAGTGGGGTTTCGTATCGAGCACGGCATTGCCACGCGGGCCACGCTTGCGCGCGTGCTGTGGGCACAGGGCGAGACGCGCGAGGCGCTGAGCGTGGCGCAAGACGCGCTCGATGCCGCGATGCGCTACGAGCACGACATCGTGACCTGCTACGTGCTGGTGGAAGGGCTCGTGCCGGTCGCGCTGCTGACGGGGGCGCACGACGCTGCGCGAGAAGGCATCGCGCTGCTGGAGACGCGCGCGGCACGCACCGGCTTCGTGATCTGGAGCGCCTGCTGCGCCTGTTATGCCGCGAGCCTGAAATGTGCCGTCGATCCGCAGCCGGCTCATTTGCGCGAATTCGCCGCCGCGCTCGACGGCTTGCGCAAGACCGGTTATCTCGCGCCGCTCACCCTGCTGCTGGGCCAATACGCGCGTGGTTTGCGTGCCTGCGGACGGCACGACGAAGCCGCAGCCGCGCTCGACGAAGCGAAGCGCCACAGCGAAGCCAATGGCGAACACTGGTTCGATGCCGAACTGCGCCGCATCGGCGCGAGCATTCCCCGCGTACACGGGCCGGGCGCCATGAACAACCTGAGCAACATGAGCGATGAAGTGGCCGCCGCCGCGCCGCTCGCGCGCCGCACGCTCAAATCTGCGTGATGAAGCGGTCGATCAGGTCGGGGCGGTCGAGCTGTTCCACCCACCATTGCAGCGCACGTCCCGCTTCGTCTTCGCGCCATGCGAGGTAGCAGTGCGTGAATTCGCGCATGCCCGTGACGCGGCGTGCCACCAGCTTGCCTTCGTCGATGGCGCGCTGGGCGAGGCACTCGGGCAGCGTGCCCACGGCGAGCCCCTCGCATTGCGCCGCGAGCTTCGCGGCGAGCGTGGGCACGGCGATGTAGGGCTGGCCGTCTTCAGTGGCCACGGACCGCGGTTGCAGTTCGCGCGAGGTGTCGCTGATCACGGCGCCGCGATAGCGCAGCACCGTTTCGAGGGAAAGCGGTTCGGGCAGCTGCGCGAGCGGATGGTTGGGCGCGACCGCGAATACGTGGCGCAGCGTGCCCACGGGCCGCGCCACGATATGCGGCAGCGGCGGTGGCTCGCCGGTTGCGCCCACCACGAGATCCGCGCGGCGTGTGACGAGCGCGTCCCACGTGCCGCCCAGCACTTCGGTGGACAGGCGCAGCCGCGTATCCATGGCGAGGTCGTAGAACGTATGGACGTACGGCCACAGCGCGCCGAACGGCAGGATTTCGTCGATGCACAGGCGCAGTTCGGACTCCCAGCCGTGCTGGATGCGCAGCGCCTTGAGTTCGAGCTGCTCGGCGGCATGCAAGAGGCGCCGGCCTTCTTCCACCACCACGCGGCCCGCATGCGTGAGGCGCGCGCGCCGGCCGCTGCGGTCGAACAGTTCGACGTTGAGATCGCTTTCGAGCTTCTGGACGAGATAGGTGAGCGACGACGGCACGCGGTGCAGCCGTTCCGCTGCTTCGGCAAAGGTGCCGGCCCGATCGATCGCATCCAGTGCTTCGAGGGCTTCGAATGACAGCTTCATGGCCAGATTCCTGTTCGTATGGGGACGTCGCGGCGGGCGCAGGGCAAGTCGGCCGTGCCGGCATCCGCGGCGCATCAGCGGCATCGTAGCTTGATTGGAGCCGGTTATGAGCACGCTTCAGAACGTTTCAAGGGGCTTTGCCACCGCATGCATGCGGGTTTGCGCAGCATTCGACGTGCTCGCGGCGCGTCATGGTTCTCATCCGATGCAAGGAACGGCAGATGCCCGCCGTGCCGCATCCGCACGTTCAGAACGTTTAACCCGCGGCCAAGGCTTAACACGCGGGCCTTCGCTAACCTCGTCAATCCAGCCATGCCGCCTGCCGCGCGGCGCACCCGTTTGCCGAGGTCGACCATGAGCGCCAGCCCGCCGAACCTTTCCGCTTTGCCCGACTTGCCCGACGTGCCGGCAGCGGAACTCGATACGCCTTACTCGTCGCTCGAACATCGTCAGCACCAGATGTTTCCGAAGCTCTCTGCCGCGGAAATCGCCAGCCTGCGGCGCTTTGCGATGCCCATGCACTTCGCGGCAGGCGAATTCGTGTTCGAGACAGGCCAGGTGGCGCCGGGTCTCTTCGTGCTGCTGAAGGGCCGCGTGCGCATCTGCTCGCGCGACCGCCTGGGTCGCCAGACGCTCGTCACGGAACACGAAGACGGCCACTTCATGGCCGAGATGGCGCAGCTTGCGGGCAAGCCCGCGCTGATCGACGGCTTCGCCCTGACCGACTGCGACACGCTCGTGGTCACGCCGGAACGTCTGCGCGCCTTGATCGTCGCGGACGCCCAACTGGGCGAGCACATCATGCGTGCGCTGATCCTGCGGCGCCTCGGGCTCATCGAGCAGGGGCTCGGGCCCATCATCGTGGGCGATGCCGGCGACGCGCACCTCGTGAGCCTGCAAGGTTTCCTGCGCCGCAACGCCTATCCGGCTTCCATCGTCGATGCCCGCACGGACGCCGACGCGGTGCTCCTGCTCTCGGGGCTTACCACGGGCCCAGCGGATTTCCCGCTCGTGTTCTGCCCCGACGGCTCGGTGCTGCGCGCGCCCGACGAGGCGCAACTCGCCACGCGCCTCGGGCTCGTGCCCACCTTCGAGCGCTCGCACGTCTATGACGTGGCCATTGTCGGCGCGGGGCCCGCGGGTCTTGCGGCCGCGGTGTACGCGGCCTCGGAGGGGCTCTCGGTCGTGGTGTTCGACCGGCGCTCGCCGGGCGGCCAGGCCGGCGCCAGTGCGCGCATCGAAAACTACCTCGGCTTTCCCACGGGCATCTCGGGCCAGGCGCTGGCGGCGCGCGCGTTCCAGCAGACGCTGAAGTTCGGCGCGCATGTGGCGATTCCGGGGTGCGTGGTCGATGTGCATCGCGACGTGGCCCGTGAGGTGGCCCGTGACGTGACGCGGGATGCGACCCGATCCTCCGCTGGTTTCGTGCTGGGCCTCACCGATGGGCAATGCGTGCGCGCCCATGCCGTGGTGGCGGCGAGCGGCGCCGCGTATCGCAAGCCCGCGGTGCCGGGGTTCGAGCGCTTCGAGGGGCGCGGCCTCTATTACTGGGCGTCGCCCATCGAGGCGCGGCTTGCGAAGGGGCAGGACATCGTGCTGATCGGCGGCGGCAACTCGGCGGGACAGGCCGTGGTGTACCTCGCGGGCTTCGCGCGCAGCATCCGCATGCTGATTCGCGGCAAGGACCTGCGCGCGAGCATGTCGCGGTATCTGATCGATCGCATCGCGGCGCTGCCCAATGTCTCGGTCTGCACGGGCTGCGTGCTCGATGCGCTGGAGGGCGACGCATGCGGACTCGCGCAGATTCACATCGTGCGGGACGGGGCGGGGGCGGGAGCAGGGCTAGAGCCAGAAACCAAACCGGAAGCGGAACCAGACGCGGAGCCAGAAACGGAGTCAGAAGCGGAGCCAGCCTGCGCCCAGGCCCAGGCCGACGGCAAGACGCGCGAGACGATCGCGACGCGGCACCTGTTCCTCTTCATCGGCGCGGATCCCAAAACGGACTGGCTTGCCACCAGCGGCGTGGAACTGGACAGCCGCGGCTTCGTCGTGACGGGACACCGCTATGCGCTGGAGACCAACGTGCCGGGCCTCTTCGCCGTGGGCGACGTGCGCTCGGAGTCGGCCAAGCGCGTGGCCGCGGCCGTGGGCGACGGCGCGGCCGTGGTCGCGCAGATTCACGCGTACCTGGCGAACATGAAAGCGCATGCGTAGCGACCAGCCGCCGGTCGCGTCGCGGGCGGGTTCAGTCCGCGTTCGTGTCCGGGGCCGGGGCCGTGTCGAGCGGGACGGGTTCCGATCCAGGCTGCGACTGCGTGCGCCGCGATCCACCACGCGTCGCACCCCCGGGCGGCGAACCATTGCGCCGCCAGGCGCCTGGCGACATGCCCACTGTTTTCTGGAACACGCGGCTCAGATGGCTCTGGTCCGCGAAGCCGCAGATAGCCGCAATGTCCGAAAGCGGCAGGCCGGTTGCCTCGATGAGGTTGCGCGCCTGGGCCGTGCGTTGCTCCAGCAGCCACTGGTGCGGCGTGCGCCCCGTGGTCTTCGCGAACGCGCGGATGAAGTAGGCGCGCGACAGTTCGCATTCGCGGGCAATGTCCGAAATCGACGCGCCCGCGTGCGAGGCATTCATCAACATGTCCTTGGCCCGCGCTTCGGCCGCCATGGAAAGCGCGCCTTTCAGGGGCTTCAGCGGCGGCTGCGCATCGGGCACAGCATGCGCCACGCGTGCGTTGCCGTATTGCCGCGCGAGATGCGTGCCGATGGCGAGTCCTATCTCTTCGACAAACAGCTTGCCGAGCGGGCCAGGCGCTTCGAGACCCGGCGCGAGCGCCTGCGCGAGACGGCCCAGCACGCGGTCTTTCTGATGCGTGGCGCAGGCGAGCCCTGCGATGTCGGCAATGCCATGCTCGTCGGCGAGCCGCATGAGGAAGGCGCGCGGCAGCTCCACGAGCACGAAGTCGAAGCCGCCGTAGAGGTCGGCGCGGTAATCCTCGGAGAAATCGCGGATATAGATGGAGCCTGCTTCGAAGCGACGGTCCACCGCGCGCGCGCCGCGGAAGATCTTGCGCCGGTGCCCTGCTGCAAGCGAAACGCCGATCAGGAAGCCGCGCTCGCAGGCGGGCATCGCGATGCGGTCCAGTTGCGCCTCTTCCATGCACTTGCGGTAGAAGCGGATGTCGTCGCCATCGAACTGAACGTCTTTGAGCAGTTTGCTCGACACGCAACCCAGCGTGTCCTTCGACGCCTTCGCAGCGCCGGCCGTTGCGGTGTGTGCGTGAGACATGGGGCGGATTCCTCGAGACCGTGTGTGGCGTCGTCGTGACGGGCGGCGCAGACGGCCCGGCTAAAGACAATTGCAGGACAACTACGGGACAACTACGGGACAACTACGGGACAACTACGGGACAACTACGGACGGCTGCGCAGGACTGCGCCATGGTGTGCGTGAGCACTATTGTTCAAGACAGGATATTACCGCCCGTTTACATTTTTGACATTTCATCAGGCGGGTGCGCGCCCGAGGCGCCATTGCAAAACGCTGCCAGAAGCGAGGAGAGTGGCCATGAATAGGATCGGCACATTGCTGGTGAATTTCGACCAGCGCGAAGTTCATCAGCACGGCCGCTCGCTGCGTGTCGGCGCGCGGGCGCTCGACATTCTGGAAGTGCTCTTTCGTGCCAACGGCGCGATTCTTTCCAAGGACGACATCATGGATGCCGTCTGGCCCGGCCTGATCGTCGAAGAGAACCGGCTTCAGGTGCACATTGCCGCGCTGCGCAAGCTGCTGGGCGGCGACCGCGATCTCATCAAGACCGTGCCGGGCCGCGGCTATCTGCTCGTGGCCCACGCCGCGCGCACGGCCGATCCAGGCACCGACGCCGCCTCCCACGCCGATGCCGACCTCGACACCCGGGCCGCAGGCTCGCGGCAATCGACTACAACGCCGCGAGGCCGCATGCTGCCCGTGGGCGTTTCGCGTCTGATCGGACGGCAGGCCGAAGTCGAGCAGATCGTCGATCAGACCACCCGCACGGCCGTTACCACCCTGGTGGGCGCGGGCGGCATCGGCAAGACCTGCCTTGCCGTGCACGTCGCGCGGGAAATGCGCGATCGCGGCAACCTCAGCGTGTACTTCGTCGAGCTGGCCCAGGCGTCGTCGCCCGATGCCGTGCTCGCCACGCTCGCAGCCGCCCTGGGCCTGGCCGATGCTGCCGCGCCGCTCAGTGCACAGAGCGTGGCCGACGCGTTAGCCGACACCCTGGCGGACACCGGCTGCCTGCTCGTGCTCGACAATGCGGAGCACGTGATCGACGCGGTGGCGAGCCTTGTCGAAGTGCTGGTGCTGCGCAACCCGGCGTTGCGCGTGCTCGTGACGAGCCGCGAGCCGCTGCGCATCTGGACCGAATGCGTGTTTCGCGTGGAGCCGCTCGCCGTGCCGGCCAATGGGGCATCCGCCGATGCGATCCTCGCCCATTCTGCCGTCGAGCTGTTCCTGCATCGCGCACGCGCCATCGTGCCCGGGTGTGCGGCGGACGAAGCGAGCCTTGCGATCGTGGCCGACATCTGCCGGCGCCTCGAAGGTTTGCCGCTTGCCGTGGAGCTGGCCGCGGCGCGGGTCGCCACGCTCGGCGTGGAAGGCGTGGCCTCGCGGCTCGACGACCGCCTGAATCTGCTCACGGGCGGCCTGCGTTCAGCCTTGCCGCGCCACCAGGCCTTGCGCGCCACGTTCGACTGGAGCTACGCGCTGCTCGACGCCACCTCGAAGGCGCTCTTCAGGCGGCTCGCGTTCTTCACGGGCACGTTCAACTTCGACGCCGTGTGTGCGGTGGCGACCGAGCCCGGCATGCCGGTCGCGTCCGTCATCACGAGCCTCGGCGAGCTGGCCACGAAGTCGCTCGTCAACGTGGAGTGCCGCGGCGCCATTGCCCAATACCGGCTCACCGAATCGACGCGCGCCTACGCCATGGAAAAGCTGCGCGACGAGGGCGAGGTGCAATTGATCGGCACGCGCCACATGTTGCACGTGCAAAAGCGCATGGAAGAAAGCGCGCTGCCCGCGGGCGGGCACCCGGCCGGCGGCGCCGCGCAGGAGCGCCCGCAGCCATCGCTCGACGAGGCTCGCACGGCCTGCGACTGGGCGCTCGCTGGCGACGGCGACCGCGCGCTCGGCGTGGCGCTGGCCGGCGCGCTGGTCTGCACGCTGTTCGAAGCGGGCCTCGTGCACGAATGCCGTGACCGCGCACAACGCGCGCTCGCGATACTGGACACGTTGCCCGCGGGCGCCGTGGACACCGTCTGCGAAATGCGCCTGTGCACCGCGTATGCCTCCACGCTGCTCTACACCGACGTGCCCGTGCAGAACGCCCTGTCGCTCTGGAACCGGGTGCTCTGGCTCGCGCGCGACGCCGGCGACGACACGTTTCAGGCGCGCGCGCTCTGGGGCCTGTGGAACACCATGCTCACCACGAGCGACATTCACGCCTCGATGCGCTTCGCGACGCGCTTCCAGCATCTCTCGGAGCGCAGCGGCTCGCCGTTCCAGCAGGCGCTCGCCGCGCTGATGGTGGCCGTGTCGCTGCACCTCTTCGGCGAACACGAACAGGCGCGCCAGCGCATCGAACGCGTCATGGATTCCATCGACGAGTCGCGGCCTTCGGAGTGCTCGCTTTCGGTCGATCCGCTCATCATCGGCAACGCCACGCTCGCGCGTATTGCCTGGATTCAGGGCGACGCCGAACGTGCCATGCAGTACATCGAGAAGGCCATGAATCGCGTGAGGGCCGACATGCTCGAGCCGTCGCTCAGCCATCTGCTTGCGGTGGGCGTCGTGCCGCTCGCGCTGCAATGCGGCGAGCTGGAGACCGCGTCGCGCTACCTCACCATCCTGCGTTCGCAGGTTGCGATCCATCGCTTCGAAAGCTGGCAGGACTACGCGGAATGCCTCGCCGGGCAGATCGATATCGAATGCTGGCGTACCGAGGCGGGGCTTGCGCGCATGGGGCCCGCGCTGGCGCGCCTGCTCGCGCGCGGCTTTCGGCGGCTCGTCACGCCCCTGATCGTGGTGTGGACCGAAGGGCTCGCGCGGGCGGGGCGCATCGATGAAGCGCGCGCAAGGCTCGACGAAATGCTCGCGCATGGCGAGGCGAACGGCGAGCACATCTTCTTGCCGGAGCTGCTGCGCGTGCGCGGCGTCGTGGAACTGGAGCGTGCACGCCGGGTGGCCGAACGCGCACCCGACGCCGCAGAAATGCACGAGGCCGCGGGCCGCCGGCTGCTTTCCGATGCGATGAAGCTTGCCCATGAGCACGACGCGCCCATGTGGGAACTGCGCGCGGCGCTCGACTTCGCGGGGCATCTGGCGGAGAAAGGGCAGGTGCGGCAGGCGGCGGCGCTCACGGCGGACCTCTCGCCGCGTTTCGACCTGCACTCGGATGCACCGGACATTCGCCGTCTCGTCACGCTGGGCGACACGCTGGCGAAGAAGATGGGCACTTCGCGTGCCGCCGAGGCCGGTTATGGCAGCGAGACCGCTTCGTCGCAGAAGGCGACGGCGTCGCCGGCACAGCAGGCCTGGCAAACGGCCGCGCTTGCCGTCCATCCGGCGGCGCGGTCGTTGCAGTGAGCCTGCGCATGAGGCGGTGAAGCCGCAGCGGCGGCGGGCGCCTTTACGCTTGCGTTTGTTCCATTCGGCGCCGTAGCGCGTCGCCGGCCAGCGGCATCTCGCGAATGCGCAGACCCGTCGCGTCGAAAAGCGCATTCGCGAGTGCGCCCGCCGTCGGTCCCATCGCGGCTTCGGCGGCGCCCAGAAACGGCGTGCCGGGCCGGTCGATCAGATGCACGGCGACGCGCTTAGGCACCGACGAAAAACGCAGGATCGGATAGCTGCTCCAGTCGAAGCTGCGAATGCGTTCGGTGTCGTAGCGCAGTGCTTCGTGCAGCGTCCAGCTTGCGGACTGGATCACGCCGCCTTCAATCTGGTTGCGGATGCCGTCCGGATTCACGATCTGCCCCGAGTCCACGGCCACCTCGGCGCGCTCCAGCGTCACCTGGCCCGTTTCGGGTTCCACCGATATTTCCACGGCCATCGCCACGTAGGCCATCAGGTTCTTGTACTTCGCGAAGCCGAAGCCCACGCCGTGATGACGGGCGCGCGGCGAAGACATCGCACGTTGCCAGCCGAAGCGTTCCGCCGCGAGCCGGATCACGTCCTTCGCGCGCGGGTCGTCCAGATGCCGCAGGCGGAATTCCACCGGGTCGATCTTCGCGGCGTGCGCGAGTTCGTCCATGAAGCTCTCGATGGTGAACACGTTCGTATGCGCGCCCAGCGAGCGCATGGCCGAGGTCTGCAACGGCATGGTCGGCGAGAAGTTGTTCATCACGTACCGGTTCGGCAGCGCGTAGAGCGGAATCGCGTTGCGGTCGCCGCCGCCCTCCGGTTGCAGCATCGGCACGGAAGGCGCCGAAACGAACGGCTTTTCGAGCATGCGCGCCGGCAGCAAGCGCCCCGCGTTGACGATGCGCTCGTTGTGCGAACTGCTCCAGAGCGCGTAGCGCCAGTCCACGATCTGCCCGTTTGCATCCAGCGACGCGCTCACTTCCGTCACCATCGCGGGCGTGAAGTGGTCCCAGACGTGCTCCTGCTCACGCATCCATTGCACGCGGATAGGCTCGCCCGGCCGCACCGCGGCGATCAACGCGGCGTGCGCGGCCACGTCGTCGGCGCCGTTGTGGCCGTAGCAGCCGGAGCCTTCGGTGTGGATGCAGCGCACGTTCTCTTTCGGCAGGCTCAGCATGTCGGCGAGCGCTTCGCGCAGCGGATAGACGCCTTGCGAGTGCGTCCACACCGTGAGCTTGCCCGCGTCGAACAACGCCACCGAACACGAAGGACCAATCGATCCATGCAGCAGGTAGCGCTTTTCGTAGCGCGCGTTGAGGGTCTTCACGGCAGGCGACGTGGGTGCGTGCTGGTCCGCGATCTTGATTTGCTGGGTAGCAAGCGTCTTGAGGTCGCGATGCACGGTGGCCGGGTCGGGCAAGGCGCGGCCAGGCGACCACGTGCTACCTGCCATGAGCGCGCGCTGTGCCACCACAGCCTGCCACTCGCCCTTCGCGACCACGGCGAGCATGCTGCCGTTGCGCACCACCTTCACGACGCCGGGCAGCTTCATGACGTCGTGCTCGTTGGTGTCGAGCAGTTTCGCGTCGTACGACGGCGGCATCACGACGCGTGCGTGCAGCATGCCGGGCAGTTGCATGTCCTGCACGTAGCTCACGCCGCCCGTGACCTTCGACGGAATGTCGAGCCGCGGCAGCGACGTGCCGATCACGTTGAACGTCTTCGGGTCTTTGAGCGGCGAGGTGGGCGTCGCATTGCGATGCAGATCCACGAAACCCACCGCTTCGCCGTACGTCATGGTGCGGCCGTCCGGCGCGTGGATCACGGCGTCGCGCGTTACGAGTTCGCTGCTCGCTACGCCGAAGCGTTTCGCGGCGGCTTCCACGAGCAGGCCGCGCACCTGCGCCGAGGCGTTCAGCAGCGCGCTGCCGCTATCCGCCATGGTGTGGCTGCCCGCGGTGAGCCCTTCGTCGGGCGAGGCGCCTGTGTCCGCCGTGAGAAACGTGATGAGCGAGGGTGCCATGTCCAGCTCTTCGGCGGCCACCTGAAGCAACGCGGTGCGCACGCCGGTGCCCAGTTCCACCTTGCCCGTGAACACGGTGACCTTGCCTTCGGGCGTGATCTTGATCCACGCGTCGAGCAGCGGGTTGGTCTTCAGGCTGCCCGCCAGCATCTGCGTTTCCTTCGCCACGTGCACGGCCGCGCCTTCGTCGGCGATCACCTGCTGGGCGAGCGCCTCGGCGCCCGGCACGAGGCTGAACGTCACGACGAGCGCGCCCGACACCATGAAGCGGCGGCGGCCTTCGTCGATGGATTCGTCTTGAGGGTTCATCGGTCGGCCCTTGCTCTCAGGTGGGGATGTGCGCAGCGGCGGCTTCTGCCTTCGGCTCCGGCAGCCCGGCCACCTCGCGAATGGCGGCGAGGATGCGCATGTGCGTGCCGCAGCGGCAGAGGTTCGGCTCCATGTGCTCGCGCAGTTGTTGTTCGGTGGGATGCGGGTTGCGCTCCAGCAGCGCCTGGGCGCGCATGATCATGCCCGCGATGCAGTAGCCGCACTGCGCGGCCTGGTGCTCGATAAACGCCTTTTGCAGCGGCCCCGGATGCGTTGCCGTGCCCAGGCTTTCGATGGTGCGCACCGGGCGCGTGCCCACGGCGCTCACGGGCAGCAGGCACGAGAACGTCGCTTCGCCATCCACGATCACGGTGCACGCGCCGCATTGCCCGAGGCCGCAGCCGAACTTCGCGCCGTGCAGGTGCAGATCGTTGCGCAATACGTAGAGCAGCGGCGTGGACGGATCGATGTCGAGCGCGTGCTGCACGCCGTTCACGGTGAGGGAGATCATCGTGCGGGGTTCTCCGTTTTGAGCGTCTTCCTGAGGCCGGCGACGAGCGGTGCGGCATCGGACCACGCGGGCCATGCTGGCTTCGCCGAATACGCGCCGCGGAGGTAGGCGGCGAGGTCCGCGATCTGGCGGTCGTCGTAGAGGCCGCTGAATGCGGGCATGTAGTTGATGGCGTCTTCGCCGTGCCACGCGATGCCGTTGAGCATCATCTGGATCGCGTTGCGCGGTGTCGCGGCGTTCACCGCGGTGCTGAACGCAAGGGTGGGGCGCTCGCCGATGGTCTGCATGGGCGACGCCGGACCGTGGCATTGCGCGCAGGACGCGTTGAAGAGCACGGCGCCGCGTTGTTCGGCGGGCGTGGTGGGATGCGACGAGGCTGGCGTGATCGCGGCGGTTGTGTCCGCCGTTGCGTTGGCTGTTGCGTTGGCCGTTGCGTTCGCTGTTGCCTCGGTAGAGGCGGTAGAGGCGGGCGTCTTCTGGATCGAAAGGAGGTAAGTCGCAATGGCCTGCACGTCTTCGGTTGGCACGCGTGCAAGGTCGCGCGTCACGGGCAGCATGGGGCCTGCCGCGGCGCCGTGTTCCGAGGCCCGCCCCGTGCGCAGGTATTCGACCAGCTGCGCCTCGCTCCAGGGCCGCACCGCTTCGGAAAGCGCATTGAGCGGCGGGGCTTCCCAGCCGTCCACGATGCCGCCGTCGAACGCGCGGCCCGCCTTTTCGCCGCCAATCGCGTTGAGCGGCGAATGACACGAGGCGCAGTGACCCAAGCCGTCCACGAGCAGCTTGCCGCGATTCCAGACGGCGTCGTGCGAAGCGTCGGGCTCGCGTGGACCAGGCCTTAAAAACAGCACGTTCCAGAACGCGACGAGCGGCCGGAAGTTGAGCGGGAAGACCAGCTGGTTCGCGGGCGTGGTCGCACGAACCGGCTCGCGGCTCATGAGATACGCGTAGGCCGCCGAGATGTCGTGCTCCGGCATGCGCGTGAAATGGACGTAGGGAAAGGCGGGATAAAGCTGATGGCCGTCGCGCGCAATGCCGTGCCGCAAGGCGCGCGCGAATGCGGCTTCAGACCAGTGGCCGATGCCCGTGTCGGCGTCGGGCGTGATGTTGGTGGCGTAGATCGTGCCGAACGGCGTGGCGAGCGGCAGGCCGCCCGCAAAGGGCCGGCCGCCTTGCGACGTGTGGCACACCACGCAGTCGCCCAGCGCCACCACGCGCGCGCCTTCGCGCACGAGCTGCGGGTCGAAGCCGGCGGGCGAGGGCACCGGCACGGGGTTGATGGCGGGCTCGTACAGGATGCCGGCTGCTACAGCGAACGCCGCGATGGCGAGACCGGCTGCGGCGATCCATAGTCGTCTGCGATTCATGTCGCTCCTGGCCTGCTTGCGGGTTCAACGATGGCGCCTAGTCTGTGTCAGACCCGCCCTGTTTGTCCTGACGAGGCCTGAAACTGGGGCTTAATCGTTCTGAAGCGCGTACTGGTCACACGCATGCTCACGCCGACGGCGTGGCCTGGCGCGCCTGGCTCGCCTGATTGCGCACATGCGGCCGTCCCACCGCGAGGAAATGCAGCAGCGCGAGAACGGGGAACGTCATGGCCACGCCCGCCACGAGCGGCCAGCCGCCATGTTCGTAGAGCACGCTGGCGAGCGCCGAGCCGATCGCGCCGCCCACGAAGATGCTCGTCATGTAAAGCGCATTCAACCGGTTGCGGCTTGCCGCGTGCAGCGCATAGATTTCGCGCTGGCCGAGCACCATGTTCATCTGCGCGGCGAAGTCGAGCGCGATGCCGGTCACGACAAGGCCGAGCACACCCCAGACCGGATGAATCAGCGCCGGCGCAAAGGCCAGCGCCCCTGCCACGAGGGCGACGAGCGTGGCGCGCAGCGAGTGGCCCGCATCGGCGAGCCGGCCCGCTACCGGCGCAGACGTCGCGCCGATTGCCCCCACCAGCGCGAACACGCCGATGGCAGTTTGCGAAAGCCCGTAGTGGCGCGTGAGTTCGATGGGCACCGCGGTCCAGAACAGGCTGAACGACGCGAACATGAGCGCCTGGTACAGCGCGCGATGGCGCAGCACCGGCATCGTGCGCACGAGGTGCAGCAGCGAGCCGATCAGCTCGAAGTACGTAGCGCGATGATCGGGCTTGCGCGGCGCGATGGTGAGCGCGAGCACGGTGGTGACGATGGTCATCACGACCGCGGCGCCCGCGAACACCACACGCCAGCCGAAGTGCCCGGCCACGATGCTGGAAAGCGGCCGCGACAGCAGAATGCCGAGCAGCAGCCCGCCCATGATGGTGCCCACCACGCGCCCGCGCGAGTGGTCCGGTGCGAGGTGCGCGGCGAGCGGAATCAGGATCTGCACGGCCACCGAGCTGAAGCCGATCAGCAGCGAGACCGCGAGGAACGCGCCCGCCGAATGCACCATCGACGCCACCGCGAGGCTCGCAATGGAGACCACGGCGGTCGCGATCATGAGCTTGCGGTTTTCGAGCAGGTCGCCGAGCGGCACGATGAAGAAGAGACCGAGCGCGTAGCCGATCTGCGTGAGCGAGACGATGAGGCTCGCCGTGCCGTCCGACATGTGCAGTGACGGCCCGATCAGTTCGGTGATGGGCTGCGCGTAGTAGAGGTTCGCGACGATGGCGCCGCAACTGAAGGCGAAC
Organism: Paraburkholderia sp. A1RI_3L; assembly: GCF_048957895.1. Taxonomy (NCBI): domain Bacteria; kingdom Pseudomonadati; phylum Pseudomonadota; class Betaproteobacteria; order Burkholderiales; family Burkholderiaceae; genus Paraburkholderia; species Paraburkholderia sp. A1RI_3L. The sequence continues at coordinate 215,511 of NZ_JARCHA010000007.1, forward strand.
AGCGCAATGAGCCCCTGGCTGAGTCCGGCGGCCTGGCCGGGGTGGGTCAGAGCAGGTGACGGCGTGGACATGACGACTCCTTGAACGATGAGTACCAGCGATAGGTACCGACCGCGCCAAGCATAGGGGGCCGGTCCCTCGCGCGGAATACGTACGGTGCGCAACCCGGCATTGCGCACAGCGCAACGGCGGCCTGTGGGCCGCGCCTGCGCTGGCATAATCCGCCGCATGGACAAACTGCTCGCCCTCACTACGCTGCTCGAAGTGGCCGATGCCGGCGGCTTCGCCAAGGCCGCGCAGCGGCTTGGCGTGGCCACGTCGTCGGTGACGCGGCTCATGGATGCGCTCGAAGCGTCGCTCGGTACCGCGCTGCTCACGCGTACGCCGCGCCGCGTGAGCCTCACGGACGCCGGGGTGGCCTACGTGGCGCAAGTCTCGAAGCTGCTCGACGAACTCGCCGAGGCCGACGAGAGCGTGCTGGACAGCGGTGCCGAACCCGTGGGCGCGCTGCGCGTCACCGTGCCCGCCACGTACAACCGCATGGTGCTCGCGCCGCATCTGGCCGCGTTCCTCGACGCCTACCCGCGCGTGGCGCTTGACGTGCTGGTGTCCGACCGCTTCGTGGACCTCGCGCTGGAACGTATCGACGTGGCGGTACGCATCGGCTTGCCGTCGAACGATCCTGGCTTGATCGCGAGAACGCTCGCAGCGAACCCGCGCTTCGTGGTGGCGAGCGCGGCTTACGTGGAGCGCGCAGGCGCGCCGCAAACGCCCGCGGAACTTGCCGGGCGCGAGTGCGTGCGCATTGCCTATGGCGGCAGTTATCGCGCGCGCCAGGTGTGGACCTTCACGCGCGACGACGGCGAGGAACGTGTGCCGGTGCGCGGGCGGCTGGTGTCGAACAGCCTCGACATGCTGCTCGAAGCCGTGCACGCGGGGCAGGGTTTCGCGCTATTGCCCGACTGGCTCGTGAACGACGATCTCGCGGCCGGCCGCCTGCTGCGTTTCTTTCACGACTACCGAGTCACACCGCAAAGCGGCGAGGTGGTGGCTTACGCCGCGTATCTGCCGAACCGGCGCAATTCGTCGAAGGTGCGCGCGTTGCTGCAGTTCCTCGAAGCGCGGCTCGCACTGCGCGAAGGCGCGTAGCGGCGTTCTGCCGGATCGGCCCTGTTGGCGGCACAGATCGTGGGTTCAAGAGAGGCGAGGCAAGCTGCGTGCTCCGATTGCATGCACGGCATGGGACACCACATGCCACGCGCGGCCTTATCCCCCTCAGTGCCCCTCAGCGCCCCTCGGCGCCGATCGCCTCCATCTCGGCCAGCACGTCGCTGCTCAATTCGAACGCCGCAGCCTTCAGGTTTTCGCGCAGATGCCCCACGGACGACGTGCCCGGAATCAGCAGGATGTTGGGTGCGCGGTGCAGCAGCCAGGCGAGCGCGACCTGCATGGGCGTGGCGTCCAGCGCGTGGGCGATCTCCGCAAGCTTCGTCGACTGGATCGGCGAAAAGCCGCCCAGCGGAAAGAACGGCACGTAGGCGATGCCTTGTGCGGCGAGGTGGTCGATGAGCGCGTCGTCGTCGCGGTGGACCACGTTGTAGTGGTTCTGCACGCACAGCACCGGCGCGATGCGCTGCGCTTCGGCCACCTGCGCGGCCGTTGCGTTGCTGAGGCCAATGTGGCGCACGAGCCCTTTCTGCTGAAGCTCCGCGAGCGCGGTCACCTGCTTTTCGATCGATCCTTCCGAAGGGCGATGGACGTCGCCCATGACCCGCAGGTTCACGACGTCCATGACGTCGAGGCCCAGATTGCGCAGATTGTCGTGCACGCCCTGGGCGAGCTGCGCGGGTTCCTGCGCGGGCAGCCAGGCGCCCTCGGCGTTACGCACGGCGCCTACCTTGGTCACGATCACGAGGTTGTCCGGGTACGGGTGCAGCGCTTCGCGAATGATCTGGTTGGTGACGTGCGGGCCGTAGAAGTCGCTCGTATCGATGTGATTCACGCCCGCTTCCACGGCTTCGCGCAGCACGGCGATGCAGGCGGCGCGGTCTTTCGGCGGTCCGAACACGCCGGGGCCGGCCAGCTGCATGGCGCCGTAACCCATGCGGTTCACGGTGCGATCGCCAAGCTGGAAGGTGCGAGTGGAATGGAGGGTAGCCATGTCGTTCTCCTTGGGTGGGGTGGTGGGACAGGAGGCGAGGGCCAGTATGAGCGCAACTGCGTTGTTCGATAATCCGGGCTAGTGTGTACAGGTTGTTCGAAAATCTGCACAGTCAATGCCTTCTCAGGACACCCCCGGCATGGAAATGAACGATCTGGCCGCCTTCGTCGCCGTCGCGCGCGCGGGCGGCTTTCGCGACGCGGCGCGCGCGAGCGGCGTGTCGGCGTCCAGTCTCAGCGCGGCGGTGCGGCGCCTCGAGACGAAGCTGGGTCTGCGCCTGCTCAACCGCACCACGCGCAGCGTGGCGCCCACCGAGGCGGGCCAGCGCCTCATCGAAAAGCTCACGCCGCTTTTCGCGGAGATGGAAGCCGCGCTCGACGTGCTGAACGGTTTTCGCGACAAGCCCGCCGGCACGCTGAAGCTCAACGTGCCCTCCAGTGCCGCGCACATCGTGTTGCCCGGCGTGATTCCGCCGTTCTTGCAGGCGTATCCCGGCATCCGCGTGGAAGTGGTGGTGGAGGATGGCTTCGTCGACGTGCTCGAGGTGGGCTGCGACGCCGGCATCCGCTACGACGAGCGGCTCGAACAGGACATGATCGCGGTGCCCATCGGCCCGCGCGTGGAGCGTTTCGCGACCGCCGCGACGCCGGCTTACCTCGATCTGCACGGACGCCCCGAGCATCCGCGCGACCTGCTCGGCCACGTATGCCTGCGCGGCCAGTTCGCGGGCGGCGCGATGGCCATGTGGACCTTCGAGCGCGACGGGGAAGTGGTGCGGCTCGACCCGCCCGGCACGCTGGTGGTGCGGCCCGCGGCGGCGATGGACCTCGTGGTGAGCACGGCGCTCGCGGGCGTCGGCGTGGTGCACCTGTTCGAGGACATGCTGCGGCCGCACCTCGAAAGCGGCGCGCTGGAGCCGATTCTGGAGCCGTGGTGGCAGCGGTTTTCGGGGCCGTTCCTGTACTACCCGGGCCATCGCCACGTGCCCGCGCCGCTGCGGGCGTTCATCGATTTTCTGAAGCGGAGCGAGGCTGCTGCGGCGGCGGCTGCGGGGCCGGCTACGTTGACGGCTGCTGCGCAAACTGCGCCGCATACTCCACCGCCGACCACCTGAACGGCACCACTGCCGCGCTGCGCCTCACCTCTTCGATGTGGAACCGCACCAGCCGCTCGGCGCCTGCGAACGCGTCGAGTTCCGGGCCGCTCCAGATCACCTCGGCCTGCACGGCGAGATAGAGCAGATCGCCGTGTTCGAAGTCGATGAAAAGAAGCCCCGCGCGCGGTTGGCTGACCAGATTGCCGAGCGTGTTGAAGAAGTGGTTGCCCTTGAAGTCGGGCGCGGTCAGCGTGCGGGCGTCGTCCACGCGCACGAAGCCCGGCAGGCCGCCGCGATGCGAGACGTCCACGCCGCGCGCGGGCCCGGCGTCGTCGGCCAGGTTGGCGCTGGCAATAAAAAACGTATCGGCGGTCGCGATGAGCGCACGGTCGGTGTCGTCGAGCGCGGTGGCGACGCGCTGCGGTGCCGCGGCACGCGCGGATGCATCGCGTTGCAGCGGCAGCGGCAGCGGTTCGCGGCGCTGGATGTATTTGGGGCAGTTGCCGAAGCTCTGGCTCACATGCAGCGTGAAGGCGCCGTTGCCGGCAGCGGTGACGATGCCGTTCACGCGATTGCGCCGCCGCGTCGTGAACTGGATGCCGAGGCCGCCCAGCGCCGCGCCCACGTTCCATGCATCGGCCAGCGGATCGCCGGGCAACGCGTGACCCGCAATACGCAGCGTTTCGGGGTCTGGCGAGAAGATGAAGCCAGGCTCGCCCACGCGCAGCGTCGCCCACGGCTGGCCGTTGGCATCGAGCCCGCCCAGCACCATGAAAGGCAGCTCCGCATAGAACGCGCGATGCTGCTCCGGCAGATAGGTGCGGATGCCGCGCGTTCCGCCGCTGTTGCCGCTATTACCGCCGCTGCCTGCGCCCGCACGCACCTGGGCTTCGAGTTCGCCGGCGTGAAACGGCCAGTCGGCACGCGGCTCGTCAAGCGAAAGAGGCGGCGGTAACGTCGAAAGGTCGGACATGATGGGCTTCTCCTGAGACACGATGGCACGCTGAAGCTGCACGGACGGCGCGGCACCGGGCGTGTGCCGCGCGCTTCGGCCACTCATTTGGCGACGCATTCTGCTGCTTACTCGGCAACGCATTCACCCGTTCGTTCAGCGACTCGCCGGGCCACTCATTCAGCGAGCAGCCCGGCCTTCGTCTGCGGCATCGGGACGAAGCGCGGCAACGCTTCGATGCGGCGCAGCCACGCCCGCAGGTTCGGATACGGATCGAGCGAAATGCCGCCTTCCGGCGCGTGGGCGATGTACGCGTAGGCGGCGACATCCGCGATGGTCGGCGTGTCGCCCGCTGCAAAGCGCTTGTTCGCGAACTCGCCTTCGATTACGTCGAAGAGCTTCACCGCGACACGTTGAGTGAATGCGTGGTCGAGCGGCGCGCCGAACACGGTGACGAGCCGCGCCGCGCACGGACCGTAGGCGATGGGCCCCGCGGCCAGCGAGAGCCAGCGCTGCACGGCCGCGGCGCCTTGCGGGTCGTCGGGCAGCCACGACGCGTCGCCGTAACGCTTCGCGAGGTAGACGAGAATCGCGTTCGAATCGAACAGCACGGTTTCGCCGTCTTCGATCACGGGCACCTGCCCGAACGGATTGAGCGCGAGAAACTCGGGGCGGCGGTTGTCGCCGGCCTTCATGTTCACCTCGACCACTTCGAACGGCAGATCGAGCATCGTGAGAAACAGCTGTACGCGGTGGCCGTGGCCCGACAGGCGCGTCGTGTAAAGGCGAATGGGGTGGCGCGGACGCGAGGTAGCGGGCGTGGGCGACATGCGAGGTCTCCGTCTGGTGTCGGGTTGAGAGGGCACCTGAAAGGGCGTGGACTGAAGCGTAGGGCGTGCGCCGCGTCCGGTGAAGACGGATAATCGCGGAAACATAATCCTTTCCGAGTGGACAATCAGCGATGGCCGACGTACGCGACGTGAATCTGAACCGGCTGGCGATCTTCGCCGCCGTGGTGGAGGCCGGGTCCCTGACGGCCGCGGCCGGGCGGCTGGGTCTCGCGAAGACGATGGTCAGCACGCACATGCAGCGGCTCGAGGCCGAGGTGGGCGCAAGCCTGCTGGTGCGCACCACGCGGCGCCTGAACGTAACCGACGCCGGCCGCGCGTTCTACGAAGCGAGCGTGGCGATTCTGCGCACGGCCAACGAGGCGCTCGCGGCCGTATCGGGTGGCACGGGGCCGTTGCGCGGCACGCTGCGCGTGAGCGCGCCGGTGGACTACGGGTCGGTCGTGGTGGTGCCCGCGCTCGCGGCGTTGCGCGCGGCGAACCCCGAACTCGATGTCGAACTGCTCTGCAACGACCGCGTCATCGACCTTGTGACGGAAAACGTGGATGTCGCGGTGCGGCTGGGCCGCCTTGCCGATTCGAATTACCGCGCGGCGAAGGTGGACGGCTACGAGCGCTGGCTCGTGGCGAGCCCCGAATGGATTGCGGCATGGGGCGAGCCGCTCACGCCCGAGGCGCTCGCGGACCGGCCCTACGTGGCGCGGCCCGTGCCGGGCCGTCCGCAGGCGCTGGAACTCGTGAACGCGCGCGGCGACAAGCGCAGCGTGCGCTGCAAGCGCGCGTTCACCACCGACACCGCGCCCGCCGCCCGCGCCGCCGCGCTCGCGGGCGTGGGCTTCGGCTACCTCACAGACTTTTCGATTGCCGCCGACGTCGAAGCGGGCCGCCTCGTGCGTCTCTTGCCCGCGTGGCGCTCGCCGGCGGCGGGCGTGCACGTCGTTTATCCTTCCACGAGCCATCCGTCGCCCAAGGTGCGGGCCTTGATTGATGCGCTCAAGACCCGCCCAAGGCATCCGTTCTGACTTCACCCGTTCACGCGATTTACCGTCCACTTCCGCCCAGACCGACATGAGCCACTTCAAACCCGTCGCACTCGAACATGCCAGCCGCCTCATCAACCACGGCCCCACGGTGCTCGTTACGAGCGCCGACGGCAGCCGCCGCAACGTGATGGCCGCAGCCTGGTCGATGCCCGTGGAGTTCACGCCGCCGCGCATCGCCGTGGTGATCGACAAGCACACTTTCACGCGCGAACTCGCCATGGCAAGCGGCACCTTCGGCATCTGCGTGCCGGGTGCCGCCTTTATCGACCACACGTATGCGGTGGGTTCGTCGAGCGGGCGCGAGGGGGACAAGTTCGCGAAGTACGGCATCGAAACCGTGCAAGGCCCGGTGCTGGGGTTGCCGTTGATCGAAGCGGGATGCGCGGCCTGGATGGAGTGCCGCCTGATTCGCGAGCCGCATACCGAAGACGCCTATGACACCTGCTTCGGCGAAGTGGTCGCCGCCGCCGCGGACAGCCGCGTGTTTGCGAACGGGCACTGGAATTTCGACGGATCGAACGCCGGGCTGCACACCATCCACCACCTGGGCGCGGGCATCTTCGTGCCGGTATCGAATCAGGTGAGAGCAAAGCCGTTGTGAGGCATGGGCGGCGGGGCCTCGGCCTCGCGCATTGATGGTTGTGTGGGCGTAGCGGCGTGCGCTGACGCCCGGCTTACCGCTCCATCAAGTCACGCGTCGGCGGCCTGTGGCCATGCGCCTGCGGTGTGGCTGTCCTGCCGCCCAGCAGCGAATCCACCACGCGCCGCAGCAGCGCCGCCGACACCGGCTTGCTGAGCAGCACGTCCCACGGCCAGTCGCCCCGCGCGGGCAGCGGGAAGGTGGCGGTCAGCATGACGACGGGAATGCGCAGCGTGGGCCACTCGGCTTTCAGACGGCGGCACAGCTCCAGCCCGTCGACGCCCGGCATCATCAGGTCCGTGACGATGGCGTCCGGCCGTTGCGCGGCGGCGAGCGCCATTGCGTCGACACCGTCGTGCGCGGTGAGCACGCGGTAACCGTCGATCTCGAACACGAGCCGCAGCGCGCGCAGGAAATTCCGGTCGTCGTCTACAAGCAGCAGCGTAGTCATAAGCCTTTCCATTCCTGGGCGGTGTCACCGTTGCAACCGCGGTGCCGCCGCCGTTAAGTGGCGTAGCGATTGCCGTGCCTGCCCCTCGCGGGCCTGACGTTTGTCTTGTGCTGTGGGTGCGTGCAGGCGTTTTCCGCGGCCGCCGATGGCGTCCGCGCGCCGCTCCTGTTTGCACGGTGGTGGCGTTTCTTTCATGGTGCGCCGCGCGGATGCTTGCGGCCTTGCCGCATGGCGGGCATGGCCTTGCCGGGTACGCCGGCTGCTATTTCACCGGGGCGACAAGGTTGTCGCAGTCCTATGGGAGAACCTAGATGAACAAAGACCAGGTGAAGGGCGTAGCCGAAAAAGTGAAGGGCAAGGTCAACGAACAGGTGGGCAAGGCCACCGACAACCCGGGCCGCGAGCTCAAGGGCGATCTTCAGCAGGGCGCCGGCCAGGCGCGCAAGGATATTGGCGACATGAAGGAAGCCATCAAGGACGACGCTTCGCGCCGTCACTGATGTGTCTGCGGCGGGACGGCACGGCGCATAGCGCCGGCCGTCCCGACCGTGCTGGAGCGCTTGCGTGCAAACCTTGCCTTGCGCTTTGCGCCCGCTTTACCTCTGCCTTGCGTCTGCTTGACGTCCCTCACAACGCCGCGATGCGCGCCACGATATGCGGCGCCCAATACGACGCCGTGAAGAGCCACGTGGCAAGCGCAATGAGCGCCGCGGCCACGATCACAAGCGGCGTCAGCACGCGCCGCATGCGCCCCGAAGGCGGCGTGTTTCCAGCGCGAATCAGCGCTTCGGCCACGGCGAGGTTCGGCACGTAGAAGAAGAACGCCATGAAGGCGTCGAAGGGTCCATCGAAGGTGCGCGAGTGATGGCCGATGCCGTGTGCCAGTTTCAGCCAGAGACCGTAATCCATGCGATACAGCCACGAGCCCACCGCGAGTGCGACGAGCCGGATGGCCCATGCGCGATGCTGTGCAAGCTGCCGGGCTCTTGCATGCATGAACGTTTCCACGGCGGCCACCACCATGAGCACGCCATAGAGGCCGAAGCCGACGTTCATCGGCGTGCCGCCCACGGTGCCGCGCAAGGCGATGTAGAGCGTGCCGCCCAGGCCCGCGATGGCCGCCGCCGCAACGTAGACGCGCCCCATCCAGCGATGCAGCCTGGGCGTCGTGCCGCGCGGGCCCGTGATCAATTGCGCCGGACCCATGGCGAGCAGCATCGACCCCGCGAGGAAGTGCGCCCCAATCGCCACGCTGCCCCAACGCTCGCCGGGCACGTAGAGGCGCGGCAGTACCGCGTTCCAGTCGCGAGGCTCGCCTGCGGGAATCGCGCCGCCGTAATAAACCGCAATGTAGACGCCGAAGATCCCCATGCTCGCCCACGTGACGGCAACGAGCGCGCGCCATCCGTAACGAAGCGCAGGCGATGAACGCAGCGAACCGGAAAGATCGAGCGGGCCCAGCGGCGGCTGCGCGGCGGACGAAGACAGCGGCAGGTCGGGTTTCATGCGCCCGATTATAGGAACGCGCAGGCGAGGTCGCAGCGCGGCGCGCAGGCGTCGCCGGGAATGTTCGATGCGGTGTCGATGGCTCGTTCAATCGCTCACCAAGGGGGAGTGTCATGTTCGTCCACAACAAGCGTCTGCAGTACACCGTGCGGGTCGGGGAATGCGATCCCGGGCTTGCGAATCTGCTGCTCGAGCAGTTCGGCGGTCCACAAGGCGAACTCGCCGCGGCCATGCGCTACTTCACGCAGGCCATCACCGAAGAGGACCCGGGCCGCAAGGACATGCTGTTCGACATCGCAACGGAAGAGTTGAGCCACCTCGAAATCATCGGCTCCATCGTGGCGATGCTGAACCGCGGCGCGAAGGGCGAACTGGCCGAAGCCGTGGACGCCCAGGCGGAGATGTACCGCAAGCTCAACGGCCCCGGCAACGACAGCCACGTCACGCAGGTGCTGTACGGCGCGGGCACGCCGCTCACGAACTCCGCGGGCGTGCCGTGGAACGCCGCGTATATCGACACCATTGGCGAGCCCACGGCGGACCTGCGCTCCAACATCGCAGCGGAGGCACGCGCGAAGATCATCTACGAGCGGCTCATCAACGTGAGCGATGACGCGGGCGTGCGCGAGGCGCTCGGTTTCCTGATGACGCGCGAGGTCTCGCACCAGAAGTCGTTCGAGAAGGCGCTGTATTCGATCAGCCCGAACTTTCCGCCGGGCAAGCTGCCGCCGGTCAAGGAATACGCGAGCCAGTACTTCAGGATGCAGGTGGGCGATCCGCCGGTGCCGGGCCCGTGGAACCAGGGCCGCGGACTCGAACTCGTGCCCGAGCCGCAGGTCGCGGTGGGTGGCGGCGACGGACTGGCGAGCGGGAAACTTGACGGCAAGGAGGTGGCGGCCGTGGAGGCGATGAAGCAGCGTCTTGCATCGGACACCGCCTCCGACCCCGAGACCGGTGCCGAACTCGGCATGACGGGCATCGAGGGCGAGGAGAAGTAGGCCGCATCGGATGCTGTGTTTGCGGCGTTGTAAGCGCCGTGCCGCGCGATTGAAAAAGCTGCCGGGGAAAAGGCTGCCGGCCAAAGCTGCAAACGCGGCTGGCGTGATGAAGACGAACGGACCGGGCAGGTGTCGTACACCGCCCGGTTGCTTCAATGCGCGGCAGTGGCCGGCCGCTGCCTGAAGAATGCCATCCACGCGGCGATGAAGAGCACCAGCGCAAGCGACGCCGTATAGCGGCTCAGTGCAAGCCCGCCGTGATCGACGGGCTTGTCGAGAAAGTCGCCCACTACGGCGCCGAGCGGTCGCGTGAGAATGAACGCGCACCAGAACAGCAGCGTCTTCGAGATGCGGGTCCAGTAGTGCGCAATGGCGAGCACGAGCAGCAGGCCGCCGAACAGAACGGCTGCGCCGCTGTAGCCGAAACCCGCCGAGTCCGCGGTCCAGTCGCCGAGTGCGGTGCCGAGCGTCTGCGAAAACATGATGGTGACCCAGTAGAACACCTCGGCCTTCGGCGACGACACCGTGCTGACCGACACCGAGCCCGTTGTGCGATACCACGCGAGCAGCGAAATCAACACCAGCGCGAACAGGATCGAACTGCCGCCCGCGTAGCCGATGCCGAGCGAGCGGTCCGCGAAGTCGGCGAGCGTCGTACCGACGGTGGTGGTCGCGATGATCGTGAGCCAGTAGAGCGGGGGATGAAACTGTTTCGCGCGAACCTGCGCGGTGACGGCGGCAATGAAGATGACCGCGAAGATGGCGGTACCGATCAGATAGCCGAGATTCATCGACATCGAGACGGCGTCGCCGCCTGTTTCGCCCAGCGTGGTGGCGGCAATTTTTACGATCCAGAAGCCGAGCGTGACCTCGGGCACTTTGGTAATGGCGAGCGGTTGTTTCGTCATGCGCGGTTCCTTGTTTCCTCGTGTTCGGGATAGTGCTGTGAGTGCAGGCGAGCTCCAGAGTATCCGCAGGCGCTTAAGAGAGTCTTAGCCACGGCGACGTTGGAGACCCGGAAACGACGAAGGCCGCATCGTGCGGCCTTCGCTTCGTTGTTTGCGCCTCGGGGCTCGGGGCTCGTGCGCTCCATTGCGCCCCATCACGCGTGGATCATGTGGATCAGGCGCGTCGTGCGACTCCCGGCAACACGCACAGCAGTTCGTACGCAAGGTTTGCACCCAGCAGCGCCGTGGTGCCGAACGGATCGTAGGGCGGCGCCACTTCCACGAGATCCGCGCCCACGATATCGAGCCCCCACGCGCCGCGTACGATCTCCAGCGCTTGCGGCACCGTGAGCCCCGCGATCTCGGGCGTGCCCGTGCCCGGCGCGTAGGCGGGGTCGATGCCGTCGATGTCGAAGCTGATGTACACGGGCCCGCCGCCCACGCGTTCGCGCACCTCGTCCATGAGCGGGCTCAGCGAGCGGTTCCAGCATTGCTCGGCCTGCACGACGCGAAAGCCCTGCTCGCGGCACCAGTCGAAGTCTTCGGCCGCGTAGCCCGTGCCGCGCAGGCCGATCTGCACCACGCGCTCGCAGTCGAGCAGCCCTTCTTCCACCGCGCGGCGAAACGGCGTGCCGTGGGCGATCTTCTCGCCGAACATGGTGTCGTTGACGTCGGCGTGCGCATCGACGTGAATCAGGCCGACGCGGCCGTGCTTGCGATGCATGGCGCGCAGGATGGGCAGCGCGATGGTGTGGTCGCCGCCCAGCGAAATGGGCCGGCAACCGTGGGCGAGGATCGCGTCGTAGGCCGCTTCGATGCGAGCGATGGAGTCATGCAGGTTGTAGGGGTTGGTCGCCACGTCGCCGATATCCGCCACGCGCAGCGAGTCGAACGGCGCTGCGCGCGTCGCCATGTTGTAAAGCCGCAGCAGCACCGATTCGCTGCGAATCTGGCGCGGCCCGAAGCGCGCGCCCGTGCGGTTCGACGTGCCCAGATCGAACGGCACGCCGACAAAACAGGCGTCGAGCCCCTGCGCGCTTTCCGCGTGCGGCAGACGCATCATCGTGGCGATGCCGCCGAAGCGGGGCATCGCGTTGCCGCTCATGGGCTGGAAGTATTCGTCGCTCATCGCCGTTCCTCGTGGTTTGCGGGTGGGTTTTCGATATTCATCTGTTGTGGCCTATCATGCTAATGACCCTTTGCAGCAGTAGTTTGTCGCGCCAGAATCGAAACTTGAATCGCTAATTTTCAACGTTCACATTGATGAATTCATATGTATCTACAGGCGCCCTGGAGTTGACATGCTCGGCGCGCTGACCGATCTCGACCTGCGCCTGATACGCGTGTTCGTCGCCGTGGCGGATGCCGGCGGCGTGAGCGTCGCGCAATCCACGCTCAACGTGAGCCAGCCCACCATCAGCACGCAGCTTTCCACGCTGGAGACGCGGCTCGGCTTCCGGCTCTGCGAGCGCGGCCGCGGCGGCTTTCGGCTCACGACGAAGGGCGAGCGCTTCTACGCGCTAGCAAAGAAGCTCTACGCAGCCGTGGACGAATTCAGCAGCGAGGCGCGCCATATGGACAAGCAGCTCGTGGGCGCGCTCCACATCGGCCTGATCGGACATACGCCCGTGAGCCATAACGCGCGTATCAGCGAAGCCATTGCGCTCTTCAGGCGGCGCGACGAAGCGGTGCGTTTCTCGATTTCGGTGCGGCCGCCGGGCGAACTCGAAGAGCGGTTGCTGGCGGGCGACGTGGACATCGCCATCGGCTATTTCTGGCACCGCGTGCCCACGCTCGACTACACGCCGCTGTTCGAAGAGCGGCAGGTGGCGTACTGCGGGCGCGGCCACCCGCTGTATCGGCAGGCGGGGCGCGTCGACCCGGCGAAGGCCGCGGACTTCGAATGGGCGTGGCGTACGTATCCGCTGCCCGAGGTGCAGCTTTCCACGACGCCCGCCAAGGTGACCGCCCAGGCGGACAACATGGAGGCCGTCGCGCTGCTGATTCTTTCGGGCCACCACCTGGGATATCTGCCCCAGCATTTCGCGGCGCCGTATGTGAAGCAGGGGCTGCTCGCGGCGCTGAACCCCGCGAAGCTACGCTACGACGTAACGTTCCACATGGTGACGCAACAGCGCAGCCGCCGGGGGCCGATTGTCGAGGCGTTTCTCGAAGACATGCGGCGGGCGCATGGAGGGACGCCAACGCCAACGTGACAGGGGCAGAGGGGCACATGGGCACGTGGGCACATGGGCACTACAGGGGGCAACGCTCATCCTTATCCAAGCCGCATAAAACGGCCTCTTTGCGCGCGAATTCCGGAAGGGGCGTCCGTCGCGCGCCATCCCACGCCTCGCAATCCACGCGAACGGGCCAGCCTTGCGCCTATCCGTTCAATCCCTCCCGGCTGTCCCGGCCGCGCGCCGCCGCCGTGCAGCGCCGGTTCAGTTCCGACCGGATGAAGCGATCCGCCAGCAGCCGGCGAGTTTCGAGCAGCCCGTAGCGGATGCACAGAATGCCCTCGATGGCCTGCCAGTCGGCATAGCGTCCGCTGTCGGCCAGGCTGTAAGCCACGTGTCGTATCGTTTCGCGTCGTCCGGTCCTGAGCACGTCTGTCGTGGTCCTCACGATCTGCCCCCTTCGGCTTGGACATGTGCAGTGATGCGCCGGTGCGCGGCACCTCGTGCGTGCGCACCGGCATGTCGATCTTTTCAATATAGGACTGAGCCTGCGGATGCGGCAAGGCGGCAAGCTTCGGCACGCTTCGGCACGCTCCGGCAAGCGGCACAGGGCCGCGCATGCCCGCCGCATGCCCTGTGCTATGTTTGCGGCTCGCCCCACCTTCTGGCTGCTTTGTCCCCATGCCGATCATCAGCGAACTGTTCGTCTATCCGATCAAGTCGTGCGCAGGCATTGCGCCTGCCCGTGTCCGCCTCGGCGAAACCGGCTTCGATTACGACCGCAACTGGATGCTCGTCGATGCCGCGGGCGCGATGCTCACGCAGCGCGTTCATCCGCGGCTCGCGCTCGTGAAGCCTGCCCTCGGCGACGGCGTGCTGACGATCAGCGCGCCGGACCGCGCCCCGCTCACCACGCCGCTCGCTGCCCACGCGCTTCTCGAAACTCTTGCCGGCGCACCCACCGTGGCAGCCACGGTATGGAAGGACACGGTCGAAGCGCTCGATACCGGCGCCGAAACTGCCGCATGGTTCAGCGACTTCCTGGGCTTTCCCGCGCGGCTCGTGCGCTTCGCGCCCTCGGCGCGCCGCGAGGTGAGCCGCAAGTGGACCGGCGAATTCGTTTCAACGACGCAATTCGCCGACGGTTATCCGCTGCTCGTGCTGGGCCAGGCGTCGCTCGACGACCTCAATGCGCGGCTCGCGGCGAGGGGCGCGCCGCCCGTGCCCGTGAACCGCTTTCGTCCCAATATCGTGGTGACAGGGCTCGACCCTTACGAAGAAGACTACGTGGAGCGCCTCGAGATCGACGCGAACGGCGTGCCCGTGGATGTGCGGCTCGTGAAGCTCTGCACGCGCTGCCCGATGCCCACCATCGACCAGCAGACCGGCGCACCTGACCCGGCGTGGCCGCACGAGCCGCTCGACACGATGCAGGCCTATCGTGCGAACCCGCGTTTCGACGGCGCGCTCACGTTCGGCAACAACGGCATCGTGGTGGCCGGCAGCGGGACCTGGCTCGAAGTGGGCATGACCGTGAATGCCGAATTGGGCTTCGACGCCTGAGCGCCGGCCCTCGGGCAAGCGCGCGTGAGGCGTTGATCGCGGCGCCCGCGCTTGCCGAACATCACGCCGTAGCCGCCGCTTCCTGCAAGATCCAGTCGCGAAACAACTGCATCGCGGGCGACAGGCGGCGCGACTTCAGCCACGTGAGCCAGTAGGCGCCCGCACGCAGTTCCGCGTCGAACACGCGCGCGAGCGTGCCCGTCTGCAGTTCGTGCACGAACATGCGCGGCGGCGCGAGCGCCACGCCCGCGCCCTGAACGGCCGCTTCCGCCATCAGCCGCGACGAATCGAATACCGGCCCTGTTGCCGCGAGGGGCGTCATGCCGGCCGCCGCGAACCAGTTCGGCCATTCGTCGATGCGATACGAACGCAGCAGCGTTTCGTTGGCGAGATCGGCGGGCTTCTTGAGGCGTCTCGCGATAGCCGGTGCGCAGAGCACCGCGAGCGGGGCATCGAGCAGCAGCGTGTTGTGGGTGGCGGGCCAGCCGCCGTCGCCGAAGCGCACTGCGAAGTCGAGCCCTTCAGCCGCGAGGTCCACGAGGTTGTTGTGCGTGAGAAGGCGCAGTTCCACGAACGGATGCGTTTCGCGAAACTGCCGCAGCCGCGGAATCAGCCAGCCCACCGCGAACGTGCCCACGGCGCCTACCGTGAGCACCTGGCGGCGCCGTCCGCCTTCGAACTGCTTGAGCACAGTCTCGATGCGCCCGAACGATTCGCTGAGCACGGGCAGCAGGGCGAGCCCTTCGTCGGTGATGGCAAGGCCGCGCGGCAGGCGCTTGAAGAGCGCGCAGCCGAGCCGCGCTTCGAGCGTGCGCACCTGCTGGCTCACGGCGGCTTGCGTGACGTTGAGTTCCTGCGCCGCGCGCGTGAAGCTCAGATGCCGCGCCGACGACTCGAATGCCCGCAGCGCGTTGAGGGGAAGATGAAGACGCATGGTCGCCGAAGCCGATAGATTTTCTTTTGCGTGGCGGCAATTATCGTCGATTGTGGACTGCCCGCAACGGGCCGATAGTGCTGTTCCGGCAGCCCCCTTGCCCGACCATCACGACAAGAGACGACCCATCATGACCCATCGCCCGCATCGCCCACATCGCCCTTCGCGCCGTACCCTGTTGCTTGCCGCCGGCATGCTGCCGTTTGCGTTCACCCTGGAAACGCGAGCGCAGACTCCGTCAACGCCTTCGCAGGACGCTTCCGTGCGAGACGCGCTCGCTGCGCTGGAACGCACGTCGGGCGGGCGTCTGGGCGTATGCGCCATCCCGACCTGCGCGGGCGGTGAGGCGGGCAGCGAGGCGGGCTGCAAGCCGCGCGAAATCCGCTATCGCGCCGACGAACGGTTTCCCTTTTGCAGCACTTTCAAGATGGTTCTGGCCGCGGCGATTCTCGCGCGAAGCCTCGACGTGCCGGGCCTGATGCAACGGCGCATCCGCTACACCAAGCACGATCTCGCGCACTACTCGCCGGTTTCCTCGAAGCATGTGGAAGGCGGCATGACAGTAGCCGAACTATGTCAGGCCGCCATCCAGTACAGCGACAACACGGCGGCGAACCAGCTCATGAAAGTGCTGGGCGGTCCGCAGGCCGTGACGGCCTACGCGCACGCCACGGGCAACGCCGCCTTCCGGCTCGATCGCTGGGAGACCGAACTCAACACGGCCATCCCCGGCGACCTGCGCGACACGTCCACGCCGGCCGCGATGGCGCGAACGCTGCAGACGCTTACGGTGGGGCAGGCGCTGCCGTCCGCACAGCGCGATCAGCTCGTGACATGGCTGCGCGGCAACACGACGGGCGCGCATCGCATTCGCGCGGGTGTTCCGGCAGATTGGCAAGTGGGCGACAAGACGGGCACCGGCGACTACGGCACCGCCAACGATCTGGCCATTCTCTGGCCGCCCGGGCGTGCGCCGGTCATGCTCGCCGTCTACTTCACCCAGCGCGAGCCGAAGGTGAAGGCGCGCGACGACGTGATCGCGGCAGCGGCGCGCATCGTGGCAGGGGCGTTGGGATAGGGCGGTTGCGGGCGCGCTTCGGTTTCGGTGTCGGCTTTTGTTTCGGGCGGCCGCTTCAGGCGACAGGCCGCAGGCAGCCCGCAGCAGACGGTGTTCAAGCCGCCTGCGTGATGCGCCGGAACGCATTCGGCGCTACGCCGAGCGCTTCGCGAAAGCGATGGCTGAAGTGCGCCGCGTTCGCGTAGCCGCATTGCGCGGCCACCTCGGCTAGCGGCAGCGCCGTGTTGCGCAACAGTGCGCGCGCCCGCTCGATGCGCCGGCCCGCAATCCACGCATGCGGCGCTGCGCCGAACGAGATGCGGAACATCCGCGCGAAATGGTATTCGGAGAGCGCGGCCTCGCGGGCCAGATCGCCCAGCGTGACGGGCTGCGTGAGATGCGCGTCGATGTAGTCGCACAGGCGCCGGCGCACAGCCGGCGCGAGGCCGCCTTTCAGCGCGAGGCCGGCGCGCGTGGCGCTCTGCCCGCGCAGCAGCAGGCTCAGCACTTCGTGCGCGGTTTCGTTGACGCGCAGCCTGCCGTCGGCGTCGTCCCAGTGTTCGTCGATCAGCATCCGGCACAGCGCCGCGATGCGTTCGTCCTCGAAATAGGTGCGGTCGGCGAGCGTGAGTTCGCGCGGCTCGCGGTCCAGTTCCTGCACCGCGCGGCGCGTGAAATGCTCGGGCAGGAAGTAGAGGTGCAGGAAGTGCATTTCGCCGCGCACCCACCACGACGACTCGTGATCGCCCGGCAGCGCGCACAGGCGGCTCGGCGCGCCATAGCGGCCCGGCAGCTTGCGGCGCTCGGTGCGATAGCCGCCGTCCAGGTAGCACGACAGCGTGTGATGGCCCGGGTGGTCGTAGGCGGTTTCGACTTCGTCGGTGAAGCGCGACCATTCGGCGATGGCGAGCTGGTCGCCGAGCCACGCGAAGCGTTCGAGCTTCGCGTCCGTTTCACTCAATGTGCGGCACACCGAATGCAGCCCGAACGGCATCTCGCCGGCCTCGCGCAGGCGGGCGAGGATGTCGGGCGTGCCGTCGTTCGCGGGGGCAAGGGTGGGATCGCGCATGGTCGCGCCAGTATAAGGCCCGGCGCGGGCCCCTTGCCGGCGAGCTACCGGCCAGCCCAGAAAAGACCGCAATTCTGGACAACGGACTGCCCGCGCAGGGCGGCATAGTGGGTGTTCCTGGGCAGCTTGCGCCCGCGGCTCGCTGCGCGTCGAGCCGCGCGGCGGGGCGAACACGACAACCGATGCCCAGGCTCGCTACCCACCACCGTTCATTGCGCCATGAATCTCTTTCTTTACGCCGTCACCGTGCTGATCTGGGGCACCACGTGGATTGCCATCAAATGGCAGCTCGGCGCCGTGCCGCCGCCGGTTTCCATTGCGTGGCGTTTCTGGCTCGCGGCCGCCGCGATGTTTCTGCTGCTGCGCCTGCTCAGGCGGCCCATGAAGCCGCCGCGCGGCGCGTGGCGCTTTCTCGTCGCCCAGGGCCTTGCGCTCTTCTGCATCAACTTCCTGTGCTTCTACTACGCCGAGCAGGCGGTGCCGAGCGGGCTCGTGGCCGTGGTGTTCTCCACCGCGCCGCTGCTCAATTCGATCAACGGCCGGCTGTTCATGGGGCGGCCGCTCCAGCCGTCGGCCATTGCCGGCGCGGTGCTCGGCCTCGCCGGCATTGCGTGCCTCTTCCTGCAACAAATGGCGGGGCACGTCGGCGATCACGGCACGTGGTCAGGCCTTGCCATCGCGTTCCTCGGCACGATGTGCTTTTCGGCGGGCAACCTGCTCTCCAGCCGGATGCAATCGATCGGTCTCAATCCGCTCGTCACCAACGGCTGGGCCATGCTGATCGGCGCGGCGGTGCTCACGCTGGGCAGCGCGCTCGCCGGCCTGCCGTTCACGGTGGAGCTCACGCCGCGCTATCTGGGCGCGCTCGCCTATCTCGCCGTGCCGGGGTCAGTGATCGGCTTCACCGCATACCTGACGCTCGTGGGACGCATTGGACCGGAACGCGCGGCCTACTGCACGGTGCTGTTCCCGCTGGTCGCGCTTGCGGTGTCCACGGTGTTCGAGGGCTACCAGTGGTCGCCTCTCGCTGTGGTGGGCCTGCTGCTCGTGGTGGCAGGCAACCTCGTAGCGTTCGACGTCACGCGCCGCGTCTTCGTGCGGCGCGCGAGTTCGTAGGCTGAGAGTGGGTGAGCGCGACAGGTTGGCGCCGGAGCGCGTGGCATTCGGCATAGCCTGCGAGGGGCTCGTGTTGAGCGTGTTGGCGTCTTTTGAGGGCCGGAAGCAACTGCTGGACTGAAGCGCGAGGGAATAAAGTACGTGGGCCAGGCGTTATCGCTGGCAGTGCCGCGCGTCTCTTGCGCGGTGTCCGGCGGCGGGCTTTCATCCGCGCGGCCGTTATGCACCCTGGTACGCACCTTGGTACGCACCCTTCGAGCTTCCAGCAGAGCCACGATGAACACCAACACCCTACGAGCCCAGGCCGAACGCGCGCGCCCCGGGCCGGCCGCGCGCTACAGCCGCGTCGCCATCCTGCTTCATTGGGCCATTGCCGCAGGCATCCTCTGCAACGTGGTGCTGGCCTGGACGGTGGATGCCTTGCCCGACGACTGGGTGCGCCCCGTCATCGACACGCACAAGTCCATCGGCATCACGGTGCTGGGCCTCGTGCTCATGCGCATTCTGTGGCGCGCATCGCACCGGCCGCCGCCGCTGCCGCTCGCGTTTCCCCGGGCCGAGCGTTTCGCGGCGCACGTGGCGCACGGGCTGCTCTACGCGATCATGCTGGGCCTGCCGCTCTCGGGCTGGTTCCACGACTCGGCCTGGAAGGACGCAGGCACGCACCCGATGACGCTCTTCCATCTCGTGCCGTGGCCACGCGTGGGCTTCATCATGCATCTCGAACCGCAGTTCAAGGAGCACATGCACGACGTGCTTGGCGCCGTGCATACGTGGTTCGGCTACGCGCTCTATCTGGTGCTGGCGTTGCACGTGGGCGGCGCGCTCAAGCACGAGCTGATCGATCGTCATTCCGTTTTGCGGCGGATGTGGCCATGAGTTCCGTGCCCGATTTTGCAGCGCTCGAAAGGCGCAATGGCGAGCGCGACGTCAAGTGCAATCCCAGGCGCAACGACGAGGGCAATCCGGTGAGCCCGGCGGCGGACACGCACGCTCGCCCGCCGCGCTGCGCGTCTTCCATGACTCGATCGGCGGCTGCCGCGACCCATACGCTCGGCGACGCCTTCGCCCAGGCCTCGTCGCGCATCACGCCGCGCGGCACGCCGCTCGTGAGCGTGCTGATCCACGGCGGCGTGCTTGCTGTATGGATCGTGCTGTTCGCCCGCGCGTTCTTCCTGCACAACGTGGTGGCGTGGTCCGTGGGCATTGCCTATGTCGTGTACGACACGCTGCTGCTCGCGTTCGTCGCCTTCAAGACGCTGCCGCTGATGAAGTCGCAGACCTCGCACGCACCGGACGCCGCAGCGCAAGGCGCGCAGCCCACGCTCGGTGTGATCGTGGCGGCCTGGAACGAGGCGTCGGTGCTGCCCGTCACGCTCAAGGCGCTGCTCGAACAGGACGCGCCGCCCGCGCAGATCGTGATTGCCGACGACGGCTCCACGGATGGCACCGCCGCGCTGCTCGCGGGACGCTACGGTCTCGTGCCGCCGCTCGAAGGGCAGATCAGCGCGCCGAGCGTGCTGTTTCCCACGCTGCGCTGGCTGCGTCTGCCGCATGCGGGCAAGGCGCACGCACTGAACGCGGCAATTGCGCTGATGGAGACGGACACGGTGCTCACCGTAGACGCCGACACGCGTCTTGCCGGCACGGCGTGCGCCGCGATGCGCGACGCGTTCGCGCGCGAACCCGAACTGGTCGCGGCCACGGGCATCATCACGCCGATGTGTGCGCGCACGCTGACGGGCCGCTTTTTCCAGTGGTTTCAGACCTACGAGTACATCCGCAACTTCATTTCGCGCTTTGCGTGGATGCGGGCGGACAGCCTGCTGCTGGTCTCCGGCGCGTTTGCCTGCTTTCGTCGCGACGCGCTCGTCACGGTGGGCGGCTTCGACACGCAATGCCTCGTGGAAGACTACGAACTGATCCACCGGCTGCGCCGCTACGCCGTGGAGCACGGCAAGACGTGGCGCGTGCGCGTGATCGGCACCGCGCACGCGCACACCGACGCGCCCGGCACGCTCGCCGCGTTCCTGCGCCAGCGCCGCCGCTGGTTCGCTGGCTTCCTGCAGACGCAGTACTGGAACCGCGACATGGCGGGCAATCGGCGCTATGGTGCGCTGGGTCTGCTGATGATGCCGGTGAAGGCCATCGACACGTTGCAGCCCATCTACGGACTCACGGCGTTCGTGCTGCTGCTGACGTTCCTGTTTACGGGGCGCATCGGCATTGCGCTTTCGGTGTCGGCGGTGATCGTCGCGAAGATCGGGGTGGACCTCGCGTTTCACCTGTGGTCTGTGCACCTGTACCGACGCTGGACCGGCGAGCGCCGCGGCTCGCATTTCGCGCTCGCGGTTCTCGCGGCGCTGGCCGAGCCGTTCAGCTTCCAGTTGCTGCGGCACACGGGCGCGGCGCTCGGCTGGCTGCACCTGCTGACGGCGCGCAAGAGCTGGGGCGTGCAGGAACGAACAGGACTCGTCGACGAGGCGCGTCGGTGAAGGGCTGAAGAAGCGCTGAAGAAGAAGGGCTGAAGCGTTGCGCTGCTCAGCGGTCGCAGCGCTTTTACGTCCGCTTTTACGCCCGCTTTTACTCCCCCTTCTACGCCCGTTTCTACGAGCTGATGAGCCCAGCCGCCGGACGACGTAGCCGCCGCAAACACAAAGGGCCGCTTACGCGAGAATCTCCGAAAGGTGGTCGAGGCGCGAAGCCATCTCCGGGTCGCTCGGCTTTTCGAACACGTCGCAGAACGCGACGGTGGCCGCCTGGGCGCTGTTCGTGCTCTTCACCGCGGAAATGGCGCCCGATTCCGAGGTCTCGAGTTCCTGCTTCAGATAACCGTAATTGGCCGCCTGGCTCGACGGGTCGAGCCCGTGCTCGTGCGCGTAGTCGATGAGCCCCTGCTTGCGCGAGCCGCCCCACTGGGCAATGCCGTAGCCGTTGCCATTGTCGTCGGCCATGTTGGAACTGGGCGCGCCGATCGCGCCGCCCTGATTGATGCCTGAATTCATGCCGCCGCTCTCGTGCCAGAGGTTCGCCACGATGCCGGCGGCCTGGTCGCGCGTCAGACCGAAATCGTGCTGGAGGTTCGACACGTAGGCGTCCGCGGTCTGCTTGCTCTGTTCGGGCGTGAGCGCCGTGGTTTGCGGCGCAGTGCTGAGCGCAATGACCGAGCCCGTTTGCTGCGGCGAACCCGATTGACCGTTCGGCGTGCCGCTGTTGCCGGTGACG
This sequence comes from Paraburkholderia sp. A1RI_3L, assembly GCF_048957895.1. Lineage (NCBI taxonomy): Bacteria > Pseudomonadati > Pseudomonadota > Betaproteobacteria > Burkholderiales > Burkholderiaceae > Paraburkholderia > Paraburkholderia sp. A1RI_3L. Next base: position 237,297 of record NZ_JARCHA010000007.1, read on the forward strand.
GGGGCGTTCGTGGTGCCGGTCGTGGCGGGTGTCGTGGTGCCGCCGGTCGTGCCGGTTGCGGCGCCGAGGTTGAACGCCGGCGCCTGGAAGTTCGAGGTGCCTGAACCGAAGCCGCCGCCTCCGCCACTGCCCGTGTTGCCGCTGCTGGTGTCGAAGTCGCCGTTCGCGGTGGCGACGCTGAGGTCGGCGAGCAGCTGTTCGATGTCCTGCATGATGCGCAACTCGATGTCCGACGCAGACGGCGTGTTGCCGGCCTGCGCGTCGTCCACGGGCGTCTGCGTGCGGAGGTACTGATTGGTGATGGTGTTGCTCATGGTAGTGACCGGGTCGTGAGAAAAAACGGAAAGCCGGACAAACGAAAGCACGAACGACACGTACGGCGGGAACGACAGGGCCGCGCGCAGGCGAGGGCGCACCGCCTGGTTGCTTCAGGACACTTTATTCATGCGTCATGGCAGCGCCGGTAAGGGCGCGAAGCGGCGTGTCGCGAAGCGAACGCAGGCGTGCCGGGAGGGACCCGGCGAGGGGACTCCCGCGAGGGACACCTGAAGCGGCAAGACAAGGGAAGGACGCGCCGCCGTCAGCGGCCGACGGCGCTCCAGGAGGTGAGGTGGGGTTGTTTCGGATGATGCAGCGCCGGAGATTAATCGCCGCCGCCGTACAGCGCGTTGATGCGGTCGAGCGTACCGTCCTGCTTCGCGCGCAGGAAGTCCTGATAGACCTCGGCGCGTGTCTTCGCGTGAGGCGCGCCGCTCGCGCTCATGCCGGGCAGCTGGCCGCCCACGGCGTCGTTCGTCATGGCTGCGTTGTCGCCTTGCGTCGCCGCCGTGCTGGTGGCGTCGGTCTGTGCGTAGGCCTGAGCGGCGCCGAGTGCGAGCGCGGCTGCTGTAATCAGGAGTGAAAGCTTCATGATGTGCTCCATTCGCCGAAATGGGACCGGAGTCGGTCGTCCCGATGCGATGCGTCCGTCGTAGCTGGAACGCGATATGCACGGGTTCGCGTGCGGCTTTGTGCGGATGAAATGACCGCGGGGGAGGCTGCGGCACACGCACGAAAGCGGCACGTGCAGGGTGAACCGTGCGTGGACGCGGGTTATTCCCGCTCAGGAACATTTATTTAGTCGGGGGCGAGCGATCAGTTGCGGCGCTCATCACTCGCCGTTGTTCGCCTCGCTGCGGTGCTGCGCGGCGAGCCGCTCCTGCTGGCCCGGCGGCACCGGGTCGTAATGACTGAACTGGATGCTGTAATTGCCGTCGCCGCCCGCCATTGCGTTGAGCCGCGACTGGTAGTCGTTAAGTTCCGCGAGCGGCACCTTGCCCGCCACCACGATCGCGTTGCCGCCCAGGGTGCGCGTGCCGTGCACCTGGCCGCGGCGCGCGGAGAGGTCACCTATCACGTCGCCCATCGCGGCTTCGGGCGCCATCACTTCGATATCCACGATCGGTTCGAGCACGATGGGCTGCGCCTTCAGCACGGCCTCGATGAAGGCCTTGCGCCCCGCCGTGGCGAAGGCTACTTCCTTCGAATCGACGGGATGGCTCTTGCCGTCGTAGACCGTCACGCGCACGTCCTGCATCGGAAAGCCCGCGAGCGGGCCGTTCTCGATCACCTGAAGAATGCCTTTCTCCACGGCGGGAATGAACTGCCCCGGAATGGCGCCGCCCTTCACGGCGTCCACGAATTCGAAGCCCGCGCCGCGCGGCAGCGGCTCCACGCGCAACATGACTTCGCCGAATTGCCCCGCGCCGCCGGTTTGTTTCTTGTGGCGGCAATGGCCCTCGGCCTTGCCGCCAATCGTTTCGCGCCATGCAATCCTGGGCGGGCGCGTCACGACTTCGAGCTTGTACTGCTCCGTGAGGCGTTCCAGCATGTAGCGCAGATGCAATTCGCCGAGGCCGCGCACCACGGTCTCGTTGGTGCCCACAGGGTGATCGATCACGAGGCACGGGTCTTCGGCGGCCAGCTTTTGCAGTATCTCCCACAAGCGCTGCTCGTTGCCGCGCCGCGCGGGCTCGATAGCGAGGCCGTAGATGGGCGTGGGGAAATCGAGCGGCGTGAGGTGGATGTTGCCGTCCTCGGGGGCGTCGTGCAGCACGGCGTCGAAGCCGATCTCGTCCACCTTCGCCACGGCGCAGATGTCGCCGGGGCCGGCGCGCTGGATGTCGGCGTGGTCCTTGCCCTGCAGCATCAGCAGGTGCGCCACCTTGAACGGCTGACGTCCTTCGCCGATATACAGCTGGCTGTCACGCGTCACGGTGCCCTGATGGATGCGAAACACCGCCATCTTGCCGATGTACGGGTCCATCACGATCTTGAAGACATGCGCGAGCACGTGCTTGTCCGCCACGGGTTGCGCATGCACGACTTCGACATGACCTTCTGTTTCGCGATAGAAGAGCGGCGGATTGCCTTCGGTGGGATTCGGCAGGAGCCGCACGAAGATGTCGAGCAACGCACCGATGCCCGCGCCCGTGGCCGCCGACGTGAAGCACACGGGCACGAGGTGCCCTTCGCGCAGCGCGCGCTCGAACGGTGCGTGCAACTGCTCGGGACGAATGGCCTCGCCTTGCTCCAGATAAAGCTCCATCAGTTCCGGGTCGAGTTCGATCACCTGATCGATGAGCGCGTCGTGCGCCGCCTCCACCGAAAGAAAGTCCGCTTCGCCCGACGGATTGAAGAAGCAGTCCACCACGTCGCGCCCCTGCTGCGCCGGCAGATTGATGGGCAGACAGGTCTTGCCGAACGCTTCCTGAATCTCGGCGAAGAGACGCGGCAGATCCACCTTTTCGCCGTCGATGCCGTTCACGACGATCATGCGGCACAGCTTGCGTTGCTCGGCGTACGCCATCATGCGCCGCGTGGTCATCTCGATGCCGGTGCGCGCGTTGATGACGATGGCCGCGGTCTCCACGGCGGGCAAGGCGCTGATCGAAAGGCCGGCGAAATCGGGATAGCCCGGCGTGTCGAGCAGATAGATGCGGGTGTCGTGGTAGTGGAAGTGGGTGACGGCGGAGGAGAGGGAGTGGTGGTACTTGCGTTCGAGCGGATCGAAGTCGCACAAGGCGGTGCCGCGCTCCACGGTGCCTTGCGTATGTACTGCGCCGCCCTGAAACAGGAGTGCTTCCGCCAGCGATGTCTTTCCGCATCCTGCGTGTCCCACCAGCGCAATGGTGCGGATGGCTTCGGGGCTGTAGTGCATGGCCGCCCTCGTCCGGAGATGGAGGTGCGGCCATTATTGGCGAAAAAAGCGGGCACGGCTAGTTGGGTATTCGAGCGTGGCCGGCAGAACGCATGAGCGCGGCCGCTTACGCTGCAACGCAATAACGGCGTGGCGCCGCTCCCGCTATGCGTTGCCGGCGAAGAGCGAGTCGTCTATCGGCAACGCGCGCAAGGCCGCTTCGACGAGCGCGAGGTCGGCTTCGCGGCTGCTCGCCTGGATGTCGCGCAATGGCGAAACGTCGAGCGCGATGGCGCGGCAGTGCGGGTAGTCGCGCACGCGCAGTTCCGGTGCGACGGTGGTGAAGAACGCGGTGGTGGGCACGTCGAAGCCGGCGGCGATGTGCACGGCCGCCGTGTCCGACGTGACGAGATGGCGCGCCTTGGCGACCCAGGCGAGAAAGTGCGCGGTATCCGGCGACAGTGCGCTCACGTCGATGTAGCGAGGATGATCCACCGCGCCGAAGCCGAGCACAGGCAGATCGAACCGGCGCGCGAGCGCATCGACGAGCCGTGTATGCGCCGAGGCCGGAATGCTGCGCACCGGCGTGCTCGCGGTGGGGCAGAACATCACGTACGGAGCGGTTTGCCAGGCCGCGGGCAACGCGGGCAGACGCAGCCGTTGCAGCCAGCGGTTGGCTTTGTGTGCGGCCGGGACCGTGGCCGCATCCACGCCGAGCGCTTCGAGAAAGAAGTCGATCATCGGCAGCCTCATGAACGCGGGCCAGAACAGATGATTGCCCACGTCGATGCGCGGCCCGTCTGCGGGCAGCGCGGCGAGCGGCCAGGGCAAGGCGCGAAAGTCGGCGATCACGCCTTGCGCGAGTGCGTAGAGCGCTTCGACATAGCGCGGCGCTTCGGCGGGCCGGTACACGGTGAAGCGCACGTGAGGATGTGCATGCGCGATAGCCTGAATCGCCGTGAGCCCGATGATGGAGTCGCCCAGCGTCACGCCCATGCCGTTGATGATGTGCGCCGCATGCGCTTCGCTGTAGTTGATGCGCAGCGGTTCGGCGAGCGCGCTGACGATGCCGTCTTGTACGCCGAGCGCGCGGGCGCCTTCGATGTCGCGGCCGGTAACTTCGAAGTCGTACGGCGCGACGATCTGCGCGTCTGCGCTCAGCAGTGAGCCGGGATGCGTAAGCGCTTCGTCGGGGCGCAACGTCGTCATTGTCCTTGTCCTCTGGCGGGCCCGTTTGTCGATCTGTCGATCGATGCGGATCGTACACGACTGCGTTCAGACACGCAGTCGAGCGCGCAATGCAGGGAGATGTGCGAGCCGCGCGACTCCTATGATGAATGCTTCACGGAACGCCAAATCGAACGTTCAAACGTGTTCCATAGAAAACTGTGCCGGGGGCCAAAGTGGGAACAAGGGGACGGGGTTCATCATGGGAGGCCGGGGCGCAGGCATGCGAAGACCGCGGCGCGATTCTTCAGCAGTCGGTGCTGTTTCGCGACATGCCTCAGGCATTGGTGCGGCATGCCGCGACCCACGTGGTGGAGCGCCGCTTGAACGACGGGGAAGCGCTGTTTCTCAAGCACGACCCGGACGACTTCGTCGCGTTCGTCGTATCGGGCCGCGTGTATTCGGTCATGTACGGGCCCGACGGACGCGAGCTCATCATCAACAGCACCGAGCCGGGCGATGTGGTGGGCGAGACCGCGCTCGTCGAATCCGGCGTGCGCGAATCCGCGGCGTTCGCGTGCGGGCACACGCGCATTTTCATTCTCGGCCGACGCCACTTTCCCGAACTCACGAAAGAGCCCGTGTTTCTGCAGCGTCTACTCATGCTGCTGCGCCTGAAGCTGCGCGAAGCGGCGGCGTTCGTGGAATCCGTCTGCCTGTATCGGCTCGAGTCGCGGCTTGCGCGCTATCTGGTTTCCGTGGTGGACCGGTGCGGGCGCGCCGAATACGGCGGCATCGTCGTGCCGCTGCCGCCCAGCCAGAGCAGCCTTGCCGCGATGGTGAACGCGAGCCGCCCCAAGCTCAATGCGCAACTGCAGACGTGGCGCCGCAACGGCCTTGTCACGTGGACGCAGGACAAGCTGCTCATCGTCGATGTCGATCAGTTGCGCTACATGGCCAACGTGGCCGGCGGCTGATGCACAACGCGCGCCCTTGAAACGAAAGCGCCGAAGCGGTGTGCCGCTTCGGCGTGCTGCCTGCGAGTTTCACGACTGTGACGAGTGTCGCCCGTGAACGCCACTCGCAAGGGCCGACCGCTCAGATCGCGCTGCCCGGAGGGTTCAGCGCGTTGAGGATCGTGAGGAGGCTCGTGAGGTTGTCGGCGACGCCCGTCTGCGCGACCTTTTCGGTGGCGCCCGCAGCAGCCGTCGTGTCGAGCGTGTAGACCTGCATCACGCCCTGGTTGGCGGCGGCTTGCGACAGCGTGTTCTGCTGCTGCTGCGACGACACCGAGTTCTCGAACAGGATGCCGGTGGAGTGGGCCATCGTCTGGTAGATCGAACCCATCGCCATGGCCGGAGCCTCGGCGACGACTTTCACGTTCGACTGCGTGACGGCGTCGGTGATCTGGTTATTGACGGAAGTGGGAAAGGCCATTGCTGTGCTCCTGAATCATGCGTTTCATGCGTTGAGGATGATGCCCTGCGTATCACGCGTGACGGCGGCGCGCCTTAGCGCTGACGGAACGCGTTGAGCACCGTGAGCAGGCTCGTGAGGTTGTCCGAGACGCCCGTCTGCGCGACCTTTTCGGTGGCGCCCGCGGCCGCGGTCGTGTCGAGGCTGTAGATCTGCATCACGCCCTGGTTGGTGGCGGCCTGCGTGAGCGTGTTCTGCTGCTGCTGCGCGGACACGGCGTTTTCGAACAGGATGCCGGTGGAGTGGGCCATCGTTTGATAGATGGAACCCATCGCCATGGCGGGCGCTTCGCCGACCACCTTGACGTTGGACTGCGTGACGGCATCGGTGACCTGGTCGTTCACGGAAGTGGGAAAGGCCATGTTGAGACTCCTTGAGGTTGGTGCACGGCACGTGCCGCGCTGGTTGCATGAACGTCCACCATGGGACTCTGTGAAGCTCTCAGGCCGCGGGCGGCGGGGCGGGCTGCGCGGCGCTGTTGGGGTTGGGCGCGGCGTTGCCTGCCGTGTTGCTCGTGGCGGTGTTTTGTGGCGTTGAGGCGTGTTGCGTCGCTAGGCCTTGCTGCGGTGGGGCTTGTTGCGTAGAGGCCTGTTGCGTAGAGGCTTGCTGCGCGCTGTCCGTCTGCGTGTCCGCTGGCGTTTTGTTCGCGTCGTGCAGTTGTGTGAGCGCATTCGCAAGCTCGCGCTGCAAGGGGCCGAAGTTCTGCTGGAAGCAGCGTTCCACCTCGCTCTTCACGAGATTCGCGAGACGGTCTGCGATCTGCGGCAGCACGAGTTGCGCGGCGGGCGGCACGCCGCTGCCTGGAAGGCTCAGCGCGGAAGGCCGCAGGTCGTTCAGCGAGCGTGCGCTCTCGACGATCTTGAGGATGGCGGCCTCTTCGTGCTCGTGGGCCTGCAACGCCTGCGCCGCCGTGCTCTGCAGTTTCTGCAGGATGTCGCGGATGACGTTCTCCGAGCGCTGACGTCCTTCAGCCAGTGCCTGTGCGGCCTGCGCGCGTGCGTGGTCGGCAGGGTCGCTCGACGTCGTGTTGCCTTGTACCTGAGTGGTGGCAGGCATCGCGGCAGGAGCGTCGCCGCTTGCCCACGACTGCTGGAAGTTCTCCAGTTCGCGCGCCTCGGCCGGCGTCAGGCTGCGTTTGAGCCAGGTCTCCGCGAGACGGCGCAACGAGGAGGAGACCTGCGATTCGATATCGCTCATGGGGTGTCCTTGTGTTCTTCGTGAATGGGCTGAATCGGCCTGAATCGGTGTGAGTGGGCGTGGTGCGATTCAGCTTGCCTTGCGGTTCGCGAGTGTCTGGCTGTACTTCGCGATGCTCTGATCGATCTTGTCGATGGCGAAGCTCGCGGCATCGGCCTCGATCGCGCCGGCCGCGGCGGCGACGGCGGCCGCAGCGCCCATCAGCAGATCGGTGGCCAGTGCACCCAGTGCGTCTTCGGCGGCGCCGGTCAGGTTCTCTTTGGCGATGTCTTCGGTCATCTTCTTGAGCAGCACGGCCTGGCTTGCGAGCGCGAGCTTGCTCACGCCGTCGAAGTAGTTCGCCGCCGACTGCGCGACGAGCCCCGATGCCTGGCTGATCATCATGTCCGGCGCAGTCGCGATCTGCGACGCCGCGTAGCTCGCGGTCTCCGCGTTCGTGAGCTGGACCGCCTGCACGATCTGGCTGTTGAGCGCATCCGTGGGCGGCGTGGCGGCTTGCATCTGCGCGGCGAGCAGCGTGTTCATGCGCGACAGCGGAGTGGGTTGTTGGGGCATGGGTATCGGCGTTGGTGTTGGCGTCGGGGTCGGCGTTGGTGTTGGTGTTGGCGTTGGCGTTGGCGTTGGCGTTGGCGTCGGCGTCGGCGTCGGCGTAGGCGTAGGCGTAGGCGTAGGTGTAGGCGTAGGCGTAGGCGTAGGTGCAGGTGCAGGTGCAGGCGCAGGCGCAGGCGCAGGTGCAGGTGCAGGTGCAGGCTCTGCCGTGCTGCCCGAAGCCGGCGCGGCGTCTTGTGCCTGCTGGGCAGGCGGCGCGTCCTGCGTCGTGCCCGTACCCGTAGCAGCGCCTTTGCCCGCATCGGCCCCCGGCGCCGCGCTTGAGCCCTGCGTCGCAGCCGCCGGCCGCGCGCCCTTCGTAAACAGATCCCAGATAGCCATGACGGAGTGCTCCAGTGTTGACCTCGACCGCTCGCGTTATGCGCATCGGCTGCGCTATTCGCCGATGGCCATGATCAGCGCCACGGCTTTCGACACCACAGCGGTCGATATCTGGTTCAGCGACTGCTGGCTCTGCACCGCGTTCTGCAGCGACAAACCCGCGGAGTGGCTCGCAACCTGGTAGAGCGATGCGATGGCCTGCGCCGGCGCCTCGGCAACGACCTTGACGTTGGTTTGCGTGACGGCGTCGGTGATCTGGGCATTGACTGCGGTGGAATCCGCCATGGAGTTTCTCCTTGAGGTCGTGGGTCCGTTGGATCGCGAGGCGCGGCTCGGGTAACGGCAGTAAGAACGTCTCAGCCGCGCATTCGTGAATGCCGGCGTGGCTGCGTGTGACGCTTTTCCACGGCGGCGCGCAGCTTGCGGCGCAATAGCTCGACACGTTTGCGCGCGAGCGCTTCGTTGATGTGCAGCTCCTCGGCAATCGCGGCGTAGGAAAGCTCGTGTTCGAACTTGAGCGAGAAGAGCTGGCGCTGCGCGGGCGTGAGCCGTTCGATGGCCTCGGCGATCAGCGCCAGTCCTTCGCCAAGCTCCACGATGTGCGCGGGTGAAATGGTGGTGGCCGCGGCGGCGCCCAGGTAGTCGGCATCGGACTCGTCGCAGTAGTACAGCACGCGGCCCTCGCGGCTCGCGTGGCGCACGCTGTCGAGGAACACATGATTGAGCACGGTGAAGAGAAACCCTTCGGGGTTGCGGATGCGATCGGGCATGCGCCGCATGTAGAGCAGGGCCTTGAGCGCGGTGTTCGCGACAAGATCGTCTGCGGCGACGCGATCGCCCTTGGCAAGGTTGCGCGCGCGTTGTTCGAGGTGGCCGCGAACGGAACGCCACGCGCGTTCGAACGCGGCATTCGCCGTGCATGACGCATCGGCGCGCGGGCGAAACGTGCCCGTGGGTAATACGTTGGTCTCGGGTCTCATCGCTATCTCGCGTGATGGGGTGCACGTGAGATTGGCGATGCGCAGAGTGCGTAGCTGTTACCTGGGTGACAACAAACGCCCCTCGTGTTCGATTCGACCCAACTTCATGCCCACTGCATCTGAATGCGGGCAGCGCTCATGCGCGCTGGTTGAATCGGATACTATGTGCGGCTTTTGCGAGCCTGCATGGCCCGCGCATAAGAGGCGACCATGGCTGCCAGTTCCTGGGCGGCGGGCGTGAGCGGCGCGTCCGCACGTTGCAGCAGGCCTATGTCCGTGCGCTTGACGCGCTCGCGAATGGGAACGGTGGTGAGCATGCGCGAGAACGACCGGTGCCGCGTCACTACCGAAGGCTCGAGCGAGAGGCAATCGGTTTCGATGATCAGGTGCAGCGCGTCGAACAGCGCCTCGGTGGTCACGAAAATTTTGGGCGGCGGCAGACGATGTTCGGCGAACAGATCGACGAGGCGGCTGGCGGGTGCCGTGCCCGCCGCGATGCCGGGCTGATGCGGCGCACGTGTCGCGATCCATTGGCAGCCCGCGAGCTGGCGCAGCGACGTGGCGGCGGCGAGCGGGTGCCCGCGCCGACACACCACGACCGGGTCCGACGCATAGAGCTTCGTGACTGTCAGCCCGGTGACGTCCGTATGTTTCGACACGGGGGCCACGGCGAAGTCGAGCGTGCCGTCGCGAATCCACGAGACCATCATGCGCGACGTGCCGCTCATGAGATGCACCGCCACGCGCTCGTAGCGCGCGCGAAACTCGCTGAGTACGGGAGCGAGCGTATCGACGAGCGGTTCCGTGGTCATGCCGAGCGAGACGGTGCCTTCGAATGCACCGCGCAATTGCGCCATCTCCTGTTCGGTGCGCTCGCACTCGCCCAGAATCGCGCCGGCGCGCGCGAGCAGCCGCTGGCCGAACGCCGTGAGCGCGATGCCGCGGTTCGTGCGCGTGAAGAGCGTGGCGCCCAGCGTGCTCTCCAGGTTTTGCAGCTGTTGCGTGACGCCGCTCTGCGCGGTGCCGAGCGCGCGCGCCGCGGCGCGCAGACTGCCGTGCTCCACGACAGCGGTGAAGATGCGCAATTGCGTGAGCGTGAGGGCCATGGCGATGGACGATCGGAAAAAACGATCATGATAGCGGGATCAGCACTCGTGCAGGCAGGCGGCCGAACGTACCATGGCGTTCCGTCGCGGCGGCCCCATGCCTCAACGAAGGTCGCACGCGAACCCTCCCGCCGTTTGCCCGGCTCATCACGATCGTCACGTCCATCATGCACACACGCATCACGCCCTTGCTCTCGCCTGCCATCGGCACGCGGCGCGAGCTTGTCAGTTTCCATTTCGGTTCTTCGTCCCTGGGGGACGGCGCCAAGATCTACATCCAGTGTTCCCTGCACGCCGACGAAACGCCGGCCATGCTGACAGGTGTGATGCTGAGACGCCGCCTTGCCGCGCTCGAGGCGCAAGGCGTGCTGGCCGCGGAGATCGTGCTCGTGCCGGTGGCGAATCCCGTGGGTCTTGCGCAGAACGTGCTGGGGCAGTTCGTCGGTCGCTTCGAATTGCTGAGCGGCAAGAACTTCAACCGGCATTTCCTCGATCTCGCCGCGCTTACGGCAGGCGTCGAAGAGGCCTTGACGAGCGATGCCGGGCGCAACGTCCAGATCGTGCGCGAAGCCGTGCGAGCGGCGCTTGCCGCGCAGACGCCGCAGACGGAGTTCGAATCGCTGCAGCTGGAATTGCTGAGGCTTTCGTTCGACGCGGACGTCGTGATCGACCTGCATTGCTCGCTCGAAGCCACCATGCACCTGTACACGAGCGACGCCGGATGGGAGGCGTTCGAACCGCTTGCGCGCTACCTGGGCGCGCGGGCGTCACTGCTCGCCACGGATTCGGGCGGCCTCGCGTTCGACGAAGCGCACAGCCTCTTCTGGTGGGGTTTGCAGCAGCGTGCGCCGGCAGGGCGGCCCGTGCGGGCGGGCACGGTGGCGACGACGGTGGAGTGTCGCGGTCAACGCGACGTGACGTGGGAGACGGCGCAACAGGACGCCGACGCCATTGTCGATTTCCTCATGCTGCGCGGCGCGATTCGCGGCGAGCCGAAGCCCTTGCCTGCGCTGCTCGCCGACGCTACGCCGCTTGCGGGCAGCGAGCCTTTTTACGCGCCGGTGAGCGGCATTCTGGTGCATCGCGTGGAGCCGGGCGCTGCGGTGCGCGCCGGTGATGCACTCTTCGATATTGTCGATCCGATCACCGACGAAACGGTCACGCTCACGAGCCGCACCGACGGCATCCTTTACATGCGGCGCGCCGTGCGTTTCGTGACGACCGGAGCGCCGCTGGGTCGCGTAAGCGGCGTGCGGCCCATTCGCAGCGGAGTGCTGCTGAGCGCGTGAGCGCATCCATTGCGCACTGAGCGTGGGCACGTGTTGCCCACCTCGTTCATCAGAGCGCGAGCGCGGCCGCGACGCCTGTCGCGATACCCGCCACCGCCGCGGCGATGGTCACGCCTTGCAGCCAGTTGCGCCGCGTGAGCAGCGTGATGGCCGCGAGTGCAATCGAGATCTGGATCAGCGTGGTGGCCTGCGCCCAGCGGTGGTGCCGGTGCAGTTGCGTTTCGGCTGCGGCGTCGTTTCGTTCCACTTCCTTTTCGAGCGCTTCCGCCTGCGTGCGGATGGGCTCCTTCTGGTCGCGATACTTTTTCACGTCGGCTTCGAACTTCGCACGCGCGGGCGAATCGGCGGGTGCGAGCGCCGCGCCCAGTTCCGCGAGATTCTGCTTTTCGCCCTTTGCCTGGTAGTAGGCCCACTGATTGGCCGCTTCGGTCTTGCGGATGGCGGCCTCGTTCTTGTAGTAGAGCGCGAGGTTCTCGGTCGTGCCGCTCTGGTAGGAGAGGATCGCGCCCACCGTGGCGAGCACCGCGGTCATCACCGCGATGCGGCCCGGCAGCGGGTCTGCGGACGGTTCGCCGCCGTGGGCGCTGTGTCCGCTGTGTCCATGTGCCGCGTGCTCCACGGCGTGATCATGGGGTCCGTGAACTTCGTATTCTTCAGGCATGGCTCGAGGCGTTCCGAGGAGACGTAAGAAAGGCGTTAGGGTAAAGCAAAGCAGGCCCGCGCGGTCAGGCGGGAAAACCATGGCGGGCGCGTCTTGTCGCAGCGACTCGTCGTGGCTGCCGGAGGTGACCGCCGGGTAGTGGTCACAGGGCTGTGGTCAGAGGGCTGTGGTCACGACAGTCGGCCGTAGGCGTTACGAGGCGGTCGTGCGGCGCTGCTCGATGCGCTCCGTGACCCAGCACACGGCGAGTGCGCACACCGTGCCGAGTGTGACTTCCGCGAAGCGCACGAGCGCGATGTTCCATGCCGGACCGCTCGCGGGCACGAGCAGCACGATGGTGGTCGTAATCGCGCCGAGGCGCGCGGCGCTTCCCATGTTGAAGCACCAGCAGCCCGCAATGACGATGGCCACGCTCGCCATATAGACCGCGAAATGCAGCCACGCGTGCGTGAAATGCGGCCACGCGTTCGTGGCGCCCGGGCCGCCGCCCAGCATGGCGCCCGCGAATCCGACCAGCCCGCCCGCTATCGCCCCGATGAACTGGTCGCGCGAGAGATGCATCGTGTCGCTGTAGCTGTTCTGCGTGACGGCGATGGCCGTGATCGCCGCCCAGAACGCCTGTTCGGTATGCAGCGCGAGGCCGATGCCATAGGCGAGGCTCGCGCTCAACACGGCCTGCAACGCCATCAACAGACCTTGGGCCAGACGTCCCTTGAACGGCAGCCCCTTGATGAGATCGAACATCGACCGTTGCAGGGCGTCGAGGGCATCGATGCGGTTTTCTTCGCGTGTCTTCATCGGTGAACGAGGGGGGGCTTCAGGAGGTGTTTTCATACGCAGAGCGTCCGCAGGTATTGGGCCGCGTGTTCGAGATCGTGTTCGATGGCGCGCCGCACGCCGGCTGCATCGTGTTGCTTCAACTGTTGCATGAGTTCGTCGTGGGCGTGGTTGAGCGTTTGCGCGAAAGCGGCGTCGCCGAACAGCAAGTTCGAAATCGGGCCCACCTGGAGCCACACCGTTTCGATCAGATCGACGAGCAGCGGCGAGCCGCCTGCGCGATAGAGGATCAGATGGAACTTCTCGTTGGCGTCGAGGTAGCGCTTGTGCTTGCCTTGCGCGAGCGCGTCGGCCATGGCGGCGGCGAGTGTGTCGAGGCGGCCGATGTCGCGTGCCGAGAGGTGCGGCACGCCGCGCTCCGCGGCCTGGCCTTCGAGTATCAGGCGCACGTTGAGCACGTCGTCGAATTGCGCCTTCGTGAGCTGGGGCACCACGACGCCGCAGTTCGGCACATTGACCACGCCCGATTCGGCCGCGAGCCGTTGCAGCGCCGCGCGCACGGGCATTTCGCCCACGCCGAGCTGCGCCGCGAGGTGATGGATCTTGAGCCGCTCGCCCGGCATGAAGCGGCCTACGGTGAGCCACTGACGCAGCGTGGCGTAGGTCTCGTCCTGGAGCGAATGATGATGGCGGGTTTTCATTGAACTCGATGTGTCTTTACGTGGGTCACGTGAGCGCGGCGAGGCACGCGGCGAACGTATCGACGAGGCGATCCACGTCTTCGGCCGTCGTTTCCGGACACACCAGCATCATGTTGTGGAACGGCGTGATGAGCACACCGCGGTTGAGCAGGTACAGATGAACGATGTGCTCGAGTTCGTCGTCCAGTTGCGCTCTCGCCTCGCTGCCGTTGCGCGGCGGAGTGGGCGTGAACTGGAATTCGGTGCGCGCGCCCACGCGCGTCACGCACCAGGGCAGCGTGTGGCGCGCAATCGCCTCGTTGAGTCCGTTTTCGAGACGGCTCGCCAACGCGAACATATGGGCATAGGCCGCTTCGGTCATGACCTCGGCGAGTGTTGCCCGCATCGCGCTCATGGCGAGCATGTTCGCGGTAAGCGTGGTGCCGATACCCGAGTGACCGGGCGGCGCGGCGCGCTTCGCCTGCTGCGCGCGGGCCGCGAGTTCGGCGCTGAAGCCGTAGACCGCGCACGGCACGCCGCCGCCCACGGGCTTGCCGAGCACGAAGAGGTCCGGCTCGATGCCGTGCGCCTTCGCGTAGCCGCCGGGGCCGCTGCTGATGGTGTGCGTTTCGTCGATGGCAAGCAGTGTGCCGTGGCGCCGGATGAGCGCCTGGGCTTCCTGCCAGTAGCCGGCCTCGGGTAGCACCATGCCGATGTTCGTCATGGCCGGCTCCGCGAGCACGCAGGCCACGTCGTCGTGCTTCAACGCATCGGCCAGCGCGGCGAGGTCGTTGAATTCGACTACGCGCGTGTGTTCGAGCAGGTCGTGCACCTGGCCCAGCAGGCTCGCGCGCTGGGTGGGCCGTCCGTCGATCAGATCGACGAACACGTCGTCCACCGTGCCGTGATAGCAGCCGTTGAACACGACGATCTTGTCGCGCCCCGTGGCGGCGCGCGCCCAGCGCAGCACGAAGCGGTTGGCGTCGCTCGCTGTCATGGCGAACTGCCAGTAGGGCAGGCCGAAACGGCGCGCGAGTTCGGCGCCGACCCACACCGCGTCTTCGCTGGGCAGCATCGTGGTGAAGCCGCGTTCGGCCTGGGCCGCGAGCGCACGTGCGACGGGTGGCGGCGCGTGGCCGAACATGGCGCCCGTGTCGCCGAGGCAAAAGTCCACGTAGCGGTGGCCGTCCACGTCGGTGAAGCGGGCGCCGCGTGCTTCGTCCACGTAGAGCGCGAAGGGCGTGGACCAGTCGTTCATCCAGTGCAGCGGCACGCCGAAGAGCAAATGCTGCGCGGCTTGCGCGGAGAGCGCCTGCGACTTCGGCCGCGCGGCGGCAAAGGCATGACGTTCGTGCTCGAGCAGCGCTTGCGCGCGTTCCCAGTTCACACCGTGACGAATCTTCAAGCGACGCTCCTTCGAATAGTGACCCACGCCTGGGTGCGTGTGAGCCACACGCACCGGTTCGTGGCGACATTGGATTTGATCAAATCCTGGCACGGAAAGCGGACGCTGTAAATTTGATCAAATTGCCCGTGCGCGCACGGCGCCCGGGTCCAGGGTGGCAGGGAGCGAAGGCGCGGCGTTGTTTGTCGTGTGGCATCGCGAAACCGTCATAAACCGCGGGCTCCCGCTGCGCCGGCCATGCCGGTGCCCTCCCGCCGCGCTCCGGCGAGCGTCGCGCGGGCAGGGTAAAATGCCGCCGAGCCCCGTCTGGCGCGGCTCAGCAGGCGATAGGGATAGGCAATTCCCGCGATCAAACTAACCAATTTTGCAGCGGTGCAGCATTCCCGTAATCTTCGTCTGTCGCAGTTTTATTCACGTTTCAACCCAAACGTCTCAACCCAACCGCGTAAGGAAAGCACGCATGTCTCTCATCAACACGCAAGTCAAACCGTTCAAGGCCACGGCATACCACAACGGCGAATTCGTGCCGGTTTCGGAAGAGAACCTCAAGGGCAAGTGGTCGGTCGTCGTGTTCTACCCGGCTGACTTCACGTTCGTGTGCCCGACGGAACTGGGCGACCTGGCCGATCACTACGCCGAGTTCCAGAAGCTGGGCGTCGAAATCTACGGCGTGTCGACGGATACGCATTTCACGCACAAGGCGTGGCACGACACGTCGGACACGATCAACAAGATCCGCTATCCGCTCGTCGGCGACCCGACGGCTACGCTTGCCCGCAACTTCGAAGTGTTGATCGAAGAAGAAGGTCTCGCGCTGCGCGGCACGTTCGTGATCAACCCCGAAGGCCAGATCAAGCTGTACGAAGTGCATGACAATGGCATCGGCCGCGACGCCAAGGAACTGCTGCGCAAGGTGCAGGCTGCGCAATACGTGGCAGCGCACCCGGGCGAAGTGTGCCCGGCGAAGTGGACGCCCGGCGCCGAAACGCTGAAGCCGTCGCTGGACCTCGTCGGCAAGATCTAAACGCTCTCATAACGACCACGGTCGTTCCCGACCGGGCCACTTTCCCCGCTCATTTGCATGAGCCGCAGGCGCCATTCGCGCCTGCGGGTGGCCCGGTGTTTGCCTTTTTTCTGTACCGCCATTCGCCGGAAATCGCCATGCTCGACGCCAATCTCAAGAATCAACTCAAGAGCTATCTCGAAAAAATCACGCAGCCTATCGAGATCGCCGCATTTCTCGACAACGGCGAGAAGTCGGCGGAATTGCAGGGGCTGCTGCAGGAAATCGCTTCCCTGTCGGATCGCATCACGCTTGCCGAGCATCGCGACGCGGCAGCCCAGGGCGAGCGCGCGCCTTCGTTCACGCTGCGCCGCCCCGGTACGGACATCGCCGTGCGTTTCGCGGGCATTCCGATGGGCCACGAATTCACCTCGCTCGTGCTGGCGCTGCTGCAGGTGGGCGGGCATCCGGTGAAGCTCGAGCCGGAAGTGATCGAACAGATTCGCAACCTCGACGGCGATTTCGCCTTCGAAACCTATGTGTCGCTGTCGTGCCAGAACTGCCCGGAGGTGGTGCAGGCGCTCAACGTGATGTCGGTGATCAATCCGCGCATTCGCCACGTGACGATCGACGGCGCACTGTTCCAGGACGAAGTGGAAGCGCGCCAGATCATGGCGGTGCCCACGATGTACCTGAACGGCGAGGTCTTCGGCCAGGGCCGTTGCAGCGTGGAAGAGATCCTCGCGAAGCTGGATACTGGCGCGAGTGCGCGCGCGGCCGAGAAGCTCAACGCGAAGGAAACCTTCGATATGCTCGTGGTGGGCGGCGGCCCCGCGGGCGCCGCAGCCGCGATCTACGCGGCGCGCAAGGGCATCCGCACAGGTGTGGTGGCGGAACGCTTCGGCGGCCAGGTGCTGGATACGCTCGCCATCGAAAACTTCATCTCCGTGCAGGAAACCGAAGGACCCAAGTTCGCGGCGGCGCTGGAGCAGCACGTGCGCGCCTATGACGTCGACATCATGAATCTGCAGCGTGCCGAGGCGCTCGTGCCGGGCGAGCAGATCGAGATTCGCCTCGCGAGCGGCGCGGTGCTGCGCGCGAAGAGCGTGGTGATTGCGACGGGCGCGCGCTGGCGTGAAATCGACGTGCCGGGCGAGCGCGAGTACCGCAACCGCGGCGTGGCGTATTGCCCGCACTGCGACGGCCCGCTCTTCAAGGGCAAGCGCGTGGCTGTGATCGGCGGCGGCAACTCCGGCGTGGAAGCGGCGATCGACCTCGCCGGCATCGTGAGCCACGTCACGTTGCTCGAATTCGGCGCCGAACTGCGTGCCGATGCCGTGCTCCAGCGCAAGCTGTTCAGCCTCAAGAACGTGACGGTCATCAAGCAGGCGCAGACCACGGAAGTGGCCGGCGACGGCAGCAAGGTCACGGGCCTGCACTATCTGGAGCGCACCACGGGCGAGAAGCGTCATCTCGAACTGGAAGGCGTATTCGTGCAGATCGGCCTCGTGCCGAACACGGAATGGCTCAAGGGCACGGTCGCGCTCTCGAAGCACGGCGAGATCGAAGTGGACGCGAAGGGCCAGACGTCGGTGCCGGGCGTGTTCGCCGCCGGCGACGTGACGACGGTGCCGTTCAAGCAGATCGTGATCGCAGTGGGCGAAGGCGCGAAGGCTTCGCTGGGCGCGTTCGAGCATCTGATCCGCTCGTCGGTGGAGCGTGAGCAAGACGCGCAGCAACTGGCCGAAGTGGAATAAGCCGACGCCGGCACAGCTGGTCAGCTCAGCAAAAAAGAAACGGCCCGCCATGAATGGCGGGCCGTTTTTTCATTGGGCGCGACGGGATGCGATCGCGTGGAATGCGGCGCGATCAGCCGCGCGCGTTTAGCCGCCCTTAGCCGCCCTTAGCCGCACTCAGCCGCACTCAGCCGCGCAAGCCGATCTGCTTCTTCCAGCTATCGACGATGCGCTTCGCGAGCGCATCGTAATTGCCGCCGAAGTGATGGTCGCCCGGCGTGCGCACGAGTTCGATGCCCTTGCCCGCGAGCGACGGACACAGCGAATCGGGCTCGCGCTCGCCGTACACGCACTGCACGATGGCGGGCGGCATCTTCGCGAGTTCGGGGCTCACCGGCAGCGCCTTGTCGCTTGCAGGCATGCCGAGCCAGCCGGTCACGCGAATCTGGAAATCGGCGTCGGGCGCGAAGCCCAGCAGCGACACGAATGACACCTTCGCCCGCATCGCCTCGGGCAGGCGGTTGTACGCGAACGGCATGACGTCGGCGCCGAACGAATAGCCGACGAGCGCGATCTGGCGCGTGTGCCAGCGCGCGCTGTAGGTCTTCAGCACGCGGGCCAGATCGTGGCTGGTTTGTGCGGGCGTCTTTTCGCGCCAGAAATAGCGCAGCGAATCCCATCCCACCACCGAAACGCCTTGCCGCTGCATCGCTTCGGCAATGGTCTTGTCGAGATCGCGCCAGCCGCCGTCGCCGGAAATCACGACAGCGAGCATGTCCGAAGGGTGCGCCGCAGGCAGTTCGACGAGCGGCAAGTCGGAGACGTCCTCTTCGCTCTGGACCTCGGCGCGCAGATGCGGCTCGGTCAGCGCGACGAGGCGCGCGGCCTTCGTCATGCCGGGGGCGAACGTCTCCTGGGTGATCTGGTGTGCACCGGTTGTCGTCGCAGGAATCGCGGAGCCGGCTGCGGAATTCGCCGCGCGGGTCATGCCTTTGGCGAGGAATCCAGGCAGTCCGGGGCCGCGGCTCAGAGCCGGGTCGGCGGGGCAGGGCGCGAAGCGCGCGTCGAGCGTCTTGTCCGCATCGACCGATACCGCGCCTGCAATCGTATTGGCCGGCGCCTGCGCGAGCGTGCGTTCCGCGAGCAGCGCGCCTTCGCCCGTGCCGGCGACAATCGGCGAGTAATAGCGGTTCGATTCCACCTGGCGTTCAAGCTGATGCCCGATCGCTTCGGCGTCGCCGTAAAGCTTGTGGCAGT
Source organism: Paraburkholderia sp. A1RI_3L (assembly GCF_048957895.1). Lineage (NCBI taxonomy): Bacteria > Pseudomonadati > Pseudomonadota > Betaproteobacteria > Burkholderiales > Burkholderiaceae > Paraburkholderia > Paraburkholderia sp. A1RI_3L. Next base: position 256,139 of record NZ_JARCHA010000007.1, read on the forward strand.
TTTCGCGCGTGGCGGCGGTGAGCTTCGCGGCGTAGCGCGCCGTATCCACGCCCACCACGAGGGCGCCGTGGCGCGCGAGCGCGTCCGCGGCCTGCTGGTCGGACGGCGCCCAGCCGCTTGCCTGCGAAAACAGCACGACGAAGCCACGCATGTCGCCCGCGGGCTTCGTGACGGTGACGTCGCCATAGCGGCCGCCCGCTACGTGGTCGGGTGTTTCGGCGTGCGCGGAAGGCGCGAAGGCGAGGGCCGAAGCGAACGTCAACAGCGCGGCCGACGCCGCGCGCACGAGGCGCGGCGAGCCGGCTACCTTGCGGCCTGCCGAAGCCGAAGCCGGCTCACGAACCACGCGTGCTGCCCGGATCAAACCTACTTGAATCAACCCAGTAGCCTTCACGACCGCGACCCTCCCGCCAAAAGCGAAAGATCGGCCAGCGTGAGCAGCACGCTAACCGACCCGGAAGCCGCCAGATAACGTGGCTCCCAGTGCGGCTGAAACTTGTTCTTGAAGCCGCGCAGGCCGCGGAAGTTGTAGAACCAGCCGCCGAAGCGCCAGGCGAGCGCCGCGGCGCGGTGCCAGGGCGAAGCGAGCGGTGTCGGCTGCATGCCCGAGAGCGGCGCGACGCCGAGGCTCAGCGAGCGGAAGCCCGCGCTCTTCAGATGCAGCGCGAGCTGTGTGAACAGATATTCCATGGCGTAGGGCGAAGCGTCGGGCAGGTGGCGCATCACGCCGACCGTCGCTTCGGTATGGAGGTCGGTGGTCATGAAGGTGACGAAGGCGAGCGGCTTGCCCTGCTGGCGCACCAGCATCACGGATTGCGCCGCGAGGTAGCCCGCCGTGAAGGCCGCCACCGAGAAGCTCTTTTCGCGCGCCACGCGGCTTTCCAGCCACGCGTCGGAGATCTCGCGCAGGATGGGCAGGCAGTCGGGCACGCGGTCCGGCTCGATCAGCTCGATGGAAAAGCCGTCGCGCTCGCCGCGCTTCAACGCGTAGCGCAGATGCGCACGGTGCGAGCCCTTCAGTTCGAACTCGGGCAGCGCGATGTGCGCTTCCTCGCCGAGTTTCATGAGCGTGAGACCGGCATCCAGATAGAGCGGCAGCGCATCGGCGCGCACCTGGTAGAACGCGGCGCGCCCGCCGTGCGCGTGAGCGAGTGCGACGAACTGGCGGATCAGGTCGGGCCATTCGCAGCGCGAACCCACCGGGTCGTGCAGCGCGGCCCACGTGCGTCCGCGCTTGGCGTACATGAGGAAGGCTTCGCGCGACTCGGAGAACAGGAAGCTCTTGTCGCCCATCATCGCGAGCACGGCGTCGCTGCGCTCCTGGGCGCGCACGATACGCGCGGCTTCGAGCAGATCGGCCTCCTCGGGCTTTTCGAAGCGGCCCGGCGCGGGCCGCAGCAGTTGCCAGCACGCGAGCGCCGCCGCAAGCAGGCCGGCGGCGAGTGTGGCGCGCAGAGCGCGCGGCGCGCGTTCGTCGAATGCGAACTGCCACCAGAGGTGCTGTGAGTATTGAACGTCGCGGAAAGCGAAGAAGAGCAGCCACACCGCGAGCGCGATCACCATGCCCACCGAGACCAGCCAGCCCGGCGTGAAGCGTTCGGCGAACAGCGACGAATGACGGTTGAAGCGCTTGCGCGTGGCGAGCAGCAACGCAATCAGCACGCACAGCACGCCCGCTTCCACGAACGCAAGACCCTTGGCGAGCGAGAGCGCGAGGTTCAGCGACGCAATGATGAGCGCGAACCACCAGGCCGCGTCGAGGCGCCGCAGCAGACCGCGGGCCACGAAGAGCAGCAGCACGCCGAACAGGCTCGCGAGCATCTGCGAGCTTTCCATGACCCACAGCGGCAGCACCGTTTGCAGGATCGCGATGCGCTTCATGAACGCGGGCGTCGCGCCCGAAATCACGAGCATGCCGCCCACCACGAAGGTGCAGATGGCGAGAAAGAGCGGCGCGAGCTGCGAGACGCTTTGCGCACCGCGCTGCGCAAACCCGGACGCGAGCGGTGCCTTGAGCGCGCGTCCTTCGAAGACGGCGAGCACGCCGGCGGAGAGCGCGAGCGGCACGCCGAAGTAGATCGCCCGATAGGCGAGCAGCGCGGCGAGCACCTGCGGCATCGGCACGCTGCCGCCGAGCGCGTAGACCATCGCCGCCTCGAAGACGCCCACGCCGCCCGGCGTGTGGCCGATCATGCCGAGCAGCATCGCGGCCGCGTAGACGGTGACGAACTGGACAAAGCCCACGTGCGCGGTTGCCGACGTGTCGCCGTGCGGCAAGAGTGCCCAGAGCGCGAGGCCGGCCGCGACCACGTCGACTGCGGCGAGCGCGAGTTGCGCCACGAGGTCGCGGCGTGCCGGAATGTTGAACGAGAGGGCGTCGCGACCGAAGAGTCGCAGCTTTTTAGGCGCCGTGCCGCACGCCGCGATCAAGGCGCCGCTGCCGGCGAGCAGCACTGCGCCGAAGAGCCGCAGCGTGTCGGGCGCGAGCCCCATCATGCCGGCGAGCGTGCCGGCCGAGGCGACCATGCCGGCCGACGTCATCATCGCGAGGGCCAGTGCGAGCGTGACGCTCGTGAACACGGTCATGCGGCCCACCTGCACGGGCGTGACGCCCGCCACGCCGTACACGCGACAGCGCACGGCGCCGCCCGTCAGCGCGCCGAATCCCGTGGCGTTGCCCAGCGCCGAGCCGACGGTGGCGCCCACCCACAGCGGCAGGCGCGGCACTTTGGCATCGACGTAGCGCAGCGCCACCGCATCGCGGCCGACGAGCGCCACGAAGCTCGCGGCGGTGGCGCCGAGCGCGCCGATCCACTCGCTCGCGCTCAGGTGATACAGGTGCGAGACGACGGAGCGGTAATTGACGGTTTGCGAGAGGTGTTGAAAGACCAGCAGCAGGAGCGCGCACACGCTTGCCGCAAGGACGGGCACCGTAAAGCGCTGCAGGTGCCGCGAGCCACAGACGCGCCGCGCAAGAGCACGGACGCGGGCGAAGCGGGATGAATCAGTGTCGGACATGTATCGGCAAGGATATGGACTGGCATCGTGCCGCTGTGACCTCGAAGTTCGAGGCGCTGTCCGGCGGCGGCACGGTCGATCCTTTACAGCTTGTTTACGCGTGTCGGGCGGGCGGAGCTTCCGCCGACCCTTCTAGCGCGTGACCGCGCGCCTGCGTATGCGCCCACCGGCGTGTTCCGCCCGTTAGCGCGCGTAAAGATTTCGTAAAAGACAGCAAACGCTTATAACGGCCGAATGGTTGACGGGCTTTAGGGAAATGTCTGGATTTGTTGTGTTAATGAAAGATTTAATCCGGGCCGGCGTTTATTTGTGTTTTGCGGACGCTTTGTCGATCGGGCCGGCGATGAGCGGGGCCAGCGCGGGAAGTCGGTGCCGCTGAAGGTGGGCCGGTAAATGGGGGGGCAAATGGGGGCAAATGGGGCGCGTCGAAGCGAGCGCTCAGGGGACCAGGTCCCAGGGATCAGGCCTCCGGAACTAAGCCTTGGCCCGGCCTTGCGTGGTGAGCCGCACGGCGGCGACGCTTGCGGCCATCACGGCGAGCATGCCGAGCAGTTGCGTCGCCGAGAGCCGTTCATGCAGCACCACGAAGCCCAGCGCCGCGCCGATCGCGGGCTCAAGGCTCATGAGCACGCTGAAGGCGCCCATGTTCATGCGCCGCAGCGCCATCATTTCGAGCGAATACGGCAGGAGCGGCACGAGCAGCGCGAGGCCTGCGGCCGTCGGCCACAGGGCGGCGGGCAAGCCGGCCGGATCGAGCGTGCGCGCTACCGGCAAGGCGACGACGGCGGCAACGGCGAGCGACAGCGCGAGTCCTTCCTGCTGCGAAAACAGCTGGCCGACGCGACGGGTAAGGACGATGTACGCGCCCCAGCCCAAAGCGGCGCCGCACGCCAGCAGCATGCCGGCCGGGTCCAGCGGACCGTGGGCGCTGCCCGTGCTCATGGCAAGCACGCCGGCGCCGGCCAGCACCGGCAACGCGAAGCGCGGCCAGCCGCGCAGCGCCGTGGCGGCCACCGCGAGCGGCCCCAGAAAGCCGATGGTCGCCGTGGCGCCAAGCGGAATACGCAGCACTGCCTCGAAGTAGCAGAGCGTCAAGCCCGCCATCGCCGTGCCGAGCGCGAGCGCCGCCCGCCATTGGGCGCCGGTCAACCGCAAGAGACGCGGCCGCGCCAACAGGAGCAGTACAAGGGCGGCGCACACCAGCCGCGACGCGGTGACGGAGGCGGAGCCGTGCGCGGCCATCAACGGCTCGGAGAGCGCCGAGCCCAACTGCACGCTGATCATGGAGCCCGTCGCGAGCGCGGGGCCCGCGAGGCGCGGCGATGCGGATTCGGTGGCTTGCGGTGTCACGGTCGAGTCTCCGTCGATAGTGTCACCACAGTACGCGCGCGCTGGGTTCAAAGGAACGTGGCAGAATCTATCGCCTCCCATAACGTTCTCTTATGGCTATGGATCTCGATATCGGATCGTTGCGCGTCTTTCTTGCCTGCGTGCGGCTCGGCAGCATCAGCCGCGCGGCGCAGGCGTTCGGGCGCACGCAGCCGGCGCTCAGCCAGCAATTGCGCCGGCTCGAAGAACTGGTGGGCGACGCGCTGTTTCAGCGCGCGGCCAAAGGCGTTTCGCTGACCGATGCGGGGATGGCGTTGCTGCCCTACGCCGAGCGCATCGTCGCGCTTTCGGGCGAGGCGCTGGCGGCCGCGCCCCGCGCCACGTTGTCGGGGCGTTGCAGCGTGGGTCTCCTGGAAGACCTCACCGGTACTGCGTTGCCCGCCGCGTTCGCGGACTTCAGTTGTCTGCATCCCTCGACGACGCTCGAACTACTGGTGCTGGGCGGTGCCGAGACGATGGCCGCGCTGGAGGCGGGCCGCATTCAGCTTGCGCTCTGCGATGCCGCGTTTCTGGAACGGCCGCTGCGCTGGGGCACGCATGTGCCGCTCTGGTGGGCGGCGGCCGAGGGCTTCGATGCGTTCTCAGACCCGCTGCCGCTCGTGCTGTTCTCGGAGCCGTGCCGCTGGCGCAACGTCATTTTTTCGGCGCTCGCGCAGGCGGGGCGCCAGTGGAAGGTGGCGTTCGAAAGCGGCAGTCTTTCGGCGGTTCAGGCGGCGGTGCGGGCGGGCGTCGGCGTGGCTACGCTGTTGCCCACGGCGACCGGACCGGGCATCGCGCGCGTGCCCGACGCGGTCGGTCTGCCCGTGCTGCCCGACATCGAAATTGGACTCGCGCGGCGGGCCGGCAATGAAGAGGACGGTCTCGTGAACGCGGTGGAGGCGTTGCTCAAGCAGTTGGTGGCGTAGAGAAAGCGCGCAGAGCGCACGTGGCAGAGGCCGCTGAATGGGAAAGAGGTGCAGCCGAAGTCCGAGAGAGAAAGGCGCAGCCAGAATCGCCGAATGGGAAAAATGCGGCCGAGGCCATTAAAAGGGAAGAACGCGGCCGAAGCCACCGAAAAAGAAAAACGCGGCCGAAGCCACCGGAAAAGAAAAACGCGGCCGAAGCCGCGTAAGCGCATCATGCGGCCGGACGGGCCGAATCAGCGTGGAGATCGAGGAGATCGCCTTCGGGAAGACGATGCAACAAAGCCGCCCGAATATAGCGAAATCCACTGACGATATTGATTCCGGAAATGGCAATTCAGTGTTGAATGTGATGCAGGAATGACGATGCCGATCGCTCGCGGGCTCGCCTGATGCCCGTTTAGCCGCTGTTTCAGGACGAATGCCGTACAAAGCGACAGGTCCTGCCGATACACCGCATGCAGGTACCGTCATTATTTCTTATCCGTCGAATAACAATTGTGCGGAATAATGGGAATTTCATTGGCCGCTCGTCACCATTTTGATACAACGCGTTTAGTCAGCGAATCGACTGGAATTAAGGCGGGTTAGTCTCCTCGGGCAATTGCAGCATGGGTCAATCTCATTGGTTAGCCTCATTGGCTACCCATTTCGCGCGCATTGCCTCGTTTATAAACAGGAGAACATCAATGAAAAGACTCGCCCTTACCATGCTGGCGCCGTCCGCACTGTTTGCGGCCGGCGCGGCCCACGCGCAGACCAGCGTGACGCTGTACGGCACCATCGATACCTCGATCACCTACGTGCACAACGCTCAGGGCAACCAGAATCTCTGGGCGCTCGGCAACAGCAGCAACGGCAACCTCTCCGGCACGCGCTGGGGTATCAAGGGTTCGGAAGACCTGGGCGGCGGTCTCCATGCAATCTTTCAGCTCGAAAACGGCTTCAATCCTTCGACAGGACAACTCGGCCAGGGCAGCCGCCTGTTCGGCCGTCAGGCTTATGTCGGGCTGGCGAGCGCGCAGTACGGCTCGCTCACGCTCGGGCGTCAGTACGATCCGCTGATCGACCTCGTGCAGGGCCTCACCGAAGACAACTACTTCGGCAGCGCCTTCGCCACGGCGGGCGACGTGGACAACTACGACAACAGTTTTCGCGTGAACAACGCCGTGAAATACGCGTCGCCGGTCTGGTACGGCCTGCAGGCCGAGGCGATGTATTCGTTCGGCGGCGTGGTGGGCAGCACGGGCGCGGGGCAGTCGTACGCGGCGGCGGTGTCGTACACGAACGGGCCGCTCGGCGTGGCCGCGGGCTACTTCTATGCCGCCAACAGCCAGGCGACAGCAGTGCCGCGTACGACATGGGACAGCACGTCGGACGGCACCTTCGACGGTCCCGTCAACACCGGCTACCAGACTGCCCACTCGCTTTCCATCGCGCGCGTGGCGGGCCAATATGCGCTCGGCCAGTTCACGTTCGGCCTCGCCTACAGCAACGCGCAATACCGTCCCGACAGCAGCTCGACCTTCGTTTCCAGCGAGAAGTACAACACGGGCCAGGGCTGGTTGAACTACCAGGTTGCCGCGCCGTTGCTGGTGGGGCTCGGCTACAGCTACACGAAAGCAAGCGGCGATACGTCCGCCACTTATCACCAGGTTTCGCTGGGCGCCGACTACAACCTCTCGAAGCGCACCGACGTCTATTTGACCGCCGCATATCAGCACGCGAGCGGCCAGACGGGCAACGGTACGGGCGGTTCGATGCCGGCACAGGCGTCCATCGGCTCGTACGGCTATGCCGGCACGAGCACGCAGGAGATGGTCAATCTGGGGCTGCGCCACAAGTTCTGACCGGTGTTGGTCGCGCCATGCACGTCGCCGCGCGGCCGCGTTGCCCCGAAAAGGGTGAAAAGGGCGAACGCGGTACGCGGCGGCGGCTCCGCATCGTCGTGACCGGATGGCGCTTCAATACGGCCTCCCGTCACGTTGCGAACACGCGGAACAAGCCGGCGAACAGGCCCGAGAAACGCGCGAGCACCGTGCGCGGTGCCCGCCACGCACTCGTCAGCGAGACCCGTGCGGCTTCGTGGCTGTCGGTGCTGAGCCAGATCCGCTCGCCGCGTTGCAGGCGCATTGTCTCGCCCGCCTTCATCCAGTAGTCGTAGGGCGAGCGAATGCGCGTGAGCCAGATGCGTTCGCTGTGCACGCGCAGTTCGGCATCGGCGGTGACGCGCCAGGTGACGGTGACGGCCGGGTTCACCGCGAAATGGAGCACGAGCTTCGGCAATGCCTCGTCGTCGCGCGGGTTTTGCTGCGCGGGCCGGCGGCTTAACAACTGAGATGCGGACTGCAAGCTGGACTGCTGTGACGCCTCTTCCATCTTCTTTCTCCGTCAGTAGAAGCCGACAGAGGAAGGGCGCCGTCACCACAAACTAAAAGGCCCCAAACCTTGTCGGCGGGGCCTTGTGATACGCAAGTGATGCTACCTGCTATCGCGCACGCGTCCCCCATGACTCGAACCAACGGGCGTAACCCCAATGGTTGTTCATTGGCTTATTAATCGCGATGGTGGCGAGGGCTGGCGTATGCATGCGAACGAGTGTGTCTCGACTGGCGGGTAATTGTCAATCTTTGTGTCAACCTGCGCCGAAAAAACATTCGCGAGCAGGCTCGCCGCAGCGGACGCAGCCCTTCATGCGGTCACTCATGCAGCCCTTCATACGACCCCTCATGCGGCCCTTCATGCAGCCCTTCATGCAGCCTTCCACGCCGATGGGAAATGCAGATGGAACCGCGTGCCTGCCTCGTCGCTTTGCACGCTCACGGTGCCGCCGTGCAGGTCCATGATGGTCCGCACGATCGCGAGGCCGAGACCCGTGGAGCCGGCCGCCGTGCTCGTGCGCGATTCGTCGGCGCGGTAGAAGCGGTCGAAGATCCGTTCGAGATGCTCCGGTGCGATGACGGGCCCGGGGTTGGCCACCGTGACCGTGATGCCCTGGGCGTCCGGCGCGGCGCTCAGCGTCACGGTCTCGCCGCGCGGCGTGTAGCGCAACGCGTTGGCGAGCAGGTTGCTCACCGCGCGGCGGAACAGGTCCACGTCGGCGCGCAAGGTGCCCTTCGCGTCCACGCGAAGGGCAATGCCGTTTTCGTCCGCGATGCCTTCGAAGTAGTCCGCAATGCGCGTGAGTTCTTCCTGCGCTGCGAACGTGCTCGCACTGCGCGCGAATTGCGGATGTTCGGCGCGCGCGAGGAACAGCACGTTTTCGACCATGCGCGACAGGCGCTCGCATTCCTCGATGTTCGACACCAGCAGCGCCTGATATTCGTCGACGGAACGCGGCCGCGCGAGCGCCACCTCGCTCGCGCCGCGCATGTTGCCTAGCGGTGTGCGCAGATCGTGGGCGAGGTCCGCCGTGAACTGCGAGAGCCGCTGATAGCCGAGTTCGAGCCGGGCGAGCATCGCGTTCAGCGCGTTGGCCAGCGCGCGCAGTTCGGCGGGCGCTTGTGCCGCATCGATGCGCGTATCGAGCGCGCCCACCGTGACGCGCGCGGCGCTGCCCGCCATGTCGCGCAGCGGCTTGAGCGTCTCGCGCACGGCCGCGTAGCCGAGTATGGCCGCCGCCGTGAACGCGCACAGCGTGATGCCCGCAATGATGAGCCGGTAACGCGCGAGCAACGCTTCGCGGTCGCTCATCTCGCGGCCCACCACGGCTTCGATCACGCTGCCGTCGCGCAACTGCATGCCCGTGGCGACGCCGCGCAGGCTCAAGCCGCCCGCACCGCGCCACGCAGTCACGTCGTGTTCGAGAATGCGGTGCGTGAAGGAGACCTGCTTCAGCGTGCCGATCGCAAACTGCGACGGGTTGCGTTCGAGCAGCACGTTGCCGGCCTTGTCCGTGATGCGCATGAAGAACGCCTGGTTGCCGAGCACGAGGCTGTTGAGCCGCGACTCGTGCTCGCGGATGTCGTCGATGCCCTGCAGTTCTTCGGCGAGGCGGCGCAGGTGGCGCGCGGTGAGCACGAGATCAAGGTCGTCCTGCGCGCGGATCTGATCGGCGAGCGCGTCGTAGAGCACGGCGCCGCCCGCCGCGAACACGAGCACCGTGATGGCGGCAAACCAGAGCGCCAGCCGCGCGGTAAGCGACAGCGGCCGGCGCATCAGCCTTCTCTCGCTTCGAGCACGTAGCCGACGCCGCGCACGGTATGAATCAGCTTCACGGCGAAGTCGTCGTCAATCTTCGCGCGCAAGCGGCGAATGGCGACGTCCACCACGTTCGTGTCGCTGTCGAAGTTCATGTCCCAGACGTAGGAGGCGATCTGCGTGCGGCTCAGCACCTCGCCGGTGCGTCTTGCGAGCAGATGCAGCAGCGCGAACTCGCGCGGCGTGAGGTCGATGCGCTTGCCCGCGCGCCGCACGCGCCGCTGGCTCGCGTTGATTTCGAGGTCGGCGATGGTGAGTGCGTCGCCCTCGCGCGCCTGGCCGCGCCGCGCGAGGGTGCGCACGCGCGCGAGCAGCTCGACGAATGCGAACGGCTTGATGAGGTAGTCGTCCGCACCGAGTTCGAGGCCGCGCACGCGGTCTTCCACTTCGTCTCGCGCGGTGAGGAACAGCACGGGCGTGTCCTTGCGGCCGCGCAACTGCTGCAGCACCTGCCAGCCGTCCATGCCGGGCAGCATGACGTCGAGCACGATCACGTCGTGTGCTTCCTCGAGCGCGAGGTGCAGCCCGTCCACGCCGTTGCGGGCGACGTCCACGACAAAGCCGGATTCTTCGAGGCCCTTCTTCAGATAGTCGCCGGCCTTGGGCTCGTCTTCGATCACGAGAATCTTCATTACGGCACCCTCGTTGGTGAACTGGAAAATGAGCTAAGAAAATAAGCTGGAAAGAGCTGGAAGTGAGCAGACAAACGAGCCAAAAACTGTTGCCGATGATACCCGGCGCGCGGCGCGGCCATCATTACATCTTTGTCATTCTTGCGCCATGGAGCCGCAAATGCAGACCCCGCAGACTGCGCACATCTTTTCTGCGCCCGGGTCTTCGCCATGTGGATCGTCAAAGTCGCGCTGCGGCGCCCCTACACGTTCATCGTTCTCGCGCTGCTGCTCGCGATTCTCGGGCCGTTGATGATCCTGCGCACGCCCGCCGACATCTTCCCGAACATCGACATTCCCGTCATCAGCGTGGTGTGGAGCTACAACGGTCTCTCGTCGGAAGACCTGTCGCGCCGCATCGTGGCGCCGTACGAACGCGCGCTGACGTCCGACGTGGAAGACATCGAACACATCGAATCGCAGTCGCTGAACGGCGTGGCGGTCGTCAAGATCTTCTTCCATCCGGGCGCGGACATCACGCGTGCGATGAGCGAAGCGTCCACGGGCGCGCAGTCGCTCTTGCGCATCCTGCCGCCCGGCACGCTGCCGCCGCTCGTGCTCACGTACAACGCCTCGACCGTGCCCATCATGGAACTCGCGCTGTCGAGCAAGACGTTGCCCGAACAGCAGCTCTACGACCTCGGCAACAACTTCATCCGCACGCAGCTGGCCACGGTGCAGGGCGCCGCGGTGCCCATTCCGTACGGCGGCAAGGTGCGGCAGATCATGGTCGACATCGACCCGCAGGCGCTCGCCGCAAAGCACCTCACACCGACGGACGTGGTGAACGCCGTCAACGCCCAAAACCTCGTGCTGCCCGGCGGCACCGCGAAGATCGGCACGTTCGAATACAACGTGAACATGAACGGCGCGGCGCGCTCGGTGGCCGAACTCAACGCGATTCCGGTGCGCGCGAATCCGGACGGCACCGTGATCTATCTGCACGACGTCGCTACCGTACGCGACGGCTACGCGCCGCAGACCAACATCGTGCGCCACGACGGCCAGCGCGCGGCGCTGCTCGAAGTGGAGAAGAGCGGCAGCGTATCGACGCTCGACATCATCTCGAACATCAAGCAGCTCCTGCCGCGCATCCGCTCGCAAATGCCGGCGGCGCTCGACATCCGCACCGTGACGGATCAGTCCACCTTCGTGAAGTCCGCCGTGTCGGGGGTGGTGCGCGAAGGCCTGATCGCGGCGGGGCTCACGGCGGCCATGATCCTGCTCTTTCTCGGCAGCTGGCGCGCCACGCTCATCATCGCGATCTCGATTCCGCTCGCCATTGTCTCGTCGCTGATCGCGCTCTCGCTGCTCGGGCAGACCATCAACATCATGACGCTCGGCGGACTCGCGCTCGCGGTGGGCATTCTCGTGGACGACGCGACGGTGGCCATCGAGAACATCACGCACCATCTCGAGCAGGGCGAGCCGCTGCTGCAGGCCATTCTCTACGGCTCCGGCGAAATCGCGGTGCCTACGCTCGTCTCCACGCTGTCCATCTGCATCGTGTTCGTGCCCATGCTGCTGCTCTCCGGCGTGGCGCGCTATCTGTTCACGCCGCTGGCCGAAGCGGTGGTGTTCGCGATGCTCGCGTCGTACTTTCTCTCGCGCACGCTGGTGCCCACGCTCGCGATGTATCTGCTGCGACACACGAAATCGACAGGCGAGGCGGGTCTGCCTGACGCGGGCAGCGCGCCGCGCTTCCAGGCGCTGCGGCGTTTCCAGCAGCGCTTCGAGGCCGCGTTCGAAGGTCTGCGCCAGCGCTATCGCCGCACGCTCGAACGGGCGCTCGCGCAGCCGCGTCGCTTCGTGGCGGGCTTCATCGTGATCGCGTTCGGTTCGCTCGCGCTTGCCCCGTTCCTTGGCCGCGATTTCTTCCCGCAGATCGATTCGGGACAAATCCGCCTGCACATGCGGGCGAAGACGGGCACGCGCATCGAGCAGACGGCGCGTCTGACCGACGAGGTGGAAGGCACCATCCGCACCGTGATTCCGCCTGCCGAGCTTTCCACCATCGTGGACAACATCGGGCTGCCGGCGAGCGGCATCAACCTCTCCTATACGAGTTCGGGGCCCATCGGCAGCGCGGATGCCGACATTCTCATCACGCTCAACGCGAAGCACCATCCCACAGCGCAGTACGTGGCCGCGCTGCGGCAGAAGCTTGGCACCGCGTTTCCGGACATCACGTTTTCGTTCCTGCCTGCGGACATGGTGAGCCAGATCCTCAACTTCGGACTGCCCGCACCCATCGACATCCAGGTGATCGGCACGAACCTCGACCAGAACCGCGCGTTCGCCGATGCACTGCTCGCAAAGCTGCGGGGCGTGGACGGGCTTGTCGACCTGCGCATTCAGCAGCCCGCCGACCAGCCTGCCATCAACGTGGACGTGGATCGCACCAAGGCATTGCAGGCGGGCCTGCAACAGCAGGACGTGGCGCGCAGCCTGCTGATCGCGCTCTCGGGCAGCGCGCAGACGTCGCCGAACTTCTGGTTGAATCCCACCAATGGCGTGAGCTACCCCGTCATTACGCAGACGCCGCAGTACGACATTCACTCGCTGCAGACGCTTGCCAACATTCCGCTCGCGGCCACCTTCACGCCGGGCACGGGCGGATCGGGCAGCAACGCGGGCGCGGTCACGGGCATTCTCGGCACGCTCGGCACGTTCTCGCGCGGCTCGCAGCAGGCGGTGGTGTCGCACTACAACGTGCAGCCCGTCATCGATATCTACGCCTCTGTGCAGGGGCGCGACCTGGGCGGTGTGGCCGCGGACGTCACGCGCATCGTCGATGCGGCCAAAGCGCAGTTGCCGCGCGGCGCGCGCGTCGTGATCCGCGGCCAGGTGCAGACCATGCACGACTCGTTTGCGGGTCTGGCGGCCGGCATCACGTTTGCCGTGCTGCTCGTGTACCTGCTCATGGTCGTGAACTTCCAGTCGTGGCTCGATCCGCTCGTGATCGTCTGCGCGTTGCCCGGCGCGATGGCCGGCATTCTCTGGATGCTGTTCGTCACGCACACCACGCTCAGCGTGCCCGCACTCACGGGCGCCATGATGTGCATCGGCGTGGCGACGGCGAACAGCATTCTCGTTGTGAGCTTTGCGCGCGAGCGGATCGCCGAAGGCATGGCGCCGCTGAAGGCCGCGCTCGAGGCCGGCGTGAGCCGCTTCCGTCCGGTGCTGATGACGGCGCTCGCCATGGTGATCGGCATGGTGCCGATGGCGCTCGGTCTCGGCGACGGCGGCGAGCAGAACGCGCCGCTGGGCCGCGCCGTGATAGGCGGACTGCTTGCCGGCACGCCCACGACGCTGCTCCTTCTTCCCGTGGTGTTCGCCCTCGTGCACGGCTGGCTCGCCTCGCGGCGGCGCCATGCGGTGGAGCAGCCCATCGATACCAGCATCCTGAATTGAGCGGAGTTGACCATGTCTCCCAGCGATTTCGACACGGCCGCGCGCGACGCGCAGGCACCCGGCGAGGCTTCGGCCGGTGAAAACACGGACCGGACGAGCCAGACGAGCCAGACGAGCCAGATGAACGACAGCGAGCGCAGCGCCGCCGCCGACCTGCCTGCCGGCAAACCGGTCTCAGCACGGAATCGGTGCGGTCGGCGTGGTCGACGTGGTCGACGCATTGCCTTGGTGGCCGCCGCCGTGGCGGCAGCGCTCGCGGCGGGCATCGTGCCGCGCCTGTCCGCCCACGCGGCGTTGAAGAAGCAGACCGCGATGCTCGAAGTCCCAACGGTGCAGGTGACGAAGCCTACCGTGGCGCCCGCTGACCAGCCGCTCGTGCTGCCGGCCGACATCGAGGCCAACCAGCAGACGCCCGTCTTCGCGCGCACGAACGGTTATCTGAAAGCGTGGTACGCCGACATCGGCACCCACGTGAAGGCGGGGCAACTGCTCGCCGTGATCGATGCTCCCGAAGTGGACGCAGCCCTGCGCGCCGCGCGCGCCGACGAAGCGCAGGCACGGGCAAACGACCAGCTTGCGCAGGTAACGGCCTCGCGCTGGCAACAGCTCGTGGACACGCACGCGGTCTCGCAGCAGGAGACGGACATCAAGGTGAGCGACGCGCAGGCGAAGCATGCCGCGCTGCTCGCGGCGCAGTCGAACGTGGCGCGGCTTGCGCAGATGCAGTCGTACGAGAAGGTCTATGCGCCGTTCGACGGCGTGGTGACGGCGCGCAACGTCGACGTGGGCGCGCTGATCGATGCGGGCAGCGCGGGCGGTCCGGCCAAAGAGATGTTCGACCTCGCGCAGACGCGCACGCTGCGCGTCTATGCCGACGTGCCGCAGAACGATGCACCGGCCGTGAGCGACGGCACGCCGGCGTGCCTCATCCTCACGCAGCAGCCGGGCGAATGCCATGCCGGCACCGTGGTGCGCAACAGCGGGGCGATCAATCCGTCCACCCGCACGCTGCGCGTGGAAGTGGATGTGCCCAACAACGACGGTGCGGTGCTGCCCGGCTCGTACGGCCAACTGCGGCTGACGTTGCACCGCGCGCGGCCGGGGCTTTCGGTGCCCGTGAACGCGTTGCTGTACCGGCCGCAGGGCGTGCAGCTCGCGACCGTCGATGCCGGCCATCGTGTCGTGCTGAAAACGATCACGCCAGGGCGCGACTTCGGTACGCGCATCGAGGTGGTCACCGGCGTGGGGGCGAACGATCAGGTCGTCCTGAATCCGTCGGACTCGATCACCGATGGCGAGCAGGTGCGCATCGCGCAAGCGGGTGGGGCGCAATCATGATAGACGATGTTTTCTGCGGGCTCGTCGGGCGTATCAGGCAGCGTGTCGGCGCCAGGGCGGCAAGCGAGGGTGGACTCTGCGCTGCGGACCAGCGCTGCCGCCACAACGATGAAGGCACGATGCGGCACGCTCGTGTCGCGCTTGCGGGCGTGCTCGCCGCGCTGCTGCTGGGTGGCTGCATGATCGGCCCTGACTACGTGCGCCCGCAGGTCGATGTGCCTGCGGCGTACAAGGAGGGCGCGTTGTCCACCTCGTCGCCGGCCGCTGCCACTGCCGTTGCCACTGAGGTAGCGGGTGGCGACGCGGCGTCGTCCGCCTGGACGCACGCCACGCCTGCCGATGCCGCCGCCCGCGGCTCATGGTGGACGCGCTTCGGCGACGCGCAGCTCGCTGCGTTGGAGTCGCGTGTCGACGTGTCGAACCTGACCGTGCAGAAAGCCGCCGCGCAGTGGCGCGAGGCGCGCGCCATGGTGGCCTCCGCGCACGCGGACTGGTTCCCGACCATTGGTGCCTCCACGGCTGCGTCGAACCTGCATGACTCGGCGAACGTCATCGGTCACCAGCAGACGGCGGGCAAGACGTTCCAGGACTACGCCGTGGTGGCCGACGCCACGTGGGAGCCGGACCTCTGGGGCCGCGTCGCGCATGAAAACGACGCCGCCCGCGCGAACGAGCAGGCCAGCGCCGCGGATCTGGAAAGCGTGCGGCTTGCCATGCAGTCCGAGCTGGCCGTCGACTATTTCAATCTGCGCACGCTCGACGCCACGCAACGCCTGCTCGACCAGACGCTCGCGGACTACCGCCAGGCGCTCAATCTGACCACGAGCCGGTATCGCATCGGCATCTCGTCGCAGGCGGACGTGGAGCAGGCGCGCACGCAGCTGCAAGCCACCCAGGCGCAGGACCTCGACCTCGGCGTGGCGCGCGCGCAATACGAGCACGCCATTGCGACGCTGATCGGTCAGCCGGCCTCCACATTCACGCTGTCGCCCGCCGCAGCCGACTTCACGCCGCCTGCGATTCCGCCCGGCGTGCCATCGCAGCTGCTGGAACGCCGGCCCGACATCGCCGCCGCCGAGCGGCGCGTGGCCGCGGCCAACGACGAGATCGGCATCGCGGAGTCGGCGTTTTTCCCGAACCTCGTGCTCTCCGCGGCGGGTGGGCTGGAAAGCTCGGCGCTCTCGAACTGGCTGATGGCGCCTTCGCGCGTGTGGTCGCTCGGGCCAGCACTGGCGGGCACCCTGTTCGACGGCGGCCGTCGCAGAGCGGAGACCGACCGCGCGAAGGCGCAGTACGACGCCAGCGTGGCCGACTACCGGCAGACGGTGCTCGCGGCGTTCCAGCAGGTGGAGGACAACCTCGCGGCGTTGCGCATCCTGCAGCAGGAGACGACGCAGCAGGATGCGGCGGTGCAGTCGGCCGACAAGACGCTGCAGCTGGAACTCGAGCAATACCGCGTCGGCACCGTGAATTATCTGGATGTGGTGGTGGCGCAGAACACGGCGCTCACGAACGAGCGCGCAGCCGTCGACTTGCGGCGGCGCGAAATGGACGCGAGCGTGGATCTCGTGAAGGCGCTGGGAGGTATCTGGTAAGGCGGAATGGCCGCGGCGCGTGCCGTGAGAAAGGGCGGAGCGCGTCCTGGCATTCGTCGGCCGACTGTTGTAATCTACCGACAGGCTATCTGATATACTACATACGGAATATTGATTTTTGCGGCGACGCACCATATGATTGAGTCATCCGTTCTCTCAATCTTATGGAGCTTCAAATGGAATTTGTATCTCTCGGGCTTTTTGCCCTCGCCGTGGTGGGTCTGGGCGCTGCCGCAACTGTGCTGCTGACCCGGTGGGTGCCGACATCCGTGGCGCGCCAGGCCGCTCTGCACGGCCGGTTTGCCGATCTGGGCGACGTGCCGGCTGCCGTTCCCGCCGCTTCGTATCGTCCTGCTGTCCGTAAAGAGGCGATGAATGTCGTCGGAACTTCGAACTGAAGCGAGAGTAACGCCGATGGCGACCCCTCTCACGCTCGCGTTGCAACCCATCAACGCGAGCGCCAGCTTGCGCGATCAGGCCTACGCGATGCTGCGTCAGGCCATTGCCGATGCGGACATCTACCAGTCGCACGACGAAATAAGGCTGGACGAGCGCGAACTGAGCGAAAAGCTCGGCGTGAGCCGCACGCCGGTGCGCGAGGCGATGACGCTGCTCGAGCAGGAAGGTTTTCTGCGCATGGTGCCGCGCCGCGGCATCTATATCGTGCGCAAGAGCAAGCGCGAGATTGTCGAGATGATCCAGATGTGGGCGGCGCTCGAAAGCATGGCGGCGCGTCTTGCCACGCTGCATGCGAGCGACGGGGAAATCGCGAAGCTGCGCCACATGTTCGACGACTTTCGCGACACCACGCCCGCCGAGCACATCGAAGAGTACTCGGACGCGAACATCGCCTTTCACCAGGCCATCGTGGAACTCTCGAAGTCGCAGATCATTCTGGACACCATCAAGAACATCTTCATCCACGTGCGTGCGATTCGCCGCATGACCATTTCGCAGAGCGATCGCGCGTCGCGGTCCATCGTCGATCATCTGCGCATCATCGAGGCGCTGGAGAAGCGCGACACGGAACTCGCGGAAAAGCTCGTGCGCCAGCATTCGCTCGATCTGGCCGCTTACGTCGAAGCGAACTGCGACTTCCTCGATTGAACACGGCGGCGGGCGGCGCATGCGCCGCCCGCCGCTTTAGTTCATCTTCCACTCACGCCGAATCACATCGCCCGCAGCGCTTCGACCATCGTTGCGCCGAGCGCCGCCGGCGACTGCGCGACGTGCACGCCCGCCGAGCGCATGGCCTCGATCTTCGCGCCGGCCGTGCCCGTGCCACCCGAAATGATTGCGCCCGCATGGCCCATGCGCCGGCCGGGCGGCGCGCTGACGCCCGCGATGAAGCCCACCACGGGCTTCTTCGTGCGCGCGTCTTTCAGGAAGCGCGCGGCGTCTTCCTCTGCACTGCCACCGATCTCGCCAATCATGATGATGCCTTCGGTGTCGTCGTCGGCGAGGAACATTTCGAGACAGTCGATGAAGTGCGTGCCGTTCACGGGGTCGCCGCCAATGCCGATGCACGTGCTTTGCCCGAGTCCCGCCGCGGTGGTTTGCGCCACCGCTTCATAGGTGAGCGTGCCCGAACGCGAGACCACGCCGATTTTGCCCGGCCGATGAATGTGGCCCGGCATGATGCCGATCTTGCATTGGCCCGGCGTGATGACGCCCGGGCAGTTCGGACCCACGAGCCGCGTGCGCGAACCGGCCAGCGCACGCTTCACGCGCACCATGTCGAGCACGGGAATGCCTTCGGTGATGCATACGACGAGCGGCACGCCGGCGTCCACGGCTTCCAGGATCGCGTCGGCCGCCACGGGCGGGGGTACGTAGATCACCGAAGCATTCGCGCCCGTTCGTTCCACTGCGTCGGCCACGGTGTCGAACACGGGCAGCCCCAGATGCGTCGTGCCACCCTTGCCGGGGGTGACGCCCCCCACCATCTGCGTGCCGTAGGCGAGGGCCTGTTCCGAATGGAACGTGCCCTGCGAGCCCGTGAATCCCTGGCAAATCACCTTCGTACCACTATCGATGAGGACGGCCATGTCAGTGCACTCCTTCAACGGCCTTGACCACCATGGCGGCGGCATTGGCGAGATGATCGGCGGAAAGAATGGGCAGGCCCGATTCGCGCAGGATCTGTTTGCCCAGTTCGACGTTGGTGCCTTCAAGCCGCACCACGAGCGGCACGTCCAGTTCCACTTCGCGCGCCGCGGCAACCACGCCTTCGGCAATCACGTCGCAGCGCATGATGCCGCCGAAGATGTTGACGAGAATGCCCTTCACCTTCGGGTCGCGCAGAATCAGCCGGAATGCCGCGGCCACGCGTTCCTTCGTGGCACCGCCGCCCACGTCGAGGAAGTTGGCGGGCTCGCCGCCGTAGAGCTTGATGATGTCGAGCGTCGCCATCGCAAGGCCGGCGCCGTTCACCATGCAACCGATGTTGCCGTCGAGCGTCACGTAGTTGAGCGCATGCTGCGCGGCTTCGAGTTCGGCCGGGTCTTCCTCCGCTTCGTCGCGCATGGCTTCGATCTGCGGATGGCGGAAGAGGGCGTTGTCGTCGAAGTTGATCTTCGCGTCCAGCGCGAGCAGGTCGCCGTCTTCCGTGACGACGAGAGGATTGATCTCGACGATGGAGGCATCCAGTTCCACGAACGCGCGCCACGCAGCCAGCATGAACTGCGTGGCTGCATTGATCTGCTTGCCTGAGAGCCCCAGCGCAAACGCCAGCCGGCGTGCGTGGTAGGCCTGCATGCCCGTAGCCGGATCGATGGCGAGCTTCACGATCTTCTCCGGCGTGCGGGCGGCCACGTCCTCGATCTCCATGCCGCCTTCGGTCGATGCCATCACGGTGACGCGCGAGGTGCTGCGGTCGATCAGCATTCCCAGGTAAAGCTCGCGTGCAATCGCGCAACCTTGCTCGACGTAGACGCGTTTCACCTCGCGCCCGGCCGGCCCCGTCTGCTTCGTTACCAGCACGGAAGACAGCATTTGCTCCGCGTGGCTCGTCACTTCTTCCGCTGAGCGCACGACGCGCACGCCGCCCTTGCCGTTGGGGTCGTCGGCGAAACGGCCTGCGCCGCGCCCGCCCGCATGAATCTGCGCTTTCACGACCCATGCCGGGCCGCTGAGCGCCCGTGCCGCCTCGCCGGCTTCGTGGGCCGTAAAGGCCACGCGCCCTTCGGGCACCGCCACGCCGTACTGCCGCAGCAGCGCCTTCGCCTGATATTCGTGAATGTTCACTGTCTCCTCGCTCGCGTTCGTCCGTTCCAAAGGGCACCGCAGCCGGTGCGGGAAAGATCGTGCTTGACGACCTTAAAAATATGGTATGTGATATATCACACGTCATCAAGACGTGACGAAGTCCAGGGTTTTCCCGGAAATGCAGGGCGCGAAGGCTGGAAAATTTGAGTTAATCACTTGAACCAAAAAGAGATTTGGCTCGAACCACCAGTGAATGGCACGGGAAAATTCGTCTTGATTGAATGTGATATATCACATACGGTGTATTGAAAAGCGGTCGCAGGCTATCCGCGTGCCGGGTGTCTTCGATGTGAGCAGCAGTCGCCGTTGAACAAACCGATCGACCAGGAGACGACCATGTCCGCAGTGGTTTCACCCGTCAGCCCCAGCGGCACCACGACCGCAGAAGACACCCTCAAGCAGAAAAGCCGTGACGCGAACATCGTCTCGGGCGGCCATCTGGTTGCGCGAGCCCTGAAGAACGAAGGGGTGGACACCATCTTCACGCTGTGCGGCGGCCACATCATTGACATCTATGACGGCTGCGTCGACGAAGGCATCCGCATCATCGACGTGCGTCACGAGCAGGTAGCCGCGCACGCGGCAGACGGCTATGCGCGCCAGACCGGCAAGCTCGGTTGCGTGGTGACGACGGCCGGCCCCGGCTGCACGAACGCGGTGACCGGCATCGCCACGGCGTTCCGCTCGGAAAGCCCGGTGCTGCACATTGGCGGCCAGGGCGCGCTGGGTCAGCACAAGATGGGTTCGCTGCAAGACCTGCCGCACGTGGACATGATGTCGCCCATCACGAAGTTCGCGGCCACGGTGCCCAGTACCGAACGCGTGGCCGACATGATCTCCATGGCTGCACGCGAGTGCTTCAACGGCGCACCCGGGCCCGCCTATCTCGAAATTCCGCGCGACGTCCTGGACCGCGAAGTCGACCTCACGCGCGCCGTGATTCCGCAACCTGGCCACTATCGCGCGTCGACGAAATCCATTGGCGACCCGCGCGACATCGAGAAACTGGCCGACATCCTCGTCAACTCGGAACGGCCGGCCATTCTCTACGGCCAGCAGGTATGGACGGCACGCGGCCACGAAGAAGCCATCGCGCTGTTGCGCGGCCTCGACATTCCCGGCTACTTCAACGGCGCAAGCCGCGGCCTGCTGCCGCCGGGCGACCCGCATCACTTCGACCGCACGCGCTCGCAGGCCTTCGCCAACGCGGACGTGCTGATCGTGGTGGGCACGCCGTTCGACTTTCGCATGGGCTATGGCCGGCGCATCAGCAAGGAGCTCACGCTGGTGCAGATCGACATGGACTACCGCACGGTGGGCAAGAACCGCGATATCGACCTCGGCCTCGTGGGCGACCCCGGTGCGATTCTCAATGCCGTCTTGCAGGCCACGAGCGGCCGCGTCAAGAACGACCGGCGCGAAGCGCGGCGCAAGTGGATGGCACAGCTTCAGGATGCCGAAATGACGGCCACCGAAAAGCTGATGCCACTCTTCAAGTCGAACAACACGCCGATTCATCCGTACCGCGTCGCCTATGAACTCAACGCGTTCCTCGGCGAGGACACCATCTACATCGGCGACGGCGGCGACGTGGTGACGATCTCCGCGCAAGCCGTGCGTCCGCGCCGGCCGGGTCAATGGATGGACCCGGGCGCACTCGGATCGCTCGGCGTGGGCACTGGCTTCGCGATTGCCGCGAAGCTCGCGCATCCCAACAAGGAAGTGCTCTGCTACTACGGCGACGGCTCGTTCGGCATGACCGCCTTCGACATGGAAACGGCCAATCGCTTCGGCGTGCCGTATCTCGCCGTGATCGGCAACAACTCCGCGATGAACCAGATTCGTTACGGACAACTGGCGAAGTACGGCGAAGAGCGCGGCAACGTCGGCAACCTGCTGTCCGACGTGCCCTTCAGCAAGTTTGCCGAAATGCTGGGCGGCTACGGCGAGGAAGTGCGCGACCCCGCGCAGATCGCGGGCGCCCTGCAGCGTGCCCGTGAAGCGATTCATCGCACCGGTCGCTCGGCGGTGGTGAACATCTGGGTCGACCCGCGCGAATATGCGCCGGGCACGAAGAACCAGACCATGTACAAGTGACGCGCCGATCACGCGAATCAGGAGAAGGAGACATCAAATGGGCAAGGCACTCGATGGTGTGCGCATTCTCGACTTCACGCACGTGCAGTCTGGCCCCACCTGCACGCAATTGCTCGCGTGGTTCGGTGCGGACGTAATCAAGGTGGAACGCGCAGGCGCAGGCGACATCACGCGCGAGCAACTGCGCGACGTTCCCGACGCGGACAGCCTCTACTTCACGATGCTGAACGGCAACAAGCGTTCGATCACGCTCGACACGAAAAACCCCGAAGGCAAGCGCGTGCTGGAAACGCTGATCCAGCATTGCGATGTGCTCGTGGAGAACTTCGCGCCGGGTGCGCTGGACCGCATGGGTTTCACGTGGGAGCGCATCCAGGAACTCAATCCGCGCATGATCGTGGCTTCGGTGAAGGGCTTCGGGCCCGGGCCGTACGAGGACTGCAAGGTCTATGAGAACGTCGCGCAATGCGCGGGCGGTGCGGCCTCCACGACCGGCTTCGACGATGGGCCGCCCGTTGTGACCGGCGCGCAGATCGGCGACAGCGGTACGGGCCTGCACCTCGCGCTCGGCATCGTGACGGCGCTCTATCAGCGTGTGCAGACAGGCCGCGGTCAAAAGGTGCTGGCAGCCATGCAGGACGGCGTGCTGAACCTGTGCCGCGTGAAGCTGCGCGACCAGCAGCGGCTCGAACGTACCAGCGTGCTCAAGGAGTATCCGCAGTATCCGAACGGCACCTTTGGCGAAGCCGTGCCGCGCGCCGGCAATGCATCGGGTGGCGGGCAACCGGGCTGGATCCTGAAGTGCAAGGGCTGGGAGACCGATCCGAACGCTTACATTTACTTCATCACCCAGGCGCCGGTGTGGGATCGCATCTGCAATCTGATTGGCCGGGAAGACTGGATCAGCAATCCTGACTATGCAACGCCGAATGCGCGCCTGCCGAGGCTCAAGGAAATCTTCGCCGAGATCGAGCACTGGACCATGCAGCGCACCAAGTTCGAAGCGATGGAGCTGCTCAACAAGTACGACATTCCGTGCGGACCGATCCTCTCGATGAAGGAGATCGCTGAGGACCAGTCGCTGCGCGCGACAGGCACGATCGTCGAAGTGGACCATCCGGTGCGCGGCAAGTACCTGACGGTCGGCAACCCGATCAAGCTTTCCGACAGTCCGACCGACGTGAAGCGTTCGCCGCTCCTTGGCGAGCACACCGACGAGGTCATGGCGGAACTCGGTTACTCGTCGGAGCAGATCAGCGCGCTGCGGGCTGCGGGCGCGATCTGAAGGCTGTTCTGACGACCGCTTTCAAGCGCGACGCCGCCACCCTGGAATAGCCGGCCTCTCGCGCTCGCCGCCGCTCTTCGTTGTCTGCCCGGCAGAGGACATGCAACGCGACACCCGGGCGCCGCATCGCGGCGCGCAGGGCGGCTCTTCTTCAACCTGTTTCGGAGACGGCAGGACATGGCATACGAAGACGCACTCACGCTCAAGGAACGCGGCACGGCCGCCGTTCAGGACGCAACCGGCCGCGCGGGGAAGACGCACAAGGACATCGTGCGGCACATTCTCGATCACGTGAAAGCCGAAGGGCGCAACGCGCTCACGGCGCCGGAAGGCAAGCTCATTTGCGACGTCTACGGCATCGCGGTGCCGAAGGAAGGCGTGGCGGCCACCGCTGCGGACGCGGCGCAGCTCGCGAGTGAAATCGGATTCCCAGTGGTACTGAAGATCGTGTCGCCCGACATCCTGCACAAGACGGAAGCGGGCGGCGTGCTGGTGGGACTCGCGAACGCGGAGCAGGTAACGCAGGGCTTCGCGACCATCATGGAAAACGCGAAGCGCTACAACGCCAACGCGAATCTCGTGGGTGTGCAGGTGCAGCAGATGGTGGGCGGCGGCCAGGAAGTGATCGTGGGCGCCGTGACCGACCCCTCGTTCGGCAAGCTCGTGGCGTTCGGTCTTGGCGGTGTGCTGGTCGAAGTGCTCAAGGACATCACGTTCCGCCTTGCGCCGGCCACACGCGACGACGCGCGCTCCATGCTCGACGGCATCGCTGCTGCGGAAATGCTGAAGGGCGTGCGCGGCGGCGAGCCGGTGAACCGCGATGCGCTCGCTATGCTGATCGAAAACGTGTCGCGGCTCGTCACGGACTTCCCTGAAATCGCGGAGATGGATCTGAACCCCGTGTTCGCGAGCAAGACAGGTGCGATTGCCGCGGACGTGCGCATCGTGCTCGACTTTTCACCGCCCGTGGAGCGCTATCGTCCCGGCCAGGAAGACATCGTGCGGCAGATGAACCGCATCATGCGGCCGGATCGCGTCGCGGTGATCGGTGCCTCGTCGGAAGACGGCAAGATCGGCAACTCGGTGATGAAGAACCTCATCAACGGCGGCTACCAGGGCGATATCTATCCGATCCACCCGAAGGCCGACGAGATCATGGGCCGCAAGGCGTATCGCAGTGTGCTCGACGTGCCGGGCGATATCGACGTGGCGGTATTCGCGATTCCCGCGAAGTTCGTTGCGGCGGCGCTCAAGGAAGTGGGGCAGAAGGGTATTCCGGGCGCGGTGCTGATTCCGTCGGGCTTCGCGGAAACGGGCAACGTGGAAGGCCAGCAGGAGATCGTGGCGATTGCGCGCGAGTACGGCATCCGCCTGATGGGGCCCAACATCTACGGCTTCTACTACACGCCGAAGAACCTCTGCGCGACGTTCTGCACACCGTACGACGTGAAGGGCAAGGCCGCGCTCTCGTCGCAGTCGGGCGGCATCGGCATGGCGATCATCGGGTTTTCGCGTGCGGCGAAGATGGGTGTCTCTGCGATCGTCGGGCTTGGCAACAAGTCCGACATCGATGAAGACGATCTGCTCACGTTCTTCGAGCAGGACGACAACACGGAAATCATCGCGCAGCACTGCGAAGACTTGAAGGATGGCCGCGCATTCGCGGAGGCGGCGCGCCGCGTGTCGAAGAAGAAGCCGGTCGTGGTGCTGAAGGCGGGGCGCACGAGTCTTGGCGCACGCGCGGCCAGTTCGCACACCGGCGCGCTCGCCGGCAATGACCGCATCTATGAAGACGTGTTCAGGCAATGCGGCGTGATTCGCGCGCGCTCGCTGCGCGATCTGCTCGAATTCGCGCGCGGCATTCCGAAGATGCCCACGCCGAAGGGCGAAAACGTCGTGATCATCACGGGCGCGGGCGGCTCGGGAGTGCTGCTCTCGGATGCCTGCGTGGACAACAGCCTCTCGCTCATGACCATGCCGCCCGATCTGGACGCCGCGTTCCGCAAGTTCATTCCGCCCTTCGGCGCAGCAGGTAACCCCGTGGACATCACGGGCGGCGAGCCGCCCACCACGTATCAAAACACCATCCGGCTGGGCCTCGAAGACCCGCGTATTCACGCGATCATCCTTGGCTACTGGCACACCATCATCACGCCGCCCATGGTGTTCGCGAAGCTTGTGGTCGAAGTGAAGGAAGAGATGAAGGCGAAGGGCATCGAAAAGCCCATCGTGGCATCGCTCGCGGGCGACGTGGAAGTGGAAGAGGCGGCGGCCTATCTCTACGAGCACGGCGTGCCGGCGTACGCGTACTCCACCGAAATTCCGGTGGCGGTGCTCGGCGCGAAGTACCGGTGGGCACGCGCGGCAGGCCTCATCTGATGCCGGCGTGAGTGAGCGAATGCGACGGGCCGCACGCTGTGTGGCCGGTCGCACATAGACGGGCATCGGCAACGTTCAGCATGGTGCGGACGACCGGCATGACGACACGTGTGCAGGGCCGGACCGCCACGGAGGCAAGCATGGAAACATGGATGCGCTTCATGTCCAGCGACGGCGGTATCGCGTTTGGACGCGTCGAGAACGGCTATCTGCACGAATACGAGGGCATCGACCAGCCCGTGCCGACCGGCGCCGTGCTCTCCCTGCGCGCGTTGACGCCGCTTGCGCCCTGCGCGCCGGGCAAGGTGGTGGCGCTATGGAACAACTTTCATGCGCTTGCCGCGAAGCTCGGCAAGGCCGTGCCCGCGCATCCGCTTTTCCTCATCAAGCCCGCGGGTTCCGTGATCGGGCCAGGCGAGGCGATCCGGCGACCGTCCAGCTACGCAGGCAAGATCGCGTATGAAGGCGAGTTGGGCATCGTGATAGGGAAGCGTTGCCGCGATGCGAGCCTCGAGGCGGCCGAGGCGGCCATCTTCGGCTACACCATCGTCAACGACGTGACCGCCGCCGAACTGCTCAACGAGAACCCGGATTTTCCGCAGTGGTGCCGCGCGAAGGGATTCGATACGTTCTGCGCAATTGGCCCGGCGATCGTCTCGGGCTTCGACTGGCGCGCAGCGCGCGTAGTGACCACGTTAGATGGCGCCGAGCGGCAGAACTATCCCTTGGCGGACATGGTGCTCACGCCCGCGGAGCAGGTCAGCATGATTTCGCACGACATGACGCTGGAGCCCGGTGACGTGATTGCATGCGGCACGTCGCTCGGCGTGGGCTCGATACGCGATGGCGCGACGGTCACGATCGCGATAGAAGGCATCGGCGAGCTTGCCAACACACTGGCCGCGACGCAGGCGCAGCAGCCGACGGTAGCGACAATGGCGGGGCAGGAATGAACGCGGTTGCGCACAGGCTGTATGTGCGCACAGGGCTGCGGCGATGCATGCTGCCGTGCCGAAACCCGAAGCGAGGCTGTGAGTCAGTGGGCTGTGAGTCAGTGGGCTGCGAGTCAGTGGGCCGGGAACCCCCGGCCCATGAATCAGTTTCCCGCCTGGGGCGAGATCTCGCGGAAGTACTCGCTCTTCTTGCTGAGAATCAGCTGCGCGAGAAAGTCGGCGTCATAGGCGCGATGCAGATGCGCATGAAACCGTTCGATGTAGGCCGTGATGCGCGCAAGCTCGCTGCTGAACTCGTTGAGCGCGGCGAGCGTGTCATGGTCCCAGCGAAAGCGCAGCCCCAGGTCGCTGAACGCCGCGTTGTAGGCGTCGAGGTGGGCGTCCGCCGCGCTTTCGGTCGCGCTGCGGGACGGGTTGCGCGTGATGGAATGGGACAGAACCGAAGCGTGATTCATGGTCGGACTCCTGTGCAGTCGAGTGAGAGAACTCGACTCCAGCATAGAGGCCGCGATGGATTTGCAATAGTTAAAGTTTTATTGGAAGTCCATAACTTAGCCTTTATGCACCGTCGATTCGGTCACGCGCGTGATCCGTTCGATCAGCTGCGCGCCTTCTTCCATGAGAAAGCGCTTGAAGGCGAGCGCAACGGGCGGCAGCCGCTTGTTGCGGCGATGCACGACGTACCAGTTCAACATGACGGGGAAGGTCTCCACGTCGAGCACGACGAGATTGCCCACCTGCAATTCGAGCGCAATGGTGTGGGCGGAAAGGAAGGCGATGCCCATGCCGGCAATCACGGCCTGCTTGATCGTTTCCGTGCTCTTGATCTCCATGGCGATCTTGAGATTCGAGAGCTTGCCGGCGAAGCCTTCTTCCATGGAATTCCACGTGTCCGATCCGCGTTCTCTCACGATGAACGCCTCGTTCGCGAGCGTGTTCAGCTTGATGTTGCGCTTGTGCGCGAGCGGATGATTGGGCGCCGCCACGATCACGTACGGATGCGGCGCGAAAGGCTCGTTGATGGAGTCCATCTCGTGTGGCGGTCGCACCATGACGGCGAGGTCGGTTCGGTTCGTGGCCAACTGATGCAACAGTTCCTCGCGATTGTGCACCGCGAGGTTCAGCACGACGCCCGAATAGCGGCGCATGAATTCGGCAAGCAGGCGCGGAAAGAAGTAGTCGCCCGCGCTGATCACGGCAACGTTGAGCGTGCCGCCCGAGACGCCCTTCAATTGCCCCATCGCTTCGTCCACTTCGTGGAACTGCTGGATGATGGCGCGGCTGTAGTGAAGCATTTCGGTGCCGGCAGGCGTGAGGTAGATCTTCTTGCCGAGCTGCTCGAAAAGCGGCAGGCCCGCATGTTCCTCGAGCTGCCTCACCTGCGTGGAGACGGCGGGTTGTGTGAGGTGCAATTCCTCTGCGGCGCGCGAGAAGCTGAGATGGCGCGCCACCGTCTCGAACACCTTGAGCTGGCGCAGCGTGGCGTTTCTCATCGTCATGGCCTTATCCATAAACGAAGGCGAATGCTGATAATAACAAACTTTAATTATGAGTAATTCAGCAATGACCCTAGCATGACTTTGAAAGCATGAGTCGCCGGCCGGGAAATGCGGGTTAACGCGCGGGTAGACGCGGCGCAAAGCAGTAAAAAGCGGGAAGAAGTGGTAAAGAACGGCGAAAAACAAGGAGGGCGCGGTTCCGGAGCATGCCTGGAGCCGGGCAGGCGGGAGCGAAAGGCGGCACAGGTTTTATTCCGCATTTTGCTTAATTCCCGCAATGGAAAATCCGGCAGTCCAATAGCCGGAACATAACCATAAGGCGGAATGGATGCAGGCCGGCATATTGGCCTGTTGCCCTGAATACATAGCGGAGACAAGTCTCATGGAAGACGTCAATCAACCGGCGGCCGGTCCGTTCTGGCAGAACCGCTGGTGTCAGCTTGTCATCGGCATGATGTGCATGGCGCTGGTGGCTAACCTCCAATATGCCTGGACCCTCTTCGTCGCGCCGATGAACGCGAGACACCATTGGGGCCAGGCGTCGATTCAACTCGCGTTCTCCATCTTCATCCTGACCGAGACGTGGCTCGTGCCGGTGGAAGGCTGGCTCGTGGACCGCTTCGGCCCGCGTCCCGTCGTGGCAGGCGGCGCAGTATGCGCCGGGCTCGCGTGGGTACTCAACTCGTATGCCACGACGTTGCCCATGCTGTACGTTGCCGCCGTGATTGCGGGCGTAGGCGCAGGCGGCGTGTACGGTACCTGCGTGGGCAATGCGCTCAAGTGGTTCCCGGACCGCCGCGGCCTTGCCGCAGGCCTCACGGCTGCAGGGTTCGGCGCAGGCGCTGCCGTGACGGTGATTCCGATTGCCAACATGATCACGCGCTCGGGCTACGAACACACCTTCCTGTTCTTCGGCCTGCTGCAGGGCATCGCGATCTTCGTGCTCGCGCTGCTGCTCAGGAAGCCTCAGATCCGTGCGGTGACTGCGCAGAAGAAGCGCTTCGCGGTATCGCGCATCGACTTCACGCCAGGGCAGATGATCAAGACGCCGGTGTTCTGGGTCATCTACGTGTGCTTTGTCGCGGTGGCGGCGGGCGGCCTGATGGCCACCGCGCAGATCGGCCCCATCGCGAAGGACTGGGGCTTGGCCCGCATACCGATGACGGTGTTTGGCGCAACGCTGCCGCTGCTCACGCTCACGCTTTCCATCGACAACATCTGCAACGGCTTCACACGTCCGCTATGCGGGTTCATCTCCGACAAGATCGGCCGTGAGAACACCATGTTCCTGATCTTCATCGGCGAAGGGCTCTCGCTGCTCGGCATGATGCAGTTCGGCACGAACCCCTATGCGTTCATGGTGTTCGCCGCGCTCATCTTCCTGTTCTGGGGCGAGATCTTCTCGATCTTCCCGGCCATTTGCGCGGACACGTTCGGCAGCAAGTACGCAGCTGCAAATGCAGGCACGCTCTACACGGCGAAGGGCACAGCGTCGCTGCTCGTGCCGATCGCGTCGGTGCTTTCCGCAACGGGCGGGTGGAGCGCGGTGTTCGTGGCCTCCGCGGTCATTACGATTGCCGCGGGTGTATCGGCCAAGTTCATTCTGCAGCCCATGCGGGCACGCTGGATCGAATCGGGCGAAGCCTTGTCCGGTGCGGTGCGCAATGGCAACGGCGGCGCGTCGCGGCTCTCGCACTGGCCTGAGCAGACCGGCGAGTAATCACGTGAGCAGGAAGGCGAGAGGCAAGAGCGCGTAAGCGTGCAAGGCTTCATCGAAGGAACGGTCGCACATGAACGTTTCGCTGCATCAGTTGAAGGTTTTCGTGGCGGTGGCGCGTGAGCGCAGTTTCACGCGCGCCGCGCGCGAGTTCGGGCTCACGCAGTCCGCAGTGAGCCGCTGTATTCGCGAGCTCGAAGATGCCATCGATCTGCGGCTCTTCGATCGCACCACGCGCCAGGTCGCGCTGACATCGGCGGGCGCGGGGCTCGAGCAACGCATTGGGCGGTTGCTCGACGAGATCGAACTCGCGCTCAACGAGGGCCGCGCGTCGTGCGTCGGCCATACCGGTGTCGTGGCGCTGGCCAGCAATGCCGTGTTGTCGTCCGGCTGGTTGCCTCTGGGACTCGCGCAGTGCGCTGCCGCATTTCCGGCGCTTGCCGTGCGCATTCGCGATTTGCCGCAAGCCGCTGCGATTCCGGCCGTGGAGCAGGGCGAGGTCGATTTCGCGCTGATCGCGGATTCGCTGGTAGCTGGGAACGCAACGGTCGCGGCGGCCGGCACCATCGAAGCACAGCCGCTTTTCACGACGCCGCTTTGCGCCGTGCTGCCTGTGGGCCACGTGCTCGCGCAACGCGACGCGCTTACGTGGTGCGACCTCGATGCGACGCCGCTCATTACGCTCAACGACGACGCGTGCGGCCACGGTGTCATCGCGCGGGCACTGGCCGCGCGCGCGCCCTATGCGGCACCGGTTCAGGAGCTCGGCCATCTCGCCGCGGTGCTGCGGATGGTGGAACTCGGGCTCGGCGTGGGACTGTTGCCCGTGGGGGCGCATTGGCCCGCGCCCTCCGCCGCATTGGCGGTGCGCGTGCTGCAACCCGAAGTGACGCTCACGACCATGCTGGTGCGGCGCAAGAACCGCTCGCTGCGTCCGAATGCTGAAGCGGTGTGGCAGCAGCTTGTCGACTATGCCCGCGAAGGGACGAATGAAGCGGCAAGCGCAGCAGCCGCAGCCCCTGGCGACACCGCAGCCGTAGACAAAAGCGTGCAAGCCGCATCGCCGGACGCCCCTGATACCGCCGCCGCTCTCGCCCGCCCTCCGGTGCGCACGGTCGCATCGTCGCACGGTGCGCAGCGACCGCCGTCCTTCACGGCGCGCATCGCCTGAGGCATGGGCCTTGCATCCGGGGACGCGAAGGCCCGCGAGCGATCCAGCGTGCAGCGCCCATGTGAACCACCACGCGGAGCGAGCGAATTGCAACCCTTCGATCGATGCAAGGAGTCTCACCATGGAATCAACCACCCACGCAGACCTCATCCGCCATGATCTGCTGATAGACGGCAAGCGCATTGCGCCCAGCGGCGGCGACTATTCCGTCGACCTGAACCCGGCCACGGAAGAGCCCATCGCGCTCGTTGCGCAAGGCACGGTGGCGGATGTCGACGTCGCCGTGCGGGCCGCGCGTGCCGCGCTGAAAGTCTGGAACGGTATGCGTGCCGGCGAACGCGGGCGCATTCTGGGCCGCTTCGCCGAGTTGTTGCGCGAGCATCAGGACGAGATCGCGGCGCTCGAAAGTCTCGATGCGGGCAAGCCCATCGCCGCCGTGATGCGCCAGGACGTCCCGGCCGCCATCGACACGCTCGCCTACTACGCGGGCTGGTGCGACAAGATCAACGGGCAGGTGGTGCCCGTGCGTCCCGACGCCCTCACCTACACGGTGCGCGAGCCGGTAGGCGTGGTGGGCGCGATCGTGCCGTGGAACTTCCCGCTCATGATCGGCATGTGGAAGATTGCGCCCGCGCTCGCGTGCGGCTGCACGCTCGTGGTCAAGCCGGCGGAGATCACGCCGCTTTCGGCGCTGCGTATCGGCGAACTCGCGCTCGAAGCCGGCGTGCCGCCCGGCGTGCTCAACATCGTGACCGGCAAGGGCAAGGTGGTGGGCGACGCGCTCGTTGCGCATCCTGGCGTGGACAAGGTCACCTTCACGGGCTCGCCCTCGGTGGGGCGCGGCATTCTGCAAGGCGCCGCGGGCAACTTCAAACGCGTGACGCTCGAGCTGGGCGGCAAGTCCGCAAACGTGATCTTCGCCGATGCGAATCTCGACCAGGCCGTGCGCGCGGCGGCGTCGGGCATCTTCTTTAACACGGGGCAGGTGTGTTCCGCGGGTTCGCGCATCCTCGCGCATCGCGATGTCTACGACGACGTGGTGGAGCGACTCGCGGCACGCGCGAAAGCGATTCGCGTGGGCGACCCGTCGGGGCGCGACACGTCCATGGGGCCGCTCGTTTCCGCAGCGCAGATGAAGACCGTGCTCGACTACGTGAGCATTGGCCGCGACGAGGGCGCGGCGCTCGTCACGGGCGGCAAGCGCATCGGCGAACGCGGCTTCTATGTGGAGCCCACGGTGTTCGCGAACGTCGAGCACGAGATGCGCATTTCGCAGGAGGAAATCTTCGGACCGGTGGCGAGCGTGATCCGCTTCGAAGACGAAGAGGACGCTGTGCGTATCGCAAACGGCACCGCCTACAGTCTTGCGGCCGGCGTGTGGAGCGCCGACATCGGGCGCGTGCATCGCATGGCGCGCGAATTGCGCGCGGGCACGGTGTGGATCAATACCTATGGCTATACCGACGTGCGCCTGCCTTGGGGCGGTACGGGCGATTCGGGTTTCGGGCGCGAGCACGGCGACGTGGCGATCGAAAACTTCACGGAGCCGAAGGCGGTATGGCTCTCGCTCGCGCAGTAATGCGGCAGCGGGCGTAAAAAAGGCGGGCCGCTGACACGGCCCGCCTTTTGTTTTTACTGCGTCAGGGCTGTGCGCAATGACGTACGCAGCAATGACGTACGCGCGCGAGACGCGGATATCACGCGCCCTGCAACGCCATCCGTTCGCGCTGCTTTACCAGGCCGAGCACGATGTCGATGGTGGGTGTCGGCTCGCCAATCAGTCGCCCCATCTCCTGCACGACGGTCAAGAGCGGATCGATCTCCAGCGGCCGGCCGTGTTCCAGATCGACGAGTGTCGAGGTCTTGTGCGCGCCCACCGCGCCTGCGCCATCGATGCGACGCTCCACGTCCACGCGAAAGTGCACGCCGAACTGCTCGGCAATGCGCTTGGCTTCCAGCATCATCGTGCGCGACAGTGCGCGCGTGGCCGGGTCGCTCGTGATGA
Source organism: Paraburkholderia sp. A1RI_3L (assembly GCF_048957895.1). NCBI lineage: Bacteria > Pseudomonadati > Pseudomonadota > Betaproteobacteria > Burkholderiales > Burkholderiaceae > Paraburkholderia > Paraburkholderia sp. A1RI_3L. The sequence goes on from NZ_JARCHA010000007.1 coordinate 289,039, forward strand.
TGTCGAGCGTGGCATGCGTGAGCACGCTGATCGGATTGAAGCAGAGGTTGCCCCAAAGCTTCAGCCAGATTTCGTCGCGAATGTTGTCGCGTATCGGCGCATCGAATCCGGCGGCCTGCATGATCTCGTGCAATTGCTGGATGCGCGGCGTGCGCTCGCCGCTCGGCTCGCCGATGGGAAACTTCTTGCCGTACACGTGTTTGATGACGCCAGGCGCCGCGATTTCAGCAGCGGGATACAGCACGCAGCCGATGGCGCGTTCAGGCGTGAGGCGCGTCCATTGCGCGCCGTCCGGATCGACGCTTTCCAGCCGCGTGCCCGCGAACTTGCCGCCGTGCTGATAGAAGTACCAGTACGGAATGCCGTTGGTGCCCGTAACGATGGCGGTGTGGCTACCCAGGAGCGGCTGCATCGAATCGATGACGCCGGCGACCGAATGGGCTTTGAGCGTGATGATGACGTAGTCCTGTACGCCCAGTTCGCGCGGGTCCGAGGTGCAACGCACCCTGGCCACGTGTTCCTCGCCGTCTATCAGAAGCCGCGCACCGTTGGCCTGCATGGCGGCGAGGTGCGGCCCGCGCGCAACGAAACTCACGTCCGCGCCCGCGCGTGCGAGTTCCACCCCCATGAGCGCGCCGATTGCCCCCGCCCCGAAGATACAGATCTTCATGATGACATCCCCACTGACGATGAAAGGCCGGTTGCCCTTTGCACGCGTGGGCGCTGCGCCGCGTCCCGTTCAGGCGAACGGGAACCGGGCGCGCCGGCGAGGGCGATGATCACAGCATAGGAGGCAATGTCGATTCACGACAGTTAAAGTTTTTCGATTCAACCATTAGGAATGGCTTATGAACGCCTTCAGGCGCGGCGTGCGAACAGGAAACTGACGCCGATGGCGCCAAGGAACGCACCGCAGCAACGGTTGAACCAGCGGCGCACCGAGGCGCGCGCGAGCCAGCGCGCCAGATACACGCCGGCCGCGGAGTAGAGCGCAATCGCAATGCATTCGAGCACGAGAAAGCTCGCGCCGAGCACCGTGAACTGCGGCAGCATGGGCTTCGCGATGTCGACGAACTGCGGCAGAAACGCCGTGAAAACGAGGATCGCTTTGGGATTGCCCGCCGCGACGAAACACTCGCGCCGGACCATGTGCGCAAGCGAGCCGCCGTCGTCGGCCATCGCAGCAAGCGGCCCGGCATCGCTGCGCCAGAGCTGGATGGCGAGCCAGACCAGATACGCGGCGCCCGCCAGCTTGATCGCGAGGAAAAAGAGTTCGGAGGCTTGCAGCACGACCGCGAGGCCCGTCGCCGTCAGCACGATCATCGTCGCAAAGGCGACGAGGCGGCCTGCGCCGGCAATGACCGCCTTGAGGAAACCGTGTCGCGCGGCGGCGTTGATGGAGAGCAGGTTGTTCGGGCCCGGCGCCATGTTGAGGGCAAAGCAGGCGGGCAGGAAGAAGAGCCAGGCGGAGAGGGACATGGCACATCACCAGTGTGGGGGGATGCGCGGATTGTAGCGTGCGGCACGCGCGCGAGTCCCCTTGCGCGGGTTTCGGCTGCACTGTTTAATCCGCTGCACGACATCGAACACAACGGAGAGCCGCATGAAAGGCAGCACCATCGAGTACCGGCATGCGAAGGGCCGCGCCGTGCGCGAACACATGAAGCGTTCGTCGCACCGTCAGATCGGCGATCTGAGTCGCGACCCGCTCGCGCCGCTGCGCGAGCAGGCCGCGCACTACGCACCGCGGTTCGTGGCGCTGCATCACGGCCGCATGGCGGTGTCGCCGCTCGCGTTCTTTCTCGGCAGCGCGGCGTTGCATGCGCATGACCTGAGCCGCGTGCCTCATACCGGCATGCTTGTGCCCCTCTGCGGGAATGCGCATCTGCTCAACTTCTGCGGCTTCGTCACTGCCGGGCGCGAGCTGGCGTTCGAAGTCGACGCGTTCGACGAAGCCGCGATAGGCCCGTGGGAATGGGACGTGAAGCGCCTCGCTGTGAGCCTCGTGCTGGCGGCACGTCAGCGGCGGCTATCCAGCCGCGCGGCCGAAGAACTGGTGCTGGCCGCCGTGGCGCAGTATCGCGACCGCATGCGTCAGTACGCGCAATACGGCGCCGTCGAGATGTGGCACGAGACGATCACGTTCGACCACATGATCGAAAGCGCGCTGGCACCGGAGGCGCGTCGCGCCATCCGGCGCGCTCTGGAAAAGGGCGCGGCGGGGGCGGATGGCAGCGCGCCCGGCTCGCTCGTCGATCGCACTGCGCACGGCTTCGCATGGCGCAACGCGCCGCCCACGCTATTTCGCGCAGAGCACGCCGCGCCGTTGTTCGCCCCCGACGAGGGCGGGTTCGAAGAGGGCGCAGACTGGCGCAGCGTGATCGAGCCGATGTGGGAGCAGTATCGCGTGACGCTGGCGCACGACCGGCGCGCCTTGCTCGATCAATTCACGCTTCAGGATCTCGCTTTCCAGATCGAGGTCGAGAACGGCGCGAGCCGGGACTTCGTGCTCTTGTGCACCGATCATCACGACAAGCCGCTCTTTCTTCAGGCGAGGGAATCGCACCCGTCCGCCGTTGCGCGATACGTCGATGCCGGCTCGCCACGCGCCTTGCCCGCACGTCATGACGGCGAGCGCGTAGCGATGGCGCAGCATCTGCTGCAGGCTACGAGAGACGTTTTTGCAGGCTGGACCACCCGTGCCTCGCAGCGTTCCTTCCATGTGCGCGAATGGCGCGACAGGAAGCTTGCCGCGAATGTCGGTCTGTTCGACAGCATGCTGCTTGAAAGCTACGCGCGGCTCTGCGGCTGGGCGCTCGCGCGGGCGCATGCGAAGGCGAGCGGCGAGGCCATCGAGATTGCCGCCTACATGGGCCGCAGCGATCAGTTCCCGCAGTCGCTCGCGGCGTATGCGCGCGTCTATGCAGACAAGGCGGAGCACGACTACGATGTGTTCCTTGCGGCGTGCCGAAGCGGCAAGCTCGAAACGCAAAGCGAAAACGACGTCGCCGCAGGCATGTCCCGCACGCGCGCCGCATGACGTCATGCGCGGCACGCGCCAATCGTATGCATCACATCAAGGAGACAAGGCAAGGTGAGCATGGGAACAGAGGTCCAGGGTCATGAAGGCAGCGCGGCAGATCCGCGCGCAGGCAAGGTTGCACTCGTCACGGGTGCGGGCAGCGGGATAGGGCGCGCCGTGGCGAAGCGTCTCCTCGCGCACGGTTATCGCGTGGTACTGGCAGGGCGTCGCGCCGCGCTGCTCGATGCGCTAGTGGCCGAAGCGCAGCAACTCGGTCAGGAAGCGCTGGCCGTGCCTTGCGACGTCGCGGATGCCGCAAGCGTCGCGCATCTCTTCGACACCATTCGTTCGCGCTATGGGCGGCTCGACGTGCTCTTCAACAACGCGGGACGCAACGGGCCGCCCGTGGAGATCGACGAACTCGACGTCGACGTCTGGCGTGCCGTGGTGGATACGAACCTCACCGGCGTGTTCCTGTGTACGCGCGCGGCCTTTGCGTTGATGAAGTCGCAGTCGCCGCGCGGCGGCCGCATCATCAACAACGGTTCCATTTCCGCGCACGCGCCGCGACCCAACAGCATTGCGTACACCGCGACCAAGCACGCGATTACGGGGCTCACGAAGTCCGTATCGCTCGACGGACGCAAGTACGACATTGCCTGCGGGCAGATCGACATCGGCAACGCGGCCACGGAAATGGCCGAGCGCATGGCGCGCGGCGTGCCGCAGGCCAACGGCGAAATCGCCGTGGAACCGCTGATGGACGTTTCGCACGTCGCCGACGCGGTGCTGCACATGGCGGAACTGCCGCTCGCCGCGAACGTGCAGTTCATGACCATCATGGCGACGAAGATGCCGTTCGTGGGGCGCGGCTGACCACGCCGCGCGAACCGATAACAACAACGGAGAGCAATGACGATGGACACACAGACCGTACACGCTTACGACACCCGTGCGGCCGCGTACGCGCAGGAATGGCACACGCAGCCCGCGCCCGACGACATGTACGCGTTGCTCGAGCGCTACTTCAGGCCGGGGCCTACGGCGGACGTGGGTTGCGGCGCGGGCCGCGACACGGCGTGGCTCGCGGCGCATGGCTACGATGCGTGCGGTTTCGATGCATCGGAGGGGCTGCTCGAAGCGGCGCGTGCGCTGCACCCGGGGCTGCGCTTCGAGCACGCGGTGTTGCCCGAACTCGCGAACGTCGCATCGGGTGCTTACGAGAACGTGTTGTGCGAGACCGTGATCATGCATCTCGAGCCCGCGGCGGTAACGCCTGCCGTGCAGCGGCTGCTCGACATCACGCATGCGGGCGGTACGGTTTACCTGAGCTGGCGCGTGACCGCGGACGCCTCGCAGCGCGACGGCAACGGACGGCTCTACGCTGCCTTCGACAAGGCCGCAGTGCTCGACGCACTGAGCGCCGACGACACCGTGCTGTTCGACCGCGAGGAGGTAAGCGCATCGTCGGGCAAGCGTATTCATCGGCTCATCGTGCGCAAGGGCGGCACGGCGTGACGGCACGGCAGGCAGACGGCGCGGGCGCGTGACAGCAGCGGCGCCGTCTGCGCGATCAGCGGCGCTCCCGTATACTGGCGCGATCGCGTTCATGCCGTTTCGTTTGTCTGCCGTGCACGATTGCCTGCACCCCGACGATCCTCGTCCGCAACCACCTCTGCGCCCCACCGATGACGATTGTTGTCGCGGCGGCTGCGCGCCCTGCGTTTTCGATCTCTACGACGAGGCGTGCGAGCGCTACCGCGCCGCGCTCGCAGCGTGGGAGGCGCGACAAGCGGCTCACGCGGAGCATGCGCACGAGGCACAGCAGAAAACCCCGCGCGTAAAGCCTCGCTCATGACCGACCTTCTGTCTCCCGCCATCGACCCCGCCGCACTTGCGGCGCTCCACGACTTCGTGCGCCGGCATCCGCGGCTTTTCGTGCTGACCGGCGCGGGCATCAGCACCGACTCCGGTATTCCCGGCTATCGCGACGAAAACGGCGAATGGAAGCGTTCGCCGCCCATCACGTTGCAGGCGTTCGTCGGTTCGCACGAGGCGCGGCAGCGCTACTGGGCACGCAGCATGGTGGGCTGGCCCGTGGTCGCGCACGCGCATCCGAACGAGGCGCATCGCGCGCTCGCACGCATCGAAGCGGCGCAACACGTGGCCGCGCTCGTCACGCAGAACGTGGACGGGTTGCATCAGCGCGCGGGCAGCGCGAACGTGATCGAGCTGCACGGCAGCATTGGCGGCGTGACGTGCATGGACTGCAGCACGGCGTATTCGCGCGCGTCGCTTCAGCAGACCCTGGAGCGCGACAACCCGGCCTTTGCCGGCGCCAACGCGGAACCCGCTGCGGACGGCGACGCGCATATCGAATGGGCCGATCTCGCCGCGTTTCGCGTGCCCGTGTGCGAGGTCTGCGGCGGCATGCTGAAGCCCGCTGTCGTGTTCTTCGGCGAGAACGTGCCGCGCACGCGTGTAGAAGCCGCGAGCGCCGCGCTCGATGCGGCCGACGCGGTACTCGTGGTGGGCTCGTCGCTCATGGTGTATTCAGGCTTTCGCTTCTGCGTGTGGGCCGAGCGTGCGGGCAAGCCGGTTGCGGCCATCAATCTCGGCAAGACACGTGCGGACCCGATGCTCGCGTTGAAGGTGGAGGCGCCGTGCGGCGAGACGCTGGCCGCGCTCGCGGGACAACTCGCGGCCGCTACTGGATAGAGGGCTCGAAGCAGGCTCATCGCGGGGTTTGCAGCAGGTTTGCAACGGCACCGTAACGCGCCCGCAACGCGTCAGATTCCCAACTCAACTCCATTGCCATCACGACAAGGACGTGCCGATGCTCACCACACTCGAAGAACTGGAAGCGCTTTACGGTCAGCCGCATGAGCGGTCCGTGCGCAAGGAAATCCGCTACGTCAACGAAAGCTACCGGCAGTTCATCGAACGCTCGCCTTTCGTCGTGCTTGCGACGGCGGGCCCCGAAGGGCTCGATTGCTCGCCGCGCGGCGACGCGCCGGGCTTCGTGCGCATCGTCGACGAACGCACGCTCGCCATGCCGGACCGCATCGGCAACAACCGCGTGGACAGTCTGCGCAACATCCTCGCGCAGCCGCACGTGGGGCTTCTCTTCATCGTGCCGGGCGTGGGCGAGACGCTGCGTGTGAACGGGCGCGCGCGCATCAGCACGGACGAGGCGCTGCTCGAGAGCTTCGCCGTGGAAGGCAAGCGGCCGCGCACGGTGGTGATGATCGACGTCGATGCGGTCTACTTTCATTGCTCGAAGGCGCTGGTGCGCTCGAAACTCTGGGACCCGGCGCAGCACGTCGAGCGTTCGCTGCTGCCGAGCGCGGGCGAAATGATCAAAAGCATCCGCGACGATTTCGATGCCGTGGCCTACGATCGCGAGCTGCCCGAGCGCCTGAAGACGGGCCTGTACTGAGGCCCGTGCTGAGGCCCGTATTGAGACCTCTCCTGAGCGGGCCCGCGAATTGCCGTCGATGAGCACGCGAGGGCAGCGAACGGCCATTTCCCTTATCCTTTGACCCTCGACGCCGCGCAGTGAGCGCAACGCGCACGCGGCATCCCCGTTTTCTGAAGTGGAGAACCGACATGGGCAAACAGGCAATCGGCGTAGTAGGGCTGGCCGTGATGGGACGCAATCTGGCGCTCAACATCGAGAGCCGGGGCTACGCGGTTTCGGTCTATAACCGCAGCCGCGAAAAAACCGACGAACTGATCGCGGAATTCCCCGACCGCAAGCTGGTGCCGACCCACACGCTCGAGGAATTCGTGGCCTCGCTCGAAAAGCCGCGCCGCATCCTCATGATGGTGAAGGCCGGCGAGCCGACCGACGCCACCATCGCGGCGCTCAAGCCGCTGCTCGACAAGGGCGACATTCTGATCGACGGCGGCAACACGCCGTTTCAGGACACCATCCGCCGCAACCAGGAACTCGCGAAGGCGGGCTTTCATTTCATCGGCACGGGCGTGTCGGGCGGCGAAGAGGGCGCGCTCAAGGGGCCGTCCATCATGCCGGGCGGCCAGCGCGAAGCCTACGACCTCGTGGCGCCTATCCTCACCGAAATCGCCGCGAAGGCGCCCGACGGCGAGCCGTGCGTCGCCTACATGGGCCCGGACGGCGCGGGCCACTACGTGAAGATGGTGCACAACGGTATCGAGTACGGCGACATGCAGCTGATCGCCGAAAGCTACGCGGTGCTGAGCCAGGTGGCGGGGCTGTCGAACGCGGAACTCGCCGACGTCTACACCGAGTGGAATCAGGGCGAACTCGATAGTTACCTGATCGAGATTACCTCGAAGATTTTCCGCAAGAAGGACGACGAAACGGGCAAGGACCTCGTCGACGTGATTCTCGACCGCGCCGCGCAAAAGGGCACCGGCAAGTGGACGAGCCAGAACGCGCTCGACCTCGGCGTGCCGCTGCCGCTCATCACCGAATCGGTGTTTGCGCGTGTGCTGTCGTCGCTGAAGACGCAGCGCGTGGCCGCAAGCAAAGTGATCGAAGGTCCGCAGGCGAAGCCCTTTTCGGGCGACCGCGCCGCGTTCGTTGAAGCAGTGCGCCGCGCGCTGTACCTGAGCAAGGTGATCTCGTACGCGCAGGGTTTCGCGCAACTGCGTGCCGCGTCGGACGAGTACAAGTGGGATCTCGACTACGGCACGATCGCGAAGATTTTCCGTGCGGGCTGCATCATCCGCGCGCGCTTCCTGCAGAAGATCACGGACGCCTATGCCCACGACAAGGCGCTCGCCAACCTGCTGCTCGATCCGTACTTCCGCGATATCGCGGCGCGCTACCAGAGCGCGCTGCGCGAGGTGGTCGTGGCCGCGGTGACGGCCGGCGTGCCGGTGCCCACGTTCGCGTCCGCGGTGGCCTACTTCGACGGCTACCGCTCCGAGCGTCTGCCCGCGAACCTCGTACAGGCACAGCGCGACTTCTTTGGTGCGCACACGTTCGAGCGCGTGGACAAGCCGGGCAGTTTCCACGCGCATTGGGCGTGACGGAGCGGGCGGGTGGCGCGGACTATTGCTGTAATCGATTGTTTCAATCGGCCATTTTCGGCTTCATTATTGCGATTGGAACAATAGACTTTGGTCAAAGTAAGGGTTTCCCCTAGAGGATGTCTTGCCTAGACTTGTCTTCAAGCGCTGCACGACAGGGTGTCGGGCAGCCAAAACAGACAAGTTTCGGAGGTCATCATGAATGCAAAGTCTTTTGTTTCCGCAGTTGCCGTTGCCACGCTGCTCGCCGCTCCGGTGGCGTCGTTTGCGCAGTCGAACCAGCCTGTGACGCGTGCGCAAGTGCGTGCCGAACTGATCCAGCTCGAAAAGGCCGGCTACAACCCGGCGGCTGACCGCGTCGATTACCCGGCCGACATCCAGGCCGCCCAACAGCGTGTCGCGGCGCAGGCCCAACTGGCTCAAGCCGACACGAGCGGTTACGGTGCGCAAACGGTGGGGTCGTCCGCAGCAGGTAGCGCGGCGACGAAGACCGCGCCGAACCTCGGCGTGTACTTCGGGCACTAAAGCAGTTGCGCTGCCTGGCGGGTGCCTGTAGCAGCGCAGGCTGGAAGCAGGCGACGCGGATAACGTGTCAGAGGGAATGAAAAAACGCGGACCGGTTACCCGGTCCGCGTTTTTTTATGGGGTGGCGCGCCGGCATTGTGCCGATGCGAGAACCTTCAATGCAGCGTATGCCGCCGCGTGAGATCGTCGAACAGGCCCTCGCTCGGTTCGAGGGCAAAGAGCCAGGTTTCGTCGTACCCGCTCAGCGTATCGAGTGCATCGCGCAAACGCTCGATGGCAAGCGCAGACACTTCGACTTTCGCTTCCACGCCGCCCGACAGACGGGCCACGCTCGCGAGCTGGACGAGTTCGTCGGCGGCTTCGGCCACGTCCGCTGCGAAGACGAGGTGTGTATTGAGCAATTCGACGAGACCGGGCGACGCTGCAATATCCTCGAGGTTCAACTGCACGGACAGAAAAGTGGCTTTGTTCATGCTGGCGGTCCTTACCGATATGGCTTGCGACGTGGCAAACGGTGAGTGGAGGGAAACTGGGCAGCAGGACCCAGTATAGGCCAGCAGTCTCGTGATGCAATGCGCCTGCGGCCGCAGTTGCCGACCTCGCGCCGGGCACGCCGGTTGCGCATGCGCCCTATAATCGGGCTCTCCATTCATCAGCTTTGCCGGTTCCGTCTGCCCATCGTGTTCCTGGCGCCGCTCCGGTCAGGTACCGTACGCAGCCGGGCCGTTCAGCGCCCACATCATGAAAATCATACGCAGCAAGACGTTCACGGCGCCGCGCGCATGGGGCGCGCTCGACATCGCCAACATGAACGGCATCACCACGCGGCTGCACTGGACCGACCAGCCGTACCGCTGGCACGTGAACGACGGCGAAGAGGTGTTCGCGGTGCTGGACGGCCGCGTGGAGATGCGCTATCGCGACAACGGCGCGGAGCAGAGCACGGTGCTGGAAGCCGGCGACATCTTCTTTGCGTCGATGGGCACCGAACACGTCGCGCATCCCATTGGGGAAGCCAGAATTCTTGTAATCGAGTCGGAAGGCAGCGTGTAGCGCGGGCGCCGGCCCCGGCCACGGCGCCGGTCGGTGAATTCGCGCGAACGAACCGCGGCTTGCGGCAATCGAATGTGGGTTGGCATCAGCGAGCGGAGGACAACAACGATGATTCGACAGCAGCGCAACGTGGGCATGGATCTGGCAAGGACGCTGGCAAAGGCGGCGGCGAGCACCGGTGCAACGGTCGTGCTCGTTTCCGGCTGTACAACCGGCTGGATGCCCTGGGAACAGCAACCCACCTACCCGAGCGCGAGTGTGCAGCGCACACAGCAGCCGGTGCCCGCGGGCTATTACCGCGTCAACCCTGGCGATACCGTAGCGGGCATTGCAGCGGCGTTCGGCCAGCGCAAGCAGGACATCGCAGACTGGAACCACATTGCCGCGGACGTGCCACCGCTGCCCGGCCAGGTCCTGAGGGTGGCGCCGCAGCCCGCGGCGCAGGCCATGTCGCCGGGTGCCGGCACGGCTGCTAATGGCGCGAACGGGATGGCAGGCGCCAACGCGGCGCCGGCGGTGCGGCTCGCCTGGCCGGTTCAAGGCCCGGTGCTGAAACCGTTCGTGGCCGGCAAGACGAATGGCATCGTGATCGGCGGCACCGAGGGCGAGACGGTGAAAGCGGCCGCCGCGGGGCGCGTGGTCTACGCAGGCACGGGGCTCGAGGCGTATGGGCCGCTCGTCATCGTGAAGCACAACGACTCGCTGATTACGGCTTATGGCCACAACAGCAAGCTGCTCGTCAAGGAAGACGACGCGGTCGCGCAAGGCCAGGCCATCGCCGAGATGGGGGCCGACGCGAAAGGCGCGGGCACGCTCGAATTCGAAGTGCGCCGCGACGGCAAGCCTGTCGATCCGCTCGGCTATCTGCCGCGGCAAGGCGGCTGATCTCCGTCGCGAGGCATTGCCCGACGTTGCCCGATACGGCGCGAACCGTGCGCCGCGGCCGTCGCCAGCTCAGCGTCCATCGCCTGCGGCGTGGCAACGCTTTTCGTTTGGAAATACACTTTCTCCTCTGTGCGATGGGCACTGCGTGTGCCCGTCTCACCATTTGCACCCGTCACGAGGACATGACGCATGATCGATTTGCGTAGCGATACCGTAACGCGGCCCAGCGAGGGCATGAAGGCCGCGATGATGCGCGCCGAGGTGGGCGACGACGTGTGGGGCGACGACCCCACCGTGCAGCGCCTGCAGGACACCATGGCCGAGCGCGCGGGCAAGGAGGCCGGGCTCTTCTTTCCGAGCGGCACGCAGAGCAATCTCGCGGCGTTGATGGCGCACTGCGCGCGCGGCGACGAGTACATCGTCGGTCAGGCTGCGCACACCTACAAATACGAAGGCGGCGGTGCCGCGGTGCTGGGCAGCATCCAGCCGCAGCCGCTCGAGAATGCCGCGGACGGCTCGCTGCCGCTCGAGAAAATCGCCGCCGCCATCAAGCCCATCGACGATCACTTCGCGCGCACACGCCTGCTCGCGCTCGAAAACACGATTGGCGGCAAAGTGCTGCCGCCCGCTTACGTGACCGAGGCCGTGCAGCTCGCACGTCAACATGGGCTTGCCACGCATCTGGACGGCGCGCGCGTCTATAACGCGGCGGTCGCGTCGGGGCAGCCGGTCGGCACGCTGACGGCGCCGTTCGATACCGTCTCGATCTGCTTTTCGAAGGGACTCGGCGCGCCGGTGGGGTCGGTGCTCGTCGGGAGCCGCGAGTTGATCGAGCGCGCGCACCGCTGGCGCAAGGTGCTGGGTGGCGGCATGCGTCAAGCCGGCGTGCTCGCGGCCGCGTGCCTCTATGCGCTCGAGCACAACGTCGAGCGGCTTGCCGAAGATCACGCGAACGCCGAGCATCTCGCGGCCGGGCTCGCGAGCATCGATCAGGTCACGGTGCAATCGCAGGCCACGAACATGGTGTTCGCGCAGTTTCCGAAGGAACACTGCGCGCCGCTCGAAGCGTGGCTCAAGGAACGCGGCATCCTCACGCAGATGTTGTACGCGTCGCGGTTCGTGACGCACCTCGACGTGTCGCGTGCGGACATCGACACGTTCGTCGCGGCTGTGAAGGGATATTTCGCACGCTAACTGTGCGAGCGGGCGGGGCGCGCGGTGTGGTTTCTCGACGCGCGCCCCGTCGGTTTTTTTGCGGGCTAACGCTTGCCGCTAATGAGGCTGACGGGCAAGAAGACGTCAGCGCGTCCCTCAGTCGTATTTATAGACGCCCTGCTTCGTCTTGCGTCCCAGGTGCCCCGCGGCGACCAATTCGCGCAGCAGCGGGCACGCACGATACTTGGTATCACCGAAGTCCTTCAGGAATACGTCCATCACGGAAAGGCACACGTCGAGGCCGATCAGGTCCGCGAGCGCGAGCGGCCCGATGGGATGGTTGGCGCCCAGCCGCATGCCCGCGTCGATTTCCTCCGCGCTCGCCACGCCTTCCGCCAGCACGAAGAACGCCTCGTTGATCATCGGCACGAGGATGCGGTTCACCACGAAGCCCGGCGAATTCTTCACACCGATCGGCGACTTGCCGAGGCGCTCCGTCAGTTCGCGCACGGAGTCGGCCGTCGCGGCGCTCGTCTGCAGACCGCGAATGATTTCGACAAGCGGCAGAAGCGGCACCGGATTGAAGAAATGCATGCCGATGAAGCGCGTGGGGTCCGCAAGCGTGGCGCCGAGCGAGGTGATCGAAATGGACGACGTGTTCGACGCGATGATCGCGTGAGGCTGCACCACCGCCTCGATCTGCTTCAGGATGCGGTTCTTCAGCTCCACGTTTTCGGTGGCGGCTTCCACGACGAGATCCGCGGCGGCGAGGCGCTGGTAGTCCGTGGACGTCTCGATGCGGGCCAGCGCCGCGTCGCGCGTTGCGGCGTCCAGCTTGTCTTTTGCGACGAGCCGCTCGAGGCTCGACGTCAGCGTGGCGACGCCCTTGGCGAGCGCGGCGTCGGTGACGTCGATCATGATCACCTTGAGCCCAGCGACGGCGGCTGTCTGCGCGATGCCGTTACCCATGGTGCCTGCGCCCACCACACCCACTGTTTCGATAGTCATGCTCGCTTCCTTTGAGTTTCGTTGGAGATTCTGTTGAGCCGGCGCGAAAAAAATGCGCGCCGTGCCGGGAATGTCTGAGGAGAAGAGGGCGGCGATGCGCTCGCCGCTGCCAGTGCTCATCGTATCAAGCGGAAGGCGCGCGCAGCCACGGGGCTCGCGCAAACGAAACGAAGAAGGTGGGCGCGCGGACGTTCGCCGATTCGCCTCGCGCGTGGCGACCCGCTATCGCCTGACGGCTGCCTTCTAGCGACCCGTCGGCCCGACCGGCGTGCCGAGGCGATGCGACGGCGCGAAGAGCCGCAAGCCGCTCGCAATCGCGGCGGCGCCGGCGAATACGGCGCCGGCCGCGAGCGAAAGCGTGGGCCCATGACGGCCGGCCATGCTGAAACTGAGCGCGACGAGCGCTGCCCCGGTGGTCTGCCCGAGCAGCCGCGAAGTCGCGATGATGCCGCTTGCGCCGCCGCTGCGTCCGGGCGGCGCGCTCGACATGATGGCCTTCAGATTGGGCGACTGAAAAAAGCCGAAGCCCGCGCCGCAGATCGCCATGCGAATGCCGATCTCGTGCACCGTCGGATAGGCGGGCAGCAGCGCGAGCGAGGCCATGCCGGCACTCAGCACCGCAAGCCCGATGGCGCCGAGCAGACCGGGCGGGTAGCGGTCGGAAAGACGCCCCGCGAACGGCGCGGCAAGCGCGACCACCACGGGCCACGGCGTCATGAGAAAGCCTGTTTCCACCTGACTGCGATGAAGTACGCCCTCGAAATAGAACGGCAGCGAAACGAACGCGAGCCCCTGCGCTGCGAACGAGCAGACCGCCGTGAGCGCCGAGAGCGCGAATACGGGCCGCCGGAACAGATCGACGGGCAGCATCGGCGCGGGGTGCCCTGCTTCACGGCGCATCAACAGCCAGCCGAAGACGATCGCGATGGCGCCCGCAATCAGCACGCGCGGCGCGGGCGCACGCTGCGCCGCTTCGCCCAGCGCGAAGATCAGCGCGGCAAAGGTGATCACGTTGAGCAACGCGGCGAGCGGATCGAAAGCATGGCTGCCGCGCGGCGTGGCGGGCAGCGCGGGAAGCGCGAACGCCAGCGCCACGACGCCGAGCGGCACGTTGACGGCGAAGAGCCAGGGCCACGCGCCGAACGAGAGAATCAGCGACGCCACGGTCGGTCCCACGGCAAACGACACGCCCACCACGAGCGCATTCATGCCCACACCGCGGCCCAACCGATGCGCGGGGTAGAGCGAGCGGATCAGCGCGATGTTGACGCTCATGATCGCGCTTGCGCCAAGGCCCTGGAGAATGCGGGCGGCGGCGAGCATCGGCAGCGTGGAAACGAGCGAGCAGGCGAGCGACGCGACCGTGAAGGTGGCGAGCCCCGAGATGTACACGCGCCGGTGTCCAACGATGTCGCCCAGCGCCGCGAGCGGCAGCAGCGTCGCGACCATGGCGAGCTGGTAGGCGTTGATGATCCACACGGACGCCGCAGGCGCGGCGTGCAGGTCGGCCGCGATGGCCGGCAGCGCGGTGTTGGCGATGGCCGTGTCCAGCGTGGCGAGCGCGACCGCCAGCATGATGGCGGCCATTGCGCGGCGCTTTTTGCCGGACATCGGTTCGTCGATATCGTCGGTGCGGGCTGGGGTAGCGGAGGTATCGGACAAGATGGGCTCGTCGGTGGCTGGGGCCGGCGGCCCGCCGGCAGCCCGTCACGCGATTGTTACAGAGGCGCCGTGATCGTGCAGTGAACGCTTCAAAGGCAGGCTGCGGAGCCCGGAGGGCCCGCCAGACAAGGGGCAAGGCTTACGGTGCAATAACACAACTAACGGTCTGTTCCGGCTAGCGCCTTCGAACTGGCACCGCAGCGGACGTGCTACCGGCCATTCGCTCGTTTCAGTCTTCAGGAAAGGCGGGGAACGCCGGGCGGACGCCGCGGGTTGACGTCTCGCGGAGCCGCTCTGGCGGCGTCGTGACGTGGGTTCGCGCGGTACCCGCAGCGTTGCCTCAGGAAAGCGATGCCAGCAGGATCGACAGTTTGCGGACGTGGGCCTTGAATGCGTCGTCGGTCTCGCGGTCGCGGGAGGAGCTGGGGTGCGGCGTCTCGGCGAGTTCGGCCTGTGCCTGGAACTCGTCCGCGATACGGCGTCGCGTTTCGGGCGGCAGTGCGCGGATCACCGACACCAGCAACAGTTCCTGTGCGTGAAGCATCCCCAGGGTCAAGGCTGCATTCATGGTGGCCTCCATTTTTTCCGGCTTCGTCCATCGGGCGTTCGCAAGCTGCGGGCCAACGCGCTGTGCACTCTGTTGCACTGTACTGCACGCGGGCGCGGTACAGCATGCATCGTGCATGGGCCAGTGCAGTCCGTGCCACTCAGTGCATCGTGCGATGACACTCGTCAGCACCGGCATTGCATTGCATGGCAATGCGTTTCATGTTGGCGCACGGCGCATGCACTTCGCGTTACGTCCCCCTTGCGTTGCGCTGCGGCTTACCGTGGCATGCATCGCCCTCGCTGCACTCCACTGCGCAAAATGTCCTACTCTGCATATTTACCCGTCGGACCGGTTTCCCCCGCCCGCCTTGCTGGCACGGCATTCGCGTGCAGGAAGCCGCATCGTTTTTCCGGGAGGTTTCGATGACGACCGTGGATCTGGAGTTCGACCAGCTCAACAGTACCGTCGAGGCGCTGCGGCGCTCCATTTCAAACCGTCTCATGTACGGTGTCGGCAAGGACGCCGTGGCAGCGCGTCCGCAAGATTGGCTCCACGCGGCAGCGCTCGCCGTGCGCGACCGGCTCGTCGCGCGCTGGATGAAGACCACGCGCATGCAGTACGAACAGGATGCGAAACGGGTCTATTACCTGTCGATGGAATTCCTGATCGGCCGCACGTTCACGAATGCGCTGCTCGCGCTCGGCATATACGACCCCATGAAAGAAGCGCTCGCCAGTCTCGGCGTGGACATGGAAGCGCTCACCGATCTCGAACCCGACGCCGCGCTCGGCAATGGCGGCCTTGGCCGGCTCGCCGCGTGCTTTCTCGATTCGATGGCGACGCTCGGCATTCCGGGCTTCGGCTACGGCATTCGCTACGAGTACGGCATGTTTCGCCAGGAGATCGTGGACGGCGAACAGGTGGAGGCGCCCGACTACTGGCTGCGCGCGGGCAACCCGTGGGAATTCCCGCGGCCCGAGGTTCAGTATGTGGTGCACTTCGGCGGGCGCACGGTGCAGCGCGAAGGCCGCATTGAGTGGATCGACACGCAGCACGTGAATGCGATGGCCTACGACACCGTGATTCCGGGCTTCGCGACAAGCGCGACGAACACGCTGCGCCTGTGGTCCGCGCGCGCCACGGAGGAGTTCGATCTCTTCGCGTTCAACCAGGGCGACTATCAGCGCGCGGTGGAAGCGCGCAACGCGTCGGAGAACGTCTCGCGGCTGCTGTATCCCGACGATTCCACGCCGGCCGGGCGCGAGTTGCGTCTGCGCCAGGAGTACTTCTTCGTCTCCGCGACGATGCAGGATCTGATTCGCCGCTATCTGCGCACGCACAGCACTTTTGGCCGGTTTTCCGAGAAGGTCGCGGTGCACCTGAACGACACGCACCCCGTGCTCGCCATTCCCGAGCTGCTGCGGTTGCTGGTCGACGTGCATCACGTACCGTGGGACAAGGCGCTTGCCCACGTGCAGGAGATGTTCTCGTACACCAATCACACGCTCATGCCCGAGGCGCTCGAAACGTGGGACGTGGAACTGCTCGCGCGTCTGCTGCCGCGTCACCTCGAAATCATCTTCGACATCAACGCCGAATTCCTCAAGCAGGTGAGCGAGCATTCGGACCACGACGTCGATCTGATCCGGCGCATTTCGCTCGTGGACGAATACGGGCAGCGGCGCGTGCGCATGGCGCATCTCGCGATCGTGGCGAGCCAGAAGGTGAACGGCGTATCGAAGCTGCATTCGCAACTGATGACGCGCGACATCTTCGCGGACTTCGCGCGCATGTACCCCGAGCGCTTCACCAACGTCACCAACGGCATCACGCCGCGGCGCTGGCTTGCGCAGGCAAGCCCCTCGCTTTCGTCGTTGATCGACATGCAGATCGGCACGCACTGGCGCACCGATCTGTTCGAACTCGCGAAGCTGCGCGAGCTGCGCAACGACCCTGCGTTCATTGAGGCGTTCCGCGAAGCGAAGCGGCAAAACAAGATACGCCTTGGGCATCGGCTCATGCACCAGACGGGTGTGTCCTTCGACCCCGACGCGCTCTTCGACCTGCAGGTGAAGCGCATTCACGAATACAAACGCCAGTTGCTGAACGTGCTGCACGTGATCGTGCGCTACAACCGCATTCGCGAGAACCCGCAGCGCGACTGGGTGCCGCGCGTGGTGATGTTTGCCGGCAAGGCGGCGTCCGCGTATCGCATGGCGAAGACCATCATCAAGCTCATCAACGACGTCGCGGCAAAGATCAACAACGACCCCGCGGTGGGCGACCGGTTGAAGGTGGTGTTCGTGCCGAACTACGGCGTGAGCGTGGCCGAGCTGATCATTCCGGCGGCCGATCTTTCGGAGCAGATTTCGATGGCGGGCACCGAGGCCTCGGGCACGGGCAACATGAAGCTCGCGTTGAACGGCGCGCTCACCATCGGCACGCTCGACGGCGCGAACATCGAAATTCGCGACGCGGTGGGCAAGGACAACATCTTCATCTTCGGTCACTCCTCCGACGAAGTGGACGACCTGCGCGCCGGCGGCTACCGGCCGCGGCAGATCTACGAAGAAAACGCCGAACTGCACACGGCGCTCGACCAGATTCGCACCGGCTTCTTCTCCCCCGGCGATCCGCTGCGCTTTTCGGACATCTTCCACACGCTCGTGGATTGGGGCGACCACTACATGGTGCTGGCCGATTTCGCGTCGTTCGCGAAGACCCAGGAAGAGGTGGATCGCCGTTTTCGCGATTCGCGCGCCTGGGACCAAAGTGCTATCGAAAACGTGGCCGGCATGGGCTTCTTCTCGTCGGACCGCACGATTGCCGAGTACGCGCGCGACATCTGGCGCGTGAAGCCGCTGGAGAGGGGCTGAGATCTGCTGAGGCGATTGTGGCGCCGCGGGGGCGAGGCGCCACGGCCGGGGCGTCGCCGCTGCGGCTCTCGTTACTGCTGTTGTTGCTGTTGCTGCTGCGTTTTCGCAGCAGCCAGCGCGTCTTTCACCGCGCGCTCCACGCGTGCGACGAAATCGGCATCCGTACTCGACACCGCTTCGCGATCGCCCGCCGCGGTCGCGACAATGAGCCGATGCGTCACGTCCTGGGTCGTCCATGCGAGCCCGCCCACCACCACGAGCATGGCGCCGCACACGAGCGCGGCCGCCGTGCCGAACCAGCCGCCCGCGATGGCAACGGCCACGCCGCACAGGCTGATGACCGTCGGTACGACACGGTTCTTGCCCACCGTGATGACCCGCACGTCGCGCACGTCACGCAACGTGAAGACCTGCCCGGCCGCGGAGATTGCGTTGCGCGTGACGGAGACGCCGCGTTCGTTGAAAGGAGTATCCATTGCCATTGCTTCGTTACCCAATGCCTGAAAGCGCTGCATGCGAGTGCTGCATGAGCCGGAAGGGCGAAGGGTACCAGAAGCGCGATGGAGACCGTAAGAAGCGCACCGCCGCCCGAAAAGAACGCGAGCCGCGCAAAAAAAAGCGCCCCGAAGGGCGCTCTGCTGATGCATGGGCGACGCACCGCGTAGCGCGTGCGCCGCCGGCAAGATGTGCCGCTTAGAACTTGTGGCGAATCCCCACGCGCACGGCAACCTGGTTGTCCGACGTGCCGGACGTGTTGAAGTAGCTCGTGCTCGAACCAATCTGCGCCGGCACCTGCGTGCCGTTCGCGAGGTGGCCCGAAGCCTGCTCGTAGACGCCGAGCAGGTACACGTCCGTGCGCTTGCTGAGGGCGTAATCCACCACGGCGTTGACCTGGTTCCAGTGCGCCGAGAAGAGGCCCGACGAGCGCGAGTACGTGTAGCCCGCAGCCGCCGACAGTGCCGGCGTGAACGCGTACTTGCCGCCGAATTCGTAGGCGTTGTACATCGTCGACGAACCCGTGATGGGCGAGAGCAGCGTGTTGGTCCACAGGGCCCACAGCGTGGCCGGGCCGAACGCGTAGCGCGCGCCGATACCGAACGAACGCAGGTCCTTGATGGTGCCCGTGTTGATGCCGAAGATCGCCGTCGTGAACGCAGGCGACGCCTGGCTCGGGAAGCGGATGTCCGTATAGGCCGCGCCGATGCCGAGCGGACCCGCGGCGTAGTTCGCGCCGAAGCTGTATGCGCGCGACGAACCGGCGACCGGGTTGGCCGTCGTGCCCGTCTGCGGCGCGCCCGCGAATGCGCCGGCCTGGTTCGAGAAGCCGTACAACGCGCCGAACGTGAAGCCTGCGAAGTTCGCGCTGCTGAACTTGACCGCGTTGTTGATGCGGCTCGACGTGAGCTGGTCGATGTCGTTGACGTGGTAGGCATAGTTGCCCGCTGCCGTCAGACCGCCCGTGGAGTAGCTGCCGCCCAGGTAGTCGGTCGTGAACGAATACTGGCGACCGAAGGTCAGCGAGCCGACGTCGGTCTTCGACAGACCCACGAACGCCTGGCGCCCGAACATCGCGCCGCCCTGGCCCAGCGTGCCGTTGCCGCTGTTGAAGCCGTTTTCGAGCACGAAGATCGCCTTCAGGCCACCGCCCAGGTCTTCCGTGCCGCGCAGGCCCCAGCGGCTGCCTTGCGCGACGCCGTCGTCGTACTTGAACAGCTTGTCGCTGCCCGTGGAGGTCTTGCTGTTGTTCACGTAGCTGATACCGGCGTCGATCAGGCCGTACAGCGTCACGCTGCTTTGAGCGTGGGCGGTGCCGCCAAGCGTGGCGAGAATAGCGGCGGTCAAGACTTTCTTGTTCAAGGCGTGTTCTCCAGGAGAAAAGAATGCAATAGCCGCACCTGATCTTCGGCAGGTCATGCGACGGGCTGCAATGTAAGGGCCGGCAACGAAAGGAATGTGACAGCAAGAATTTCGGAGGGAGTTGTGGTGCGGACGCTACATAGCGATGGCGTCGCATAGGCAGCGAGGCGCGGGACAAGAGCGCGACTGAATCGTGCAGAACGAGACTGCGCAGCGGCGCGCAAGCGTTTGCGCGTGCAACCACCGCGAGTCAGCGAAGGGAAAGAGGCGACGAGGGAAGGCAGGACGGATGAAGCGCGATGGCCGGCGGGATACCGAAGCCGGCCATCGGGTCATGCGATGCGATAAGGGGTTGGATTGAGGCGTGGCGTTGAGCCGCAGAGTCACCCCAATAACGGGCACCGCCTATGAACGGCGCCCGCGACGTTCACTGCGAGAGCAGCGACCCCGTGCGGATGGGCGTTGCGCCGGCGACGCGCGCCACTTCCATGCCCGCCGTCGCAAGACGTGCACGATGCCGCGCGTAGAGCACACCGCTCACGGTGCATTTGAGTGTGGTGATTTCGTCCGTGAGCGGGTCGACGATATCCGCGATAGCCGTGCCCGCTTCCACCCACTCGCCGTACATCGCGCGGAACACGAGCACGCCGCTCGCCGGCGCGACGATGGGCTCCGTGCCGGCGAGCGGCGTGGCGTCGAACGCGAGCGGCGGCAGCGGCGCGGCCGTGCCGTCGATCACGCCGCGCAGCGTGAGGTACTCGATGATTCCTTGCGCGTCTTTGTCCGCGAGTTCGTACGAGACGTCGGCCTGGCCGCGCAGTTCCACCGTGACGGAGATCGAGCCGTTCGGAATCGGGAAGCGGTCGCCGAAGCGTTCGCGCAGATCGGACCAGCAGAAGCTGTGAATCTCGTCGAACGGATTGCCGATGGAGTTGAGCGCAAGCAGCGACGTCTTCGCGTCGAGATAGCGTGCGAGCGGCTCCACGTCGTCCCAGAGGTCGGGGTTCGTGTACAGATGCAGCGCCGCTTCCCAGTCGCAATGCAGGTCGAGCACGACGTCGGCGTCGTACGAGAGGCGTTGCAGCGCGAGGCGTTGCGAATCCAGTTCCGTTTTCGGGTGCTGCGCATCGAGCACTTCGCGCATCGTCGCGCGAATGGCGTTGCGGTTTGCCTCCACGTCGCCGGTGAGGCGCTCTTCGATATGCGGCAGCACGAGCGCGGCCAGATCGTAGAAGTTGCGATTGAAGTTTTGCGCCGTGTTCGATTCGAAGCGGCCCGCCAGGTGGCCCAGCACGTGCTGGTTCAGGCCGATCGGGTTCGGTACGGGCACCACGACCACTTCGCCGCGCATCTTGCCTGCGGCCTCGAGCGCGGCGAGCTTGCGGCGCAGTGCCCACGAAACCAGCATGCCCGGCAGTTCGTCGGCGTGCAGGGACGACTGGATGTAGATCTTCTGCCCGCCGGCAGGGCCGTAGTGGAAGCTCGTGATCTGGCGGGCGGTGCCGAGCGTCGGCGAAATCAGCGGATGGTTCTTGGTCTGCATGATCGATGGGGTCCGTGCAGCGCGTGCCGCACGAAAGACAGTTGAGGTGGCGTTGAGGGAATCCGCCGATCTTAGCCGATATGGGCACGCTGTGCGGAGCGTGCCGCGATGAGTCGCGCCTGGGGCCTGGTTCAGGCGCGCTTGCGGCGATACGGCGCGCCAAAACAAAACGGGCCGCGCGTATCGCGCAGCCCGTTTGCGTACTGCTGGTTCACGCGGCCGGTCCGTGCAGCCGGTGCGGCGTGTGCCGCAGCCGGCTGTAGGGAGAACAGCGCGGAGAACCGCGGAATCAGCCGCCGTACACGTCGAAGTCGAAGTACTTCTTCTCGAGCTTCTTGTAGGTGCCGTCCTTGAGGATGTCGGCGATCGCCTTGTCGATCTTCGCCTTCAGGTCGGTATCTTCCTTGCGCAGGCCGATGCCGGCACCGTTGCCGAGAATCTTCGGATCGACGAGGTCCTTGCCCACGAACTCGTAACCGGCGCCGCGCGGCGTCTTCAGGAAGCCGATGTCGGCCTGCACGGCGTCTTGCAGCGCTGCGTCAAGGCGACCCGACAGCAGGTCGGCGTAGACCTGATCCTGGTTCTGATACGGCACGACCTTGGCGCCCTTCGGCTCCCAGTAGGTCTTCGCGTACGTTTCCTGGATCGTGCCCTGTTCGACGCCCACGGTCTTGCCCGCGAGCGATTCAGGCGTCGGCTTGATGCCCGAGCCCTTCTTGGCGACGAGGCGCGTCGGCGTGTTGAAGAGCTTCGACGAGAACGCGATCTGTTCGGCGCGTTGCGGCGTCATGGACATCGACGACAGCACGCCGTCGAACTTCTTCGCCTTCAGTGCGGGGATCATGCCGTCGAAGTCGTTTTCCACCCAGACGCACTTGGCCTTCAGGCGCGCGCAGATTTCATTGCCGAGGTCGATATCGAAGCCGACCAGCTTGCCGTCGGAGGCCTTCGATTCAAACGGCGGGTAGCTGGCGTCGACGCCGAAACGAATCGTCGTCCAGTCTTTGGCATGGGCGCCCGCCGAAAGGGCAAGCAGGGCAACCGTCACGGCCGCAAGCAGTTTTTTCACTGTTTTTACTCCTCGGAGTGGTTCGAATAGCCATGCGCGCGGTTGTGCCGCCCGCAGGGCGGAGGGTGGCGCCTGTCGCGCCCGGCCCCTGTTATGGCCGCCGGCCGGCGGCCAGCAGAGCGCGCCAAGCTTACCAAGTCAAAATTAAAGCGGAGCTAGTGTAATACCGGATGGCGCGGCCAAGGCAGATCGCGACACGGCGCAGCACGGCTTCTTTTGCGCGGGCGCGACAGCCGTGCGTGGCGGGCTTTACAAGCCTGTTGCGATGCGGCAGGGCGGCACGCGATGAAGGCGTCCCGAAAGGTCGCTCTAGAGGCGCGGCTGCGACTTTATGCCAGACGTATGTCGCGCGCGCCTCTGCTCATGCCCCGCGGTGCTCAAACGATGCGCTGGCCGGCGCGATAGGTGGCGCGCGGAACGGGCAGCGCATCGAGCATGGTCACGCGCACCATGTCCGCCCGCAGGCCCGGCTCGATCGCGCCGCGATCCGTCAGACCGGCGTGGCGCGCGGGCTCCGACGAGACCGTGGCCAGTGCGCGCGGCAGGCTCCAGTCGGCCTTGTGGACCAGTTCGAAGGCGGCGGTGAGCAGGCTGGAGGGCACGTAGTCCGAGGAGAGGATGTCGAGCAGGCCCGCCTGCGCGAGTTCGAGCGCCGACACGTTGCCCGAATGCGAGCCGCCGCGCACCACGTTCGGCGCGCCCATCACGGTGGCGATGCCGCGTTCGCGCGCGGCCTGCGCCGCTGCGCGTGTGGTCGGAAATTCGGAGATCGCGACGCCCTCGGCGGCGGCCTGCTCGACGTGTTCCACGAGCGTGTCGTCGTGGCTTGCCACCGGAATGTTGCGGGCCTTGCAGCGCGTAACGATCTGATGGCGATGCGTGTCGGCGAAACGCTGCTGTTCGTCGGCCAGTTCGGCGAGCATGGTGGCCGCCTGCTCGTCGGTCCATTTGCCGTGCCGTTCCTGATAGCGGCGCCATTGCGCGGGGTCGTGCCACTGGCGCTGGCCAGGCGTGTGATCCATCACGGACGCGAGCCGCATCAGCGGATGCGTGCACAGTTCGTCGAACAGCTCGACTACGTCTTCGGTCGCGATTTCGCAGCGCAGGTGCAGGAAGTGCTCGGCACGCAGCAGTTGCCGCGTGGCGAAGCGTTCCAGCGAGGCCGCGCAGCGCATCTGCACGTCGCGTCCGCGTACGCCCACCGAAAGGCGCGTGCCGATGGCGAGCGCGTCGAACACGGTCGTGATGCCTGCGGCGGCCACCTGGGCGTCGTGAATCACGAAGGCGGCGTCGGTATTCCATTGCACGCCGGGGCGCGGCGCGAGATGTTTTTCGAGATTGTCCGTATGAAGCTCGATCAGGCCGGGCAGCAGGTAGTCGCCGGCCCAGTCTTCGGCTTCGGGCGCCGAGGTGGTGCCGCGCTGGACCTCGCGGATCGTGCCGTCCTCGATGCGCACCACGCCTTCGAATACCTCGTCTCGCGTCACGATGCGAGCGTTCTTGATCAACATCGGTTGGCTCCTTGTTCTGCGGGCCGCGTATGCAGGACCGCTTTCGTTCGGCATAGTCGTGTCGCTCAATGCAGCGCGGCCAGTGTGAGTGCGTTCGCGCCGCAAGACAAAGGCGGCTGCAATTCGAGGCGTCGCGTGGCCACTTTCAGGCGCGTGTCTTCGTCATGGAAGATACCGACAATTGCCGCGCCGCGCTCGCGCGCTTCCACGATCAAATCCGCCACGACGTCGCGATTTTCGGCATCGAGCGACGCCGTGGGCTCGTCGAGCAGCAGCAGCGGATGTTGCGCGATCAGACCGCGCGCAATGTTTACGCGCTGTTGCTCGCCGCCCGAAAACGTGGCGGGCGCGAGCGGCCACAGTCGCTTCGGAATGTTGAGCCGCTCGAGCAGCGCGGCGGCGCGATGCTCGGCTTCGTCTTGGGGCACACCGCGCGCCACGAGCGGCGCCGCGACGAGCGCGAGCGTGGGCACGCGCGGGATCACACGCAAGAACTGGCTCACGTAGCCCATCATGTGACGGCGCAGATGCAGCACGTCGCGCGGCTCGGCGTTCGTGATGGCGATGCAGTGTGCGGCGGGGTTCGTGCGCGTCGAGTCTTCAGCCGCGGATTCGGCACCATCGACTGCCGCCCCGCAGCGCACGGCAATCATGCCCGCACTCGCGAGGTAATTGCCATACAGGCAGCGCAGCAGCGTGCTCTTGCCGGCGCCCGAAGGGCCGACCAGCACGACGCACTCGCCGCGCGCGACGTCGAGCGACACGCCCGCGAGCGCTTCGATTTCGATGCCGCCCTGGCCGTGCAGCGTGAAGGTCTTGTGCACGCCGACGGCGCGCAGCATGAGCGCGGGGCGGTCGGCGAACGCGCGGGCCATGTCGTGCGCCGTGGTCTGCGTTTGCGGTTCCGTGAGAGTAGAAGTCATGGGCACATTCCGGTTTCCGGTATTTCCAGTAGACAGTGCAGGGCGTGCGTCATACGGGCAGCACGGACGAAACGAGCGTCTGCGTGTACGGATGCTGCGGATCGTCGAGCACCTGGTCGGTCAGGCCGGACTCCACCACCTCGCCGCCTTGCATGACCATCAACCGATGCGCGAGCAGTCGCGCCACGCCGATGTCGTGCGTGACGATCAGCACCGAAAGATGCAGCGTGCCCGTGAGCGTGCGCAGCAGATCGAGCAGGCGTGCCTGCACGGAGACGTCGAGGCCCGCGGTGGGTTCGTCCATGAACACGAGGCGGGGGCCCGTCACGAGGTTGCGTGCAATCTGCAGCCGTTGCTGCATGCCGCCTGAAAACGCGGTGGGCAACTCGTCGATGCGCGAAGGGTCGAGTTCGACGCGCGTCATCCATTGCGTGGCGTTGTCGCGAATCTGCCCGTAGTGGCGCGCGCCCACCGCCATCAACGGCTCGCCGATGTTGGCGCCGGCCGAGACGCCGATACGCAGTCCATCGCGCGGATTCTGCTGCACGAAACCCCATTCGGTGCGCATGAGCAGACGGCGGCGCGGTTCGGAAAGCGCGAACAGGTCCAGCGTGTCGCCGTGCGCGGTGGTGTAGTGCAGCGTGCCCGCGTCGGAGGGCGTGCGCAACGCGAGTGCATTGAGCAGCGTCGTTTTTCCCGAACCCGATTCGCCCACGATGCAGAGCACCTCGCCGGGATACAGATCGAAGCTCACGTCGCGGCAGCCGTTGCGGCCGCCATACTGCTTCGTAAGATGACGTGCGCTGAGGAGCGGTTTCATGCGGCGTCTCCTGTCGCGGTGTTCGCGCAATTTTCAGCGGACTCGCGGCGCGTGTGGCAATAGTCGCTGTCCGAGCAGACAAACATGCGCGTGCCTTCGTCGTCCACGATCATTTCATCGAGAAAGCTCTCGCGCGATCCGCACAGCGCGCACGCATGCTCCCAGCGCTGAATCTCGAACGGGTGATCGTCGAAGTCGAGACTGCGCACGTTCGTGTACGGCGGAATCGCGTAGATGCGGCGTTCGCGCCCCGCACCGAAGAGCTGCAACGCAGGGTTGCGATGCATCTTCGGGTTGTCGAACTTGGGGATGGGCGAGGGCGAAGTCAGGTAGCGGCCGTTCACGATCACGGGGTAGTCGTAGGTGGTCGCAATGCTGCCGTGGCGCACGATGTCCTCGTAGAGCTTCACGCTGATGAGGCCGTAGTCCGCAAGCGCATGCATCTTTCGCGTTTCGGCCACGCGAGGCTCGAGCCGGAACAGCGGCTCGGGCATGGGCACCTGGTAGACGAGAATCTGCTTCTCGGTGAGTGGTGTTTCGGGAATGCGATGGCGTGTCTGGATGATCGTGGCGTCCGCGGTCTTGCGCGTGGTGGCCACCGCCGCCGTGCGTGCGAAGAAGCGGCGAATATTGACCGCATTCGTCGTTTCGTCGGAGCCCTGATCGATCACCTTCAGCGTGTCGTGGCGACCGATGATCGACGCCGTCACCTGGATGCCGCCTGTGCCCCAGCCAAAAGGCAGCGGCATTTCGCGCGATGCGAACGGCACCTGGTAGCCCGGCACCGCAACGGCCTTGAGCACGGCGCGGCGAATCATGCGCTTGGTCTGCTCGTCGAGGTAGGCGAAGTTGTAGCCTTCTGCGTCGTGCGACGCTGGGCCCGACAGTGTTTCAGGCGCGTTCATGCGCTTGCTCCTTGTCTGCTTCGTGTTCGCTTTCGCTGCGTGCGACGTGTGCTACGGCGTGTTCCTTTTCTCGTGGCGCAATGTGTGAGGCATCGTGTTGAGCCCGCTGCTCGGCACGTAGCCGCCGCACGAGTTCGAGTTCCGACTGGAAGTCGACGTAGTGCGGCAACTTCAGGTGCTGAACGAAGCCCGACGCCTCCACGTTGTCGCTGTGCGAGAGCAGGAATTCCACGTCCTGGGTGGGCGATTCGATCGGCTCGCCGAGTTCATCGGCGCGCAGCGCGCGGTCCACGAGCGCCATCGCCATTGCCTTGCGTTCCGCGTGTCCGAACGCGAGGCCGTAACCTTGCGTGAAGGTGGGCGGTACGTCTTTGCTGCCCGCGAACTGATTCACCATCTGGCACTCGGTGACGTCGATTTCGCCAATCACCACCGCCTCGCCCAGTTCGTCGAGCACCATCTCGACGTCTACCGATCCAAAGCGGATCTCGCCCGCGAACGGATGCGAATTCGCGTAGCCGCGTTGCGTGGCGTAGCCCATCGCGAGCAGGAAGCCTTCGTCGCCGCGCGCGAGATTTTGCAGACGCGTGGCGCGATCTGCGGGGAATGCGAGCGGCTCGCGCGTGAGGTCGCCGGGCTCACGGCCCGCAGGCGAGGGCACTTCCTGCTCGATCAGGCCTTCGCGATCCAGCAGCGCGACGACGCGAGGCATGGAACTGGCGGCGGGCGCGTGGCGGGTGTTCATGCTTTCCAGAGGGGGGCGTGCATCTTGCGACGCGTCCGTTGCGTGAACCGTATTGCCTTCTTCATCCGAACCTTCAGCCAGCAACGCGAAATCGAGCAAACGCTGCGTGTAATCGTAGGTCGCGCCCAGCAACTGACCGCCGGGCACATCCTTGAACGTAGCCGAAATGCGGCGTTCTATCTGCATCGCTTCGGTTTCGATGGGCAACGTGTAGCCGAAACGCGGCACCGTGGTGCGCCACGCGCGCAGCAGAAAGATCGCTTCCACCAGGTCGCCCGCGGCCTGTTTGATGGCGAGCGCAGCCAGTTCTTCGTCGTAGACCGAGCCTTCGGTCATCACGCGCGCCACGGCAAGACGCAACTGCTCGCGAATCTGCCGCACGCTGAGTTCGGCGACGCGCGTGTCGCCGCGACGTGCCTCGTCGAGCAGACGCCATGAAGCCTCGATGGCGCGCTCGCCTCCTTTGACGGCGACGTACATCAGTTCACCTCCGCGAGCGTGGTGCGCGGCAAGCCGATGAGCGTTGCGCCGCAGACGAGGTAGCAGTCGATCCCGCAAGGAAAGAGCGGGCCCAGCGCGGCGCGTTCGTGCCAGAAGCGTGCGGGCAGGCCAACGGGTGCGATGGTGTGCGTATGCTCGATGCCGGGGCCGCGCAGCACGACCCGCGTGCCGCCCGTGAGCGCGGTGACGCGGATCAGCAGCGTCGCCGCGTGTTCGGGCGATTCCGGTTCCCCCAGCGAAAAGCGCTCGAGCGACGGCAACGTGTCCGCGTCGTGCACGTAGGCGAATGCGGCGTCGTGCGCCTCTTCAGTGAGCGGCGCGCCAGTGTGAAAACGCAGCGCAGAACCCAGCACCGCGTCGGGCTGCGCGAGCCAGACCGGCGTGGAGTAATCGCAGAGGGCAAGCAGTGCGGCGAACGCGGCAAGATCGGCGCGCGAACGCAGGCTGCCCGAGGTATCCGCGGAGGGCAGCGGCGTTTCGATCGTGCCGATTCTGCCGGGGCGCGAGAGAGCGTCGAGCAGCGTGCGGAAGACCGCTTGCGTGTCGTGAACGGGATCGGCGAAGCCGGGCGTCAAGGCGGAAAGCGCAATCTGCGCCGCATTCGCTGTCGGGTGAGCCATATTCGTTGCAGTCGGTTCGTTCATCAGTCGCCCCGCACCATGGTGAAAAATTCGACACGCGTGGAGGCCACCGCCTGTTCACGCGCCGAGCGCGCTGCGGCGATGCGTGCCGCAAGCGGTTCAATCAACTGCGCGTGAAGTTGCGCGTGCCGATCGGGCAATTGAAGCAGCGCGTCGGCAAGCGCCGCGAGTTCCGCACGCCGCTTGTCGCGGCCCAGATGGCATGCCAC
This sequence comes from Paraburkholderia sp. A1RI_3L, assembly GCF_048957895.1. Classification (NCBI taxonomy): domain Bacteria; kingdom Pseudomonadati; phylum Pseudomonadota; class Betaproteobacteria; order Burkholderiales; family Burkholderiaceae; genus Paraburkholderia; species Paraburkholderia sp. A1RI_3L. The sequence continues at coordinate 317,518 of NZ_JARCHA010000007.1, forward strand.
GCCGATCGCAGCGTCGGCTGGCGTGTCGCTCGATGTGTCGCTATTCGTGCTGCGCAGTCGTAGCGTGGCGCGTGTGACCGTGGCTTCGCCCAGGTTGAATGCGTCGCCACTGCCGCCGACGCGACCGCGCACCATCGCGAGCCCGGTCTCGGGCCGGCGCAGCCAGTCGTAGGCGGGACGCGGCTGCCCTTCGAGCGCACGGACAAGGGCCGCTTCGAGTTCGGAGCGAGACGTGCGGGCAAGCACGGCCATCCATTGGCGCCGCGCTGAAGGCGTGGGTTGGGTAGGTTCAGCAGACGTTGCGTTCATCGACGATCCTCTCTGGCGCAATGCCGTGTGTCGAAACGGGCGGGGGGCATGCAGTGCCGCCATTTGACCATCTATTCATCTAAACGTCTAGACGTTTAGATGTAGAATTGCGCCTGTTCTGCGAGGCGTGGCGTTTCATACTTCCATCACGCGCTGCGCACTACAATGCGAGGTCGATTATTTGAACCTGGGGGAATGACAGCACCATGACATCCACCGACGAAGCAACGCGGGGCACGCAGCTCGAACGCGGCGCGGGCGTGGCGGTATGGCGGCAGATCGAGCAGATTCTGGCCGCTGAAATCGCGGCGCGCGGCTTCGGTGAAGACGGGCGCCTGCCCAGCGAAGGCGAACTCGCGCGGCGCTTCGACGTCAATCGCCATACCGTGCGGCGCGCCATGCTCGGACTCGCGGCACAAGGGCTCGTCAGCGTGGAGCAGGGGCGCGGCACATTCGTGCAGCCTGGCGCCATCGACTACACGATCGGCCGCCGCACGCGCTTCACCGAGAACCTGCGCCAGCAGCATCACGCGGCGGCGGGCAAGGTGCTGTCGTCTTCGCGCGTGAAGGCCGACCCTGCGGTGGCGAAGGCGCTGGGGCTGCGTGCGGGCGCGCTGGTCTATCGCATGGAAACGCTGCACGAGTCTGACGGTGTGCCGCTCACCTACGCACGCAGCTGGTATCCGGCGGCGCGTTTTCCCGACCTGCCCGCCGTCATGGATCGCGCGGGCGGCAGCACGAAGGCCTTTGCCGAATACGGCCTCACGGACTACCTGCGCAAGTGGAGCCGCATCGGCAGCGTGCTGCCCGATGCCGAGGTGGCGCGGCGGCTCAACATCAACCGGCAGCAGCCGGTGCTGTGGGTCGAGAACGTGGACGTGGATCCGGATGGCACGCCGATCAAGTACGGTGTTACGCACTTCGCTGCGGATCGCGTGCAACTGCTCGTGGAAAACGAGCTATGAGCGCGGGGGCCGCAGCAGGGTTTGCAGGCAACGCGCACGCGCAATGGTCTTCTGAAGCGCGCTTCGCGCTGTATTACGCGCCGCCGCGCGAGTCGCCTTGGTGGGCCGAAGGGTGCGCGTGGCTGGGCCGCGATCCTGAAGTCGATGTGACGCTCGCCGCGCCCCAGCCGCCGGCTTTGCAGCACCCGCTGCGAGCGCTCACCAAGGCACCGCGCCGCTACGGCTGGCACGGCACGCTGGTGCCGCCTTTCCGTCTCGCGCCTGGTGTTGCGTCTCATCAGGCATTCGAGGCCGCGTGCAGATGGGCACAGCGTCAGACCGGCTTCGACTTGCAGGCCGAGGCCGCCACGCTCGGCAATTTCGTCGCGCTTCGTCCGGCCACGTCGGAAGGTGACGCGCAGATGCGCGCGCTCGCTGCCGATGCCCTGCGAACGCTTGCGCCGCTGCGTGCACCACTCGCCGCGGCCGATCTCGCCCGCCGTCACGAAGCGCCGCTTACGCCGCGTCAGCGCGAGCTGCTCGATGCGTGGGGCTATCCGTACGTGTTCGAGGAGTTTCGCTTTCACATGACGCTGTCCAGTTCGCTCGACGACGCCCACGAACGCGACACGCTGTGCGCCTGGTGGGCGCAGCGCGTGCCGCAACTCGGCGCGTTGCCCGTGCACGGCGCCGCGCTTTTCGTCGAACCCGCGCCGGGCGCACCGTTCGTGTTGTGGCAGCGCCTGCCGTTCGCGGGCGCTTGCATCACGGCACACATCGACGCCACGGCCAACGGAGCGCGAAGCCGATGACGAAGGGCAACTACGGCAGCCTGATCTACGTGATGGGCCCCTCCGGGGCGGGCAAAGACGCGCTGCTCGGCTTCGCGCGCGAACATCTGCACGAGCCGCGCGTGCTGTTTGCGCACCGCTACATCACGCGGCCCAGCGGCAACGGCGAGAACCATGTGCCGCTCACGTCCGCGGAATTCGAGGCACGTTCATTGCTCGGACTCTTTGCGCTCGAATGGGCCAGTCACGGTTTGCGCTACGGGATCGGTATCGAACTCGACGCGTGGCTCGCGCGCGGCTGCACGGTGGTCGTGAACGGTTCCCGTGCATATCTGGACCGCGCGCTGGAGCGGTACGCGCAACTGCACGTGGTTCATGTAGAAGCCGCGCCCGACGTGCTGGCTACGCGGCTCGCCTCGCGAGGGCGCGAGACCGCTGCCGAGGTCGCGGCACGTCTCGCGCGCGAGGCGCCCTTCTGTACGCCGGCGGGCGTCGCGCTGACCCGCATCGACAACTCCGGCTCGCTGCATGAAGCAGGGCGCGCGTTTGTCGAGGTCGTGCGCCGCATCGCCGGCTGAACGCAAAAAATCTTCCCGTCGCGGTCGAAGCGGAAGGGGCTCGTTCGTCGTCGTAGAGGTACAGCCCATCACGCAACGAGGAACCTCGACATGGAAACCTTCGACGACGACCTGCTCCGCTTCGAAGCACACGGTGCGCCAACGTTGCCCGCCGCCGCGGACGAGGGCTACGTGGATCACGACGGCGCCCGCATCCGCTACGCGCTGCATGGCAGCGGCGCGCCGGTCGTGCTGCTGCACGGCGGCCTCGGCCATGGCGGCAACTGGGGATACCAGGTGCCGGATCTCGTCGCGGCCGGGCGCTCCGTGCTGCTGATCGACAGCCGCGGCCACGGACGCAGCACGCGCGACGCGCGTCCGTTCACCTACGAACGCATGGCGTCGGACGTGCTCGCCGTCATGAGCGCGTTGCATATCCAACGCGCGCCCGTGGTGGGTTGGAGCGACGGTGCCTGCATCGCCCTGATCCTCGCGATGAAGGCGCCCGAGCGCGTTGCAGGCGTGTTCTTCTTCGGCTGCAACATGGACCCGAGCGGCACGAAGCCCTTCGTGCCGACCGACGTGATCGACCGCTGCTTTCGGCGGCACGCGCTCGACTATGCCGCGCTCTCCGCCACGCCCGACGACTTCGACGCGTTCGTTGCCGCCGTGACCGAGATGATGCGCACCGAGCCGAACTACACGGCCGCGGACCTTGCCAAAATCCGCGTACCGGTGGCGATCATCCACAGCGAGCACGACGAGTTCATCAAGCGCGAGCACGCCGAATATCTCGCAAGCAGCATTCCAGGCGCGCAATGGATCGTGCTGCCCGACGTCAGCCATTTCGCGCCATTGCAGCGACCTCGCGCGTTTAATCGCGTACTGCAGAGGTTTCTTGAACGGCTCGCTCAACTGGGCGACTAACCCTGAGCGCATGCGAGCCATTCGCGCGTGCCGCGGGTCGCGGATAAAATGGGTCGACCCGCTCCCGGCTGCTTCCAGCTGATTTTCACCTGACTTCCAGGCTTGCCTGCATCCGTGTAGCAGCGTTTTATCTATCCGCACTCGATCCGCCATCCATGACGACGCATACGAACAGCATTCACGCCGTGCCACAGGACGATGCCACCACGCCCAGGTTCTGGCGTGATGCCGCGTTGCCTTTCGTCGAGGCGCGCTCGGTGCGGGATGGCCGCAAGGTCTGCTACACGCGCCACACGCACGACACGTTTTCCATTGGCGCCGTCACGGGCGGGCACAGCACGTACCTGAACGGCTCGAAGGGCACGTCGCTCCAACCGATTGGCGCGGGCGCGGTGGTGGTCGTGAACCCGGAAGAGCTTCACGCGTGCAACCCTGTGGCCGACGAGGCATGGTCCTATTGCATGATCTATGTGGACGTGCAGTGGCTCACAAATCTGCAGCGCGAACTCGGCTTCAGCCACAACCTCGGTTATCGCGGCTTTGCCACCACGTGGACCACCGCGCCGCATCTGTATGCCGGACTCAACGGCCTCTATGCGACGCTGACCGATCCGCACGGCGATCTGTTGCACAAGCACGGCGCGGTGATCGACTTCTTCACGAACCTGCATCGCGCGCTCAACCCGGCCCCTTCGCGTGCCGACGAGGGGAACCTCAAGCTGGCGCGCGCGGCCGACTACATCCGCGAGCACTGCACGCGTGCACTGCGGCTCGACGAAATCTGCGCGGCGGCCGACCTGTCGCCGTCTTATCTGATCCGCGCGTTCAAGCAGCATTACGGCATGACGCCGCACGCGTGGCTCGTCAACCGGCGCGTGGATTACAGCCGCGCGCAGCTCAAGCGCGGCCGCGCCATTGCGGACGTCGCCATCGACGCCGGCTTCGCGGACCAGGCGCATCTGCAACGCGCGTTCCGGCAGTATGTTGCGGCTACGCCGGGGCAATATCGGGCGGCGATGCGCGTGGGCCAGGAAGCCTGAGCGTCGTGCTATTCGACGCTATCGTGAGCGAATAGCGAATAGCGAATAGCGAATAGCGAATAGCGGATCGCGAATAGCGAAGCGCGATGGCAAGTCGCGTGAACAGCGCTTCCGTCACGCGATGGCTTGAGCGAGCGGACGCTGCATCAGCGGCTGAAGAACTAGGCCATCAACAGATAAACCGCACTCGCGGCGAGCAAAACCGCCATCAAACGATTGAACAGCCTCACACGCCGCACGTCGCGCAGATAGCGGCTCAAAAACGACCCGACATACGCCCAGCTCGCGATCGACCCGTAGCAGATCAGAAAGTAGATCGCCGCGAATTCCCATACCCGGCTGCTTCCACCATAGGCCGCGTAGGCGCCCATGCCCGAGAGGCACGCAAGCCATGCCTTCGGATTGAGCCACTGCATCGTGGCGCCGGAGAGCAGCGAGGGCGCCTGGATGGCGTCCGCCGTGTCGAGCCGGCCGTCGTCCGTGGCGAGCTTGAAGGCCATGTAGAGCAGGAACGCGACGCCTGCCCACTGGATCGCATGCGTGGCGCCTGGCCATCGCACCAGCAGTTCATGCAGCCCGAGACCCGTGAGTACGAGCAGCGCGGTGAAGCCCACCGTGGCGCCCGTGACGTGCCTGAGGCTCGCGGACAAGCCGTAGCGTGCACCGCTCGTGAGCGCCACGATGTTGACGGGACCGGGCGTGACGGACGTGGCGAGCGCGAAGGCCGCCATGGAAAGATAGATGCTCATGAGGCGCCGATACCTTGCGTGCTGGAAGAACGAGATCGCAAGGTACCGGCGGGCAGGCCGCGCGTATTGAAGAAAATTGCCCTGGGCGCTCAGAGGCAGGCGTCGCGCGTGGACGGACAGATCACGCGCCCTGCGAATGCTCCGCGCGCACCTCGCTTAGCGATTGGCGCTGTCGTCCCGCGTCGTCGAAATTCGCGGGTGCGAGCCACGCTTCGAAGGCCTGTTTCAGCAGCGGCCACTCCTTGTCGATGATCGAGTGCCAGGCCGTGTCGCGGTTGCGTCCCTTGTAGACGATGGCCTGCCGGAAGATGCCCTCGAACTGGAAGCCGAGCCGCGCCGCCGTCTTGCGCGAGGGCGCATTGAGGCTGTCGCATTTCCATTCGTAGCGACGGTAGCCGAGCGTATCGAAGACATAGCGCATGAGGAGGAACTGCGCTTCTGTCGAGAGCGGCGTTTGTTTGAGAAGCGGCGAGAACGTGACGTGGCCCACCTCGATGACGCCATGCGCGGGTTCGATCCGCATGAGTGCCAGCGAGCCCACGGCCTTGCCCGTCTTGCGGTCGATCACGGCGTAGTGGCGTGGGTCGGTGCTCTGCGCCGCGGCTTCGGCGTGACGCCGATAGTCTTCCGGGCGCTCGAACGGACCCACCGCCAGGTAAGTCCAGTCGCGCACGTCGGCTGCGGCGTGATAGGCCGCGTAGAGGTCTGCGGCGTGACGGTCGGCGTCGAGCGGTTCAAGGCGGCAGTACGTGCCTTCGAGCGTGACCGCTTCGGGCACGGGGCGGGCCGACCAGCCTGGCACCGGCTCGCCGATGGGTTGTCCGTATTCGTTCATCAGCGCATTCAAAGGCGCGTTGGTAGGTGCAGACATGGCAGGCCCGTTCGGTTCGATGCGGCAAGTAGAAAACGGAAAACTCTAGCGTCGTCGCGGGCCGCGTTGAAGACCCACGGGCCGCGCATTCGGAGCCACGAACGCGGCTTTCATCCGTTCGGCGCGTACCCTGGCCATGCACTCGAAGCACTGACCTGGCGGCAGCGAAAGAGTAACAAAAGGTAACGCCTTGCAAGCTGAACCCGCTGAGACCCTTGCCACACGGTTCGCGCGCCGATTCACCCCTTACCGGATTCACGAAGGTGACACGGTCGCGCCGGTATGCTGCCCGCCATTCGGCAGTGGCTGGAGCAGCAATCACGACGTGACGCTCTGGGCGAGCGTCACGCCCATCCAATCGACCGGACCCGCCGCAAGAAAGCACACCAGGCAGGACCCACCCGGGCCTACCCGGAGCGACCCGGACCGACGAACACCCACCAGAAGCCAGGGCAACAAGATGAACGGAAGCTCAAGACCGCTTACGCGAATGCCGACGGTGTCGAACGAGTCGTATGCATCGCGTGCGTTGCATAGGTTGCATACGTTGCATGTACCACTCCTGCGGCCCCTGTCGCGCGTGAATTCGCGCCGCGCGATCGCCTTACGCCGTTCCCCGCTTGCATGGTTCGCGGCCACGCTGCTCTCTGTTTCGCTCGCCGCCTGCGGGCCAAGCGACGCGAACAACGAAAGCGCGAGCAACGGCACGGCCGCGAACGACAACACGGGCAGTCCGCCTGCCCAGGCCTTGCAGTCCGCGGCCAACGCCCAGCTTCAGGCCGCGGCGCCTTCCGCCGACGGCCTCGCCTCACCCGTCATGCACTACGCGCAGTAACCGTTGCGCAGAGCCGCTCGGCGCGTGCCGTACCGACGCGAGCGGACCTCTGTTTTTCCGTTGAAGCTTGCCCCTACCTCTGGACGAAACAAGATGACCTCGAAGAATCGTCGTGACTTTCTGCGTCTTGCCGCCGGCTCGGCCGGTGCTGCCGCGATGCTCGGCGCGCTGCCGCAAACCATTCGCGATGCGCTCGCCATTCCCGCTCACAACGCCACGGGAACGATCGAAGACGTCGGCCACATCGTGATCCTGATGCAGGAGAACCGCTCGTTCGATCATTACTTCGGCACGATGCGCGGCGTGCGCGGCTTCGGCGATCCGCGGCCCGTCACCCTGCAAAACGGCAAGTCGGTCTGGTACCAGCCGAACGGCGTGGGCGGCTATCTGCTGCCGTTTCATCCGGATGCGCCGAACCTCGGCATGCAGTTCGTGCAGGACCTGCCGCACGGCTGGACCGACACGCACGGCGCGTTCAACAACGGCCGCTACGACGGCTGGGTTCCCCACAAGGGCACCACGACGATGGCGTACCTCACGCGCAACGACATTCCGTTCCACTACCAGCTCGCCGACGCCTTCACGATCTGCGACGCGTACCACTGCTCGCTGATGGGCCCGACCGATCCGAACCGCTACTACATGTGGACGGGCTGGGTGGGCAACGACGGCTCGGGCGGCGGCCCCGTGATCTCGAATGCCGAAGCCGGCTACGGCTGGAGCACGTATCCCGAGGTGCTGGAGCAGGCCGGCGTGTCGTGGAAGATCTATCAGGACATCGGTACCGGGCTCACGGCAGCGGGCTCGTGGGGCTGGACGCAGAACCCCTACATCGGCAACTACGGCGACAACTCGCTCCTGTACTTCCACCAGTACCAGAACGCGCAGCCCGGCTCGCCGCTCTACGAGAAGGCGCGCACGGGCACGAACGTGAGCGCGGGCGGCACGCTGTTCGACGTGCTGCAACAGGACGTGTCGAACGGCACGCTGCCTCAGGTCACGTGGATCGTGGCGCCCGAGGCCTACACCGAGCACCCCAACTGGCCCGCGAACTACGGCGCGTGGTACGTGGAACAGGTGCTCAAGGTGCTGACGTCGAACCCGGAAGTGTGGAGCCGCACGGCGCTCTTCATCACCTACGACGAGAACGATGGCTTCTTCGATCACATGGTGCCGCCGTATGCGCCGTCGTCGAACGGGAACGGTGCCTCCACGGTGAGCACGGCCAACGAGATCTATGCCGGCGACTCGAGCAACCAGGCCGGTCCCTACGGCCTCGGCGTGCGCGTGCCGATGACGGTGGTCTCGCCGTGGAGCCGCGGCGGCTGGCTCTGCTCGCAGGTGTTCGACCACACGTCGCTGATCCGCTTCATCGAACGCCGCTTCGGCCGCCAGTACAACATTCCCGAATCGAACATCACGCCGTGGCGTCGCGCGGTGTGCGGCGACCTCACCACGGCGTTCAACTTCGCGAATCCGAACGGTTCGTGGCCGCAGTTGCCCGACACCACGGGCTATGCGCCGCCCGACCGTCTGCGTCATCCCGACTACATTCCGCTGCCGCCGCTCGTGCAGTCGCTGCCGCGTCAGGAGCGCGGGCTGCGTCCGGCGCGCGCGCTGCCTTACGAGCTGTTCGTGCACGGTCACGCGGAAGGCGAGAGCGGACGCTTCCGCCTCGAGTTCTTCAACCGTGGCGAGGTGGGCGCGGCGTTCTACGTGACCTCGCAAAGCCGCACCGACGGACCGTGGGCCTACACCGTTGAAGCCGGCAAGAAACTTTCGACCGCATGGACGCCGCTTTCTTCCACGGACGACGTCTACGACTTCGCCGTGCATGGCCCGAACGGTTTCCTGCGCGAGTTCAAGGGCAACTATTCGGTGTCGACCGCAGCGGGCAAGGGCCGCCACGCACGCCTCGAAGTGCAGACGGGCTACGACGTGGCGAACGGCAACGTCTCGCTGCGCATCGTGAATCGCGGCACCGCCGCGCGCCACATCACGGTGACGAACGCGTACGGCACGGGTTATCCGCGTGTGTTCACGGTGAAGCCCGGCGATCACGTGGAAGACTATTGGGACCTGCGCGGCAGCCACGGATGGTATGACCTCTCCGTGGTGGACAACGGCGACAGCGCGTTCCTGCAGCGCTTTGCCGGTCACGTAGAGACGGGGCGCCCGAGCGTCAGCGATCCGGGGATCGCCACGGTTTGAGGGCGCGGGTTTGATGTGATGCAGGTTACTGCCCGCTGGGCCTGGCCCGGCGTTTGAGTGCAGGTTGTGAAGCCGTTACGGTGCACTGCCGGTGCATGTGCCGTAACGGCTTCAGTTCATGGTGGCATCGGTTGCCATGAACTTTGTTGCAGCAGTTGTTCGATTCATGCACACGGCGGTGCAGGTTCATTCAAGCCTGCGTCAGACACGCCGTGTGCCATTCACCTCACTGCGCGCCTTCGGGCAGATGCTTGCGCTTCGCCAGTTCCTGCGCCATCGCGTAGTGCTGCTGGATCGTGGGCAGCGCCTTGCGTGCGGCGTCCTTCAACGGCTCGTTGCGTCCCGAAGCGATTTCCGCCTGGAACGCCGAGAGCGTTTTTTGTCCGCCGCCCAGCGCGACCTGTTCGATGTAGGCCTTGTCGAAGTCGGCGCCGCGCAGGTTCTTCACGCTGTCGAGTGCCGCCACGTCGGGGTCGTTCTTCGGCACGTCCACGCCACGCGGGCTGGCGGCGCGCAACGCGGCGGACACCTTCGCGTCGTCGCTCGCCACGCGTTCGGCAAAGGCCTTGACGTCGCGGTCGGTGGAGCGCGCGGTGGCGATGCGCGCGGCGTCGATCTGCGTGGACACGCCCTTGGTGGCATCGGCAACGAACGCTTCGTCTGATGCGTGGAGTTTCGGGGCGTCGGCCGGTGATTGCGGCTGCTGTGCGTGGGCTGTGCCGGCGAAGGCGGTGAGAAGCGTGGTGACACAGACGGCAGAACGAGCGGCGAGGGCGAGAGGCAAGCGGGTCATGAATTCTCCGTGTGAGGATGAAGGGCAGGGCGCGAGGGCAGTGCTGACGGCCGTTCAAAACTTGCCGATGCAGCACCGCTTCGCGCCACGCGAATTGCCGGAGGGATTCTAGAAGCGCCCGCAGGGCCGAGGTGAAACGCTCATGTGGCTTGTGTAACCACGAGTAACGCTGCGGTAACGCTGCGAGCGATGCGGTCGAACGAACGCATGCGCGGCTACGCATCGATGTTCACGCCTTCGCGTTCAGGCACACGTCGTATCGTAGGCGGGCGCTTGAATCACATAACGCGCCACGCCGTCATGCGTCCCTATCGTCCCTATCGCCCCAGGTTGTTCACCGCTTCGTAGTGGTTGCGCTTGTTCTCGTACATCGCCTTGTCGGCGGCACGCAGCATGTCTTCGAGTCGCGTGCCCTTCTCGCAGGTCGCGCTGCCCATTGAGAAGCTGAGCCGCGGTCCCGTGTAGAACTGGTTGTTGAGTTCGACGAGCTTGACGATGCTTTCCATTGCCATTTCGGCGTCGCGCGCGTCGGCGCCGGGCATCAGCACCGCGAACTCGTCGCCGCCGATGCGCGCCGTCTGGAACGGCTTCTGCACCGCCTTGCCGAGCACTTCGCCGGCGCGGCGCAGCAGGGCGTCGCCCGCTGCGTGCCCGAGCTGATCGTTCACGGCCTTCAGGTTGTTGAGGTCCACGATGATCGCGCTTACCGGGAACGGCCCCTTGCGTTCCAGCCGGTTCAACTCGTCCACGTAGAACGAGCGGTTCTTGAGCTTGGTGAGCACGTCGTGCTTGCCGAGATATTCGAGGTACATCTCCGCCTTCTTGCGCGCCGTGATGTCTGTGAGCGCGAGCAGCACGAGGTCCCAATGTCCCTCGTGCCCCGGAAACACCGAGAACTGCAGGTGCACGTTGACCTCGTTGCCGTCCAGCGCGTAGTTGACCACTTCGCGCTGCTGGAAGAGCCGCCCCTCCCACAGGTCGATCAGCTGCTCGCGAAAGTGCGGACGCATGTCGTCGCGGAACACGTCGGGCAGGCGCGAGAGCAGCGTCGCCTTGTCCGGCGACTTGAACATGCCGAGCGTGTGCTGGTTGACGTCGAGCACCTGGATTTCGGCCATGCAGCGCTCCACGAACTCGGGGTGCACGTCGGTGAACGTGCGAAAGTCCGTGATGCCTTGCATGCGCACTTCTTCGAGCAGCATCTTGATGGTCGAGAAGTTCTCGATCCAGAGCGAAACCGGCGAGTACTCGAACACGCCGCGCGCGTACTGCTCGCTTGCCGTGGCGCGGCGGCGCGCGTCTTCGAGTTCGGTGATGTCGTCGATGGCCACGAGCACGCGGTCCCATTGCGCCTCGTGCCCCGGCAGGATCACGCCCTTGAGCAGAATGTCGAGGCGCCGGCCGTCGAGCGTGTAGTTGACGCTCTTGCTTTCGAATGCCGTTTTGCCCGACCACATCTGCACGAGTTCGTCGACGTGCGCTTCCAGCATGTCGTCGCGCAGCACGTGATCGAGCCGCGACACCAACTCTTCGAAAGACTGCGCGCGGTAGAGCGCGAGCGTATGCCGGTTCACCTTCAGCACGCGGATGCACGCCGAGCACGCGGCCACCCGCTTCGTGTCTTCTTCCAGAAAGCGGCGCAGGTCCGTTACGCCCTCGGCGCGCCAGGCGTCGAAGAGCGCGCGCAGCTGGCTGTAATCTTCGAGCCACAGCGAGGTGGGCGTGAGGTCGAAGAAATCGAACAGGGCGACGCCCATCGTTTCGAAGCTGGCCGGAGGGGTGGGGGAGCCTGGTTGCATGGCGGTCGGTAGGGACGGGTAGGTTCGGATGCTGATGCTACCGGTTCGAGGGGCATCGCGCTCGCATCGTTATCGTTTGGTTAACGGCAGCACGGCGCGCAAGTTGAGTTGCCGCGCGTAGAGGGTTTTACCCAGCGGGGTTTTACCCATCGGCGCCTCGTTCGCCGGGTGTGGCGAAGCATTCGCGCGCGGCGCGCTGCAGGCACGAGACGAATTGCGCGGCGGCGGGCGTGGGCCGCAGATCGCGGCGCGAGATGACGCTCAGATCGTAACTGGGCAGCGTTTCTTCGATGCCGGCCGCGCGGATGCCGAGCGGCGCGACCATCGCGGCGAGCGGCCGGGTGAAGCAGCCGATCACGTCGGTCTGCGAGACGAGCCCGAGCGTCACGGCAAACGACGACGGCGCGCGCAGCAGCCGTTTCGGCACGGGCAGCCCGTGGGCGCTGAACATCGCCATCATCACGCTGTGCGGGAAGTGGTCGGCGCCCACGGTCACGATCCATTCGGCGTCCACGAGGTCGGCAAGGCGCCGCGCCTTCGCGAGCGGATGCCCGGCGCGCATGGCGACGACGAACTGCGTCGAGTAGAGCGGTTCCTGCACGAGGTCGCTATCGAGCGCCTGTACGTGGTGGATCGCCGCGATATCGAGGCTGCCGTTGCGCAGCCGCGCGACGGCGTCCGGCACCGTGACTTCCTCCAGATGCAGTTGCACGAGCGGCATGGCCGCGCGAAAGGCGGAGACGGCGTGCGGCAGCGCTGTAAGCGCGATGGAAGGCATGGTGCCCACGCTCACCTTGCCCGCCAGCTCGCCTTTCACCTGTTCCACGGCTTCGACGGTGCGCTGCATGTCGCCCAGCAGTTGCTCGGCGCGCGGCAGCAGCGCGAGCCCGCACGTCGTGAGTTCGATGCCGCGCACGCTTCTCACCATCAACTCGGCATTGAGCGCGTTTTCGAGCTCGCGGATGGTGTGCGTCACGGCCGGCTGCGTAATGCCCAGTTCGCGCGCGGCGGCGCGCAGGCTCTTGTGGTGGGCGGCCGCGACAAAGGCCTGGAGCTGCTGGAGCTTCATGGGCGACGTGAGGGTTAACCCTGTGATAAGCAGACTTAATCGGGGTGAAAAAAACAGCATCTTATTCGAAGGAAATTGCGCCGATATAGTGCTCGCCCATCAACCAGGGTTCCCTGAAGGAACCGCCGATGAGGAGTAACCGATGACCCAGGCCACACGTCTCACCGAAGTCGCCGATCTGCAGCCCGCGGCCGAAGCGCTGCGCGAAATTCGTCACCAGATTCACCGCCATCCCGAACTGGCCTACGAGGAAGTCGAAACGGCCGATCTCGTCGCGCAACGGCTCGAAGCGTGGGGCTGGCAGGTGACGCGCGGCGTCGGCAAGACCGGCGTGGTGGGCACGCTCAAGGTGGGTGATGGGGTAGGCAACAGCGCGCGCAGCATCGGCATTCGCGCGGACATGGACGCGCTGCCCATCGTCGAAGAGACCGGCTTGCCGTATGCGAGCGCCACGCACGGCAAGATGCACGCGTGCGGTCACGACGGCCACACCACCATGCTGCTGGGCGCCGCGCAGCATCTAGCGGCCACGCGCCGGTTCTCGGGCACGGTGCATCTGTATTTCCAGCCCGCCGAGGAAAGCGGCGTGGATAGCGGCGCGAAAAAAATGATCGAAGACGGCCTCTTCGAGCGTTTTCCGTGCGACGCCGTGTTCGGCGTGCACAACCATCCGGGCGCGGAGCCGGGCGTGTTCCTGTTTCGCAAGGGGCCGTTCATGTCGGCGGGCGACAAGGCTGTGATCGTGATCGAGGGCGTGGGCGGCCACGCCGCACGCCCGCATCTGACGGTGGACCCCGTGGTGGTGGCGTCGAGCATCGTGATGGCGCTGCAAACCATCGTCGCGCGCAACGTGGACCCGGCGCAGCCCGCGGTGGTCACGGTGGGCTCGATGCATGCGGGCACCGCGAACAACGTGATCGCGAGCACGGCGCGGCTCGAATTGAGCGTGCGCTCGTTCAGCCCCGACGTGCGCGCGCTGCTGAAAAAGCGCATCGCCGAACTCGCGCACGCGCAGGCCGAGAGCTACGGCGCGAAGGCGACGGTGGAGTACATCGAAGGCTATCCGGTGGTGATCAATTCCGAGGCCGAGACCGATTTCGCCGTCGAAGTGGCGCGCGAACTCGTGGGCCACGACAAGGTGGTGGCCCAGGCCGACCTGCTGATGGGCAGCGAAGACTTCGCCTTCATGCTTCAGAAGCGGCCCGGCACGTTCCTGCGCATCGGCAACGGCGTGGGCGAAGACGGCTGCATGGTGCACAACCCGCACTACGACTTCAACGACACCAACCTGCCGGTGGGCGCGGCGTTCTGGGCGCGGCTCGTCGAACGTTACCTGGGGCAGCGATGAGCACCGCCACGCAAACCGTCGCGCCGGCCACGCGCGCGGGCCGCGGCGCGATTGCAGCCGCCGTGATCGGCAACTGGCTGGAGTTCTTCGACTTCACCGTCTACGGCTTTTTCGCGGTGATCATCGGCAAGCTGTATTTCCCGTCGGCGGATTCCACCAACTCGCTGCTGCTTTCCGTCGGCACCTTTGCGGCGGGCTTTTTCACGCGGCCGCTCGGCAGCGTCCTGTTGGGCGTCTACGCGGACCGCAAAGGACGCAAGGCGGCGCTCAACGTCACGATCCTCCTGATGGCGCTCGGCACGGGGCTCATCGCCATTGCGCCCACTTACGCGCAGATCGGCGTCGCGGCGCCGGTCGTCATCGTGCTCGCGCGGCTGATTCAGGGCTTCTCGCAGGGCGGCGAGTTCGGCGCGGCCACCTCGACGCTGCTCGAACAGGGCAACCGCACGAGCCGCGGCTTTCGCGCCAGCTGGCAACTGGCCACCCAGGGCGCGGCGGCGCTGACGGGCTCCGGCATTGCCGCCGCGCTTTCGGCTGCGTTGCCGAGGGCGGCGCTGGAAGCCTGGGGGTGGCGCGTGCCGTTTATGCTGGGTCTACTGATCGCGCCGGTCGGCATCTATCTGCGCCGGCGTCTCGCCGACGACGACCTCGGCGCCGAGCATCACGGCCTCTCGCGCGGCGTACTGCGCGAGCTGTTCACGGAGCATCTGCGCACGCTGTTGCTCATCACGCTCACGGTGATGGGCGGCACGGTTTCCATCTACATCCTCAACTTCTACATGCCCACGTACGCGATTCACACGCTGGGTCTGCCGATGTCGCTTTCGATGCTGGTAGGGGTGGCGGCGGGCGTCGTGGTGCTGGTGATGTGCCCCGTGTTCGGCGCGCTCTCGGATCGCCTGGGAAGCCGCAAGCTGCCGCTGCTCGTGGGGCGCGGCGCGCTTTTGCTGATGCTCTTTCCCGCCTTCCTGCTCATCAACCGCTTTCCGTCGCTGCCCGTCATCATGGGGCTCACGGCGCTGATGCTGCTGTGCTACTCGATGGGCTCGGCGTCGGAGTTCGCGCTGATGTGCGAATCGTTCCCGCGCCGTGTGCGGGCTACGGGCATTTCGATCGCGTATGCGCTCGCGGTTTGCGTGTTCGGCGGCACGGCACAACTGGTGGCGACGTGGCTGATCCGCGTGACGGGCAGCAAGCTCGCGCCGGCGGGTTATGTCGCGCTGTGCGTGCTGGCGTCGCTGGTGGCGGTCTCGCTGCTGCGCGAGACCGCGAAGGAAGCGGCGGACTGACGGCGAGGGCTGGCCGGCGCGCTCAGCCGCGCAGGGCCACCATCTGCGAAACGCGTTGCGCCGCCTGCTGAAGCGGCTCCAGAAAAGTCTTCACCATCTGTTTCGCCGAGGTGCGCTGCGCGTTGCCGCTGATGTTCATGGCCGCGATGACGCGCCCCTGGCGATTGCGGATAGGCGCCGAGAGCGAAATCAGGCCGCCTTCCAGCTCCTGGTCCACAATGGCCCAGCCCTGGCGACGCACCTGCGCGATGATCTTCTTCAACTCGTCCTTGTCCGTGACCGTGCGCGGCGTGTGCGTCTGGAGCGGCGAGGCGTCGAGGGTGGCGTCGAGCGCGGCTTCGTCGAGTGCGGAAAGCAGCACGCGACCCATCGACGTGCAATACGCGGGCAGGCGGCTGCCGATCGACAGATTGATCGTCATGATCTTGTGCGTGGGCACGCGCAGCACGTAGACGATTTCGGTCCGGTCGAGCACGGCCGCCGAGCAGCTCTCGTGAACCTCGGCCGACAGTTCCTCCATCACCGGCTCGGCAAGATTCCAGAACGGCATCGAGGTCAGATAGGCGAAGCCGAGGTCGAGAATCTTCGGCGTGAGCCGGAAGAGCCGCCCTTCGGTTTCCACATACCCCAGCGTTTGCAGCGTGAGCAGGATGCGCCGCGCGCCCGCGCGCGTGAGACCCGTGGCGGCGGCGACTTCGGTCAGCGTCTGCTCGGGCCGCTGGGCATTGAAGGCGCGGATCACGGAAAGACCGCGCGCGAACGACTGCACGTACGAATCGCCGGGTTTGTCGGGCGCCTGGGCGGCGGTGTCGGGAACGGGCGTGAGGTCGTCGTGGGCTTGGCTCATAAACGCAAGGGGGGAAGGCGGGGACGGCAAAAGGCGCGCCGTTTCAGGAACCCGTGAAGATAGCGCATGCGTTTTGTTTCGCCAACCGCGCTTCGCGCGGATCTTGCGGCGGATGCGAACCTGCGGTGGGCACAGCGGCGGCCGACTCTGGCATTCCTGAAGCCCGACAGGCGGGCACGCTCGTCATGCGACGCGCAGGCGGCGGTTCGGCTGCTGGAGCGCGCGCGCTGGTAGACCGCAGCGGTCCGGCGCGTGGCTTGACATGCCGGTCCGGGCAGGCCTACCATCGGCCTCAATGTTCGTTATACGATCTACGGTTCGTATATAGAACTTTGAGCCATGATCTGCCACCGGAGACACAGATGACCGAAGCCTTCCTGTGCGACGCCATTCGCACCCCCATCGGCCGCTACGCGGGCGCCCTCGCGCAGGTGCGCGCCGACGACCTGGGCGCCGTGCCGCTCAAGGCGCTGATGGAGCGCAACAAGGAAGTGGACTGGAACGCGATCGACGACGTGATCTTCGGCTGCGCGAACCAGGCCGGCGAAGACAACCGCAACGTGGCCCGCATGTCGTTGCTGCTCGCGGGCTTGCCGCAGGGCGTGCCGGGCTCGACGGTGAATCGCCTGTGCGGCTCGGGCATGGACGCCGTGGGCATTGCGGCGCGCGCCATCAAATCGGGCGAGGCCGGGCTGATGATCGCGGGCGGCGTGGAAAGCATGAGCCGCGCGCCGTTCGTGATGGGCAAGGCCGCCGCGGCGTTTTCGCGCGAGGCGGCCATCTACGACACCACGATCGGCTGGCGCTTCGTCAATCCGCTCATGAAGCAGCAATACGGCGTGGATTCGATGCCGGAGACCGGCGAAAACGTGGCGCAAGACTACGAGGTGAGTCGCGCGGACCAGGACGCCTTCGCGCTGCGCAGCCAGCAGAAGGCTGCGCGCGCGCAGGCCGACGGCACGCTCGCGCAGGAAATCGTGCCGGTCACGATCCCGCAGAAGAAGGGCGAGCCGGTGGTGATTGCGAAAGACGAGCATCCGCGCGAAACGAGCCTCGAAGCGCTCGCGAAGCTCAAGGGCGTGGTGCGGTCCGACGGCACGGTGACGGCGGGCAATGCCTCGGGCGTCAACGACGGCGCGGCGGCGCTGCTGCTCGCGAGCGAGGCAAGCGCGAAGCGCTTCGGCCTTGTGCCGCGTGCACGCGTGCTGGGCGTGGCGACGGCGGGCGTCGCGCCGCGCGTAATGGGCATCGGCCCGGCGCCCGCCACGCAGAAGCTGCTCGCGCGGCTTGGCATGACCATCGGTCAGTTCGACGTGATCGAGCTGAACGAGGCGTTCGCCTCGCAAGGGCTCGCCGTGCTGCGCATGCTCGGCGTGGCCGACGACGATCCACGCGTGAATCCGAACGGCGGCGCCATCGCGCTGGGGCATCCGCTCGGCATGAGCGGCGCGCGCCTCGTGACCACCGCGATGTATCAGTTGCAACGTACCCAGGGCCGCTACGCGCTCTGCACGATGTGCATCGGCGTGGGCCAGGGCATCGCGATTGCGATCGAACGGGTTTGATCGACGCGACCTGCGCCTGAGCTTCAAGGCGCGGGGGCGCGGCCTATGTCAGCGTCCCCGCGCGTCCGCGCTGCCACATTCCCGCAACCGCAGATATCCCAGCGCGCACGCCGCAATGGCGAGTGGCCAGAGCAGATACCAGCCGGTCAGCGCAAGCAGTCCCACCACGGCCACGAATGCTACCGCCGCGCAGCGGTGGGCGGCGCTGCCGCGCGGCAACAGCCGCAGCGCCGCGGCCGTTCCCAGCACGTAAATCGCGACCAGCGAGCCCGTCGTCATCAATACGAGCGACTTCGTCCCGATGCCGCTCGCTGCCACCAGAATCAGCATGCCCGCTGCGAGGGCGAACACCATAGCGAGGCTGCGGCGCGGCACATCGCCCGCCAGACTGCCGCGTGCCAGCCATGCCGGCAGCGCGCCGTCGCGGCCCAATGCCGCGCCCAGCTTGGCGGCGCCCGCGAAATACGCGTTCATCGTGCCGAGCGTGAGCAGTAGCGCCGCCACGGCCGTCAACGCCTGAGCCTTGCCGCCCACGCCGGTGGCCAGCAGTTGCGCGAGCGGCGCAGTCGATGCACCCGCTGCCGGCCCGAGCACGAGCACGCTCGCGGCGGCCACCGCCATGTAAAGCACGCCGACGATCACAACCGCGATGCCCGTGGCGAGCGGCAAGTCGCGTGCGGGATGCCGGAACTCGCCCGCGAGATGCGTGATGGCCTCCCAGCCAGCAAAGCTCCACACGAGCAACGCCGCGGCAGGCCCGACGGCAAGCCAGCCGTGCGGCGCGAACGGATGCAGGTTGGCCGCGCGCGCATGCGGTGCCGACGCCGCCACCGCGACCAGCAGCAATCCCACGAGAAGTGCGGCGAGCACGAGCTGCAAGCGCCCGGACACCGTCAAGCCCCACGCGTTGGCCGCGCTCACGATGAGCACCAGCGCGGCGGCCGTCACGATCGTCGTGTGCTCGCCGCCGCCGAACGCCGCGGCCACATAGGCGCCGGCGAACATGCCGGCGGCTGGCGACCCTGCCGGCACCGTGAAGTAGAAGCACCAGCCCACCACGGCTGCGGCGCGCGGCCCGAACGCATTGCGCACGTAGGTCGAGACGCCGCCCGCATCGGGAAAGCGGATGCCGAGCGCGGCGAACGTCGCGGCAAGCGGCGCCGAGAGCACGACGAGCGCGAGCCACGCAAGCAGCGAGGCCGGTCCCGCCACCTGTGCGGCGAGCGCGGGTAGGGCGATGACGCCCGTGCCGAGCACGGCGCCGATATAGAGCGCCGTGCCTTGCAGCACGGTGAGCCGGCCGCGTCGGACGGGCGCCGACGAGCCGTTCTCGTGCGCGATGCGGGAGGCTGTGGCATCAGCTTGAGCCCCGGTGCTTGCCGGGACGCGTTTCTGAACGGTGGACATGAACGGTTCCGTAGTGAGGAAGCGCGGGTGCGGTGCACCGTTGCCTCGACTGTTCTTATACTGCCCAATAGCTGACAACCGGTGTCAGGATCTCCAGAACTGCGAGGAACACGCCGTATGCGTACGAGCCGCCTCATTTCAATGCTGCTGTTGCTGCAAGGCCGCGGACGCGTCACGGCGCAGGCGCTGGCCGACGAGTTCGAGATCTCGATTCGCACCGTCTATCGAGACATCGATCAGCTGAGTGCAGCCGGCGTGCCGGTCTACGCCGACCGCGGGCCCGGAGGCGGCTTCGCGTTGCTCGACGGCTATCGCACGCCGCTTGCCGATCTCACCCGTGCCGACGCCGACACGCTTGCACTCGCCGGCCTGGGCGGTGCGGCTGCGGACCTCGGTCTCGCCGACGAATTGCGCGCCGCGCAACTGAAGCTCATCGCTGCCGCCCCCGACGACAGCGGCGCGGCGATGGCGCGAATCGGCGCACGGCTGCATATCGATCCCGTGGACTGGTACAAGCGGCCCGCGCCGGTGCCGCTGCTGCCGCAGCTGGCGAGCGCGGTGTGGCAGCAGAAGCGCGTCGCGATGCATTACCGCAGCTGGCAGGGCACCGGCATGCGCAAGCGCGAGCCGCTCGGGCTCGTGCTCAAGGCGGGCGACTGGTATCTGGTGGCGCGCGTGCGCGACAGCCAGCGCGTCTACAAGGTGGCGAACATCACGCGGCTCGACGTGCTGGACAACGAGCGCTTCGAGCGGCCAGGCGATTTCGATCTGCGCTCGCAATGGAGCGCGTCCGTTGCGGCCTACGAGAAGAGCCTGCTCAAGGGCACGGCGCGGTTGCGGGTGACGCGCGAAGGCATGGTGCGGCTCGCGAAGCTGGGCGCGGCGTCGGTGGAGCAGGCCGCGATTGCGCCAGCGGACGCTGACGGCTGGCAGGAAGTGACGTTGCCCGTGGAGACTTTCGACTTCGCCGCTGAACAACTGCTGGCGATGGGGCCGAACGTCGAGGTGCTTGCTCCGCCCGAGCTACGGGAGCGGCTGCGTGAACTGGCGGGGCGGGTGGTGGCGCTGAATGGGGGGTAGGACAGCGCGCGCCAGAGCGCGCCGCATCAATACGGTGCCATCCCGACGCGAGACGTCAGGCAGGCATACACCAACGTGACGGCGAGAAACACAAACAGAAGCGCCGATATAACGCGTGCGACGCGACCGGTATTCGCCACCCTCGTGAAAAGGACGCTCCCGACGAGCATGAAGGCAATGCCCGTGAAGAAGTCGCTTGCCACGCCGCCGAGGGCGCCGTCGGCCCGACTGTCGACAAGGCTCATGTAGTCGTAGCTCAGAAGGCGATGCAGTTGGTCGAGACTTCTGAGTCGAATCAGCGTGCCTGCGACGAAGGCGAGTCCCACTATCGCAATTAGCGAGGCAACGACGGACAGCATGACTGCGGCTCGTTGTTTCATGACTTAGCCGACCGTGTAAAAAGCCTGCATCTGCGCATAGAACAGAATGCCGAAGATAACGACGGACCAGCCCAACGCAAAAGCGAAGCGCCTGGCGTCGCGATCTGCCTTGAGTGCAGACACGGCTGCAACCACGCTGATGGCTGCGAGCAGCAGCACGTAAAAGCGGCTGGCCAGCAATTCGGTTTCCGGTATGGCGCGGTCGGCGCGATTGGCCCAATGGTACGTGATCGACTTCAGTGCCAGTCCATCGCCGATGACCGCGGGTTTGAGCAGCAAGGCTATTGCCGGCGCGCCCGCACCGAAGTAACACAGGGCGAGCACGACGAACGCCATGACGATAAGCCGCAGTCTCATAGATTGTTGAACTCGGCGAAGTTCCAGCGGACATGTTTGTTCATGGTGCCCCAGACATCGCTGTCCCAGTTTTGGTAGTTGCCGTAATGGCGCTGATACATCCACTTGCCGCCGCGCTGCTCATAGCTGGCGTCCTGAACGGGGGCGCCCAGATAGTTCGAGCTTTCCCGGTTGCCGTCGTTCGTTGAGCGCAACCACGGACCGAGTTCGAGGTAGCTCGTCCATTTTCGCCTGGGTGTTTCACCCGGGCCCGGGAAGTTGCCCTGCATGATATCGATCTTGCCACGCGCAACGCCAGTAACCACCTGAATGTGGCCGCCGTTGAATTCGACGAAGAGGTCACCTGGCAACAGATCGCTCTCCGCAACAGGCAAGGCGTTCTTCAGTACGTCGGGAGCGCCGCTCGCATAGGCCACGTCGAGCGCGAATCCGGCGGGTGTCGGGGGAGCCGTTTTGTTACCCGACCTGAAGTCCTTGTCGATGTTTTTGAAGACCGCTGAATCCGTCTTGATTTTCAGTGGAAGTTTGTTGCGCGACGCAAATTCTATGAGGACCTCGAATGCGAAGTCTTCGCACGTGAACCGGTTTGCTTCGTTGCCGCCAGTGGGCGATCCGTCGACAGGTTCACTGTCCAGTCTGGACATGTCGACCTTGCGAGCCTGTATTTCTTTTGCGAGGGACGGTGCCGCGGCATGATATTGCGCGATCCATTGGGCATTCCATTCGTGGCGGTGAATCCAGTAGACCTTGCATTGCACCGTGATCGGCTTGCGGTCATCCCTGGGGGTCATCACGCCGCTGGCTAACTGCATTATTCGCCCCCCACGATGTGAAGCAGAAACTGGACGTCGTGCGCACCGTTAGCCGATACCAGATCGGTTACGCCGGCGCTCGATGTGGTGCCCTCCACGGTTGTGCCATCCGCACTCTTGAGAAGGTAGGGCAGTCCTTCAACCGGCTCGCCGTCGCTATTAATTATCTGGAAGTGCTGGTTATAGCCGTTGAAGGCGTGCGCAAGAGGCTCGCCATTTGCGGCAAAACCCATGGTCGGTAATGCATCACCTTCGAAGCTTTCGAACATGACGGATTGGGATGCAATCATGGTCGGCGGTGGCGAGCATTTGCACATGCAGATATCGCCTTCCAGTGCCCGGTCCTTTCCCATCATGGAGCCGGGCCAGCGAGGGCCACGGGCGGCGATCGCGCCGACCGATTTGCAGGCGGGACAGTCCACCCGTGCGCCGACAAAAGTGAATTCGGTGCCGTTATGCGTTACGCCGGGAATTCCCTCAATGACCGTTCCGTCGGCCGACGATTTATCGCCGGTTTTTAGATAACTGCGTCGCATATTGGACCGTTGAGTGCCAGAGCAGCCGTTTAATTACCATGCACTCGATGTCATGGCAAGAAAGAGACTGCTAAACAATACTCAACGGCACGCCGCTTCCGTTCGGGAAGTGCCACTGCGCATGGCCTGCGTGGGGGTGATTCAAACCGAATGGAATTGGCGTGGGCTGGTGATTGCGACAGCGCCATCGCGCCACGGCGGGACGCCGCCCAGGATGGCGGGAGCGCTTGTGGTGGAGAGAGCGGTATTGCGCGAGCGCGTGCTCGATGGTCGGACGTCGGGAAGGGCTTCCCGGTTGTCTGGATGGCTGCTCGACGACGTGCGCCGGAGAAGGTTCGAGGCGGTCACCCGCGGACAGTTGCTGTGGACTTCCGCCGCATTGGCGCGCGTAGGGCGTGGCGCGACCTTCGCAACGGAAGTCCTTCAGAGAAGGCTAAACCCCGCCCATACACAAATACTTGATCACAACATAATCATCGATCCCATAGTGCGACCCTTCGCGCCCGAGGCCCGACTGCTTCACACCGCCGAACGGTGCCACCTCGTTCGAGATGAGGCCGGTGTTGATGCCCACCATGCCGTACTCGAGCGCTTCCGCCACGCGCCACACGCGGCCGATGTCGCGGCTGTAGAAGTATGAGGCGAGGCCGAACTCGGTGTCGTTGGCGAGGCGGATCACTTCTTCGTCCGACGAGAAGCGGAACAGCGGCGCGAGCGGCCCGAACGTTTCTTCGCGCGCCACCTTCATGGCGGGCGTGACGTCGGCGAGCACGGTGGGTTCGAAGAAGCCGTGTCCGAGCGCGTGACGCTTGCCGCCCGTCAGCACGCGCGCGCCCTTGGCGAGCGCGTCTTCGATGTGCGACTCCACCTTCAGCACCGCAGCTTCGTTGATAAGCGGACCTTGCACCACGCCCGGCTCCGTGCCGCGGCCTACCTTCAACTGCATCACGGCTTCCTGCAGCTTCGCGGCGAACGCGTCGTAGACGCGCTCGTGCACGTAGAAGCGGTTCGTGCAGACGCAGGTCTGGCCGCTGTTGCGGTACTTCGACGCGATGGCGCCGGCTACCGCTGCGTCGAGATCGGCGTCGTCGAACACGATGAACGGCGCGTTGCCGCCCAGCTCCAGCGAGACCTTCTTTACCGTGGGCGCGCACTGCGCCATCAGCAGACGGCCCACCTGCGTCGAGCCCGTGAACGAGAGCTTGCGCACGGTCGCGTTGCCCGTGAGTTCGCCGCCGATCGCTTTCGGGTCGCCCGTCACGACGCTGAACACGCCCTTCGGCACGCCTGCACGCTCGGCGAGCACGGCCAGCGCGAGCGCGGAGAGCGGCGTCGCTTCGGCCGGCTTCACGACGATGGGGCAGCCCGCCGCCATCGCGGGGCCCACCTTGCGCGTGATCATCGCCGCCGGGAAGTTCCAGGGCGTGATGGCCGCGCACACGCCCACCGGTTCCTTCGTGACGACGATGCGCTTGTCGCCGGCCGGCGTCGGAATCGTGTCGCCGTAGACGCGCTTGCCTTCTTCCGCGAACCATTCGATGAACGATGCCGCGTAGAGAATCTCGCCCTTCGCCTCGGCGAGCGGCTTGCCCTGCTCGATGGTGAGGATCAGCGCGAGGTCGTCGGCGTGCTGCACCATCAGGTCGTACCACTTGCGCAGGACTTGCGAGCGTTCCTTCGCGGTCTTCGCGCGCCATGCGGGCCATGCGGCGTTGGCCGCGGCAATGGCGCGACGCGTTTCGGGCGCGCCCATGCGCGGCACGCTGGCGATGCGCTCGCCGGTGGCGGGGTTCACGACGTCGAAGGTCGAGCCGTCGTCGGCGCCTTGCCATTCGCCGGCCAGGTACGCCTTCGTTTGCAGCAGTGAGGGGTCGTTGAGCTTCATGTGCGGTTCCGGTCGGTCAGGTGCGGGTGCGTTCGGTAAGGCGGCGTTCGGTCAGATTCACGCGGCCACGGCCACGCTTTCCTTGAGCACTTCTTCGAGAATGCCGAGCGCTTCGTCGAACACGGCTTCCTGGATCGTGAGCGGGAACAGGAAGCGGATCACGTTCGAGTAGACGCCGCACACGAGCAGCAGCAGTCCGCGCTCCAGCGCACGCGCCTGCACGCGCTTCGTGAAGTCGACGTCCGGCTGGTCCGTGCCGGCCTTGCAGAACTCGACGGCGATCATCGCGCCGGGGCCGCGCACGTCGGCGATCTGCGGCACCTCGCCCTTGAGCGCGCTGAGCTTGGCCTTGAGACGCTCGCCGAGCGCCGTGGCGCGGTCGCAGAGCCGTTCTTCGTCGATCACGTCGAGCACCGCGTGCGCGGCGGCCACGGCGAGCGGGTTGCCCGCGTAGGTGCCGCCCAGGCCGCCGGGCGCCGCGGCGTCCATCACGTCGGCGCGGCCCACCACGCCCGAGATCGGCATGCCGCCGCCCAGGCTCTTGGCAATCGTCATGAGGTCGGGCACCACGTCGTGATGCTCCATCGCGAAGAGCTTGCCGGTGCGCGCGAAGCCCGTCTGCACTTCGTCGGCGATCAGCAGGATGCCGTGCTCGTCGCAGATCTTGCGCAGGGCACGCACGAAGTCCGCAGGCGCCGGGTAGAAGCCGCCTTCGCCCTGCACGGGTTCGAAGATGATGGCCGCGACGCGCTTCGGATCGATGTCGGCCTTGAACAGGAATTCGATGGCTTGCAGGGCGTCAGCGGTGCTCACGCCGTGCAGCGGGTTCGGGTACGGCGCATGGAACACGTCGCCCGGGAACGGCCCGAAGCCGATCTTGTACGGCGCGACCTTGCCCGTGAGCGCCATGCCCATCATCGTGCGGCCGTGGAAGCCGCCCGTGAAGGCGATCACGCCCGGACGGCCGGTGTGGGCGCGCGCAATCTTGACGGCGTTTTCGACAGCTTCGGCGCCCGTCGTGAAGAACGCGGTCTTCTTCGGGAAGTTGCCGGGCGCACGACGATTGATCTTCTCCGCGAGTTCCACGTACGAGGCGTACGGCACGATCTGGTACGCCGTGTGGGTGAAGCGGTCCAGTTGCGCGCGAATGGCCGCGACGATCTTCGGATGCCGGTGGCCCGTGTTCACTACAGCGATGCCCGCGGCGAAGTCGATGAAGCGGCGGCCTTCCACGTCCCAGAGTTCCGCGTTTTCGGCGCGCTCGGCGTAGAAGTTGCACATCACCCCCACGCCGCGAGGCGTTGCGGCGTCTTTGCGGCTATGCAGACCGGCGTTGTCGTTGGCGTTCGTCACAGTGATCTCCTTCCCATATGGTTGGCGGGGGTGGCGTGGGTTGGCGGGGTTGGCAGATTGGCGCGCAGTTCCCACGTCGTGCGCAGTACGTGCAGCGACTATACTCAGGTTTGGCTCCGGATTTCAGAGCCATTCCGGTAAATTCTTAGGAGCCAATCTTGCGCAAGAGCGTGCTCTCCGACTGGCTGGCCCAGCGCATCGACCGCGGCAGCGGCCAGCCCGTCTATCGCCAGCTGCACCGGCTGCTGCAGCAGGCCATTTTGTCCCGTGAATTGCCGGCGGGCACGCGGGTGCCGTCCTCGCGGCTGCTCGCGAGCGAACTGGGTATTGCCCGCAATACCGTGACGCAGGTGTACGAGCAACTGGCGCTGGAAGGCTACGTGACTTCGGCGACGGGGCGCGGCACGTTCGTGGCGGACAGCGCGCCGGATGAGATCGTGGGGGATATGGGCGATGCCGTGAGGAGCAGTGACGGTTCGGCGGCGGCTGGCGCAGTCTTCCAGACGGGCAGGCAAGCGCAGCCGGCCGGCAGCGGCTTCGCAGGGCGGCGCGAGGCGTCGGCGAGCCTGGCCGGTTCCGCGGCCGGATTGCCCTCCACGGCGGATCGCAGCGCGCGAGGCCTCGCCGCCCCGCGCATCGATCCGGCCGATGTGCTCTCGGCCCGCGGCGCCCGGTTGATCGCGGGCGCCGGCGTCTCGAAGCGTCAGTGGGGCGCGTTCATGCCCGGCGTGCCCGACGTCTCGCGTTTCCCGGCGCGTGTCTGGAGCCGGCTGCACAACAAATACTGGCGACGGCTGCGGCCGGACCTGCTCACCTATGCGCCGGGCGGCGGCCTCGCCTCGCTGCGCCACGCGCTCGCCGACTATCTGCGCACCTCGCGTTCCGTGCGCTGCATGCCCGAGCAGATCGTCATCACCACGGGCATTCATCAGTCCGTGGATCTGGCCGTACGTCTGCTCTCCGACCCCGGCGACGTGATCTGGACCGAAGACCCGTGCTATTGGGGCGTGCGCAGCGTGCTGCACGTCTCCGGTCTGCAATCGCGGCCCATCGCCGTGGACAGCGAAGGCATCGCCCCGTCGCCCGACGATCTCGCGCAGCCGCCCAAGCTCATGCTCGTCACGCCCTCGCATCAATATCCGCTGGGCATGGTGATGACGCTCGCACGGCGCCGCATGCTGCTGGAGTACGCGCGCCAGCACCGCTGCTGGATCATCGAAGACGACTACGACAGCGAGTTCCGCTACGGCAGCCGCCCGCTCGCGTCGCTTCAGGGTCTCGATACGGCGGGCCAGGTGATCTACGTGGGCAGCTTCGGCAAGACGCTGTTTCCGGGGCTGCGCGTGGGTTATCTGGTGGTGCCCGAAGCGCTCGCCGACACCTTCGCCACGGCCAGCGCCGAGCTGTACCGCGAAGGGCAGCTGTTGCAGCAGGCGGTGCTCGCCGAATTCATCGCCGAGGGGCATTTCACGTCGCACATCCGCAAGATGCGCGCGCTCTACGGGCAGCGCCGGCAGACGCTGCTCGACGCCGTGGCCGCCCGCTATGGCGACGCGCTGCCCGCGGTGGGCGGCGACGCCGGTCTGCACCTCGTCATGCAATTGCCGCCGGGCGCCGACGATCGCGCCGTGGCGGCCGCGGCGCTCGAACGCAACATCGTGGTGCGCCCGCTGTCGGGCTACTACGCGCAACCGGCGAGCGCGCCGCGCGGGCTGCTCGCGGGCTACGCCTGCGTGCCGGACGAGGAGATCGCGCCCGCCTTCGGCCTGCTCGCCGAAGCCATCGACGCCACGCTGCCCGAGTACGCCTGAAAAGCCGTCACCCCACGGCTCGCCGTTGATGAAGTTGCCGAGCTGGGCGGCAGCGGCCGTGGGGGTCTTCCTCGCCTGAAGCGCCTGGACCTGAACCGCCACAGCCGGCAGGAGAGCGCGCGGCGATGTTGGGCAGCGCGCGATGCGTTGAAGGATCGAAGCCCCGAAGGATCGAAGCCCCGAAGTATCAAAGCATCGGAGCATCAAAGCCGGATCAGCACCGCCCCGACGGTAACGAGCGCGCAGGCCACGATGCGTCGGCGGCTCAGTGTCTCGTGCATGAAGAGCCAGCCGATCAGCACCGCAAAGATGGAGCTCAGTTCGCGCAGCGCGGAGACCATCGCGATGGGCAGATAGCGGAACGCCTCGATCACGAGCGCGTAGGCCACGAGTGCGAGCACGCCCGCGAGCATGCCCTTGAAGACCTGAGGCCGCTGCGCGCGCGACCCGAAGAGCCCGGCCGCGCCGCCGCGCCAATGCCAGACCAGCAGAAATTGCGGCACGTTCCAGAGCAGATAGACCCACATCACGTAGCTGAAGCCGTTGCCGGCAAGACGCGCGCCGATGCCATCCACCACCGAATACGAGGCGATGAACAAGCCCGTGAGCAGCGCGAACGGCACGCTTTCGCCGGAAAAGCGCATGCCGCGGCGAAACGCGAGCGAGACGATGCCCGCCGAGACCAGCGCGACGCCCGCCGCCGCGAGCGGCTTGAGTGCCTCGTGAGCGAACACGAGCGCGCCGAGAAATACGAGCAGCGGCGAAAGCCCGCGCGCAATCGGGTAGATCTGCCCGAAGTCCCCGCTGCGATAGGCGCGAATGAGCGAGAGGCAATACGCGAACTCCAGCACGACAGACGCCGCGATATACGGCCAGCTCGCGGGCGCCGGCAGCGGCAGCAGGGCCACGCCGACACCGCTCACGACGAGGTACGGAATCGACATGATGCCGAGCAGCCAGACGCGGTCATCCGAGAGATGCAGGAAGGCGTTCCAGGAGGCGTGAAGCAGGGCGGAGAGCAGAACCAGCAGGACGACGGCGGTTTCCATCGGCAGACGATGCAGGCGGTGGCGTGAGGTGGCGGGCGGTGGACCCGGGGCGACCGCGCGATTATGGCAGCGGCCTCGCCCCGGCGGCCCATTCACGTTTCGGCCCTGGGGATTTGCCGGGAGCCGATGCCTGGCCGCCCCACGCCTTCAGGTCACCTGCTCAGGTCAAGCACTCAGGTCACCCGCTCCCGCAGCCAGGCCGACACCACGTCGATGAACGTCACCACCGCGATCACCATCAGGATCACCGCGGACGTTTGCGCGTAATTAAACGAGCGGATCGCCTCGTAAAGCACCACGCCGATGCCGCCCGCGCCCACCATGCCCACCACCATCGCCGAGCGCACGTTCGATTCGAAGCGGTAGAGCGCATACGAAATCCACAGCGGCAGCACCTGCGGCAGCACGCCGTAGACGATCTCGTCGAGCGGCGACGCGCCCGTGGCCCGCACGCCTTCGGCGGGGCGCGGATCGATGGCTTCCACCGCTTCGGCGAAGAGCTTGGCGAGCACGCCCGTGGTGTGGACCCACAGCGCCAGCACGCCCGCGAACGGCCCCAGCCCCACCGCGACGATGAACAGCATCGCGAACACCATTTCGTTGATGGCGCGGCAGGCGTCCATGACGCGGCGCACCGGATGCAGCACCCAGCGCGGCGCGAGATTGTGCGCGCAGGCGAGCCCGCACGGCACCGCGCACACGATGGCAAGCGCCGTGCCCCAGATCGCGACCGCGAGCGTCACGAGCATTTCGTGCAGGTACGTGTGCCACTCGGTGAAGTCGGGTGGGAAAAACTCGCGGGCGAACTGGCCCATGTTGCCGGCGTCGGAGAACAGCTCGAGCGGGCGCATGTCCGCGCCGCGCCACGACGCGCCGAGCAGCACGAACGCCACTGCCCAGCCTGCGAGCGATGCCCAGCCGCGTTTGGTGGGCGCTCGCGGGCGCAGGGCGGCGGCGTGGCCGTCGCGGGCGCCTGCTGCTGTGGCTGCCGCATCGCGGTCCGCCGAGGTCCCGACCGAAACCGGCGCCTGCGCCGCCCCGCCCGATGCCGCCACGTCCCCCGCTTGTGCCACGTCCCCCGCTTGCGCCGCGTTCATTGCTTCGGCGCCGTGCCCGAGAGCGCGGAGAGCGCCGTGAGCTTCGCGTCGAGCGCGGCGAGCTGCGTCTTGCGGTCGTCGTCGGAAAGCTGGGTGTCGTTCGCGATCTTCTGCTTTTGCTGGAAGAGCGCGATTTCACGCACGGCGCGCAACTGCTCGTTCGACGACGGCGCGAATCCCGCAAAGCCCGTGATCGCCGCCATGACGGCCTTCTCGCGCGGGTCGCTCTCTCCGTAGTGGTAGAAGAAGTTGCGCAGCTTTTCCTTGGTGGCGTCGGGCAGGTCCTTGCGCCAGACGAGCGGGTCCGACGGAATGATCGGCGAGGTCCACAGCACGCGCACCTGGGCGTACTTGTCCGGGTGCTGCTTTTGCAGCGTCGCGAGTTCGATGGTGTTGTTGGTCGCCACGTCGATCTTGTTGTTCACCACGGCGAGCAGGTTCGCCTCGTGGCTTGCGGGCAGCACCATCTTGAAGGCCGACGTGTTGACCGGCACGTTGCGCTTCGCGAACAGGTAGTAGCCCGGAACGAGGCTGCCCGAAGTCGAGTTCGGGTCGCCGAAGCCGAGGTTCACGTCCTTCGTGTTGCGGAACACGTCGTCGAGCGTCTTGAAACGGCTCGCCACGTTCGTGATGAGCACCGAGTGATAGCCCGCGTCGCCGTTCGCGTACTTCACCTTGGCGAACACTTCGCCGTTGGCGCGGTCCACGGCTTCCATCGCCGATGCATTGCCGAAGTAGCCGATCTGCACCTTGTTGAAGCGCATGCCTTCGATGATGCCCGCGTAGTCCGTGGCGAAGAAGGCCTTCACGGAGAGGCCGGTCTGCTTGTTGAGGTCGTCGATGAGCGGTTGCCAGCGTTGCTTGAGCACCGCCGACGAATCGGTCGAGATGATGCCGAAGCTGAGGTCTTCGGCGTGGGCAGTCACGGCGGCGAACGTGGCGCAGGCCGCGGCGCCGGCAAGCAGGAAGCGAAGCAGTTTCATGAGGACAGGTCCGTTGGGTGGATCGGTGATGAGCGGGGAGGCGGGTTGCGTGCGCGTTGAGGATGCGTTGGGAGACATCGAGCGTGCGTTAGGGGTGCATTAGGCGTGCATTAGGGGTACGCGTTGACTGCGCGTGCAGTCAGGCCGGGTTGGCGATGGGATGCCTTGCCGGCGCGATCAGGCCGGCGTCGGCGTCGGCGTCCGCTCGCGCATGCTCGGCAACCGGTGCATCGGGTGCGTCGCGTCGCGTGGTTGCGCCTTCGTAGAGCGTGCGCGCGTCGTCGCCGTAAAGACGTTGCAGCAGCGCGGGCGTGAGCGCGGCCGAGGGGCCGTCGTAGACCACGCGGCCGCGGCGCAGCGCGATGGTGCGCGGGCAGTACTGCATCGCGATGTCCACCTGATGCAGCGACACGAGCACCGTGAGCCCGTGGCCCGCGTTGAGCGCGCGCAGCATGTCCATGACGCGGCGCGACGATTCGGGATCGAGCGAGGCGATGGGTTCGTCGGCGAGGATGATCTGCGCGCGCTGCACGAGCGCTCGCGCAAGCGCTGCGCGCTGCTGCTGGCCGCCCGAAAGCGTTGAGGCGCGTTCGTAGGCGTGTTCCGCAATGCCCACTTCGGCCAGCGCGTCGAGCGACGTCTCGCGCGCTTCGCGCGGAAAGTGTCCGATCAGCCGCCGCCACAGCGGCAGCCGCGCGAGCGCGCCGATCAGCACGTTGGTTTCCACCGTGAGCCGCGCGACGAGGTTGAACTGCTGGAACACGAAGCCGATGTCGCGGCGAATGCGGCGCACCTCGCGCACGATCTTGCCGTTCTGCTGGATCGGGCGGCCCATCACGGAGATCTGCGAGGGCTGCGCGTCACCCGCCGTGAAGCCCGCGATGTGGCGCAGCAGCGTCGACTTGCCCGAGCCCGACGCGCCGATGAGCGCGACCATCTCGCCGGGCTCGATGCGCAGATCGATTTCGTCGAGCGCCTTGCGGCCGTTGCTGAAGGTCTTCGACAGGCGTTCGATGCGAATGGCGTCCATCACAGTTCCGTCGTGGTTTCAGGCGCGGGCGCGCTGATGCGCTGGGTCGATGGCGTGCGCCCGTGAATGTCGAGGCATTCTAGGAAGGGTCTATGACGGTTCGGTGAAGCCATCGAGACGTCTAGATGACTATATGTGTAGGCGGAGCGGAAAAGCCGTCGCGAACCGGCGCGTTGCACCCGCAACCGGCCGCCGTGTGACGTTCGTGTGAAAGGTCACACTGTCATGCTTTATTCGTCATGAAGCGGCTATATTTGAAGCATTAGCGCGCGCCGTGAACAGGCTCGGCAAACCCGACAATAGCGAAAGGAACCGGCGTCGTCATGCAGGCCCTCAGTTTCCTTCCCGACAGCTTTGCCGAATACGAAGACCTCAAGTCGATTCTCGACGACGGCCGTGCCTGGTTCGACATCCGCAGCGCCGGCGAAACAAGCGTTCACGGCCGCAGCTTCCGGCTCTACACCGCGTGCATCGGTTCCGATAATCCCGCGGCGCCCGCTATCGGGTTCTTCGGCGGCATTCATGGGCTGGAGCGCATCGGCACGCACCTCGTGCTCGACTACATGCGCGCGCTGGTGGACCGTCTCGAATGGGACGACCTGCTGCTGCGCCAACTCGAATCCATCCGGCTCGTTTTCATGCCCATCGTGAACCCGGGCGGCATGTGGCAGGCCACGCGCGCGAATCCGAACGGCGTGGACCTGATGCGCAACGCCCCGCAGGACGCCGACGCGCGCGTGCCGTTTCTGGCGGGCGGTCAGCGCGTGGGCGCGTGGCTGCCCTGGTATCGCGGCAGGCGCGGCGAGCCGATGGAGCCCGAAGCGGCGGCGCTTCTCAAGCTCGTGGAGGAAGAACTGGCAACGCGGCCGCTCAGCATCGCGCTCGATTGCCACTCGGGCTACGGCTGGGCCGACAGCATCTGGTTTCCCTACGCGCGCACGCGCAAGCTCATGCACCACCTGCCGGAGATGTACGCGCTCAAGTCGATGTTCGAGGGCGCGCATCCGCACCACGGCTACAAGTTCGAGCCGCAGAGCCACCAGTACCTGCTGCACGGCGATTTGTGGGACTGCGCCTACGACCGCGCGCCCGTGCAGAACATCTTCCTGCCGCTCACGCTCGAACTGGGCTCGTGGCTGTGGATCAAGAAGAACCCTCGGCAGATCTTTTCGCGCCAGGGCATCTTCAACCCGGTGATGGCGCATCGCACGGCGCGCGTGCTGCGCCGTCACGCGAACCTGTTCGACTTTCTCGCGCGCGCCGCGTTTTCGTCGAAGCGCTGGCTGCCGCAAGGCTATGCGCGCCAGCAGATGCTCCAGCGTGCCATTGCGCACTGGTATCGCAAGCCCGGCGCATGAGCACCTGGATCCTGCTGCGCGGGCTCACGCGCGAAGCGCGCCACTGGGGCAGGCTGCCGGACGTGTTGCGCGACACCCTGGCCGCGCGCGATGTCTACGCGCTCGACCTGCCCGGCAACGGCACGTTCGCGAGGCTGCGTTCGCCGCTCGAAGTCGCCGACATGGTGGGCTTCGTGCGGCTGGCGCTGCTTCAGGCGGGCAAGACGGGGCCGTTCAACGTGCTGGCCATGTCGCTGGGCGGCATGGTGGCCGCGGACTGGGCAACCCGTCATCCCGCCGATATCGCGCGGCTCGTGCTCGTCAACACGAGCATGCGGCCGTTCAACCGCGCTGCGGAACGCCTGCAGCCGGGCGCGTGGCCGGACCTCGCGCGCATCGCGCTCGCGTGGGGCGATCCGCAGAACGCGAACGCCATCGAGGCGCGTGTGCACCGCCTCACCTGCAACCGCCGCCAGACCTTCGACGAGGACGTGGTGGCCTGGTCGGCCATCAGGCGCAGCGCGCCGGTCACGCGAGCCAACGCGCTGCGGCAACTGTGGGCCGCGGCGCATTTCTCGGCACGGGCGGCCGCGCCTGCCTGTCCGGTGCTCGTGCTCTCGTCGCGTGGAGACGAACTGGTGAACCCCGTGTGCTCGCAGACACTCGCGGCGCGCTGGCAGGCCACGCATCTCCAGCATCCGTGGGCCGGTCACGATCTTCCGCATGACGATCCTCTCTGGACCTGCCAGTCCGTCGACCACTGGATGGCCGAAACCGCGCATGCCGGCTCGTAGCGGCAATGGTGTGCGGCGATTTTAAAATCCTGGATAAAAAGGCTTTTAAATACTTTCCCATGTCTGAGGAAAGTTATTATTAGACGATAATGTGGTGAGGCGAACGGACGTGCGCATTGGTGCAATGCAATCTCGTATGACAGTTATGTTGCCTTGTCCGAAAAATGTGATGCATAATGAATTCGCAATTGGCGAATTAATTCGCGCTTTGTGGTCTATCTAACTTAAAAGGATACGTTTTTCCAGCACATATCGCGCATGGGCCGCGCGTCGAATCCAAACTATGAGCAAGCGCCGCGCCCGCTCTGGGTAAGGCGCAGAGAATGAGCGTTGAATCGTTTGCGCAACGCCTCCTCGTGCTTTCCGGGTCTTACACCATCTTTCCGGATAGCAGCAACGAAACACTTTTTATTTTTACGATTAAACTTCAAATTCCTTCTGTAATTCCATGAATGTTATGGAAATGTGCGAACGCACATTTTAATCGCCGCGATATGCTCCGATTTCCCGTTGCGCTGCTGAAACATAAAACATAGGGGTAAACCCTTATAAAAATATCGCACGCTCCGGAAAATTTAACTTTCCCTTGTTTTTCAAAGGTTTGCGCGAATGGCATCACCTATGCGTTGACGTGCCGCGGATTGGCGTGGTTGGCCAAGCCGCCCCTTATCACGAACAGGAGGATCCCATGCGCAGAACCTTATTGGCGTCCGCCGCGGCCCTGGCCCTGGGCTTTAGCGGATACGCAATGGCAAATCCATGCAGTGACTCGAGCAAGTCATGCGACCAGAGCTCCACCACCGGCGCAAACACGCTCACCAGCTCAGCAAGCTCCAGCCAGACCAGCACGACGGGCAGCAACGCCAACGAACTCGCTGCAGGCGCCACCGCCTACCAGGATTCATTCAACTCCACCAAGGTTGTCGCGCTCAGCAAGCTCGACGGCACCGTGACGAACCTGAGCGTCTCCGGCATTGGCAACTACGCGGGGAACTGGGGTAACGCAAACGGCGCCCGCGGCGGTAAGGGCGGTGCAGGTTATGGCGGCGACGGCTATGGCGGCAAGGGCGGAGCCGGTGGTGCGGGCGGCGCTGGCGGCAGCGGCGGTAGCGCGCAGAACGGCAGCGCGAGTGCCGGCGATGCCAACAACGGCAGCGCCACGGCCGGCGACGGCTATGGCGGCAACGGCGGCCGCGGCGGCCAGGCATCAGCAGGCGGCACGCAAGGCGGCGCCGCGGGCGCAGCGGGCGGACGCGGCAGTGGCAGCGGCGGC
>NZ_JARCHA010000008.1:0-344921 GCF_048957895.1 Paraburkholderia sp. A1RI_3L
TGCCACGGCATCCGCCCCCGCCGCGTTCGCGTTGTTGCCCACAGCTACACCGGCCGCCCCCGCTGCCGTCGCACCCGTGCCTGCGGCGAGCGCGTTCACGCCCGTGGCCCCGTCGTTGTTGTAGTTGGCCTGCTGCGTGCCGTTGTCGTTGACGCTGTAGTAGTGCGTCCTGCTCGCCGAGATCGCCGTGGAGAGCGAAGTCGTTGCTGTCGAACTCGATGTCGAGAGCGACGTCACCGAGCTGTTCGTGGTCGAAAGGCCGGTGGAGAGCGAGCTTGCCGCGGTCGAGGTGGAGGTGGAGAGCGATGCGATATTGCTGGTCGCCGTCGACAACCCCGTGGACAGCGAACTGGCGGTAGTCGAGGTAGACGTTGAGAGCGATGTCACGCTGCTGTTCGTACTCGACAGACCCGTTGAGAGCGAGCTGACGCCAGTCGAAAGCGAACTCACGCCTGTGGACAGTGAACTGGCGGTGGTCGAGCTCGACGTCGAGAGCGACGTCACCGAGCTGTTCGTGCTGGAGAGACCGGTCGAAAGCGAGCTTGCCGTGGTCGACGTCGAGGTGGACAGCGATGCGATGTTGCTGGTCGCCGTCGACAGACCCGTGGAAAGCGAGCTTGCCGTGGTGGACGTGGACGTCGACAGCGAATTCACCGCCTGGTTCGTGGCATACAGCTGGGAGCCGTTGATTGCATCTGTGCTTGACGCGGCTACGCGACCTGCGGCCACGTTGGAGATCTGGCGCTCGTTGCCCGGGCTACCTACGCTGACCACGCTGGTTGGCGCTGTGCCAGCAAACGAGTAGAACTTGCCGCCGATCGTGGTGCCCGAGGTGGCCGCTGGTGAGCCCGTCACCGAACCCGATCCCAGCGCAACATCGTCCGGATTGGCGGCGGTGGCCGACGAACCCAGCGCTACGCCGCCCGTACTGGCTGCAGTCGAAGCGTTCCCTATGGACACCGCGCCCGTGCCGGCGGCCATGTTGGCTTCGCCGAGCGCCACCGCCCCCTGAGCACTCGCCGTGTTGGAGTCCCCGATGGCGAGTGCGCCGTTGCCGCTGGCCGCGTTGTTCGCGCCCAGCGCCACCGCGCCTGTGCCGGTGGCCGAATTCGGATCGCCGATCGCCACCGCGCCATTGCCGCTCGCGGTCTGCTGGTTACCGATCGCCACCGCACTGCCGCCCGTGGCCAGCGACTGCGAACCCATCGCCACCGAACCCACCCCAGCCGACGACGAAGCGGTGCTGCTGTCGCCGATCGCCACCGTCGAAGCGGCCAGTGCATTTGCACCAAAACCTACAGCGGTAGCGTTCGCACCGGACGCCGACGCGGCCACGCCCGCGGCCATCGAGTTCGCACCCGTGGCGCCATCGTTGTTGTAGTTGGCCTGCTGCGTGCCGTTATCGTTGACGCTGTAGTAGTGCGTCTTGCTCGCCGAAATCGCGGTCGACAGCGAAGTCGTTGCCGTCGAGCTCGACGTCGAGAGCGACGTCACCGAACTCGTCGTGGTCGAGAGTCCCGTCGAAAGCGAACTGGCCGTGGTCGACGTCGAGGTGGACAGCGACGCGATGCTGCTGGTCGCCGTCGACAGCCCCGTCGAGAGCGAACTCACGCCAGTGGAAAGCGAACTGGCGGCCGTGGAAGTCGACGTGGACAGTGAACTCACGCCCGTGGACAGTGAACTCGCCGTGGTCGAGGTGGACGTCGAGAGTGACGTCACACTGCTGTTCGTGCTCGACAGCCCCGTCGAGAGCGAACTCACGCCGGTGGAAAGCGAACTGGCGGCCGTGGAAGTCGACGTGGACAGTGAACTCACGCCTGTGGAGAGTGAACTCGCCGTGGTCGAGGTGGACGTCGAAAGCGACGTCACACTACTGTTCGTGCTCGACAGCCCCGTCGAGAGCGAACTGACTCCCGTGGAAAGCGAACTGGCCGTGGTCGACGTGGACGTCGAAAGCGAACTCACACCTGTGGACAGCGAGCTGATGCCGGTCGATGTCGAGGTCGACAGGCTACCGACCGCCTGGTTCGTCGCATACAGCTGGCTGCCGTTGACCGCGTCGGTACTTGTCGCAGTGATCTGGCCAGCTGCCACGTTCGTGATCTGACGCTCTGCTCCAGCCGCGCCAACGCTCACCACGCTCGATGGATTCGTCCCAGCGTAGCTATACGTGACACCGCCAATGGTACCGGTCGAAGTCGGGTTGGCCGATGCAGTCACCGAACCTGATCCCAATGCCACATCATTCGCATTGCTCGCCGTCGCGCCAGACCCCAGTGCGACCGAACCGCCTCCGGCTGCTGTAGACGCGTTTCCAAGACTTGCTGATCCGGTCCCCGTAGCCACATTCGAATTGCCAATTGCAACAGCGCCCTGACCAGACGACGTGTTATTGGCCCCCACCGCTACCGCACCAGTCCCAGTTGCCGAGTTCGGATCACCAATAGCTACGGCCCCATTCCCTGAGGCAGTTTGTGTATTCCCGATGGCCACCGCCCCTGTGCCACTTGATACCGTCGAGTTGTAGCCA
Source organism: Paraburkholderia sp. A1RI_3L (assembly GCF_048957895.1). Lineage (NCBI taxonomy): Bacteria > Pseudomonadati > Pseudomonadota > Betaproteobacteria > Burkholderiales > Burkholderiaceae > Paraburkholderia > Paraburkholderia sp. A1RI_3L. The sequence continues at coordinate 2,531 of NZ_JARCHA010000008.1, forward strand.
ATAGCTGTTGCCCCTAAACCAGCGCCTGACGCAACTATGCTGCCGCTACCCATCGCAATCGACGAAGTCGCACTTGCCGTGGTCGAAACGCCGATAGCAAGCGCGCCATTCGCCGAAGCGGTCGTCGATACCCCAATTGCACTCGCGTTAGTTGCGCTTGCGGTCGAACTGGAGCCAATAGCAACCGAAGCCTGCCCGCTAGCAGTCGATGAACTGCCAAGAGCTGTCGCATTTTGCGCGGACGCTGTCGAATTTGAGCCAATCGCACTCGAGTAATCACCCGCCCCCAAAGCGTCGTGGCCCATCGCAACAGCATAGTTTCCCGACGCAGTGGCATTTGGGCCGGTCGCCGTTGCATATAGATTTGCATACGAAGCAAACCCTAATGCAACAGCCCCGGAGTTCGCAGCAGTTGCGAAAGAACCAAAGAGCGTAACACCCTTAAAATTCCCCCCGTTAGCGCTGCATCCCGCGACGTTCGAGTAAGCCCCATTTCCATCGACAGGTGCTGTACCCGCTGGATACGTCGTTCCATCAGGCATGGACCCTGCGACTGTATTACACGCGGATCCACTACTGAACGTATAAACGCCAGCATGAACTGAATGAATCGAGCCCAACAAGATCGCCCCGACCACCAGTTTGCTGGCGCTGGATTTGCAGCCCTTTCCATGAGAGGCCTGAAGCTCCGAAACAGCGACCCACGCACCTGCGGATTCGCTCCAAATCGTTCTGAATACTTTATTCACCTCTCCCCCCTCAACATTTTAAGGCTGCAGCAAGTTCTGAATTTTTAATTCAGTAGTACAAATTATTTTTACTCAAAATTCATTCTTATTAAATAAATTCTGACTCACCGATCTTCACAATCTTGAATACCGAAACAAATAAATTACGAATCCAGCAAACACGGATATATCGAGTCTGGAACAAACGGGCCGTCGCTGGGGCCATTGCATCGGTGCCTAATGGTGGAATCGCGGCTTCTGACGGCGCCCCCTCCGCACCGCAGATAAATTGTGTTCATGCATATCTGACCTGGTTAATGTGCCTTCTTGTTCTTTTCACCCCAACCGGATCAGCCATGCATAATTAGGATCACGCATGCCTGACAGAGAGATCAGCTCCCTTCCGCTAGTTCTCCATGAACCATGGCACGCATACCTCGCCCGTGAACACAACCCACCTCGACGAGATGGTCAATCAGTGAGGCGACGTTGCAAGCGCCCTGTGGGTCAACGGCGACGTGTACCTCGTAGCATCGCCGGTACACCTGCGTTGTCGCAGCCTCCGGCCCATAAAGCCCGGATGAAAGACCAACGTCATATGCGCTGACCACAAGCTCGTAATGCTCGACGACGTATTCGGCGATCAGCGCGTGTACCGACCTCCGGAACCACTCCACCCGAGTCCGCAGCCCGTCCCGGTCGGCTCCCGACTGCCCGGTGCCACTGTTCGCCAAAGAGGAAATTCCGGCCAGCACGGTGGCCAGCGTTCGGACCCCCAGGTCGGCCCGGCTATACGTTTCGGATAACTGAATTGACTTCCATTCACGTGAAGCCATCGTTCGTGTCGATGCACCCATGTCAGATCTCCCCGCCCGCTTGCCCGGCTGTTGCCGTCCTGTCCACATGACCCTGCTTCACGCTGGCCTGTGACTCATCAAGCAGACGGCCCTGCGCCCATTTCGCGCCGCATTCGCGCGCATGCGTCAGGTCATCCTGCTGCTCGACTCCTTCCACGACCACTTCCCCGGCCAGTTCGGATGCGAGCCGCACAAGGCGCGCGAGACGCGCCAGGTAGGTTTCGCCGCGCCGCGCGGCGGCAACGAATGACCCATCGATCTTGATGATGTCCGGTGTCTGGATACGGATGGCTGTCTCGACGCCATAGCCCACGCCGAAATCGTCGATCGCCACACGACAGCCGGCCTGCCGGAGGCGTTGTGCGAAGCGCCGGCCCTGCCCGGCGTCCAGCGGCGCGGTTTCGGTGATTTCCACAACGAGCCGCGTGGCAACGTCCGGGGCGCGCTCAACCAGATGAAGCATGGCTTCCCATGCGATGTCGGCCACCGCACTCTGGGCCGAGACGTTGATGCCCAGCCGGACTTCAGGCATGGATCGCAGCAGCGTAATGGCCTGTCTGAACACGTGCCGGTCAAAGGCGCCAATGAGCTGGAGACGCTCAAGCGACGGAATGAACTGGACCGGACGCAACTGACGCCCATGGGAATTGATTACCGTGGAAAGACATTCGCAATACAGAACGGCATCGCCGCCGACGATGCTGCGCACCGGTTCGCGACGCAGCAACACGCGTGCATCGCGCATCGCACCGAACACCTCCGCTGCCACATCCATGTCGTTCATCTTTTTCTCCAAACCAGCATCACCTGTAATCAGGGTTGTATTTGAAGCACTGCATTGATGCTCTTTGAGTGGTGCAAAAAGGTTCCTTTGTGCCAAATTGGTAAAAAAAATCCTGATGCGGCTCAAAGGCCCGTGGAATAAGGAGCCTGTTGAGCGCTGGAAGGGGTGGACAAAAAGGAACCTTTTTGTCCAGTAGAATGCAGGCCATCTTGCAATGTCTGACAATTGCCCTGTAAGCGGCAATACTTTCCACAAGGAGACCTAATGACGGTTTCGTCGCAGGGTTGCGGCAAAGGTCCGCCCCCTCCAGTCGCTTATCCATCACTTGTGCAATGTGCGTTTTCAGGGCTGACGTGTTCTCCGCATCTGTCCTTCGATTCGTGTTCGTCCGCTGCAAGCTTTCTGTATTCGTGGGGGCTATCATGAAGGCGGGCTACGCGCGTGTATCCACCGAGGAGCAGAATCTTGCCCTCCAGCAGGACGCCTTGCGGCGGGCGGGTTGCGATACGTTGTTTACCGACCGCGGTGTGTCGGGGACCGACTTCAGCCGTCCAGGGCTCGACCGTGCCCTCGCGAAGCTTTCCGCAGGCGACTCACTCGTGGTCTGGAGGCTCGACCGGCTTGGCCGCTCGATCGGCAAGCTCATTGACCTCATCGCCTGGCTCGGGCGTCACGGCATCGGATTTGTTTCGTTATCCGAATCGATTGATACAACTTCTGCAGGCGGAGTGCTGATGTTCCACATGATGGCGGCTCTCTCTGAATTCGAGCACCACCTGATCAGCGAGCGAACCCGCGCGGGCATTCTCGCGGCGCGCGCACGGGGCCGCACGATAGGCCGCAAGCCGTCGCTCACGGATGCCCAGCGCAGCCAGGCCATCGCGCTGCTGGAAACCACACCTATCGGGGAAGTGGCGCGCCGTTTCAACGTGCACCCGCGCACCGTCAAGCGCGCACTGCAACCCCATGCCGGCACGACGCAACGCGTGGGCGGCGACTGATCACCGACCAAACACGCAGCAACACTCCCTCAACCCCAAAGGAGAACGACATGCCGTTATCCCGACGTCTTGCAGCAGAACTATTCGGCACCTTCTGGCTTGTGTTCGGCGGCTGTGGCAGCGCGGTATTGGCGGCAGCCTTTCCAGGACTCGGCATCGGATTTGCCGGCGTGTCGCTGGCATTTGGACTGACCGTGCTGACCATGGCCTTCGCCATCGGCCATATATCCGGCTGCCACCTGAATCCCGCCGTCAGTGTGGGACTGTGCGTGGCGGGCCGCTTTCCGGTGCGCGATCTGCTGCCCTACGTCGGCGCCCAGCTCGTGGGCGCCGTGCTTGGCGCGGCGGTGCTGTGGTTCATTGCATCGGGTCACCCCGGCTTCGACGCGGTAGCAAGCGGCTTTGCGTCGAACGGATACGGCGACCGCTCGCCGGGGCATTTCTCCATGGCCGCAGCGTTCCTCTGCGAGGGGGTCATGACCGCGTTCTTTCTGTTCGTCATTCTCGGCGCCACGGACGCTCGCGGCGCCGGCCCGTTCGCGCCCATCGCCATCGGGCTGTGCCTCACGCTGATTCACCTCGTGTCGATCCCTGTGACGAACACCTCCGTCAACCCCGCCCGTTCAACCGCGCCTGCGCTCTTTGCCGGTCCCGCCGCACTCGACCAGCTCTGGCTGTTCTGGACCGCGCCGCTCGCCGGCGCCATCGTCGCCGGGCTGATCTACCCGCTCGTGGCCGACACGTGGTCCGGTCGCGCACGCACGGGCATGGGGCGCGCCTGACCCATGTCGATGCGCCCCCCGCCAGTGCCCGTTCCCCAACCCGCCCACGCGGGTTCCGCCGAAGTCACCGTCATTTCGTGCTTCGCGGAAGCCGCACCGGCGAGTCTCGAGAATCACCGGCACTACGCATTCGCGCACGGCTACCGGCATTGCTGGATCGACATGAGCAGCGGTCCGAGGGGGCCGCAGCTTCAGGCGCTGCACCGCTACGAATGCCTGCTGGCCGCGCTGGACGCGGCAGCAGAAAACCACCTCGTGCTGCTGCTCACGGAGAACGCCGCCGTCGTCTGGCCCGTTGCGCTATCCCGCCTGATGGAGGGCCGGGACCGTCTGCTCGTGGCCACGTCCCCTGACTGCGTGCAGCACAACGTGCAGGTATGGCGCAATACGCCCGCGGCCCGCGCGTGCGTGCGCGGGCTCGCGGCACAATGCCGGCTGGGCGGCGAAGCCTTCGTCAGCGAGAGCCAGCTGCTCGACGCCGTGCCCGCGTTACCGTGGTACGAAACCATCGACGGCGTGTATGCGGTCATGCCGGCGGGGCCGAATGTCGATCCGCGCTGGAGCGTGGTGCCGGCGTTCGCGATCAGTCTGGACGCTGCGATGCACTCGCCGCCCGAGCTCGGCATCGTGCCGAGGTTTCGCGACGCCCTGTTCGGCCACATCAATCATTGCCAGCTGCGCGGCGAGGCGTTGTTCGATGCCGCTGCCCTGCCCGGCGACATCGCGCCCATGCCCGAGCGCAGCACGTTCCAGCCCGGCCATCGCGTCGCACTCGTCACGCTCTACACGCCCGATATCGCCTGCTACGGACGGATTGCCGAAGACAGCTTCAGGCGCTACTGCGAGCGTCACGGCTATACGCTGTACGTGCATCGCGACATGCCGCAGGAGGTGGGGCTGCCGGGCACGGGCAACTGGCTCAAGCCGTGGCTGCTGCATGCCTATCTGGCACACCATGAATGGGTGGTCTGGGTGGATGCGGACGTACTCATTGCCGACCACGACCAGCCGCTCGAACCTCTGCTCGCCGAACGCACGCAATGGCTCGCGAAAGACATTGGGCAGTGGCCCTTCAATGCCGGCGTAATGGGCTTCCGGCGTACCGACGCCAATCTCGCGATGCTCACTGCGCTGATGCAGCGCATCGCCGCGCTGCCCGACCGCTCAGGCGTCTATACCGGAAACGGCGACCAGTTCTATTTCATCGAAGTGATGCGTCAGCACAACCTGCTGGACGAAGACCTGATCGACAGCCCGCTGCTGCTCAATACGCCGTGGTTCATGCGCGGCCCACGCAGCTTTATCGTTCATTATTTCGGCATGTGGACACAGATGCGCGCGCTGATGATGGCGCACGACGATCGCCGCAGCTGAGCGAATGCGGCGGCGAATGCAGAGGGACTCCGCCGCCTTGCAGAGAAACACGCATCAACCCGACATCGTGGTCAATCTCAATTCCAGCACGTTTTCGCCGGCCTCCTCCCGGTCCATCCGCAGGACCGACGGCGCTTCGAGTTCGCACGCACCCGTCGAATAGATGCGGCACTCGAGCGCCGACACAGGCAGCGCCGCGTCGATGCGAAGCGTGAAGGATTCAAAGGCATCGAAGCGTATTTCGCCCCACGTGACTTCCCGCCTCGCGAATTCCCGGTCACTGCCGTCCGACCCGACGACGTCGAGCACCGCAACGACCGTATCCGCAGTGAGCGTGCGCGGCTCACCGAAATACCGCGCGGCTCGAAGCTGGAACGTAGAGGAGGCCGAGCAAAACCGGGCCGTCGGATAAGGCAGTATGACTTTCCGTGAGGCGAGGGCTGGCCTGGCGCGGGTTAGCGTCGCTGCCAGAGCCGCACGGTGTGGACAGGGTCACCACGGCTACAGCATGTACAGCGACCCTCGGTCGCTTTGCTTTCTGGCACACCGACATCCATTCTGCCCCGGGGCACCACTCCGCGAGGCTTCGGAACCGCCCTCAATCGGGCTTTCGCAAATGGCGCTGCAGTGTGCTCCGGTGGACGTTGAAGGTCTGGGCGACTACGTTGGCCGAATGGTTCTTGAGAAGAGCACGTGCCTGTTCGCGTTGCGCGGCACTCATTCCTGACGGACGCCCAATGCTGCTGCCCCGCTGACGCGCAGCGGCCATTCCAGCGCGCGTCCGTTCACTGATCAGCCCGCGCTCGAATTCTGCAAGTGCCGCAAGCATGTGGAACGTAAAGCGGCCAGTTGTCGAGCCGGTATCGATGTATTCGCTTAGAGAGACGAGCCGCACCTTTTGCTGCTCCAGATCGACCATGATGCTGGCAAGGTGCTGCAGCGAACGCCCCAATCTGTCCAACCGCCAGACCACCAACGCCCCCCCGCTGGCGACGGCTTCGAATGCCTGGCGCAAGCCGGGCCGGTCGAATCGTGCCCCCGAGATTCCTTTGTCGAAGAAGACCATATTGCATCCATGATCTCTTAAAGCCGTCAGCTGCATGTCCAGATGCTGTTCCTCAGTGGAAACACGGGCATATCCGATTTTTATTTTTTTGAATTGCATTTTTAAAAAATGAATTGGAACGGTAATTTTTTTGGAAAACGCGATTAAATCTATCTTTCTTCAATCTCGTCCCAGACGAGCCGCACACATCGCCCTTCTCGCGCTTGTCCAGGGGGCGTGTAGTGGTCAAGTGATCCCGGACACTGCATTGAGTTTTTCTTCCGCAACGGCCGGCGCCAGTCCGTCATTGAACTGATGCGGCCGTATCCAGTTGTACCGGTGTATCAGGTAATGGCTGATATCCCGGTGTGCTTCCTGCGCCGCCATATACCCCACTGACGGCAGCCATTCCGTCTTCCACAAGGATGTCGCATAGCGAGGCGAGAGATTCACTCCTGACGGTTGTCGAGCTCCGTCAGGGAAGCAGCGCCTGCTGCACGGGGTGGCTGTCGACGTACTGCTCCATGCTCAAGATCTTGCCGTCCTTGAGACAGTACAGGTGCGCGAAGATCGCGGACATAGGCTTTCCGGTTTTGCGGTAGGTGCCGGAATAGACTCCGAAGGCGGCCACACGATCGCCATCGGCCAGATAGGTATGGACTTTGGCGTTATAGCCATCCCATTCCGTTCCCAGCCGCTGAAACACGCCGGAGATGATCTGCTCGGGGCCGATGTAGGTGCCAGCGTAGGGGAAGCCTGCGGCTTCCGTCCACGTGGCATCGGGGGCCAGCACCGAAAGCAGGTTCTTGCCGTTCTCCTCAGACGAGCCTTCGTAGGTCGCTCGGATGATGTCAAGGTTTGTAGTCACGGTTGTATCCCGGAGATCAGCCCCACTTCATTTCCCCCTTGGCTACCTTCGCGCCGATCTGCAATGCCGGAGCAAGGCCGGCGTCCGGGTAGCGCCGGGTCATGGCCGCGATCAGCGCATCACCGTTGGCGGCTTGGACAAGCTCGTCCTCGAAGGCCAGCAGGTATTCGCGGGTGTAGGCCACGGCCGAAGCGTTCAGTGCGCCGTTGACGGCCAGGTGGCCGGGAACAACCGCGGCGAGCTGGCGCGCGGCGATGGCTTCGAGGTTCTTGACCCAGGCGGCGCGAGACGCGGGCGTCGGGGTATCCGCCGTCCACACATGCAGGCCTGAAAAGATCAGTACGCCACCAAACACGGCGTTCAGCGACGGCACCCACAGGTAGCGGCGGTTCTCCAGGCCTTGTGCCTTCACGACCTCGATCACGTTCCCTTCCAGCGTCAGCGACGGACCGTCGAAGGCCTCGGGGAAAACGATATCGGCCAGCTTCTGGGGACCGTTCTCCTTGAGTTGCGGAGCCCAGGTGTCGATCTTCTTTTGCACGTTGGCGCGGATGGCGGCGATGGTGTCGGAGGCGGCGATCACCTTGGCAGCGGGGAACGCGTCCTTGATCGGGCCCAGGCTGAAGTAGTAGTCCGGGTCGCTCTGGCTGATGTAGATGGTGGTCAGTGTCTTGCCGGAGGCCTTGATGGCGTCGGCTACTGCGCGGCCGTCTGACAGCGAAAAGCCGCCGTCGATGAGGATGGCTTCCTTGGTACCGGAGAGCAGCACCGGGGCGCGGAAAAAGCCTTTTTCACCAGCGGGGAAATGCTTCCATTGCAACGGGGTGGCGGCGAGAGCGTTCGCTCCTGCGGAGGAAAGAGCGGCTACTGCGCCGGCGGCTGCAGCGGTTTGAATGAAGTCTCGGCGTGTCATCATGATGCCCTCAGGTAAAAGTCGAAATAAAGAACGAAAACCTCAGGCTGCGACGAATTCCTCGATGAAAGCCTGTGGATTGGGAAACACAGTGCTGGAATGCAATAGCTGGCGCTGACCGCTCGTCTCCAGAATGAAGGTAGGCACTCCACGCGCATTGAACTGGCGCAACAGATCCTGTGCGTTGGCTAAACGTGCGCGGTTGGCCGCGACCAACTCGTCATCGGTTTGCGTCAAGCGCGCGGCGGCCTGTTCGAGACCGATGGCCCTCAACACGGCGTCCAGCGTTTCCAGTCGTGTGATGTCCTGGCCATCGACGTAACGGGCTTTCTGAATGGCCTTGAGGGCTTCCAGTTCACGCTGCGGCGAGATCAGGGCAACGGCCGTTAATGCCAGGGTGGCGGCGCCACTATCGAATCTTTGCTGGCGGTCGGCCAGGACTTTGCTGCGGTAGCGGCCGCTGAAGGGCTGGCCCGTCAGGCGCTCGATGCGCTGGTCGTTGCTCCAGGCATAGGCGGCGAAGCTGTCGTCCATCGAGCGCGCTCCTTCGCCGGAGAACAGGCCGCTGGGCAACAGTTCCACTTCCAGGCCCGGCACATCTTCCAGAGCCGCCACGGCGGCACCCGCGCCATAGCACCAGCCGCACAGCGGGTCAAATACGTAGTACAGCGTCTTGTTCATGACTGATTCCGTTTCAGTGAATGCGCTCATGATAGGGGTCGCGCATTGACAGAAAAAGCCGGATGGAATAGATAGACCGTATGTCAAAAGCAAACAATCCGGTCGAATTAAGTCACGGCAACTTTGCGAATCTCAAGCGGATGGCATACTTCGCGGCCGTCGTGGAAACCGGCAGCTTTACTCGCGCTGCCGAACGCCTGGGCGTGACCAAGGCGGTGGTCAGCCAGCACGTGGCCCGTTTGGAACGTGAGTTCAAGACCACGCTGCTAACACGCACGACCCGCAAGGTCGCACCAACCGACGCAGGCAAGACCTTCTATCAACGCTGCGCCTTGATCCTCAAGGAGGCAGGCGACGCGTTCGATGAACTGGGCGAGGTGTCGGCGCAGCCTTCGGGCGTGTTGCGGCTTACGGCCCCGCTCGACTATGGGATCGTCGCTGTGGTGCCTGCCATCACGGAGTTCACACGGTGCTACCCGCAGTGCAAAGTGGAGGCGGTGCTCAGCGATCAGTCGCTCGACCTGATGTCAGGCCAAATGGAACTGGCCATTCGCGTCGGTTGGCTGACGGATCTGAGCGTGCAGGCCCGTCAGATCGGCTCCTTCAACCAGTTGCTCGTGGCTGCTGCGGCGTTTCAGAAGCAGGCCACACGGCTAAAGGAACCCCGCGACATCGGCCTTCTGCCCTTCGTCGCGAATAAGGCGTTGCGCGACCCCATCCATTGGAGTTTTTCGCTGGATGACCGGGAGCGCCAGAGCGTCGAGGTCAACCCCGCGATCTCACTTGACGCGACGCTGGCGGTTCGCGAGGCAGTACGCCTGGGCGCGGGGCTGTCGGTGCTGCCCGATTTCGCTGTTGCCGAGGACCTGGCGGCCGGCCGACTGGTACAGGTACTGCCGCAGTGGGTGCTCCCACCCGGAGGTATTCACGTGGTGTTTCCGGCAGCCCGGTTCAGGCCAGCGAAGGTGCGGGCATTCGTGGATCTCTTGCAAAAGCGGGCTGGAGGGGGCTGCGGCTAAAATCCCGGACGACCTGGAGGTCGTTCAGGTATTCATACGAAGGCTGCAGCCGGGCAGTGCCCCATCTTCATGCGTTGCCTTGTAAGCGGTCCTTTGACCAAACCCTGCACTGTGACGCGAATTAGGCCGTCGTGTCGCCGTTACGCTGGCCCAACTTCCATGGCAACAGCGCCTCGTAATCATCGGCGCTTCGGGCGTAAGGCAACGCTTTGAACAACTCGGTCAGCTAGCGGTAGGCGTCGACGCCGTTGGCCTTGCACGTCTCGACGAGCGAATAGAGATTGGCACTCGCCTTCGCTCCTCCGGTGGTATCGGCGACCGTGCTCTTCACGACTTGAGCGTCGGGCTCTTATCAACCCGTTGCGGACGGTCGGCGCGCCGCAGCATCTACGGCGGCTTTCAAGGTGGAACGGAACCACCTTACGGTCACAAACTGCGAGCAGTGAACTTGGTGGCCCGCTCAGTTCAGGTCCGCATATCTACAGTCAATATGTACAGATAAACTGTAGACATGCTACCATCGCTTCATGATAAAGCAGGCAAACACGTCCGAGACTCCCGAGTTGGCCGCTCTGGCTGGCGAGCTGCGCATTTCTCTGGGCAAACTGATTCGACGGTTGCGCGAGCAGGCGCATCCGGGCGACTTCACCTCCGCCCAGAAGTCGGTTCTTCTTCGTCTGGATCGTGACGGGGCCGCAACCGTCTCCGCTCTCGCCCGGGCAGAGAGCGTGCGTCCGCAGTCCATGCGCGTCACGGTAGCCGGTCTGGAGGCGATGGGGGCTATCAGTGGCGAGCCCGACCCGGCCGATGGCCGGCAAACGCTGATAAACCTGACGCCCCGTTTCCGGAAACAGATCAAGGCGAGCCGGGCTGCCAAGGAAGACTGGCTCGTCCGTGCCCTCCAGGCGCAACTGTCCCCCCAGGAACAAGGCGAACTCATGGCTGCGGTCAAACTGCTACAGCGACTCGCCGACTTCTGAGCCATTCCGAGCCCGTTGGAGGAAATTGCATGGCTGTCACCACGCTCGATCCGAACACGGCCCTCATCATCGTTGACCTGCAAAAAGGCATCGTCGGCTCCTCCTTCATCCATCCCATTGATGGGATCGTGAGTCGCTCGCGCGCCATGCTCGTACGCCTGGCGCGCGAGCATGGCTTCAACGTCACCTTAGCCCTCGACGCCATAACTGACGCGCGTCCCGAGGCCCACGACTACAGCATCAAGAACGTCTTTCCGAAGCTCGGCGAAACGGGCACGGCTCAGGACATCATCGATCTGCTGGCAACGAGGAGTGTCTGAGAATGGAATGGCTTCATCTCGTGTCCTGGTTCTTTGGCGGTGCGTTTCTCACGAACGCCGTGCCGCACTCCGTCAGCGGCCTGATGGGAAAACCGTTCCAAAGTCCATTCGCGAAACCGTCGGGGCAAGGGCTGTCCTCGTCGACCGTGAACGTGCTCTGGGGTTTTCTCAATCTGGTCGTGGGCTACCTGCTTCTTTGCCGTGTCGGACATTTCGATCTGAGAGACACGAGTGACGCCATCGCGCTCGGGCTCGGCGTCCTGGTACTCAGCCTGCCCACGGCACGACATTTCGGCCGCTTCCACGGCGGCAATACACCGGGGCATTCGTGAGCCCTCCGGCAACCGGTGTCTTCCGTTCGCTGAGAAACGTCAACTACCGCATCTGGGCGGCAGGCGCGCTGGTTTCGAACGTGGGCACGTGGATGCAACGTACGGCCCAGGACTGGCTGGTGCTGACCCAACTCACACGGCACAATGCGGCCGCCGTGGGCACCGTGATGGCGCTCCAGTTCGGGCCACAGCTTCTGCTGCTGCCCTGGACGGGATTCGCCGCCGATCACTACAACCAGCGCAAGCTTCTGATGGCAACCCAGGCCGTCTTGGGCGTTCTAGCCTTGATGCTCGGTCTTCTCACGGTGACTGGCATCGTCCAGCTCTGGCACGTCTATGTATTCGCCTTTCTGTCGGGCTGCGCCTCGGCGTTCGATGCCCCCGTGCGTCAGACATTTGTGGCCGAGCTTGTCGGCGATGCGGATCTGCCGAACGCGGTCGCGCTCAACTCAACTTCGTTCAACGCGGCGCGGATGATCGGCCCGGCGGCGGCCGGTGTGGTCATCGCTTCGATTGGCACCGGCTGGACATTTCTGCTCAACGGCGCCAGTTTTGCGGCGGTGCTGGCCTCCCTGTTTCTGCTGCGCGTTTCCGCTCTGCACACGAACGCACGCGCACACCGGACCAAGGGTAGTCTCACCGGGGGATTGCGCTATGTGTGGTCTCGACCCGACCTCAAGGCGATTCTCGTCATGCTGTTCCTGATCGGCACGTTCGGACTGAATTTCCCGATCTTCATCTCGACCATGGCCGTCAGTGTCTTCCACACGGATGCACGTGGTTACGGCCTTCTGTCGTCAATCATGGCCGTCGGTACTATTTCGGGAGCACTGCTTGCCGCCGGCCGCGATCGGCCGCGGTTCATGTCCCTGTTGATCGGTGCCGCGATTTTCGGAATCGGCTGCATGCTGGCCGCCATCGCCCCGGGCTACTGGTTGTTCGCTGGCGCGTTAGTCGTCATTGGTGTGGCCGCCTTGACCTTCACCAACGCGACCAACAGCCTGATGCAGCTCACGACCGAGCCTGCCATGCGGGGACGGGTGATGGCGCTGCGCGTGGCCATCGCGCTCGGCGGTACGCCGATCGGCGCGCCGGTCGTGGGTTGGGTAGCCGACCATCTGGGGCCACGCTGGGCGCTCGGCGTCGGCGCGGCGTCGGGCTTTGCCGCGGCGATGGTCGCTATCCATGCCATGGCGCAACAGATTCATCGGCCACGCGGAGGCGCATTCGAGCAGCATGACTTGCAGTGATGCGGCGATCGGGGGCCGTTTCCGAAGCCGCGCGGACGCTCCAATGTTCGCTGAGGTCGATGCGTCGTTCACGGCCTGGCCAGCGCAGCCGCTGCCGTCGCTCGCGCACCCGGATAGCTCCTGCTCAGACACATTGAGCTGAAACGGCTGAATCAGATCACTCATCGCTTGCTACCTTTGGTTGCGTAGTGACGTTTCATGAAGTCGAGGAGCGAGGTCGGCCGCACTGTCGGATATTGGTCATTTGCGATGTCGCGCAACGTCCCTTCGCCCGACATCATCGGCAGCAGATACTGGAGCGGCAGCATTGCCATCGGATGAGCACCGGCCTTCGCCATTCGCCGTAGTTCGGCATATCCGTCCGCGATCGAGCCTCGACGCACCCGATGAAGCGCCTTGCCCGTTGCTGCTGCATAGTCACCTGCAATCTGGGCAATGGTGCGGCGGTCGCCTGCCACGGACACCATCCTGGTCGCTTTGCCGTCCTTCCAAACCCAGTGCTCCGAGAAGCCGGCTTCCAAGATCGGCGAACGGCTCTCGGCGCGCGCAGGGACAGGCATACGAGATCGGTTTGCTCATTGGCACGGCGAGAAATTGATGAAAGCGCTTGCCGTTGAATTCGAAGCGCCTCGAAGAGGGTGCCCTCGTGTCACGCGCTCTTGCCGCCGGTTGCTCGCCCACCAAAAGCGAAGCCAGCCCGAAGCCACGGACCTTTTGCAACGCGCGGTCCTTTGTTAAGCTCTTCGGCCATGCCCGACATCAAGCTAAACATGACGCCCGACGAGCGCCCTGCCATCACGCCGGACGCCGCGCTTTCGCGCGCGGATCGCGTCTATTACACGCTGCGGGCGGAAATATTCGACATGCGCCTCCTGCCGGGGGACCGGCTCACCGAGGGTGCGATAGCCGAACGCTTCGCGGTTTCGCGCACGCCTGCGCGGGAAGCACTGCAGCGCCTGCAAAGCGATGGCCTGATGCAAGGCTACGTGCGCGGCGGCTGGGAAGTCGTGCCGATCGACAACAAGCGTTTCGACGATCTCTACGAAATGCGTCAGATGATCGAAACCTTCGCGGTGCGCAAGCTTTGCGCGGGCGACGCACCGCAGGCCGAACTGCATCTGCTGCTCGATGCGCTGGACCGCATCTGGAAAGTCGAGCGCGCGCGGCGCATTGCCGACGGCCGGAAGCTCGTCGAACTGGACGAAGCGTTGCACCACGCACTGGTAGCCGCCGCGGGCAACGACGAACTGACCTCGACGATGCAGCGCGTCACCGACCGCATCCGCGTCGTGCGACGGCTCGATCTCGTGCATGGCGACGGCATCGCGGAAACCTACGACGAGCACGCCTCGATTCTCGACGCCATTCGTCGCGGCGACGCCACGCGGAGTGTCGAACTCGTCTCACGCCATATCGGCGGCAGCCAGGCCAGCGTGAGCAGCCTGACGCTGCAACGCCTGCTCGCCGCCCGCACCGAGACGGGGCGAACGGTCACCAACGAGGCACCAGCGCGGCCTCGGCGCACCATCTGACGACATCGTCAGACGTTATCCAAAGCTCTAGCATGCAGGCCGCCGGGCCTTACGCAGCAAGCCTTCTCAGGGTTTGCACCGATGCCTGGCACGGATCTCGCGTTGATGGATTCCCATGTATACAAGGAAACGTCAATGCCTCTGACTCACCCGCACATCGCGGCGAACACATTGAATCCCACGCGCGGATCGCGCGGCATGGCGGTCGCGCCGCACGCGCTTGCATCGCAAAGCGCGCTCGCCGTGTTGCGCGAAGGCGGTAACGCGGTCGAGGCAATGATCGCCGCCGCCGCGACCATCGCGGTGGTGTATCCGCACATGAACAGCATCGGTGGAGACGGCTTCTGGCTGATCTCGCGCCCCGGTCATGCACCGATCGGCATCGAGGCGTGCGGCGCGGCGGCGATGCGCGCCGACATCGACACGTATCGCGGACTCGGCCTGAGCGCGATTCCCGCACGCGGTCCGCTCGCAGCCAACACGGTCGCGGGCACGGTGTCCGGCTGGGACTTCGCGCACCGCTTCTCGCAAGACGCGCTCGCCGGCCGCCTGCCCGTTGCGCGCCTGCTGGAGGACGCGATCCACTACGCGAAGCAGGGTATTCCCGTGACGCGCAGTCAGGCCGACTGCATCGCGGCCAGGCGCGGCGAGCTGGCGTGCGCGCCCGGCTTCGCGCAGACCTTCCTTCCGGATGCACACGCGCCGCGCACCGGCGACCGCTTCGTCAACACGCGTCTCGCCGCGACGCTGCAACGCCTCGCCGATGCCGGCCTCGATGACTTCTATCGCGGCGATCTCGCGCGCAGCATCGCACACGATTTGTCGTCGCTCGAAACGCTCGTCACGCTGGACGATCTCGAACGGCACCGCGCCCGCGAGCGCACGCCGCTCGCGCTGAAACACACGCTCGGCACCGTCTACAACATGCCGCCGCCGACGCAGGGCCTCGTCTCGCTGCTCATCCTGGGCGTGCTGGACCGCGTGCTCACCGACGACATGGACCCGCTCGGGCCCGAGTTCGTGCATGCGTGCGTCGAGGCGACGAAGCTCGCCTTCCAGGTGCGCGACGAACACGTGACGGACCCGGATCACATGCGTATCGACGCGGTCGCGCAACTCGATCCCGCCTCGCTGGACACCATGGCGAGCCGACTCTCAATGACGCGCGCCGCGCCCTGGGGCCGTGGGCGCGGTCCCGGCGACACGGTGTGGATGGGTGTCATCGATGGCGACGGCGTCGCTGTCAGCTTCATCCAGAGCATCTATCACGAATTCGGCAGCGGCATCGTGCTGCCGGAGTCCGGCATCAACTGGCAGAACCGCGGCTGCAGCTTCTCGCTGGCCCCGTCGTCGCTCAATCCGCTGATGCCGGGCCGCCGTCCGTTCCACACGCTCAATCCGGCGCTGGCTCATTTCGCCGATGGCCGCACGATGGTCTACGGCAACATGGGCGGCGACGGCCAGCCGCAATCGCAAAGCGCGGTGTTCTCGCGCATCGCGCGATTCGGCTGGAATCCGCAGGCCGCGATCGATGCGCCGCGCTGGCTGCTCGGCCGCACCTGGGGCCAGTCGACCGATTCGCTCAAGCTCGAAGCGCGTTTCTCCGGAGAGACCATCGACGCCTTGCGCGCGCTCGGCCATGACGTGGACGTCCTCGCCCCGTACGACGAAGTGATGGGTCACGCAGGCGCGATCATTCGGCATCCTGATGGATTGTTCGAGGCGGGATCCGATCCGCGCAGCGACGGCGCTGCCGCAGGCTGGTAGCGCGCCACGCGCGCATAACGTCACCGCTTCATCTCCCCGGTCCCGCGATTCGTCGGACCGGAGGGCACCCTTCATTCTTTCGATTCGCGATTCAACCGGGGAACGCACATGAACACACGCATTCATACGCTGCACGACGATGCCGCCGCGAGCGCGCCCGCCGTCGCGGCCTGGCACCGCTGGCTTCAACTGGGCTTGGGCCTGCTCTGCATGATGGCGATTTCCAGCCCGCAATATGTGTGGACGCTGCTGACCAGGCCGCTCTCGGCGAAGCTCGGCGTGCCGCTGCCCGAATTGCAGGTGACGTTCTCGCTGCTCATCATCCTGCAGACGTTCTTTTCGCCGTTTCAGGGCAAGCTGATCGACCGCTTCGGCCCGCGTCTCCTGATCTCGCTCGGCACGGTGATGTCGGGGCTGAGCTGGGTGCTCGCGTCGATGGCCACGAGCACGTCCATGCTGTATCTCACGTACGGCCTGGTCGGCGGGCTGGGCACGGGCATCGTGTATGTCGGCGTGGTCGGGCTGATGGTTCGCTGGTTTCCGGATCGGCGCGGGTTCGCGGCCGGCGCGGTGGCGGCGGGCTATGGCATGGGCGCGATCGTCACCACGTTCCCGGTGTCCGCTTCGCTGGCGACGCGCGGACTCGACGCCACGCTGTGGATCTACGGCATCGCTTTCGCGATCGTGGGCTTCGTCGCATCGCAGGGTCTGCGCGTGCCGCAGGATGCAACGCCGGCCAGGACATCGGCGCTGGCGGCATCGAACGTGCCGAACCTTCGTCCCTCGCAGATGATGAAATCGCCTCTCTTCTGGCTCATGTTCGCGATGATGACGATGATGTCCACCTCCGGCCTCATGGTCACCTCGCAGATGGCCACCTTCGCGGCGGACTTCGGCATCACGAAAGTCATTGTGTTCGGCATGGCCGCGCTGCCGCTCGCGCTGACCATCGATCGCTTCACCAACGGCCTCACGCGTCCGCTGTTCGGGCTGGTTTCGGACCGCTTCGGCCGCGAAAACACAATGTTCTTTGCGTTCGCGCTGGAAGGCATCGCGATGGCGCTGTGGCTGCTGACGCGCGACAACGCCCTGCTGTTCGTCCTGCTGTCGGGCGTGGTGTTCTTCGGCTGGGGCGAGATCTTCTCGCTCTTTCCTTCTACCCTGACCGACACGTTCGGCACGCGCCATGCCACCGAGAACTATGGGTGGCTGTATATCTCGCAGGGCATCGGATCGATCTTCGGCGGCCCGCTCGCGGCGCTCCTGCATCAGCATGCGGGAAGCTGGGTGCCGGTTTTCAGCGCCGCCATCACGCTCGACATCGTCACGGCCGCGCTCGCGCTCTTCGTGCTCAAGCCGATGCGCACTCGCTTCCTGAAAAACACGGCGGCATGATCGTCCGTCGGGCCGATGGCGACGCGCGTTCGTGAATCGTTCCTGCGAACGCGGCATGCGTGGCATCGGCTCGAACGAGACTGCGCTGCAGGTGACGTCTGCCGTGTTCCACGATGACGCTTATCCCGGCCCTTGCGGCATCGTCGTGCGCATGACGCGTCGCGTTCGGACTCCACGCTAAAAACTTTTTTGGGGAAAACACCTTCCTGTTTTTGATTGTGCATTATGCATTTCAGGAACCACTTCACTTGTGCGAGACCTTGCGAGGAACGACATGAAGGGATCGAACGCAACCGCAGCCGACACGTTCCCGGAAACGCTGACCGTGCGGCAGCTCATTCACGGTTTCCAGTCGCCCGATGGCTCGACCGTGACCATCTTCGACCGGCTCGACTTTTCGGTGCGGCAAGGCGAGATCGTGTCGATCGTCGGACGAAGCGGCGCGGGCAAGAGCACGCTCTTCAATCTCATCTCGGGCCTGCTCAAGCCGCAGTCGGGTGAGATATCGGTCGGCAGACGCGCCGACGGCGAAGCGGGCCGCATCGCGTACATGCTGCAAAAGGACCTCATGATGCCGTGGCGCACCGTGCTGCAAAACGCACTGCTCGGCATCGAGCTATATCGCAAAGTCCGCCCGGACGATGCGGCCCGCGCGCGGCAAATGCTCGCGCGTTACGGGCTCGGCGCCGTCGCCGATGCCTATCCGCATTCGCTTTCGGGCGGCATGAGACAGCGCGTTGCGCTCTCGCGCACGCTGCTCGTCGATCCGACGCTCGTGCTGCTCGACGAACCCTTCTCCGCGCTCGACTACGAGACGCGGCTCGCACTCGAGGACGACATCATCTCGCTGCGTGCGCAAAGCGGCACCAGTGTCGTGCTCGTCACGCACGACATCGAAGAAGCCATCGCGATGAGCGACCGCGTGATTCTGCTTGGCGGGCGTCCCGCGCGCATCGAAGATCAGATCCTCATCGAACTGACGACGCACGGACCGCGCAACGCCGTGTCCGCGCGCGAAGCGCCAGAATTCCGCGGCTACCACGCGCGCATCTGGAACGGCCTGCGCGGAAACGTCACCGCGCGCGACACCGATCAAGTCGCTCAACCGACTACTCTGGCAGGAGCCGTCCATGACTGAAGCCGTTCTCTCTACGCACGTCACGCCGAAGAAAGTCGTACGCCGCGCGTCCCGCAAGCTCGGCACGACCGGCGCCGTGGTCGGCATCGTCGTTGCGCTGATCGTCCTCTGGCAGCTTGCTGTCAGCGCGGGCTGGATCAACGGCAAGCTGCTCGGCTCGCCATCCGGCGTCTATGAGGCCGCCGTCATCGGACTGACGCAAGGCACGCTCGCCTCCGACACGTGGGTCACGCTGTATGAAACGCTGGCGGGTCTCGCCATCGGCAGCGGCCTCGGAATCGGTCTTGGTCTGCTGCTATGGTTCCTGCCCGCCGTGTCGGGAGTCGCCGAGGGTTTGTCAGTGATTCTCAACAGTATCCCGAAGATCGCGCTCGGCCCACTCATCGTGATCTGGTTCGGTTCCGACGCCTCCTCGAAGATATGGCTCGCCGGCATCTCCACCTTCGCTGTCGCCATGATCTCGTCGTGCGCCGCCGCGCGCGAAGTCGACAAGGACCTGCTGAATCTCTTCCACTCGTTCAAGGCCAGGCCGTCGATGATCTTCACCAGGCTCATCGTACCCAGCGCGCTGCCGTGGATCTTTTCGACGCTGCGCGTGAACATCGGCTTCGCGTTGATCGGCGCGGTCGTCGGCGAATACATCGCGTCGCAAGCAGGACTGGGGCACGCGGTGTTCGTGGCGGGCTCCCTCTTCGATCTCAATACCGTCTGGCTCGGCATCATCGTGCTGACCTTGATGGCCTCGGTTCTCAGCTGGATCGTTCAACTCGCGGAAGCGAAGATCATTTCCTGGAAGAAAAAATGAAGAAGACACACGCTCTGCTCAACAGTATCGCGGCGGCATGTCTCGTTGCATCGGGAATCGGCGCGGCGGCCGCCGAGCCGGTCGTCATCTATCAAGCGTTTCAGTCCATACAGTATCTGCCGCTCTATGTCGCCATCGACAAGGGTATCTTCGAGAAGAACGGCCTCGCCGTGCAGAAAGTGACTGCCGGCAGCGGCGCGGCGGGCGTGGCGGCGGTGATCGGCGGTCACGCGGACTTCTCGCTGCAAGACCCCATGACCGCGATGCTCGCAAACCTCAAGGGCGCGTCGCTCGTGAACGTGGCGAACGTCGTCGCGGGCGTGCCCGTCTGGGTGATCGCGCCGAAGGATTCGAAGGTCAAGGACGTGGGCGACCTCGCGGGCAAGAGCGTGGCCACCGCGTTGCCGCCATCGACCAGCACGTACCTGTTGCAGCGCCTCATCAGCGAACAGAAGCTCACGGACGTGAAGATGAACACGGTGCAGATCGGCACCGAACTCGCACCCGTGACCGCGGGCCGGTCCGAAGCCGCCGCGCTTTACATGCCGCAAGCGGAAACGGGGCTCGCGCAAGGGTATCGCATCGTCTATGCGTTCCCGAAGGCGTATCCGGGCGGGTATGCGTTCTCGACCATCGACACGCTCGCTTCCACCGTCAAGAGCAAGCCGAAGATGGTGGCCGCGTTCGTGAAGTCGATCGGCGAGGCCGAAGCCTTGATTCAGCAATCGCACGATACGGCGAAGAGCGTCGCGCGCGCGGAGTTCCCCTCGCTCGATCCGAAGATCGTCGATTCAGCGGTGCAGCGCCTCATCGATCAAAAGATCTATGCGGCCACGCCCGATATTTCCGAGCAGGCCTTTCGCAATGCGCTCGACCTTCAGGAGTCGATTGGCAACATCAAGCCCGGCGCGATCACTTATGCCAATGGCGTCGACAACACTTTCGCCGCGGCCGTGAGCAAGTAGCCATGATCCAGCGCGCTCGCTCCCTGCTCGCGACGCTGCTCGCGAACCGTCACGACGAGGCTGCCGCGCGTGCGACGCTCCTCGCCGCGCAGACCCGCGCCGATGCGCTCGAGCCCTGGCTTCGAGCCTTCATACATCGGCCGGATACGTACGACGTGCATAGCGCGGTGGCGCATCCACTCGCCGGCGTGCCCATCGGCGTCAAGGACCTGGCCGACACGGCCGACATGCCCACGGGCTACGGCTCGCCGGCCTACGACGGCCATCGGCCCGAGCGCGACGCGCGCATCGTATCGACGATCCGCGCGCTCGGCGGCGCGATTTTCGGCAAGACCGCGACGACCGAGTTCGCCTGGCGCGGTCCGGCTGCGACCGTCAATCCATGGAACCGGGCGCACACGCCGGGCGGTTCGTCGAGCGGATCGGCGGCGGCCGTCGCGGCGGGCATCGTGCCGCTTGCCATCGGCACGCAGACGGTCGGCTCCATCATTCGTCCGGCGGCGTACTGCGGCGTCGTCGGCTACAAGCCGTCGTATCGCGCGGTGCCGAGCGAAGGCGTGCATCCGCTTGCTGCATCGCTCGATCACGTCGGGTTCTTCGGGCGATCCGTCGAAGACGTGGCCGTGGCGCATGCACTGTTCGTCGAACGCGCGCCGCACGCGGTGGAAAGCGAATCGGCGTGGCGCGGTCACTTTCCGCGCAATACGTCCGCGCTCACGCTCGGCGTCGTTCGCACGCCGTTCTGGGACGAACTCGTCGCGCCGCATCAACGCGAAAACTTCGAGGCATCGTTGCAGACGCTCGCCGAAGGCGGCGCGCGCATCGTCGAGCTGGACTATGGCGCGGACCTGCCGCGCATGCGCGAAGCGACATTGACCATCCTCGCGGTCGAGGCGTATCGCGCCATCGGCGATGTGGCCGCGCGCGCACCCGCCCTCATGAGCGAACATATGCGCCTGCTGTTGTCCGAAGGCGCGGCGATGCCGCTAGAACGGTATCAGCAAGCCTTGCTGCTGCAAGCGCACGTGCGCTCGCAGTCCGCCGCACTGATGCAGGGCTGCGACGCGCTCGTGACCCTGCCTGCCAGCGGTGAAGCGCCTCACGGACATGCGGATACCGGCGACGCCCGCTTCTGTGCCCCGTGGAGCCTCATGGGTGCGCCCGCCGTCAACGTGCCCTCCGGATGGAGCGAAGCCAATCTGCCGCTCGGCTTGCAGATCGTCGGCGCGTTCGGCGATGATGCGAAGCTGCTAAGCGTGGCCGCGCGCATCGAAAGCATGCTGGAATTCGAACCACGCGCTATCGTTGCTGGATCGGCATGCGCGCCAGACGATAACAACCGCTCACGAAGACGCGCATGAGCCAGCCCTTTCGCACGATTCAGCAATACGTGCTCGGCACGTTGCGCGCCGAGATACTCAACGGCATCCATGCACCGAACACGCGGCTGCGGCAGGAAGAGATCGCCAAACGCCTGAGCGTGAGCACGACGCCGGTGCGAGAAGCGTTTCGCGACCTGCGCGCGGAAGGGCTTGTCTCCATCGATCCCAACAAGGGCGTCGTCACGCGCCCGCTCACGGCTGCGGACGTGAGCGAAATCTACGAGTTGCGCATGGTGCTCGAACCGATGCTGGCCGAGCGTGCCTGCGCGCATGCCACCGAGAGCGACCTCACCGCTGCCGCAAACGTTCATGCACAGATGTGCGCGACATCGTCGGCAGAGACGTGGGCCGTACTCAATGAAGGGTTCCACAAGCATTTGATGACGAGCGCCGCCGGCACGCGTCTCTCCGAAATGGTCGAAGGGCTGTCGCTCATCGCGCGGCCATACGTGTCGCTTTCCATGCACGTCAAAAGCGATATGCTCGACAGCAACAACCGCGAGCATGCGGATCTCCTCGACGCATTCCGCGCGCGCGATACGCGCGCCGTGCATGCGCAGACGCGCGCGCATCTCGAGAACACGCGCGATGCGATCATCGCCTGTGTGGTGCAAGCCTCGCCTTCGCAAGCCGCAGCTTGAGCAGCCATCCGATTCATACTCGATGCCCATGCTGCTCGATGTCTCGGAGGCGCTCGAAGGGGCATTTTCCACGGACCCCGCCCTGCGCCGCCATGTGCCGGACCTTGACGCACTGTCCAAGCCGGTGCCTGAGCTGCGGCCTATCGTGCACTCCCCGCCGCGCTGATCAATTGCTCGAGCACGGCCAGGTAGGCGTGATCAGACACTCGCTGCAGCTGCGGCTGCACGCCGCTCCACGCGTAGCGCCCCACGCGTAGCGCCGCTCGCGTGGCCTCCAGCGTTTGATGCGACCGACCAGCAGAGACAAAAGCGCGACGTTGCATGGCAGAGCCAAGGCAGCGGCGACGCCGCCGACGTGTCAACGCAACAGGTGCTCCGTGGAGCGTCGAGGTAGTCAAGGCAGATCTCCGCACCGCAGCATTAGCGCACGCGACAGTTTTTGCGAGCGATGGCGGAGGCTCCCGGAGGCGTCGCCTGTGCTCGTCAGCGGAAGCCTTCGCCTCCAGGCGGTTTCCTCAATTCGACGCTATATGGCCTTGGGGGCGGCGCCTGTTGCCTCGTTCTCGGTTGCCGCGCCTGGACATGCCTCCACCTTGAGTTTGTATCCCATCCACGCCCATCTCGGTAACCAAGGGAACCGCCTAATCGATTTACTGAGCGCACCGGAGGTCGGGGAAGATGACGTGCGTATCGCTAAATGGCTCAGCTGATCAGTTGCCCGACGCGTCACTGGCGCGGACGTCCCTCACCGGTCGTGCGTCCGTTGTTGAATGCTGAGCCAACGCCCGGACGTCAGTATGACCGCCTGACCGAACGATCGATGGCCCATCGACACCGGGCGCGCAGGCGCTCAAGTCTGCCGAGGGCGCGTATTGCGCTCGATGGCCATGACGGTCAGCAATAGCGTGAGGGTGGCGGCAACTCCGAGCAGCGTGCCGAAAGCATTGCGATACTCGTCAAGCTTTTCGGCCGCGCGCTTGCGGGCGTCGGCAACCTCTGCGAGGCGGTCGATGGTCATGCGCGCATACTCGCTCATCGCCGCCGCGACGTAGTGCTGCCGGTTGTCCCACTCCCACGACGTCGCGTGCTGGTCGGCCGCAGCAACCACCGCAGCAAGACCGTTGACGAAAGCGGGTCGATTTTGCACGGGAATGTCGTCGAGCCAGCCGTTCAGAACGGGCTGGCTCGTCGCATCGCTTGTCAGCACCGAGCTCAGCGGCTTCGGAATCGGAATCCCCATCGCGTTGGGAACGTTGATGCCCGCGTCATGTGCGCTGAAGAATTCGTCGTTCGCCGACTGAGTGCCCGGTACCGCGGCCAGTACCGTCGCGACGGACACGGGCGTCGCATGGTCAGGGGGAAGGGCGGTCTTGCCCACCACGATGCTCACACCCACCATCGCGATAGCGGCGAGTGCGCCGCCGAGCAGGATCTGGCACAACGCCCTCGCGACGCTGAAGAACACCCGTTTTTCGGCCTTTACAGTCATTTTTCTGACTCCCGTTTGCGGATACCGCCTTGGCGGTCCGGTTTTTGCGACAGCGTGCTGGTCTTTCATTCGAGTTACGGCGGGAGGGCATGAGCCTTGCCCGCCGATCGCAGAGAGCCATTTTGCGCGGGACAGTTCCCCAAGATTGCGCGACGCAGGATAGGGACAACCCCTCCCCCCGCAGGGAACACCGCTCGTGCAGGCGACTGCTCGCAAGGATGCGCAACGGTATACTTCCGCCTTCCGCATGAACCGCACGCCCATACCAATGCCGATCCTAATGGACAAATGGTCTTTCAGGCACGCCTACAAACTGTGGCTTCACTACGGCGTCTTCTGGATGGGGGCCGTTACCGCAGGGCTCGTCGCGGTACTGTATGCCCGCCTGATCGATTTTGGATACACCCTCTTTCTCACGTACCTGGCGCACAATCGCTGGCTGCCGTTGCTCGTCACACCGGCGATCAGTGCGCTATGTGTGTGGCTCACGAGACGCTTCTTCGAAGGAGCGGAAGGCAGCGGCATTCCGCAGGTCATCGCCGCGTTGCACGGCCCGCGGGAATTGGGCCAGCGGCTGCTCACGCTCCCCATTCTCGTCGGCAAGATCCTCGTTTCGTTTCTCGCTATCATGGGTGGACTGACGATCGGCCGCGAAGGGCCGACCATTCATGTGGGCGCCGCACTGATGTTCAGCCTGCGGCAGTTCTACCCGGCGCGTTTTCGGGCAATCAGCGGAGCGGCACTCGAGCGCAAGCTAGCGCTGGCCGGCGCGGCGGCTGGCCTCTCGGCGGCCTTCAACGCGCCGCTCGCCGGGGTGGTCTTTGCCATCGAGGAACTCACGCGCAGTTTCGAACAGCGCACGAGCGGCGTGCTGATTACCGCGATCATCTTCGCAGGCGTCGTATCACTGGGTCTGCAGGGCAACTACGTCTATTTCGGCACAATCGAGATCGGCCCGCACCTGCCAGATCTCCTTGTTGCGGCCGTGCCGCTGATCGGCGTAATCGCAGGGGTCGCCGGCGGCGTTTTTTGCTGGCTGCTGCTGAACACGAAGCGCTGGATGCCGCCCAGCGTGCTGCAGATGCGCCTTGATCGCCCGGTCATGTTCGGCGCGCTCTGCGGACTCATCATCGCAGTGATCGGCGTCGTCAGCTCAGGGCATACGTTCGGTAGCGGATACGCGGAAGCGCGTTCGATGCTGGAAGGGCACGGAGAATTCACTGCGCTCTATCCCGTGTTCAAGATGGTCACGATGGTGGGCTCTTATCTGCCCGGCTCGCCAGGCGGCCTCTTTGCGCCGTCGCTGGCAATCGGCGCAGGTATCGGCAATTCCGTTCACATGGTGTTCTCGCAGATGCAACTGCCCATGCTGATCGCGCTCGGCATGGTCGGCTATCTCGCAGCAGTCACGCAAAGCCCCATTACGGCCTTCGTCATCGTGATTGAGATGATCAACGGCCACGCCCTCGTTATCTCCCTGATGGCGACGGCATTGATTGCCAGCCGGGTATCGCGGCTCTTCGCTCCCCCCTTGTACGAAGCGCTATCGGAACGCTACGCGGCGCCGCGGCATGCGCCTTCATGACCGCGCCGTAGACATTGCCCGTCAACACGCGGGCCCGCCGCGCATCCGGCTGCAGTGCCCTCGCCCATACCGACATCTGCAGCGCCATGATGGCCACGAACGCGACGGTAGAGGTTGGCGAGCGAACGTCAGCCATCTACTGCGGAACGACCGTTTTCGCGTCCCAGGCTGCACGGTGATGAATGACGGCAGGTGGCCGGGCAGCGACCCGACGCCGTCCGGCCTACGTCCCGCACACGTCGGTTTGCTCAGCCATCTCGAGCGCCTCATCGACCTCAATTCCGAGGTATCGAACCGTGCTCGCTAGCTTCGTGTGTACGAGCAGTAACTGTACTGCCCTCAAATTTTTCGTGCGACGATCAATCAGCGAAGCCTTGGTCCGGCGCATCGTATGCGTTCCGTAAGCCGCATCATCCAGTCCGATCGCTCGTATCCAGCGATGGACCAGTCGGGCGTATTCTCGCGTCGACAGGTGCGGCGAATCGTGGATGCGACCCGGAAACAGATAGTCGCCGCCCGAAAGCGCTGCGGCCCGAGCCCTCAGGTCAAGCTGCCCTGCGCCTCGTACGTGTGAGGCTCCAGGGGACCTCCCGAAAAAACTCACGGTCAATCGGGTTTGAATCGCGTGCAAAGGGAACGGCATCGCAGATGCCAGTGCAGTATTCTTCTACCCGCCTCCGCCAATATTCTTTCTCCTTTGTCCAATACCTGCCACACCGTCAGTCGCGCCACCACGACGGAACCGTGGCATGCGTGCAGTCCTCAGAACTACGTCTGAAGGAAACGCTCAACCAGCCTGACAAAGTAGCGCGCGCCGATGGTCAGCAGTTCGTCGTTGAAATCGTAGCTGCTGTTATGCAGCAGACACGGGCCGCCGCCATGCCCCATCTCGCGATGGTCGCCCATGCCGTTGCCGAGGAACGCATAACAGCCCGGCCGTGCCTTCAGCATGAACGAGAAGTCTTCGGCGGCCATCGTGGGATCGACCGCTGGGTCGACTTTCTCGGCACTGACCACCTCGCGCATCACCTCGACCGCGAACGCAGTCTGTGCTGGGTCGTTGACTGTCGGCGGATAGTTGCGGTCGAACGCAATCTCGTATTCGCAATCGAATGCTGTGGCGGTCGCCGCGACGACTGCGCGCAGGCGTGATTCGATCAGGTCGAGCATCGCCGTCGTGAATGTGCGCACGGTGCCGCCGAGCCAGGCGTCGGCCGGCACGACGTTTTGCGCCTCGCCCGCATGAATCTGCGTGACGGACAACGCAGCGGCCTCCACCGGATTCTTGTTGCGCGACACGATACTTTGAAGCGCGAGCAGCACATGGCCCGCGGCGATGACGGGGTCGCGGCCAAGGTGCGGCATCGCGCCGTGGCAGCCTGCGCCACGCAACGTAATTTTGAAGAGACTCGTCGAGGCCATCAGCGGCCCCGGACGAACCGCAAAATGGCCAGTGGCAATGCCGGGCCAGTTGTGTACGCCGAATACGGCATCGACTGGAAAGCGTTCGAACAGGCCGTCGTCGATCATCGCCCGCGCACCTGCACCCGCCTCTTCAGCAGGCTGGAAAATGAAATGCACGGTGCCGTCGAAATCGCCATGGCTCGCCAGGTGCTGGGCCGCACCAAGCAGCATCGCCGTATGACCATCGTGTCCACACGCGTGCATCACACCGGCCACCGTCGAGCGATGCGCGAACGTATTGGTTTCCTGCATGGGCAAGGCGTCCATGTCCGCGCGCAGACCGATCGAGCGCGTGCCCGCGCCGCGGCGCAGCGTGCCGACCACACCAGTCCTGCCGACGCCCCGCGTCACCTCGATGCCCCACTCTTCCAGCTTGCGCGCCACCAGGTTCGATGTCCGGAAAACCTCGTAGCCGAGTTCGGGATGCGCGTGGATATCGCGCCGAAGCGCTTTGAGAGCAGGCGCAAGCGCTTCGATGTCAACCGTCGGTGTCATGTCGTAACAGATGGAATACAACGAGGTGCAGCCGTGGGAACGTCGGCTGCACGCAGAGGACAGGTCAGATGTGGAAGATCTGTGCGACGAGTGCGGCGCCGATGAATGTGCCGGCGTTGGCGACGAACGACACGAGCACGATGCGCCAGCCGAGCCGGCGGAACGCCGGGATGTCCTTTGCGATCGAGAGGCCGGCGAAGGTCAGCATCGGCGTCACGACGCCCAGGAAGTCGTTCTTTGCGCTCATCGCCGCGATCTGCGACGCCCACGGGCACAGCGGCGAAGTCATGAACATCGCGACAATCGACACCCAGCACACCGCCGGAATCTTGCGTCGTGTAGCAGTCGACAACGCATCACCGATTATGGTGGCGAGTACCATGAAGCCCATACCCGGCAGCCCTTGCAGCGGTGTCGTGCCGTGCGTGATCCAGTCGCACACGAGCGAGAAGATCGCGGTCAAACCCCAAGCCGCGATCTTGCCTGAATAGCTCAGCGAGGGTGCCTCGGTCTGGACATCGCCGAGCTTCGGGCGCGCTGCATCCACAGCTTCGGAGGCGCCCGATGCCTTCGTCGTACGCCCAATGAGCGGCTCGAGCACGCGATAACCGAACACCGCCAGCGGCAGGGAGATGAACAGCGTGAAATACGTGCCGATGGTCGTCGTGATCAGATTGCTGGCGGCGGCAAAGGTCAGCACGTCCTTTGCGACTTCCGGCGATTGCTGTGCCGCCGCGATCGCGCCAGACGCAGCGGCCATCATGCTGCCCGAGCCGACGCCCGCGCCCATGGCGAGCGCCAGCGGATGGAAGATGTTCAGGCTCGCCACAAAGCCCGCGAAAATGGCGATGAACACGGCCCCAAACACCGTGCCCGTCAGATATTCGGCCAGCACGCCGCGGCCTTCCGCCGAATTCATCCCATATTTTTCGCCGATGATGGCAAGACTAGGTTCGCGACCCACGGAAAACGTTGCGCCGATGGCTTCGCGCTTGATGCCGAGGAGCAGCGCAAGCGGCAAGCCCAGCAGGATCGTGCCGACGAAGTGTCCGAGTTCCTGAAAGGCGAGCGCCCAGCCGGCTGCGGCGAGCTTCGGCAATGCGCTGCCGACCATCAGACCGAGCTTCGATACGAAAAGCAGCAACGCAGGCTGTAGCACGGCGGCAGCCAGAAACTGCGTCTTCACGTCCAGCCGCATGCTGCTACGCCAGCGCTCCGATACCAACCCCAGCGCGCCGCCCATCAACAGGGCCCAGACCATCGGCAACAGCACCACCTTGCCCGGCCCCACCTTGAACGTGAATGCACCGATGCACTGCGCGACCAGCAGGATCGCAGCCGCGTAGACCAGCAATTTTGCGCCCCTGAAACCGCTGCCCGATGCACCGTCCGTCGTTATCGTGTGTTCCATGCTGGTCTCCGCCCCAAGGCACAATGGCCCGATATCAAGGTTATCAAGCTTGTCGTCTTCGTCGAACAACTCAACTGAGTTTATGGCGCAACCTGCCTGCGCCACCCTGGGCGCAGGCAGGTTGCGCTCACAGATAGCCGAACGCGGTCGACGGCGCCTTTGCCGTTTCAACCCACACGCTCTTGGTCTGCGTGTACTCGTACAACGCCTCGACGCCGCTCGAACGGCCATAACCGCTCATGCCGTAACCACCGAACGGCGAAGCCACGTTGATCGTCTTGTAGCCATTGACCCAGAACGTACCCGCGTCGACCTGTGCGGCTACGCGATGCGCGCGCGCCACGTCGTTCGTCCACACCGCGCCGGCCAGGCCGAAGTCCGTGTCGTTGGCGATGGCGATCGCTTCTTCCTCTGTGTCGAACGGAATCGCGACCACCACAGGCCCGAAGATTTCGGTGCGCGCCACGTCCATCTGATTGTTCACGTTCGCGAGTACGGTCGGCGAAACGAAATAGCCGCCGTGCGACTTCTCCGCCGATCCGGCCGCGAGCGTCGCGCCCGCTTCTACCCCGCTCGCGATCATCTTCATCACATGATCGTACTGGGCGCGATTGCAGATAGGGCCGACTTCGGTGGCGTCGTCGGTCGGTACACCGACCTTGATCTTCTTCGCACCCGTCGACACCATCGCGACAAACTGCTCGTAAATCGAACGCTGAACGAGCAGACGTGAGCCCGCCACGCAACTCTGACCCGCTCCCGCGAAGATCGCGGCCTGTGCGGTGAGCGCCGCGCGCTTCAGGTCCGCATCCTCGAACACGATGTTGGCCGACTTGCCGCCCAGTTCCAGCACGCAGGGCAGTACGCGCTTCGCCGCCGCTTCCGCGATGCGGGCACCGGTTGCCGGAGAGCCTACGAACACGACCTTCCTGATGACCCTGTGCGCAATCGCTGCCTGCGCGATGGTGTGGCCATAGCCCGCGAGCACGTTGATGAGCCCCTTCGGCACGCCGGCACGCTCGGCGAGCATACCGACGGCGAGCGAACTGAACGGCGTGAGTTCCGACGGCTTGAGCAGCACCGCGTTGCCCATCGAAATGGCCGGCGCGAGCTGCCAACCGCAGGTGAACACCGGCGCGTTCCACGGCGTAATCTGAAGCACGGTGCCCGCGGGCTCGCGGCGCGTGTAGTTCAGATGCGAAGTGGGCACCGGAATCACGTCGCCGTAAAACTTGTCGGCCCACCCGCCGTAGTACTCGAACATTTCGGCGACCTTCGCGACTTCACCGCGGCAATCGCGGATCGGTTTGCCCGAGCCGACCGATTCGAGGCGTGCCAGCTGTTCGGCATGCTGACGAATATGACGGGCCACCTCAAACATCGTGCGGCCGCGCGCGGCATGCGTCAGCGACCACCACTGCTGTTGCGCAGTCTGCGCCGCCGAAGCCGCGAGCGCGACGATTTCGGCTCCGCCATCACGATAGGCGATGCTCTTCTCGCCGGAAGCGGCGTCGTACAGCTGGATGGTTTCGCCCCTGCCTTCGACCAGTTCCCCGTTCACATACGAACCCACGGTTTCTGCATTCGGGAAGAAGTGCTGAAATGCCTTGAGCAGGTTATCTGCGATGCTGTGTTCCATAGCGTGTCCTCGTTGTATTCCGTGAGCGCTCATTGCCCGTCGACGAACTGAACGATGCAATTGAAATCTTCTGCATCGCCAATCGATTCCTCGCTCTTCGCCCACAGCCGTCCCGCTTCTTTCGCGACCGGCGCGCTGACGTTCTGGCTCCGCAGCAGCTCAAGCGCGAGGCGCATGTCCTTGCGCATCAGTTTCATCGTGAAACCCGAGTCGAATTTCCCGTTGAGGATCCACGTCGGGTAATTGGTCAGCGTCGCGCTGTTCCTGCCGGAGCCGCCACTCAGCGCTTCGATCAGACGCGCGCCATCCACGCCCGCGGACTCCGCTGCGCGGACTGCTTCGCTCGTCACCAGCAGATGAACGCCCGTCAGGAGGTTGTTGATGAGCTTGGTGACGTGGCCCGCGCCCACCGGCCCGACGTGAACCTGCTTCGCGCTGATTGCGGAGAGAATCGGCTGCACGGCGGCGATATGTTCATCGGCACCGCCCAGCACCATCGTCATGGTGGCCGTGGCGGCGCCCTTCGGACCTCCGCTCACCGGACCATCGATGAACGCAACGCCACATTCCGCGAGTGCGGCAGCGACCTTGCGCGTGCTGTTCGGGTCGGCGGTCGTCGTGTCAATCACGGTCAGACCGCGTTTCGCATGGGACGCTACGCCGCCATCGCCGAGCACGACCTGCTCGACGATCGCCGATGTCGGCAGCGAGAGGATCAGCACGTCGACCGCCGCGGCGATTTCCGCGACTGATGCGCAAGGCCGCACACCCTCTTCGCCCAGCTTCCTCGCGCTGTCCTGGCTGGTATCGAATCCAAACACGTCGAAGCCTGCCCGCTTCAGCGACAGGGCCATCCCGCGCCCCATGTTTCCGAGTCCGACGACACCTACCGCTTTCATTTCTGCGCTCCTGGTCAGTACATTGAGATGCGCCTGGCTCGAGGCCTGGTCCGCTCCGTTGACGTCGATATTCGGCGCATTGACCGTTTCAACCAATAAGTGCCAATATTCGAATCGTTCTAATAATTCGAACACCACCATGGCAGACAGCCTGACCGAAAGCCGGATCACCTATTTTTTCGAAGCGGTGCGTTGCGGCACGATCCGCGCAGCGGCTGACTGGCTCGATGTCGCACCCTCTGCCGTAAGCCGCCAGATCACCTTGCTGGAAAAGGAACTCGACGCCCCGCTGATCGAACGTCACGCCCGTGGCGTTACACCGACCGAGGCCGGCCAGTTCGTCATCCAGTATTTTCGGGAGCAGCGCGCGCATCGCGAAGACCTGCTGTCCCGTCTGCAGGAACTACGCGGCCTGCGTACCGGCCGCGTCAGCGTGGTGCTGGGAGAAGGATTCGTATCCGACATGCTGTCGGGACCGATGCAGCATTTCTGCAGACAGTATCCGAACATCAAGGTCAATCTCGACGTGGGCAGCACGAACGACGTGGTGACGAAGATTGCGGAGGACGAGGGAGACATCGGCCTCGTCTACAATCCGCCGAACGAACCGCGCATCGTATCGCGTGCGTTCCGCCAGCAGCCGATGATGGCCATCGTCGGCACCAGGATGGCGCGCACGATCAGGCGCAAGAGTCTTACCGTGCAGGAACTGGCGTCGTATCCGATTGCCGCGACCCATGCCACCTATGGCACACGGCAAATGCTGCAGGCGGTCGAGTTCGCCGAGAAGATCACGCTGGAACTGGCGGTCACAACCAACTCCATCAACATCATGAAGCAGTTCGCCCTTTCCGAACTCGGGATCGTGGTGCTACCGGCTTTTGCTGTTGCCGGCGAACTCAAGGCTGGGCAACTGAAGGCCATTCCCATCGAACACCCGATTCTTCAGAACGCCGAAGCACATCTCGTGACGCGTGTGGGACGCACGCTGTCCGTTGCATCGAACAAGATGCTGCAGATGATCTCGTCGCAAATGAGCGCGTTTCGCTAGGCGGTCGCGGCAGGAGCAGCCCCCCGGCCCAGGACAAGGACAAGAACAGCGGAGATCAACATGGGCAACAATCGGGCAGCACTTCGGTTTTCATGCCGTGCAAACAGGTGGACGCCGTGGTGATGGCCGCGTCCCCCATCGACGCGAAGGTGGCAATCATCGCCTCCGGCGGACTGAGTCACTTTCTGTGCGAAGCGGCGTTCGACCGACAGACCATCGATGCCATCAAGAATCGCGACAAGGTCACGCTGACCAGCATTCCACAGCAATCGCTTTGCTCGGGGTCGTCCGAAATCCGCAACGGGATCACGATGGCCGGTGCCATCGGCGAACTGGAGTGTATTGGCGGCTTTATCGATGTGTCGATGCTCGATCCCGCCATCGTCACGATGGGCTGGATCGTGTCGAACCATGTGATCGCAGGACATGTTTCCGTACCGTCGTCGTTTCCTGAGTGGATGTCGGTGATGGAATGTGCCGCGGCTCCGGAAGTGTTTGCATCAGCCGGACGTACGCACGCTGTTGTTTGATGGAGAACCGGGCCGCAACGGCGCGGCCCCGGCGTGGCATTGCGGGCATGCACGTGGCGACGCTTATGCAACCGCTGTCTCGCTCTCCACATGGGGAGCCGGTGCATCGCCTGCATCGGGCCGGATCTTGAACCAGATCGAGTACATCGCCGGCAGAAAGACCAGCGTCAGGATCGTGCCCGCGAACGTTCCGCCGATCAGCGTGTATGCGAGCGTGCCCCAGAACACCGAATGCGTCAGCGGGATGAAGGCGAGCATCGCGGCGAGCGCCGTCAAGATGACCGGCCGGGACCGTTGGATGGTGGCCTCCACCACCGCATGGAACGGCGTCATCCCTTCGCGCCCGTTATGCTCGATCTGTCCGATCAGGATCAGCGTGTTGCGCATCAGGATGCCCGACAGCGCAATGAGCCCGACGAGTGCATTGATGCCGAACGGCTGATTGAACAGAAGCAGCGTGGGTACCACGCCGATCAATCCGAGCGGACTCGTCGCGAACACCATCATCGTGGCGGCAATCGAGCGCGTCTGGAAGATGATGATGAGCAGCGTCAGCGCAATCATGATCGGAAAGAGCGGCACGAGCGCCTTCGTCGCCTTGCCCGATTCTTCGATGGAACCGGCCTCCTCGATCCGGTAGCCCTCCGGAAGTTTCGCGATGATGGGTTGCAGCTTGGCCAGCATCGCCGTGGACACGTCGGGCGGTTGCAGGTCTTCCGCGATATCACCGCGCACCGTGATGGTGGGCGTGCGATCGCGACGGCGCAGGATCGGGTCCTCCATGCGGATATCGACCTTGCCCACCTGCGAGAGCGGCACGCGCTGTCCTGCCGAGCCGACCAGCGTGAATCCGCTGATGCGGTTGGGATCGAGCCGAATCTCGCCGGCCGATCGCGCGACGACTTCCACCGAACGGATGTCCTCGCGCACGTTCGTCACCGGGATGCCGGTCAGCAGGAACTGCAACTGCTGCGCAACCGAACTGGAGGTCAGCCCGACCGCCGCGAGCCGATCCTGGTCCAGCGTAAAGTGCACCGTGGGCACGAGCGGACCCCAGTCGGTATTCACGGTTCGCATCATGGGGCTTGCATTCATGACGCCTTCCACCTGCGCGGCGATGGTGCGCAACGTGCGGGCGTCCGGTCCCATGACACGGAACGCGACGGGATACGGCGAGTACGGGCCGAACACGAGCTGCGTCACGCGCACCTGGGCTGCGGGCACCAGCCCTTCGGCAACCGCTTCGCGCAGACGGAATTTGAGCGCCTCGCGCTCTTTCTCGTCATTCGTGCGGATCACGATTTTGGCGAACGACGGGTCGGGCAATTCCGGAGACATCGCCAGATAGAAGCGCGGCGCGCCTTGCCCGATGTACGAGGTCACGATCTTTGCTTCGGGCTGCTTAGCGAGCCATCCCTCCACCTTGCCCGCGGCCGCGGAGGTCTGCTCGATCGAGGTGCCATAGGGCATCTGCACTTCGACCATCACCTCGGGGCGGTCGGAGGTCGGGAAGAACTGCTTCTTCACCACGCCCATGCCCATCACCGCCACCACGAAAGCCCCCACCACGATACCCGCCACCATCCACTTGCGCTGAACCACACGCACGAGGAAGCGGCGAAAGCGCTGGTAATTCGGCGTGTTGTAGATCGCCTCGTGGCCGCCCTCGATCTTCGGAATGTCCGGCAACAGCTTGACGCCGAGATACGGCGTGAACACGACCGCCACGATCCACGAAGTGATCAGCGCGATGCCCACGATCCAGAACATGTTGCTGGTGTATTCGCCGGCCGTGGAGCGCGCAAAGCCGTTCGGCATAAAGCCCACCGCCGTGACAAGCGTGCCGGAGAGCATCGGCGCGGCCGTGTGGCTCCATGCGTAGGCCGATGCCTGCACGCGGCTGTAGCCCTCCTCCATTTTCACGACCATCATTTCGATGGCGATGATGGCGTCGTCCACCAGCAGCCCGAGCGCGAGGATCAGCGAGCCGAGCGTGATGCGGTCGAAATTCTTGCCGGTGGCAGCCATGACGACGAACACCCCGGCGAGCGTCAACGGCACGGCCGCCGACACCACGATGCCCACGCGCCAGCCCATGCTCACGAAGCTCACGATCATGACCACGAGCAGCGCGACGAAGAACTTGACCATGAACTCGTCGATGGCCGAATGGATGTTCACAGCCTGGTCGGTCACCTTCGTCAGGCTCATGCCGAGCGGCAGGCCCGTGTTGATCTTCGCCACTTCCTTGTCGAGTGCCGCGCCGAGGTTCAGCCCGTTCCAGCCGTCGCGCATGACGATACCGAGCAGCAACGCCGGTTCGCCGCCATTGCGTATCTGGAAGGTGGCCGGGTCTTCGTAGCCGCGCTCGACGGTAGCCACGTCCGAAAGCTTCAGCGTGCGGCCCTGCACGACGATGGGCGTGTCGCGAATTTTCTGCAGCTTGTCGAAGGCGCCCTCCACGCGAATGAACACCTGCGCGCCGGCCGTATCGATCGAACCGGCCGGCGTCAGGACGTTCTGGCCGTTCAACGCAGCGAAGATGTCCTGCGGCGTCACGCCGAGCGTGGCGAGGCGGTCATGCGAGAACGAGATGAAGATGCGTTCGGCCTGTTCGCCCACGATGTTCACCTTCTTCACGCCCGGCACGTGAAAGAGCCGCTGACGAAGGTCTTCGGCATCGCGCACGAGCAACCGCTCGGGCTGCCCTTTCGCTTTCAGCGCGAACAAGGCGAAGGTAACGTCCGAGTACTCGTCGTTGACGAGCGGGCCGATCACGCCGGCCGGCAAATTGCTGGCCTCGTCGGAGAGCTTTTTGCGCGCCTGGTAAAACTCTTCGGGAACCTCGCCGGGCGGCGTGCTATCCAGCAACGTTACCGTCGTGAACGCGAGGCCCGGACGCGTATAGGTTTCCGTGCGGTCGTACCAGCGCAGTTCCTGCATGCGCTTTTCGAGCGGCTCGGCCACCTGGTCCTGCATCTCCTGTGCCGTGGCGCCCGGCCATGCCGTGATGACCGTCATCGACTTGACCGTGAACGGCGGGTCTTCGGCTCGCCCCAGCTTGAAGAAGGCGACGATGCCGGCAACGGAGATGAGGATGATGAGGAACAGCGTGACGGACCGCTCACGAACCGCGAGGGCCGACAGATTGAAGCCGCTCATTGCGTGTCCCCTTTCTGGGCGACCGAAGCCGTGGCCATGCTGTCATCGGCCAGTCGCACCTTTTCGCCGTCGTGAAGCAGGTGAGCACCCAGCGCGACCACGCGTTCGCCTTCGCGAAGGTCGCCTGTGACCGTCACGGTATCTGTGCCCAGCGCCGTGACGCGCACCTTGTGCCAGGACGCGTGCGCCGGAGCGCCCTCGATCGTCCAGACGCCGGTGCCCGTGCCCGGGTCGAACACCGCGCCCGCCGGCACCTCCAGCGCGGCCTCGTGCTGGCCGCCCTCACCGGCCGGGCGCGGTAGATCGATGGTCACAGTGGCACCGAGCGGCGCATCGGCAAGCGCCCCGCCAAGAACGTACCTGGCCTCGTAGGTGCGCGTGAGCCGGTCGGCGGAATCCGAGAGCTGGCGCAACGTGGCGGGCACCGCCTTCTTGCCGGCGCCGTAGAGCGTTGCCTGCGCAATCGAACCCGCAGCCGGGCGCAGCGTTTCGGGGAGTTGCACGACGGCTTCGCGCGGCCCTGCGTGCGCCAGGCGCACGACAATCTGCCCCGCACTGACCACCTGACCCGGCTCGGCGAGGGTCTCGACAATCACGCCGTCGGCGTCCGCTACGAGAACGGCGTATCCCACCGCGTTGCTCGCGAGGTCGGCCTGTGCTTTCGCATCGGTGAGTTGGGCTCGTGCCGCGTCGGCGGCCGCCTTGAGTTGTTCGTATGTCGATGCCGAAACCGCACCCGCCGCCACAAGGCTGCGATAACGGGCCTCGTCGTCCGCGGTCTGCGTGGCGCGCGCCTGCGCAGCGTCGACAAGCTGCCGTTGCGAGCGCGCCTGCAGCCCAAGATCGATCGGATCGATGCGCATCAGGGGCTGGCCGCGCTTGACCGTCTGGCCTACGTCGACCAGACGCTCGATGACTTTTCCCTGAACGCGGAAGCCGAGATCGCTTTGGACGCGGGCGCCCACCACGCCCGTGAACGAGCGGCTCGCGCCCGGGGTCTGCTGGACGATGCTGGCGCGCACCAGCGGAATCTCGGTGCGCGGGTCGGAGACATGCCCGTCACCGCATGCCGCAAGAGCAAGCGATGTCAGGCTCAGTGTGTAAAGAAGATGACGACGCCGAAACATGAGGTCGCTCCTTGCGACGAGTAGGAGCGCTCATTCTGGTTCTAGTGACCAATTTAGTCAATGGTCACAGCAAAAATTTACGGAGACAGACTTCTGAGCACGAGGCTCGCGAGCTGGGTCGTCGCTTCCTCGGCGGAATCGAAGTTGTACTGGAGCAGTAACGGATTGAAGTAAGGCTTCATCACGAGAAAGATCGCGTTCACTGTTTCGTCGAGCGGTGTCTTGCGCTCGAATTCACCGGTCTCGCGGCCCAGCCGCAGGATGTCCGACAGCAACTGACGGATCTGCGCCTCGTAGCCTTTCACCGAAGGCCACGGCGACGCAGCGGCCACCGAGGCGATGTCGTAAAGCTTGCGATCCTGGAAAAAGAGTTGGCTGCCAGAGACCACTAATACCTTGAACATACGGCGAAATTTCTCGGTGGCGCTGGAGGCGTCGGCGACGGCTTCGTTCACGGCTGCGACGATGATCGCGAGGCGATTGGCGCAAATCACCTCGCCGATAGCCTGCTTGGAATCGAAAAATTTGTAGATGTAGGCCTTCGAAAAACCGATTTCTTTCGCGAGGTCGGAAACGGTGGTTTTCTCATAGCCATACCGGCTGAAGTATTCCATGGCGGCATCGACAATCTGCGCGCGCACCTCGTGGTCCGTGGGGCCGCGGGACGGCTGGGCGGGGGGGATGGGATTAGTCATACCTCAAGCTTAGCCTCTCAGACAGTGATTGACAACAAGTGACCATATTGTATATTAGTCACAGCGTTATCACTTTGAGGCTCATCATGCTTTCACGTCGCCCCGTCCTTCTTCTGCTGAGCGCCGCCGTGCTCTCGGCCTGCACGGTGGGTCCGGACTACCGGCGGCCCGATGTTCCGCTCGCGCAAAGCTACACGGCCCGGCCGTCCGCCGCGTCAGCGGGAGCCGCCGCAGCGGCTCCCGCGGCGAATCTCTCCGCCTGGTGGGAAGGGTTCGGCGACCCGCTCCTCGCCCGTTATGTTTCGCTCGCGTTGGCCCAGAACCTCGACCTTGCCCAGGCCGTCGCGCGAATCGACCAGGCCCGCGCGCGCCTCGGCGGCGCCACCGCAGCGCTGCTGCCCTCGGCGACGGTTTCGGGCTCCGCGGCGCGGGCGTACCAGTCCATCGATACGCCCGAAGGCCAACTGCTCAACGCGACGCCGAATTACCAGCGCCGGGGCAGCGAATACGAGACCGATCTCGAAGCCGGCTGGGAAATCGACATTTTTGGCGGACTGCGCCGGCAGCGCGAAGCCGCACTCGCCGACTATTCCGCGACCCAGGCATCGGCAGTCGCTACGCGGCTCGCCGTCGCTGCGCAGACGGCGGACATCTACGTTACGATCCGCGGCCTTCAGGCGCGGCTGGATATTGCCCAAAGGCAGGTGAAGACCCAGCAGGACCTGCTGGCGAGAGTCAGGCTCCTGTATGCGAACGGCGCCGCCGCCGACTATCAGGTCCAGCAGGCGCAAGGATCGCTCGACCAGGTTC
Source organism: Paraburkholderia sp. A1RI_3L (assembly GCF_048957895.1). NCBI lineage: Bacteria > Pseudomonadati > Pseudomonadota > Betaproteobacteria > Burkholderiales > Burkholderiaceae > Paraburkholderia > Paraburkholderia sp. A1RI_3L. Next base: position 41,447 of record NZ_JARCHA010000008.1, read on the forward strand.
AGGCCACCGTGCCGGTGCTCAACGCCAGTCTCGACGCGGCGATGAACTCGCTCGACGTCATGCTCGGCACGCCGCCGGGTACGCATCGTGGCGAACTCCTCGCAGCCGCGCCCATCCCGGATGCGCCCTCCATCTCCGATATGGGCACCCCGGCCGATCTGCTGCAACGACGTCCGGACCTGATCGCGGCCGAACGCCACCTTGCCGCCTCGAATGCCCGGATCGGTGCGGCGATCAGCGAGTACTACCCGAAGCTCTCGCTCTCTGCCCTCGCAGGCAGCGCGACGGCGGTGTCGGCCGGCACGCTCTTCACGGGCGGCGCCACGCAGGCGGCGGGGCTCGTCGGCTTGCGCTGGCGCCTGTTCGATTTCGGACGCATCAACGCCGAAGTCAACGAGGCAAAAGGCCAGGATGCCGAGGCGCTGGCCGGCTATCGCCAGGCCGTATTGCGCGCGAGCGAAGACGTCGAGAATTCGCTTTCGTCGCTTGTGAACCGCGAGGCGCAAACGACGATGCTGGAGCAGGCGGAGTCGTCACTGTCGAAAGCGAGAGACTCGTCGATGGCGGCGTACAGCAGCGGCGCGGCAAGCTTCATCGACGTACTGCACGCCGATGAAACGCTCCTGCAGGCCGCGGACTCGAGAGCGCAAGCCCAAACGGAATCGGCTCGCGCGGCCATTGCGACGTTCAAGGCGCTCGGCGGCGGATGGAGCCCGGAACCGCCCGAGGCGCACGCGTCTGCCGCGAGCGACGAAAAGAAGATAGCGGCGGGGGATCGCTGACCGCTTTTTGGAGGCGACTGGCCTCAACCGCCGACCGGCCACACGCTGCGCCTGTTGACGCTGCCTTCGGCCTGGAACGAGTTCATCTCGTCGTCGACGGGAGGCGCCTCGTGCCTCGGGTCGCTCTCCGGACTGAAGAGGCAGAATCAGAAAGGAGATGATGCGGGCGACCGGAGTCGCACATGACTTTTCCTCCGGCTTCGTGAGGCGCGACATCGAAGCAGACGATGTCGCGTTTCGCGGCAGAATCCGCGGGACTAGATCACCAGTTCTGTTATTGCACGGCTATCGGACCTCACGCGTGCCGTCGCGCGCGTAGCGCCCTCCAACTCGCGCTTGTTGAAGCCTTCAGGCGCGTCGCTCCTCGACGCATACGCGAAAAAGGAATTGAAAAACGCGGGACCGATCGATCGATCGCCCGCACGCACGCACGCAGGTTGAATTGCCGTCTGGCTCCAGCTTCCAGGCAGGCTAAAGCGTCTCCTCATACCGGCAATTCACGAGCAGCTCCGCGACGCTCGCGGTGTTCGGCAGTTCGATCGTATTGACCACGAGCAGCGCCAGATCCTGCGGTTGCGTCATCGCCTCGGGCGCAAGATCGGCGATACCCGACGCCATATCGGTATTCACGAAGCCGGGACACACGGCCGTTGCGCGCACGCCGTCGTCCCAACCCGCGCGGCGCACCGCGTGCGTCAACGCGACCATCGCGTGCTTCGACATCTGGTAGCCGACGTTCAGGTTCTTGACTCGCTTGCCCGACAACGACGCAAGCTGTACGAAGCGCCCACGTCCCGAACGCCGCAGATGCGGCAACGCGGCCTGCACAAGACGAAAAGGTGCGTGCACATTGATGTCGAATGTCTCCGCGAGCAGGGCATCGTCGCCGTTGTCGACATCGATCATCTTGCAGATGCCGGCATTGCTGACGAGCACGTCGAGCCGGCCGTATCGATGGATCGTCGCATCCACCCAGTTGCGTGCCGCCTGCGGGTCACGCGCTTCATAGGCGTGAATGAATGTATCGGCCATGCCCTCGAACACGCGCGGCTCACGCATGCCAAGCGAAAGCGCATAGCCTCGCCGCGCCAGTTCGTTTGCAATCTCGCTGCCGATACCGCGCGAAGCGCCTGACACCATCGCTACCTTTTGCATGCTCGAATCCTTGCGAAGCGTCTCGTTCATGCGGCCGGATCAAAAGCCCGCATCGATCGTGATTTTCGAACCATCGCTGAAGCGGCTCAGCCTGAACGCGTGCGTATCGACGAGCGGTTTGTCGTTGTGCACGATATCTGCCATCAGCCTGCCCGCGCCGGGCCCGATACCGAAGCCATGCCCCGAAAAACCTGTCCCGATGAACAGTCCCGGCACCTTCGCGACGTCCGAGATGACGGGAATCGCATCCGGCGTGACGTCGATATAGCCGGCCCAACGCTGCGCGATACGCGCGCCGGCCAGTTGCGGAAACACGGCGACAAACGCCTGCAAGCCCTTGTCGACATACGGAACGACAGGATCGGGATCGAGCGTGCGGATGGATTCGAATACCGTCGGCGCGTCCAGCGACCAGCGGCGCGGACGTTTCAGTTCGTCGAAGAAGCGCTTGCCGACGCTGATCTGCAATGCGCCCATCTGGCTTTTCAGCGCCTCGATGTATTTGAAGAACAGCCGGAACGAATCGGGCGTGAGGTCCGCATGGGTGCGCAGCCCATAGGCGACCGTATAGCCGCCGTCCAGACGCTTTCGAAACGCGAACTCCTCATTGTTGGCGCTGCACGTCGGGCCGCCTTCCAGCGGCTCGGTACGCAGCACCGAGGCACGCGTGAGCAGTTGCGGCAGATCGACGCCGAGATTGCCGCAGAAATAGCGTGTCCATGCGCCGCCCGCGACAACGGCGGCATCGCAGCAGATCGTGCCGTGCTCGGTGACGACAGCGCTGACGCGTCCGCGGCTCGTTTCGATGCCGCGCACCGCGCAGGGCGTGAGGATGCTGACTCCGCGTTTTCTCAGCGCGTTCGCGATGGCGGGCGCGGCCTTTTGCGGTTCGGCGCGCGCGTCGCCGGGCGTGAATATGCCGCCTTTGAACGAACGCGTCGCGCCCGGCAACAACGCGGCGATGTCGCGGGTATCGACCTCGCGCGTATCGAACGCATCGCCGCCAATCTCGCGCGCACGCCGCAGCCAGTCGCGATGACGTTCCAGCGTTGCGTCATCGTTCGATACGTAGAGAATGCCGCACTCGTTGAAGCCGGTTTGTATGCCGAGCTTCTCGTCGAGCGTGCGCCAGATCTTCAGGCTTTCGATGCTCAGCAGCAATTCGCGCGGATCGCGCCGCGTGACGCGCACCCAACCCCAGTTGCGGCTCGACTGCTCGCCGGCGATGTGGCCTTTCTCGCACAACGCGACGCTCAATCCTTTTTCGCTCAGCGCGAGCGCCGTGGACACGCCCATGATGCCGCCGCCTATCACGACGATGTCGGCGCGTTCCGGCAGTTTGATATCGTCGGCGACGATGTCGACTTTCGGTCCCATGTTCTGATTGATGTGTGTGAGGGTTCGTTATCAGCAGCGATGTTCGGCGGCGGCGGGCGCCTGCGATTGCAACGCCTCTTCGCGGCGCAGGCTGCGCAGTACGCGCGCGGATCGACGGCCGCGACGCGCGCCGGGATTGCTGAAGCGATTGGTCCAACGGTCGATGTGATTGATCGCATGCGTGAGCGGCACGGTGATCAGCAGATACACGAAACCCGCTGCCACCAGCGGCGACAGGTTGGCCGTATTGACGGCTGCGTTCTGGCCAATCGTGAACAGATCACGCTGCGACGTCAGCAGACCCAGGAAATACACGAGGCTCGAGTCCTTGACGATGGCGATGAACTGGTTGGCGAGCGCGGGCAGAATGCGTCGCACGCCTTGCGGCACGATGACGTGACGCATGCCGCTCCAGTACGTCATGCCGAGCGCCTGGCACGCGTACATCTGGCCGCGCCCCACGCTCTGGATGCCGGAGCGGAAAATCTCCGCGATATACGCCGACGAGATCAGCGCGAGCGCGACGATTGCGAGTGGATACGGATTCGGCCCGAACAGCGACAGCCCGATGGGCGCGAGGCCCTGGCCGACCACGAGAATCACCAGCGCGGCGGGCAGGCCGCGAAACACATCGATGAAGACCTGGGCAGGCCAGGTCAGCCAGCGCGTATTCGACACGGTCATCAGTGCCAGCACCATGCCCGCCAGAATGCCGAGCACCGTGGAAAACAGCGACAGGATCAGCGTGTTCACGAGGCCCGTGCCAAGCAGGCCGGGCAGCGAATCGAGCAAAAGCGGCCAGTCGAGAAAGTTTTGCAAGAAGGCATCCATCTGCGCTCTCCTGAAGCGTGTCCGACGTTGAAAAGCGACCGCACTCTCCCGCGCGCCCGTTGCTTACAGCGTTGGCGTGAAGGGTTGCCTACTTCATCGCGTACGGCGGAAGATCGGTAGGCTTCGGATAACCCGGATGGAACTGCAGATATAACTTCATCCACGTGCCGTCGGCAACGAGTTCGCCGATCGTCTTGTTGAGCGCAGCTTCGAGCTTCGTGTTGCCCTTGCGCACGGGAAAGCCGGCGGGCAGATTGACGGCGGAGATATCGAGCTTGTCGGCGATATTCGCTTGCGGATACTTGCTTTGCAGACCTTCGACGAGCGTCTTGTCGACGAAATAGCCGTCGATGTACTTGTTGCGCAATGCAAGGAACCCCGCGTTCAGGTTAGGAAAGCGCACGATCTGTGCGCCGGGCAGATAGCTGGCCGAGTAAGTGTCTTCGATCGTGCCTTGCACGACGCCGATGCGCTTGTCTTTCACGGAAGCAACATCCGCGCTGATCGTGCTGCCGGGCAGCGTGGCGACGGAAAGCAGGCCCGTCAGATAGCCGTCGGAGAAATCCACCATCTTCAGGCGGTCCTTCGTGATCGAGATCGAGCCCGCTGCGAGATCGATCTGCTGGTTCGCGACGCTCGGCAACAGGCCCGCGAAATCCTGCGCGCGAAAATCGGCGGAGAGCCCGAGCTTCGCGGCAATCGCGCGAATCAGCTCGACGTCGAAGCCTGTCATCTTGCCGTTGTCGACGTACGAATACGGTTTGTTGTTCGCATCGACGCCCGCAACGATCTTGCCTGGCGTCAGCGTGCCGACATCTTCGGCATGAGCCGCCGTTGCAGCGACGAGGCACAGCGATGTAGCGACAGCAAAGCTGCGTGCAAATTGAAGGAATCGCATCTGACACTCCCCAGGTAGAAACTTCGATAAACGAAACTCGCGCGCGACTTGGTACGACTCGCAAGCCGGCTAGTGAAGAATGCGCGACAGAAATTCTCTTGCGCGCTCGGAGCACGGCCTGTCGAAAAACGCTTCCCGCGTGTCGTCTTCGACGATCGCACCGCGGTCCATGAACAGGATGCGGTCGGCCACGCGCTTCGCAAAACCCATTTCGTGCGTGACGCACAGCATCGTCATGCCGTCCTGCGCAAGCGTGCTCATCACGTCGAGCACTTCGTTGACCATTTCGGGGTCGAGTGCCGAAGTCGGTTCGTCGAACAGCATCGCAACCGGGTCCATCGATAGCGCGCGTGCGATCGCCACACGCTGCTGCTGGCCGCCCGAGAGTTGCGACGGATACTTGTCCTCATGCTCGCCAAGACCGACGCGTCGCAGCAAGGCGCGCGCCTTGTCGGCCGCTTCGTCGCGGCTGCGGCCCAGCACGTTCCGTTGCGCGAGCATCAGATTGCGTTGCACGGTGAGATGGGGAAACAGTTCGAAGTGCTGGAACACCATGCCGACTTTCGCACGCAACTGGCTAAGATTCGCCACTTTGGCCGTGACGTCCACGCCGTTCACGACAATCTGCCCGCTTTGCACGGGCTCGAGCCCGTTGACGGTTTTGATCAGCGTCGACTTGCCGGAGCCCGATGGTCCGCAGATCACGACGACTTCACCGCGCGAAATGGTTGCCGAACAATCGGACAGCACCCGATGGCCCCCATACCATTTCGAAACCTTGAGCAATTCGATCATCGTGTTCCTCCCAATTCATGAAACATGGGTTGCCCGTGCCGTACGCTCACGACAACGCGTTGCGCACCCGGCCGCGCCACATGTCGTCGGCCTTGTAGAGCGCCGTGCCGAGCGGCACGGCAAGTCGGCTCACCATGCCGGCGCCATTCAGTGGGAACGTGCCTTCGCCGAAAGCGCCCGCATCGCGCTCGATGTCGAGCATGTGTTTCGCGATGCGATGTCCCAGATAACTCATCAGCGCGACGCCGTTTCCGTTGCAGCCGAGCGCGTAGTGGATGCCGTCGTGTGCGCCGACGTGCGCGAGCTTGTCGTGTGTCATCGCGACATAGCCCTTCCATGCGTGTGTGATCCGCATGTCGCGCAACGCGGGCCATAACTGCACCAGCTTCGCGTAAAGCCTTCGCGCGGCTTCGCGTTCGTTCAGTTCACGAATAGAGGGGCGCGAGCCGAAGATCATGCGCGTGCCATCGGGCGATGGGCGCGTATAGAACAGATTGCGCTTCGAATCGCTGATCATGCGGCGGCCGGGATTGAGCGCATCCATCAGACCTTCGGGCAGCGTTTCGGTGGCGATCTGATAGCTCGCAACGGGCAGCACACGCCGCGCAAAGAATGGCAGCAGCGCGCCCGTGTAGCCGTTGGTCGCCACCAGTACGCGCCGTGCCTCCAGCGTGCCGCGCACGGTATGCACGCGAAACTGCGCGCCGTCCCTTTCGATGCGCTGCACCGCCGCATGCGAATGCAGTGTCGCGCCGCGCCGCCGTGCGAGATCGCGCAGCGCGCGATGATATTTCGCGGTGTGCAGCCCACCATATTCGTCGACGAGAATGCCGCCGTAGTAGTAGTCCGAACCGATGATTGCGCGTTGCGCATCGCGTTCGATCACATGCACGGTCACACCCGTCTTGTCGTGCAGCAGTTGGCCCTGGCGGCGCAAGACGTTGAAATGCGCGGGTGTGTACGCGCCGAAAAAGCGGCCTGTGATGTTCAGATCGGCGTCGAGCGATTCATGCGCAACGAGCCGCTTCAGATAATCGAAGCTTGCCATCGATTCCTGCATCAACCGCGTGAGCCGGTCGGCGGACACGCCGCGAATCGCGTTGGTCAACGCAAGTTTCTGTCCGCTCGACACCATGCCGCCGCTGCGCGTGCTGCCGCCTGCGCCGATTTCGGCCGCATCCAGCACGGCGACGCGTGCGCCATGAAGCGCCGCTTCAGCCGCCGCCGACAGTCCGCAATAACCGCTGCCGACGATCGCGACATCGACGTTCGCCGGCAAGGGCGCGGCCGACGTTTCGGGCGGCGCGGCTTCCCACCAGTAAGGCGTGCAGCTGAACGTCTGGTGAAACAGCAAGGCATCGGGGCGCATGGATGAAGATCTGTAAGCTCGACGTGAGGCCAGTCTAGGTCGCTGCAAATCATCCGGTCAAATAGCGACAAAAACGTCTTCTATTCATTTCTGATATGGCAAGCTGTCGCCTTGTGCATGCTGCGTTGCATCGGAGAGTGCATGAATCTCAGGCAAATTGAAGCGTTTCGGCTCGTCATGCTGCGTGGCTCGATGACGGCGGCAGCGGAAGAACTCGGCACGTCGCAACCGAGCATCAGCAGGCTGATTGGAGAACTGGAGGCCTCGACGGGATTGACGCTGTTCGTGCGCAACGGCGGGCGCATCCGCGCGACAGATGCGGGCAGTGCCTTCTATCGCGAGGTGGATCGCAGCTTCGTCGGGCTCGAAAAACTCGGGCATTCGGCTCGTGAGATCCGTCAGCTCGGCAGCGGGCGCTTACGCATCGTCGCGGCGCCCGTGCTGGCGCTGTCGTTCCTGCCGACGGTGATCGAGCGTTTCCTCGAGGTGTATCCGCACGTAGCGGTGTCGCTGGAAATGCGCAGCGAAGGCACGATCCAGCGCTGGGTGTCGTCGGGACATTGCGACGTGGGCTTTGCGACGGCGACGCCCGATGCGTTCGGTGTGACGAGCGCCGAACTGTATCGTCTGCCTGGGCTATGCGCGTTGCCGGCGCGTCATCCGCTGGCGGCGCGGGAACGTATTCAGGCCGCGGATCTGCGCGGCGAACGGCTGATCCTGCCGTCCTATGCAGACGATACCCGCACGCCGCTCGATCGCGCGTTGCGGCCCGCAGGCGCCGATCAGGTGCCTGCCGTCGAAACGCCGTACGGCGCGACAATCTGCGCGCTGGTGTCGCGCGGCGTGGGCGTCGGCATCGTCAATCCGTTGGCGGCGCTCGAAGCGGACCGTCGGCGTATCGTGTTTCGTCCATTCGTGCCGGAGATTCTTTTTCGCGGCTTCATTCTGTGCCCGCAATTGCAACAGGCCAATCCCGTCGTCGAGAATTTTCTGCAGCTCGTCCACACCACGATGAAGCGCGAAATGGCCACGCTGGGCGTGAAGGCTGGCTGAACACGTCCACGTTGCCCTGTTTTTCAGTACCGTTCGAATACCGCCTGCAACGTCGCTACGTCATCGTCATCAGTTTGCGTCAGTGCGAGCGTGAGAGCGTGCAGGCACTATTCGTAAGGTTTGCGCAATGGACCAGCATCAGTACGGAGAAGGCTAAAAGGTGGGCTGCCCCGGAGGGGTGATCCGGTCCAATGTTCCCGGTCGGACGAAAGCGGCGTCGATCATCATATGGAGACCATCCGTTTTTCGCCAATGTCGACTCGCAGATGCGCAGCCACCGGATGAATGTTTTGGCATTGTCCATTGCCGGATCGCCGCCATCGGTTCGGCTTCCGCTTCAGCGGGAATATGTCACGCTAATTTGGACCGCGTTCGCTTGGGTCGCGCTGGGGGAAATTTGAACGCATGGAGAGTGGGCATGCAGACGAATTCGAAGAAAGCTGAACAGGTCGGCCTGCCGGCGACCTCACGGCTGAGCCGGTCGTACGGCAAGGCTGATTTTGCCGACGCATTCTCGGTGGACTTGCCGGCGACGGCCTGCAACGACGCAGAGTCTCTCGCTCGACACATCTTTGGCGGGCAACCCGGGTGGATCGCGATTCTGCAGGGAGTTCGTGACGTTGCCGTATGGCCATTCGGACTTAAAAAAACGGTCGATCTGAAAATCGCGAAGGACGACCGGCTAAGCATTTTCCGCGTGTTCGAACGGCATAAGGACGAGATCATTCTCGGCGAGGACGACAGGCATCTTGATTTCCGTGTGTCGGTTCTCGTGCAGCCCGCATCTGAGGACCGCCCCCAGCGCCTGATAGTCACTACGCTTGTCTTCTACAATCGTCTGCTGGGCCGGGCCTATCTTGGCCTTATCGCTCCTTTCCATCGCCTCGTCGTGCGAGCCTCGCTCGACCGGGCACAGCAACTCGGATGGCCCGGCCGGTAGCAACGATTCATTAACTCTCCTTCCAGCGGGCCGTAGATCGCCAGACCTCAAAGTGGGGGGTTCCTGAGAGCAGTCAGGACCAGAGGTAGCTGTCCATTCGCGAAGAAGCCACCCCATCGCGGGATTCGCGCCATGAAAGACCCCGCTGCCGATCACGGCAGCCCAGATGGTCCAGTTCGCGTCGAACAGGCCGCTCATCGCGCACTCGGCACGTTCACAGCGGTTCAGGGGTAGCAGTACGAATCGGACGAACAGTTACCGCCCTCCAGCCGGATCTGGGGCGGCGGGTGCGACTTCGGCCACTCGAGCAGGAAGCAGTCGTCGAGCGAAAGGGCGATATCCGTGACGAGAGGCGGCACGGCCGCAAACCTCTTGAGCATGGGCGGAAGCCGTTCAGGGTCGGCCGGCTCGGCGGGAATCTCGATGATCTTGCGCGCCGCCCAGCGGTCGCCGTCCAGATACCACTGCCAGATCGACGCAGAGAGGTCCTTCAAACGGATGACGGAGTTCACGAAGCCACAGGGCCGCGTGGGGTTGTGCGCGGGCCGCAGTTCGCACACAAGCTGGTTTTCCGCGCCGAAATCGAGCACCGGCTTGTGCTGCCGCGTATGCAGATCCCAGAAATGCAGGCGGTGGCCGTACTGGCCGCCGAGCAGCACCTCGGGAACAAGACCGTTTTCGACGCTCGCCGTCAGACGCGCCCCTTCCACGGCACGAGGCGCCGCTCCAGCGCCCGCATTCCAAGATCGAAGAGCCACGCAATGGCGCCGATCAGCACGATGCCCATCACCACCACGTCCGTGCGCAGGAAGCTCGACGCATTGAGCACCATCTGGCCGAGGCCCGCCGTGGCCGCCACCATTTCGGCGGCGACCAGCGTGGTCCAGCCGAAGCCTGCCGCAATGCGCAGGCCGGTCAGTATCTCCGGCAGCGCCGCGGGCAACACGACGTGGCGCACGATCTGCGCGAAGCTGCCGCCCAGCGAGTACGCCGCGCCGATCTGCTCGGCCGTCGCGCTGCGCACGCCGGCGCGCGCGGCCAATGCGATCGGCGCGAAGCAGGCGAGATAGATGACGATGATCTTGGCCGTCTCGTCGATACCGAACCAGATCACCACGAGCGGCAGATAAGCGAGCGGCGGCAGCGGCCGGTAGAACTCCAGCGGCGGATCGAGCAGACCGCGCGCGACGCGGCTCACGCCCATCAAGATGCCGATGGGCACGGCCGTGATTGCGGCAAGCGCGAACGCGCCGAACACGCGCACCGTGCTCCACGCGAGATGCGTCGAGAGCGGCAGGCCGCCTTGAATGCGGCCGTGCCACGCGTCCGCAAAAGCGCGCAGTACGGCTTCGGGCGTGGGCAGAAAGAGAGGCGGCAGCCAGCCGAGATGAGTGGCGAGCCACCATGCGAGCGCGAGTGTTGCAACGGAGGCAGCGCTCAACGCCAGCGTCGGACCTTCGCCGGGCAAACGCCATGCGGTCGAGCGTCGCCGTGCGGGCCGCAAGCGCCAGAAGTTCGCCGCGCGCCGCGCAGGAACGTCGCGGTCCTGCACGTGATCGGCATGCGCCCAACCTGCCTGCCCACGCGTGGCGAGCGTCACGTCGCCCGCGCGTTCGTTCGAAGCACTCACCACGCGCCCTCCTCCTGCTTCACGCCGGCATGCAGTTCGCGCACCAGCCGCTCGCGCCACGCGATGAATTCGGCCGACGACTTCACCGCCCGCGCATCGCGCGTTTCCAGATAGCGGCGTGCGAACGGAAGCGTATAGCTGTGCGCGATACGCCCGGGCCCCGCCGTCATCACGACGAGGCGCGTCGCGAGAAAGAGCGCCTCTTCGACGCTGTGCGTGATGAAGAACACCGTCTTGTGCGTGCGGTCCCAGACGTCGAGCACCAGTTCCTGCATCGACTCGCGCGTCATGGCGTCGAGCGCGCCCATGGGCTCGTCCATCAACAGCACACGCGGATTGCTTGCAAGCGCGCGCGCAATGCCCACGCGCTGCTGCATCCCGCCCGAGAGCGTATAGACGCGGGCATGGGCCTGTCGCTCGAGTCCGACGAGCGCGAGCATCTCGCGCGCCCTGCGTTCGCGTTCCGCCTTCGGCACGCCCTGAAAACGCAGGCCCAACGCCACGTTGTTGAGTACGTCGAGCCACGGCATCAGCGCGTATTTCTGGAACACCACGCCGCGATCCGCGCCGGGCCCGTTCACCGGCTGGCCGTCAATCAGCACCTCGCCCTCGGTCGGCGTAACGAAGCCCGCGATGCAGTTGAGCAGCGTGGTCTTCCCGCAACCCGACGCGCCCAGTGCCACGACGAATTCGCCGGCCTCGATACGCAGATCGACGTCCGCCAGCGCCATCGCTCCCTCGCCTGTGCGCGGGTCGCCATAGGCCACGGCGAGGCCGCGAATCTCCAGCATGCTCACGGTGTGCTCCATGAAGACGCGTTCAATGCGCCACCGCCCGTTGCACGAACTGCGGATCGACGCCGATCGAGTAATCGGGCAACACGTTCTGGATAGTGCCTTGCGTCTTCAGGAATGCCGCCGTCGCGGCCAGCGACTTCGCCGCGCCCGACTGTGCGCCGCCGCCCAGCCACGCATTCGAAGCCTGCTCCGCGGGCGACGGAAACGCGTAGAGCGCAAGGCTTGCGGGCACTTCGTCGGCATTGGCGCCCGACTCCTTCGCCACCGCGGCAACCTGCGGCGAGGCCGCATCCCACGTGTTGCGATGGGCGCGATAGTTCTCGTCCGCGGCGGCCAGTACCTTCACGAAACGCGTCATGAATTCGGCGTTGCCCTTCGCGAAGCGCCGGTCGACGACGAAGCCGTCGAAGGTCGCCTTGCCCGTGGACTGCGCTACCTGGCCCGACGTAATCAGCACCTTGCCGCTCTTCTTCACCTTGGCGAGCACCGGGTCCCAGATGTACGTGGCGTCGATGTCGCCGCGCTCCCACGCCGCGGCCACTTCGGGCGGACGCAGGTTGACGATCTTCACGTCGGCGGGATTCACGCCGGCGTTTTGCAGCGCGACCAGCGTATGGAAGTGCGAGGTCGAAACGAACGGCACGCCGATCTTCTTGCCCTTCAGCTGCGCGAGACTCGTTACGCCCGAGCCGTTGCGCACCACCAGCGCTTCGGCGTCGTTGATGTTGTCGAGAATCCAGAAGAGCGAGATATCGACACCTTGCGAGAGGCCCGCCGCAACCGGACTCGAACCCGCCTCGCCCAGTTGCACGGAGCCCGACGCGAGCGCGCGAATCACGTCGGCACCGCTCGCGAGCTTGCGGTACGTGACCTTGTAGCCGGTCGCCTTCTCCACTTCGCCGGTGGCCTGTGCATAGCGCCACGGCACCACCATGTCCTGGTAGGCAATCACCACTTCGCGCGTGTCGGCTTGCGCCGCGGTACTCAGGAAAGCCGGCAAGACAACCAGCGAAGCGAGCGCACCCGCACGCAGCAGGGCACGGACAATACGGTTCATCAATTCACTCCGGAAAATAGGTACAGGCGTGCAGGCCGTCGATTATGGACGGCTGCACGCGCAGTGCTTCTAACTTATTGTCAGTTGCTAATCAGCCCGCGAGGCGCCGCTCGCGGTGCCCCGTCAGGAAGCCGAGGCCGCACGCACGTCGAACGCGCCCCCGGTCTGAACGCCGCCGGATGTCGTCACGGGCTTCTTGCCCGGCAGCAGTGGAAACACGAGTTCTGCGAAACGCCAGGCTTCTTCCAGATGCGGATAGCCGGAGAGCACGAAACGCGTCGCGCCGAGCGCCGCATATTCTTCGAGCCGTGCGGCCACGGTAGCGGGGTCGCCCACCAGCGCGGTGCCTGCGCCGCCGCGCACGAGGCCCACGCCCGCCCACAGGTTCGGGCTGATCTCCAGCCGGTCGCGGCGCCCGCCGTGCAGTTGTGCCATGCGCCGCTGGCCCACCGAATCCATGCGCGCGAAATTCTGCTGCGCGCGCTGGATGTCTTCGTCGCTCAGCTTGCTGATGAGTGCGTCGGCTGCGGCCCATGCTTCCTCGTTCGTCTCTCTCACGATCACGTGCAGCCGCACGCCGAAGCGCACTTCCCTTCCGTGTCGCGCAGCACGTGCGCGCACGTCCGCAAACTTCTGCGCCACGGCGTGAGGCGGCTCGCCCCAGGTCAGGTAGGTATCGACGTGTTCCGCGGCAATCTCGTGCGCCGCGGGCGACGAGCCGCCAAAGAAGAGCGGCGGACGCGACTGCTCCGCGAGCGAGAGGTGATTCTTCGCCTTCTCCACGCGGATGTACTTGCCCTCGAAATCCACCTGCTCGCCCGCGAACAGCCGTCGCCACACCGTGAGGAATTCGTCCGCGTGGGCATAGCGTTCGTCGTGGTCCAGAAAGATGCCGTCCGCGGCAAGCTCCGTCGCGTCGCCGCCGGGCACGACATTGAGCAACAGACGTCCGCCCAGGGCCTCGTCGAGCGTGGCGGCCTGCCGCGCGGAAGCCGTGACGTTGCCGAGCGAAGTGCGCAACGCGACGAGCAGCTTGATGCGCCGCGTGACGGGCGCAAGGCTCGCCGCCGTCACCCATGGATCGAGGCAACTGCTGCCGGTTGGAATCAGCAGGCCGTCGTAACCGAGTTCCTCGGCGGCCACGGCGATCTGCCGCATGTAGGCGTTCGAAGGCGCACGCCCCGAATCCGATTGACCCAGATAGCGTGTGTCGCCTGACGTCGGCAAAAACCAGAATATGTCGAGACTCATGAGGGGCTCCCCGAAAGATGTTGGGCGCCTCCCACACGGGGAGGCGGTTCGGAGGCCATTAGATCAGCGGCAGGTAATGCGCCCTACTAACGATGTGGAAAATGCATATTCCGTGGGGCACGTAGGGCCGTCATACGGGGCTCGGCGGCCTCGTGCGGCGTATCGTCGCGCACTGACGGCCCGTTGCGTTCGTCGTCTTGTCGCGAACGGCGCCGTCAGTCGCGTCCTGCCTTGCCGATCCACACCGCTGTCGCCGCGTCGCTCGCGCGGAACGCGGGGAACCTGGCACCCAGTTCGGCAATGGTATGGATGTCGTTCTTCACGAGGTCGTCGCGTGTGATCAAGGTCGGCTTCACCACGATGCGATGGCCGGGGTCCTCGCCTGCGACCAGCAGCGCCGCGGCCCGCACCGACACGGCGCCCACCACGGCCGGGTTGGTGGCGGCGGTGGCCACCCACGGGCTGTTCGGCGCGCGGATGGCTTCGATGTCCGCCGTCGAGATGTCGGCACTGTAGATGCGCAGCTTCGCGCCGAGACTGGCTTCGTCGGCGGCCAGCTTCGCGCCGCGTGCGAACTCGTCGTAAGGCGCGAACACGACGCGAATCTCCGGATGCGCCCGATAGGCCGCGGCCGCCTGGTTCGCGACCGACTGCGCGATCGGGTTGTCCACCGTGCCCCAACGCGCCTTTTCCTGCACGCCGGGATGCGCGCTCTTGAACGCGCGCCATACGGCATCCCGCCGGTCGAGCGGCGCGAAGCCCGCCACGTACACGTAGCCCGCGGAAAACGTCGCGCCATTGTCCTTTACGGCCTGGTCGAGCAGCAGCGTGGCCAGATCGTGGTCGCTCTGTTCGATCTGCGGCACCTTCGGGTTGGCCAGATCGACATCGAACGCGACGACCTTGATGCCCTTGTCGAGCGCGCGCTGCACCACGTCCTTGAGCGACTCGGGCAAGCCGTGATTCACGATGATCGCCGACACGCCGAGACTGATGGCCTGCTGGATCTGCTCGCGTTGCTCCGCCGCGTCCTGGCGCCCTTCGTAAATGCGCAGATCGATACCGAGCGCCTTCGCCTGCTTTTGCGCGCCCGCTTCATACGCCTGGAAGAAATCGCCCGTCGAGAGATAGTTGACGAGCGCGATCTTCACGCCGCCCTTGTCGAACGGCGGCGGTGCTCCGGGAATGCCGGCGGCACGCGCGCCGGGGGTCCATCCGAGTGCCGCGGCCACCACCATCAACCCTGCTGCCGCACGCCATGTCTTGCGCACCACGCGCTGACCAAACCCGCTTGCCATGATCGGAACCCCCTTGTTGTTCGTCGTATTTCGTTCGATCCATTCAACTGCTCAGACCACGGGTACCATCGGCGCCGAGCGATAGCGGGCCCCCGGATGCGGCTCGGCGAGGCGTGCGCCGCCGCCGTGCAGCTTCTCGCGCAACGTGCCGCGCGCATATTCGGTCTTGTAGGCACCGCGGCGCTGCAACTCGGGCACGACGAGCTCGACGAAGTCGCTGAACGTCTCGTGCGTGAGGGCATAAGCCAGGTTGAAACCGTCCACGTCGGTTTCCTCCACCCACGATTGCAGTTCGTCTGCCACCTGCGCCGGGTCGCCCACCGTAAGCGGCCCGAGGCCGCCAATGCCGCCCCACTTCGCGATCTCGCGCACGGTCCACACGCGCGTGGGGTCCGCGCTCGACAACGCTTCCACCGCCGACTGCACGGCGTTGCTCTCCACGTAGCGCAACGGCTCGTCGAGGTCGTACTTCGAGAGATCGATGCCGGTCCATCCCGACATCAGCGCAAGCGCCCCTTCGTCGCTCGCATAGCGGCGATAGTCGGCATGCTTCGCATGCGCCTCAGCTTCGGTGCGGCCTGTAATCACGGTATGGAGGTTGAAGATCAGCACGTCGTGCGGATCGCGCCCGAAGCGCTTCACGCGCTCGCGAATGTCCGCGACGAATTCCTTGAGCACCACGCGCGACGGCGCCGCAATGAAGATGCATTCGGCGTGCTGCGCGGCGAAGTCTTTGCCGCGCTTCGACGCGCCAGCCTGATAGAGCACCGGCGTACGCTGCGGCGAGGGCTCGCACAGATGAATGCCCGGCACGTCGAAAAAACGCCCGCGATGCGCGATGGGATGGACCTTCGAGGGCTCCGTAAATACGTGCCGCGCGGCATCGCGCACCACGGCATCGTCATCCCAGGAAGACTCCCAGAGCTTGTAGCAGACCTCGAGGTATTCGTCGGCCAGCGCATAGCGTTCGTCGTGATTCGCCTGCGACGGCAGACCGACATTGCGCGCCGCGCTGTCGAGGTACGACGTGACGATGTTCCAGCCTACGCGTCCGTTGGTGAGGTGGTCGAGCGTCGACATGCGACGCGCGAACGGATACGGGTGTTCGTACGAGAGCGAACACGTCACGCCGAAGCCGAGATGCTGCGTGACGTGTGCCATCGCGGAGACAAGCAGGATGGGGTCGTTCACCGGCACCTGCGTGGCCTGGCGAATCGCAGCCTCGCCGCTGCCCTGATAGACGTCGTAGATGCCCAGCACGTCGGCAATGAAAAGGCCATCGAACAGGCCGCGTTCGAGCAGTTGCGCAAGCTCTGTCCAGTAGCCGAGTTCGCGGTAGCGCCACGAAGCGTCGCGCGGATGCGCCCAGAGGCCGGGCGACTGATGCCCGACGCAGTTCATGTCGAAGGCGTTAAGGCGAATCTGTCTGGTCATGTCTTGTCCATGCACGCGGATGCGACGGCTCGCATCAATTCCATGGGTGCCGTGCGGGCTTCACGCCGTTGAGGTAGTAGTTGCCGACGAGGTGGTATTTCCAGCGAACCGGATCGTGCAGCGTGTGCGTGCGCGCGTTGCGCCAGTGGCGATCGAGGTTGTGCTCTTCGAGCGTGGATTGCGTGCCGGCCAGTTCGAACAGCTTTTCGCTCGCGAGCAGCGCGATTTCGGTGGTAAGCACTTTGGCCTCGCCAACCGCAACCGAGGCACGCGCGACGTCGTCTTCCGTCGTGACGGGTTGCGCCGCGATCTCGTCGAGCGTGCGCGCAGCGCGTTCGAGCAGCGCGTCGGCTGCATGCAGATCGATATGGAGCCGGCCGACCTCGCGCACCGTCAACGGGTCTTCGCTCGCGCGCTCGACGTTGCTGTCGATCCACGGGCGCGAGCGTTCGCGCACGAAGCGCAGCGTGTCGGCAAGCGCGGCGTGCGCTATGCCCGCATCGATGGCGGCCTGAATGATCTGCGAGAGCGGACCGTTCAGCGTCGGCTCGTCCGACACGCGATGCGCGGGAAACACGTGCGACGCCGGCACGCGCACGTTATCGAGCACTACCGTGCCGCTTGCGGTGGTGCGCTGACCGAAGCCCGACCAGTCGTCGATCACCGTGAGGCCCGGTGTGCCCTTCGGGATATACGCAAGCCATCCCTTGCGGTCCTCGTCGAGCCCCAGCACGGGCACGTAGTGCGCGAACAGCGCGCCGGTCGAATAAAACTTCATGCCGTTCACGACGTAACCGCCGTCGTCGCCGTTCCTGTCGCGCGTCA
Organism: Paraburkholderia sp. A1RI_3L; assembly: GCF_048957895.1. NCBI lineage: Bacteria > Pseudomonadati > Pseudomonadota > Betaproteobacteria > Burkholderiales > Burkholderiaceae > Paraburkholderia > Paraburkholderia sp. A1RI_3L. The sequence goes on from NZ_JARCHA010000008.1 coordinate 58,939, forward strand.
CGCGCGTCTTCAGGTCGAGCACGTTTTTCGTGCCCTTTTCGGAGAAACCGTTGCCGAAGCGCTTGCCCCTGAGGATGTCCCCAAAGAAGTGGCGTTTCTGTTCATCGGTGCCCGTGAGTGCAATCACGTCGACAAGGCCGAAATGATTCTGCGGCAGTTGCCCCAGCGACGGATCCGCCGCTGCAACGATCTTCACGACCTCGACCAGCGTCTGGTACGTCGCCCCGGCGCCGCCGTACGCTTTCGGCACCGTAATGGCCCACAGGCCCGACTGCGAGAACCATTCGATTTCCTCATGCGGCAGGCGCCGCTCGCGGTCCCGTTGCGCGGCCTCTTGCGCAAGACGCTCCGCAAGCGCGTGCGCAACGGCAAGCGCTTCCTCGTCGCTGCCGATCACGTGTGCGCCGTTTGCCGCTTGAGTCCCGGCGCCCACGCGCAAGGACTTCGTTTCGTCGATCGTTGCCATTCGCCGGCTCCGCTGCAATGAGTATCGGCAGAATTTATCAGCGCGCCGCTCGTGGCCCAAACGAAGGTTTGGAACATCGTTATTCCTTCGGATGACCCATGATCGTTTTCGCCGCAGCCGATTTGCAAATCGTCGGAGTTTGCATATCGATAGCGTCAATCGTTAGTTTCAATCGCGGCGTATCGTTGCGTAGAGTCGGTCCGGATTGCGCATTCCTTTTCTGCGGCCCTTCACTCTCGCATCCGACATCACGACATGATCCACCGCACACTGTCCTCGCCCTATTCCCGTTCTTCTTCGCGCCGCACACGTGGCGCCCTCGTGCCACTTGTGCGTCTCGTCACCGCCGCCGCGCTGAGCTTGATGGTCATCGCACTACCCGCCCATTCCGAGGGCAACGCAAACACTGCGAGCAACGATAGCGCGACACCGTCGCTCAAAGGCAAGCGCATCGGCATCACCGCAATCGGCACGGACCACTACTGGGATCTGAAGGCCTACCAGGGTGCGATCGACGAGGTGAAACGGCTGGGCGGCACGCCCATCGCGCTCGACGCCGGCCGCAACGACAACCGCCAGATTGCGCAGATTCAGACGCTGATCGCGCAAAAGCCCGACGCCATCATCGAGCAACTGGGCACCGCTTCGGTGCTGGAGCCGTGGCTGCAGAAAATCCGCCAGGCCAACATACCGCTCTTCACGATCGACACCGCGTCGCCCGCCAGCCTGAACGACACCACCTCGGACAACTTCTTCATCGGCGAGCAACTCGCGCTGAAGCTCGTCAACGACATCCACGGCGAAGGCAACATCCTCGTGTTCAACGGCTTCTACGGCGTTCCGGTTTGCGCGATCCGCTACGACCAGTTGAAGGCGGTGCTCAAGTACTACCCGAAGGTCCACATCATCGAGCCCGAGTTGCGCGACGTGATTCCGAATACGGTACAGAGCGCGTATGCGCAGGTCAGCCAGTTGCTCACGAAGTACCCCAAGGGGCAGATTGCGGCGATCTGGGCCGCGTGGGACGTGCCGCAGGTGGGCGCCACGCAGGCCGTGGACGCTGCGCATCGCAACGAGATCAAGACCTACGCGGTGGACGGCAGCCCCGACGTCGTTTCGCTCGTGAAAGACCCGAAGTCGAGCGCGGCGGCCGTCGTCGCGCAGCAGCCCGCACTGATCGGCAAGACCGCGGTGGACAACGTCGCGCGCTACCTTGCCGGCGATCGGAGCCTGCCGCCGTACACCTACGTGCCGTCCATTCTCGTCACGAAGGACAACGCCGCGCAGTTGCAGCAGGCGCTCGGCCAGATTGCCGCGAAATGAGCGCCGCGAAATGAACGCCACGAAAGCGAGCGCCGCAGAATGGGCACTGCGATGAGCACACCGAAAGACACGCCCGCTCATGCGCCGGCCCTCGCGCTGCGCGGCATCGTCAAACACTTCGACGGCGTACCGGCGCTGCGCGGCGCATCGCTCGACGCGGCCCCGGGCACCGTGCATGGCCTGATCGGCCAGAACGGCGCGGGCAAATCGACACTCATCAAGATCCTTGCGGGCATCCACACGGCAGACGCCGGCACCGTCACCGTGCACGGCGAGCCGCAGTCCCCCGGCGTTGCCCCCAGGGGCCTCGCATTCATTCACCAGGAGCGCCTGCTGCCGCCCACCTCGACCGTGGCCGAAGCGCTCGCGCTCGGTTACGAGCCCGCGTTCGGCCCACGCGGCGCGGGCGTGCTGCGCGTGCTCGATACGCGCCGGCTGAAACGGCAGGCACGCGAGGCATTGCATACGCACTTCGGCATCGACCTGCATCCCGACCGCCTGATCGGCGAGCTCACCGTAGCCGAGCAGCAGATCGTGCAGATCACGCGGGCACTCGCGGGCGAGCCGCGCGTGCTCGTATTCGACGAACCCACCGCGGCACTCGTGTCACGCGAAGTGGACCGTCTTCTGCACACCATCGACACGCTGCGCGCGCGCGGCCTCACCATCCTCTACGTATCGCACTATCTGGATGAAATCGCGTCGATCTGCGATACGGTCAGCGTGCTGCGCGACGGCGTCGACGTCGCCCACGTCGATGCCCGCACTACGCCCACGGAATCGCTCGTCGAGGCGATGATCGGCGCGCAACGGAGCGCACCGGCGGCAGTATCGGCGCGTACGCCGGGCGACGTCGCGCTCGCCGTGCGCGGGCTCGGCGCGCCCGGCCGTTTCGAAGACGTGTCGTTCGACGTGCGGCGCGGGCAGGTCGTCGGCGTGACGGGGTTGCTCGGCTCGGGCGGCAAGGCGGTGCTGCGCTCGCTATTCGGCCTCGAGCGCGGCACGACGGGCACCGTGAGCGTAGCGGGACGCACAGTGCGACTACGCCGCCCACCCGACGCGGTACGCAGCGGCATCGCGTTCGTGCCGGAAGACAGACGCGCGCACGGCGTAGCGGGCTCGCTCTCGGTGCGCGAAAACACGACGCTCGCCAGCCTTTCGCGCATCAGCCGCTTCGGGCTGCTCGCGAGGCAACGCGAAACGCAGCTCGTGCAACGACTCATCGCCGCGCTCGCCATCCGCACGCACAGCACGGAAACGCCGGTACGGCAACTGTCCGGCGGCAACCAGCAGAAGGTGGCGCTGGCGCGCTGGCTCAGCCGCGAATCGACCGTCTATCTGCTCGACGAACCTACGGTTGGCGTCGACGTGGGCGCGAAGGCGGAAATCTACCGGCTGCTCGACGAACTCGTGCGCAACGGCGCCTGCGTACTGCTGTTTTCGAGCGACCTGATCGAACTTGTGGGCGTGACCGATCTCATCCTCGTCATGAAGCGCGGCCGCATCGTGCAGGAACTCGTCTCGCGCGAAACGGACACGCAAACCGTGCTCGCCTGGGCGAGCGGTGCGCGCGAGACGGCCATGCAGGAACGGGAGGCGGCATGAACGTCCCGTCGTCCCCTACCCGTTCGCTGGCCGACGGGCGCGCGTTGCCCGGCATAGGTCCAGGACGGGCACATCGCATTCGCGCAAGGCTGCGCGACCCGCAGTTCTGGCTGCGCGGCAGCGCGCTGCTCGCGTTTGCCATCGTGGTTACGGCATTCGCGCTCACGTCGCCGCTGTTTCTCACGGTTGCCAATCTCGCCAACGTGTTGCAGCAGTCGGTGGTGATCGGGCTGCTCGGCTTCGGTCTCACGATCGTGTTGATTGCAGGCGGCCCGGACCCGATTCGCGGCGGGCTCGACCTTTCGGTCGCGGCCAACCTCGGATTGTGCGCAGCCGTCTTCGCCGTCACGCAGCGCGACGGGTATCCGGCCCTGCTGTCGGTCGCGTTGACGCTCGCCACAGGCGCGACGGTGGGCGCGTTGAACGCGGTCGCCGTCATCGCGCTACGCATCGTTCCGCTGCTTGCGACGCTGACCACGATGAACATCGCGGCGGGCTTCGAACTCGTGCTGACGCAGAACACGCCGGTCCAGGCGAACGGCGCTCTGCTTGCATACCTGCTGCGCGACGGACCCTTCGGCGTGCCGCATCTCGCCTACGCACTGCTGCTTGCCTGCGCGGCATTCACGGTACTCGTTCACGAAACGCCGTTCGGCTTGCGTCTTGCGGCCGTGGGCGCCCATCGCGACGCTGCACGGGCGGCCGGCATCCACGGCGCGCGTTATGTCGCCGCCAGCTACGTGCTGTGCGGTATCGCTGCGGCGCTGGCCGCGCTCGCGTCGGCGGCGCTTTTGAGCGGCAGTTCGCCCGGCGCTGGCGACAACCTGCTCGCAGTCGTGGCCGCTGCGTTGCTCGGCGTGGTGTTCTCGCGCCGGCTCGTGCCCACCATTCCGGGCACGCTCTGCGCGGTGCTGTTCATCGGCGTGATCGTCAACGGGTTCCAGCTCGACAACCTGTCGAGCTATTACGTCAACGGTGTGGAAGGCGTACTGATCCTGTTCGTCGTTGCGACGACGGCAATCGTGCGCCGCCGACATGGCAGGAGCAGTGCATATGATTGAGCGCCTCTCGCTCGCGTCGCGGCTCACTGGCCTGCGGCGCTTCGCGCTCGTGGGCGCGCTCGTCGTCGTAATCGCTTTCTTTGCCTTGTTCGCGCCGGGCTTTGCGCGTGTGGGCAATCTTGCTGACGTGCTGCTGAATAACTTCGCGCTGCTCGCCATCGCGGCGCTCGGCATGACGCTCGCGGTCTCGCTGGGCGCGGTCGATCTGTCGCTCGGCACATCGATCGACGTAGCCAGCCTCGTTTTCGTGTTGCTGTGTGCACACCACGTCGATCTGTTTGCCGCGGCGCTCGGCGGCCTGGCCGCTGCGCTCGCGACCGGCGCGTTGAACGCCGTGCTGGTCGCGCGCATCGGCATCGCGCCGTTCCTCGCCACGCTCGGTACGCTGTTCATCGGGCAGACCGTTCAGCAACTGGCAACGGACGGCGGACAGCCGGTCTATCTGCTCAACGTGGCCCTGCCGCCGCTCTTCGGCGCGCTCGCGCACGGCAGCATCGCGGGCGTACCGGTGCCGCTGGGCATCGTCGTCGTGCTGGCACTCGCGTTGCATGTTGCGCTCGCGCATTCCGTGTTCGGCCGCCAGCTCGCTGCGCTCGGCGCGCTGCCTGGTGTAGCGCGTCACGCGGGTCTGCCGGTACCGGCCATCGTGAGTGCGGCGTTCGTTGCGAGCGCGTTGCTCTATGGCGTGGTCGGCCTGCTCCTGTCTTCGACGGTGAAGGCGTACGTGCCGCTCGCGGGCAATGGCTATCTGATGAACGCCATTGGCGCCACGTTCATCGGCACCACGCTCTCCACGACGCATCGCCCGAGCGTGGCGGGCACGTTGTTGGGCGTGTTGCTGCTGAGCCTCGTGGCGAACGGGCTGCTCTTGATCGGCTGGAACTTCTATTGGCAACAGGTGGCCACCGGCGCCGTGATTCTTGCCGTGCTGGCGATCAGCTTTGCGCAACGAGGCGCGCGGTACGCATGAAGTGCAAACGCGACGGGGCGCTGCTTACTGCGTCCCTTGCGCCGCTTGCGCACCTTGCGCCCGTCATGCATGCGCGTCGTCGCACTTGCCCACACCGAACGTGAACGCCAGCGCGCCGACGAGCAAGGCGCCCTTGATGAAGTCCTGCATGTAGTACGGCGCATTGAGCATGGTGAGTCCGTTAAGCAACACGCCGACGAACACGGCACCGATCACCGTGCCGAACACATTCGGCCGCTTCGCGGCGCCCACTGCATAACCCACAAGCGCGGCCGCGACGGCATCGAGCAGCAGCGAGTGCCCGGCGCTCACGTCACCGCGCCCCACGCGGGCCGCAATCAGCACGCCGCCCAGCGCCGCGATGGCCCCCGATGCCACATAGGCCGCCACGCGGTAGCGGGCGGTGGGCGCACCGGCGAGCCGGGCCGCGGTCTCGTTGCCGCCGATCGCGTAAAGCACGCGGCCCCAGCGAGTCGTCTCCATCACCACGCAGGCGAACACCGTCAACACCGCGAGCACGATCACGGGCAGCGGCACGACGTCAAGCACACGCAAGCGGCCAAGCGCGAGAAACGCGGCCGGAAACACCCCGCTCGTTTCGGTGCCGTCCGGCAAGATCGTGCCGGTCGAAAGCGAACGTCCGCCGGTCGGAATGAGTTGCAGCCCCGCGAGCAGAAACAGCGTGCCGAGTGTGGCGAGCTGATCCGGCACGCGCAGCCGCGTAATCAACAGCGCATTGAACAGCCCCGCCGCCATACCGAGCGCAATACAGGCCGCCACTGCCCACCACGCGCTACCGTGCCAGACGACGAGCACGTAGCTCGCGGCCATCTGCGCCGACGCCGCGATGCTGCCCACCGACAGATCGAAGCCGCCCACGGCCAGCGTGATCGTGACGCCGATGCCGAGCAGCGCGGTGATCGAAATCGCCTGCAGAATGCTGAAGAGATTGTCGACGTTGAGAAATGCGGGTTGTGCAATCGCGAACACGACGACAAGCGCCGCGAGTGCGAACAGCATGCCGCTTTTTTCGAGCTGTCTGCGCCATGTCTGCATGCGCGACACGTGCACGATGGGAGCGGACGACAGGGTTGTCGGGACAGTGGCGGCAGGGTCGCTGGCGGGCAAAGGGGTCTTCATGGGCTCACAGAGCGTGGACAGGAACTGAGGGCTCGGCGTGCGCGACAGGCGAGCCGCGATCGAAATGCACGATGCGGTCGGCCACCTGAAGCGCTTCATCGAGGTCGCTGACGAACACGAGCGTCGCGCGCGACGCAGCTTCGCCGCGCAGCAGGCGAACGATGTCGGCGCGCGCGCCGGCATCGATACCCTGAAACGGTTCGTCGAGCAGCAGCAGACGCGCGGGCTCGGCATGCCAGCGCGCAAGCGCGACCTTCTGCTGATTGCCGCCGGACAGGCGCGAGGGACGGTCGTCCGCGCCACGACAGCGAATGCCGAAACGTTCGATCGCCTCCACGGCCGCCTGCCGCTCGCGCCGTGTGCGTACGAAGCCGTTGCGAAACCAGCGCGACATGAACGGAAAGCCGATCGTGCCGGCGATCGTGGCAAACGGAACGCTGTCGGGAAAGAGCGTGGTGCGGCGCCGATCTTCGCCGAGCATGAAAACGCCTGCGCGGATGGCCTGCGCAGGCGAACGCGGCTGCCAGCGCAGGCCGTCGAGCGTCATCTCGCCGTCGCTCGCATGCGCTGCACCGAACAGCGTGCGCGCAAGGCGCGACTTGCCACTGCCAACCGGCCCGACGACGGCGACGATCTCCCCACGTCGTACGTCGAGATCGAACGGCGCACTCGCGGGCGTGAGACGCAGACTGCGCAGGCTCAATACCGTGCGCGTGTCGGCGCTGTCGGGCGTCTCGTACGTTTCATGCAAGCGTTGCAGCGGTCGCCCGAGCATCGTTTCGAGTGCCGCGTGAAAGTCGATGGGGCCTCGCGCGTCGCCTACGATGCGACCGTCGCGCAGCACCACCACGCGATCGGCGATACGCCGCAGGTCGCGTTCGCGATGCGAGACGAGCAGCGTCGCGACGCCCTCGTCGCGCAGCCGTGCGATCAGCTCGAACAGGCGATCCGCTTCCGCAGCGGAAAGACTCGCGGTCGGCTCGTCGAGAATCAGCAACGCCGGATGCGTCGCCATTGCGCGCGCGATCGTCACCTGCTGCTGGGCCGCAAGCGGCAGTGTTCCGAGCGGCGCATCGAGATCGACGGCGAGCCCGATACGCGCGGCCCGGCGCGCGGCCTCGGCACGCCGGACGCGCGCGGGCACATACCAGGCGGACGAGCCGCCGCAAAGCCGGTCGAGCAGCAGATTGTCCGCGGCCGGCAGGTTCGGCACGACCGCATCCGCGATGGACTGATGCACGGTGGCGACACCGCGCCGTGCCGCATCGTGCGGCGACGACGGATCAAACGGTGTGCCACGCAGCGCAAGCGTGCCGCGATCCGGCAGATAAACACCGCTGAGAATCTTGACGAGCGTCGACTTGCCCGCACCGTTCGCGCCCATCAAAGCGACGACTTCGCCGGCGCCAATAGAAAGATCGACGTGGTCCAACGCGATGCTGGCGCCGAAGCGCTTGCCTATACCGAGGACTTGCAGAACGGGAGATGGCATCACGCGGCGCGAAGGGCGGACAAAAGAGAACATGGCGGCACTGCAGCTGCGGGCGCAGGCTGCGGCGATATCCGCGCACACTATCGCGCTTCGCGGCCCGCGGACAACGAATGAATGCTGATAAAGATGTGATGGGCGGCGGGGTGCAGGCGCCGTCAAGACGCTTGCTTGTGGCCGGGAAAAATGAAAAAAGCTCCCGACGGTCTATCGACCATGAATTGCCCACAAAGGTTGGGGCGGGGTTCAACTTCTGGGGGCAGTTCGTTTCGGCGGCTTTGGTGTGCTGATCTGCGAGAATAAAGTCTGTCACGCGGCCTTTTCGAAGGCGAAGATGGGCGCAGGGGGCACTGTGCGGCTCCATCGAGCTGATGGATGGACAGAGGTGTGCATGATAGCGACTTCGAAATGACCCATCCCCTCTTCTCCGGGCGCGCGCGATTCCTGATGTACAGAAGTGCCGACTCTTTTGTGTGTCGACAAGGTGATGGGAAACAATTAAGTCTGTCGGGCACGCCCGCTGTAAGTCATTGATTCCATTACTCCCGGAAAAAACGACAAGTCCGGGCAAAGTCTGTCGGGAACCCCAAACTGGCCGCACAACCACCCTCTCGCGACGATAAAGTCTGTCGGGCCTTGCTGGACAAGGGTTTCCAGCGAATTGGCCGAGATGTCATCTGGCGACGTTGCCCCGGTGCTACACGCGCCATTTCTTACAAAATTCTTCGATGCCACCTACACAGCAGCGTCCCCGACCAGTTCATAAATGAGCCGAGTGCCGATTGCCCTGACTGGTGGCAGCAGTTGAACCGCACTGCCCGGGGCACCTGCGGCGCCAATCGTCTAGCGCATCAGGTCGATACCTAGATGGCAAAGGCTGACGGATGCGGGCTGAGCACCTATAGCGGTATCTGTGACGCGCGCATAATGCACGAACCGTTAGGACAAAGCCGGATAACGCATCCTCATGTCACTCTTGAAAAGCCTTTTTGGAATTTTGGGACGGAAATCCCGGTCAGCGCCTGAACCAATGCGTGAACCGACGTCACGCGCACAGACTTCCGACAAGCAGGGAAAGGTGACAACCACCGTTGCCCGTGCCTCTATCCGGCTCCCCTCAGAAATTGACGACCTGATTGATTTTGGTCGAGCGAAGCACTCACCCACCAAGCATTGGTCTGTCGGGTACTGGGACCCGGGGCCGGATGCATCCTTGAATCGACGCAAAACTGTTCGACTCCGAGACAACACTACGGGCCGCATCGTGGCTGAAATCAACGACCTCGAGCGACCTTTTTCCGTTGACGTGGCCGACACCGGCGTTTTCGGTGTCAATGATGCGGGGCCGAACTCGAAACTATCCGCTAATCTGGTTATTTTCGATGTAGCCGGAAAGCGAGTGTATGAGCGTACATACAAGGCGAACCTGTTTGGGTTCAGCATCTCACCATGCGGCCGATATGTTGCGAGTCAGACGTGCAATTCGGACAACGAGGATAGCTCTATCCTTGAGATACACGACGTCGTGCAGCAACGAGTACTTGCCTCATGCACTCCTATCGCAGGATGGAGTTCGGAATACTCGTTTGAAACAGAGGATGGTGAGCTTAAGCGCATATTCGCAACAATCGCCCATCTGGGCAGATTTGCGTACTCTCCGACCGGTGAGTTCCTCGACGCCAAGAAGTTTATGACGGCCCGGCTTACCAAAGGTGACCCTTGGACACGTATCAGGGCTGCTGGCGAACTGGTCCAGGCTGACGGGTCCAATAAGGCGGTACAACGAGCCTATGATGTTGTTGACACAACAATTTCCGCTTTTCGGCCTGGGCAAGACGCCAGGTGGGTAGCTGGTGCCTATCGCCTTAAAGGCGAGTTGCTGGAAAAGTTGGACAGAATAAGCGAAGCGACAGAGGCTTACCGAGCCGCACTGAAACTCGATTCAAAGATTGGAGTCAAGAAGCGACTAGCCGCACTGGAGAAGGCTGCCTCACAACAATTGCCACCCAACACAGAAACCGGAAACAGCGCAGACGGTAGCCGTTAAACATCAGATTACTGACAGAAACCACTCCCCAGTCCGGTCGCCAAAGGTTTCACTGGAACGGACGGGCCTCAAAACTGATGAGACCTCGTGATACCCGAGTTCAGGCCTGCGACTTATGCACCTCGGCGAGCCACTCGAGGATGCGTCGCTGGGCCACCGGGTCGCCGATACCTTGCTTGCTGTCGAGCAACACCAGATGCGGCTCTAGGTCGAGGAAATAGGTACTCAGGTGATATGCGCCGAAAACCGAATCGTCGAGGGCCAGCCAGTTCTTGAGGTGATGCTCGAACACGTATGAACGGATAACGTACGTCCGGGCAGACCCGTCCTGCATGTACCCGAAACGCATCTTGAAGCCGCGCGTCGTGCCCGCCACCCGCGCAGCTAGGGCCAGCGGCAAAAGCGAAACGACCCGCTCAGTCGGTAACGTGTTCAGCCACGAAGTCGTCAAGACAATCCTGACCGATGGATAGGGCCGAAGCAGCGCTTCGAGCAGCGGGGCAAACTCGAGCACCAAATTGCCTGTATCGAGTGAAACCTGGCCATCCTCTTCGAGCAGCGCCCGCCCACGGTGCAGCGTCCCGTCGAAGTCCACGAACAGGGTTGGCGTCAGCTCGTCAAAGACAATGGGGGCCGACCTGGATTTGTCGTCCATCGCATCCACGCGAGAAGGAGGGAATTCTTCCGAACTCTTGAAATTGACGCTCGCGCCGTTACTGCTTCGAGTCGAGCATCTCCAGATTCTTCAGCAACGTGGCTGCATCGTCCTGCCCACGCCGTCGTATAGGGTGTACCGAAGCCTTCTTCGATTTTTTACCCGACCCCTTTGATGCTTTCGATACCGCGTTCAGCGCCTTGCGCTCGTCTGCCGTAAGCGATGCGCGAAGCGCTTTCTCATCGACCTTGCTTTGGCGCTGCTGCGCCCACTGCGCCTCAAGGTTTGGCTCCACACCGGCAATAGGACACCACAAGTCCTTTCGCTGTTGCCTGAACGCGCCGAAAAGCTTCGCCAGCGACTCAACGTCGGCCCGATACGAAGCATAGCCACTCGAGTTGTATGCCCACTCCAGGCTGGCCAAGGTCACAGTTCCTGAAGCCGCAAACTCCCTCTCAAAGGCAATCCGCATCAGCGCTATGACCGCACGCTTGACGCCCCCGGTCAACTGATGAATCCGCTCTGCATCCACATCAGGAGAAAACAAAAAAACATCCGGCGCAACATCGCGATACCATCGAAGCACCGTTCGCCAGTCAACGCTGCCGCTCGACTCCGGGCTCAATTCCCGAACCTGCCTCAGCAGGCGATGCTGCTCCTCCTGGCTGCGGGCCTTAAGCTTGTGCAACATGCTGAAGTTGGCAATATAGACGGTGGGAACCCCGACATAGCATGCCGTCATCAGCATCTGGGCGATTCGAGTACTGGCGCTACTGCTCTGGGTCGCGAACTGGAATTCGTCGAGCAGAAGCAACGCCCAGCCATCCCGATAGGCCTGTTTACGTACCCGGCCAGATAGCAGCCTGTACGTTCCATCCTGCTGCGCGAGTTGAACCATGATGTCTCCGGGAGAACTCGCCGAGCGCACTGTGATTGCACGGTGGCTCACCAGTTGGAACACTGTTCCATCATCGGTTTTTACCGTATCGGTCTGCGGCATAAGACGCTTGAACGCTTCCTGCAGCGCGCTTTTCCCCGTGCCTGCGAGTCCCGTCAGACACATCGGAAAGTAGAATTCCCGAAGCGGCGGCTGCGACTGATAGACCCGTTCGATAAATGCGCGCCGGCTCCCATACATCTCGGCGCAATGCACTCGTGCGGCTGCAACCCACTCCATCAAAATATCGATGCATTGCTCCGATGGATAAAACACTGTATTCAGCGCAGCCTCGATGCGATGCCCAGCCTCCTTGGGCTGCCAGTCGTCCATACCTGCAACAGACACAGGCGGCTTTTCCACTCGCTGACGAATCTCATCTGGATTCAGAATAGCGTTGAATCGCTCGGACCACGGGTCGCCGCTCTCGAACGTCATGCGGACCTCCGAGCGGCCGTGTGCTGCATTGCTTCCTTTGCTTCCTGCTTTGCCTGTGCAGTCTTTTTGGCGCGGCCAGCCCGACGGGTTCCCGCATCCCACGCCTTTCCTGTCGCCTGCTCAAACATGTCCCGCATTTCTCCTTTTGCGGCAACCCGCTGAACAGCAAATACAGGCTTCACACGTGCGCGCGCCTCTTCCCATTGCTCCAGTTCCGCGACGGAAATAAAGAGCAGTTCCTCATCTTCACGAATGGGTAGCATCGCATCAAGCATCAGCAACTGACCATCGACTTCGACCCAGATATGTCGGATACAAAGGCTTAGCACATAGCCATCCACCCATTCCGCGCGACTGGAGTTGCGGACTATCCGGTTCAGCAATCCGCTGGCCCGAAGCTCGTCCGAGTCGTAACGAAGACTGCCGAGATACACGCCATCAGCCTCCACTTTCAATGGCGTTTTCTTCAAAAATGTCCTGACCGCGTCAGCGATGCTCATTGATATGCCGGCTGTACGCAGCCTGGCTGCGTAGTGATTCCACAATGCATGTGGACTGGGCAGAACATTTGCAAGCTCCCGGTCGATAGCCATGCGGTCAGACATGTCCGCAGTATGGTTGTATCCGATGAGCCGCACGATTTCTCTCCGCGCCAGTTCGACCGGCACGAGCTGGCTTAGCACATACTCAGGCTCGTCCTCAAACTTGACGTTTTTAGGATGAGACGACTCTACCGTTGCCTTGGACTGCCCAGAATACGACGGTGCCATCTCATCCATGGCTGGTTGGGCCGCTTCCGACGCAGCGAACTGAGAGGTTGAGCCCGGTCCCCGGTCAACCTTCGAGCTTGCATGCAAACCTATCGTGGTCCATTCCATGGCATCAAGCTTCAGCCCCCACAATCTACAGAAGAAATCCTTTGGCACCGCCATGCAGAAAAGGGCCATCCGATAGGCATCGGCTCGTTCCGAGCCAAACGAAAACCCGATGCCGACCTTCGTGCCCGCCATCATGTCCCTTGCGGTCACTACACACAGGGCCGGTAGCACACTTCCTTCCAGATAGCCTCGCGGCCGTTCTTTTGTGTAATACCCGTCGAACTCGACCTTCTCCAGCAGATACGCCACTTCTTCCGAAAAACGCCCCTTCGAGGGGACGAGGGTTCTTCGATGACGCTGCCTTCCATAGCGCATCACTTCAACAGTCGCTTCGCCAAGGACATTCCTTATTTGATAGGTGAACTGCCTGAGCGACGGAAATGCCTTGCCTTCTGGGTGAAAAAATTCCAATGCATCTGGCTGCCCGTCGATTCTTTTTCGGATGCACTTACATCCGAATACCTTGTTCATCGCCTCGGCGTATATATCGCTCATGGGTTTGCCCGGCAGGGCAAACTTCCGATAGCCCTGAACGCAAAGCTCTCGGATGGCCGCAGTCATGCCGTGACCGTACCCGGCGCCGAATGCCTTCGAAGGTGGCCCCTGCTTTTTCGTTGAATGCGTATCCCTATTCCACTGGCCGCACCTATGAAACGGCGGAGCGAGTGCCCAAATATTTCGACCGAAGCACAGGTACGTCAGGAACCAGATACGAAATCGAGCTTCGTGCTGCTGCGGAGATGCGCGTCTCGCCCACACATTGACGGCAGCCGCGACATCGTCGGCAGCGAGGATAGCCTCCAGGTCATTCAGCGCAGGTTCGATGTACAGGTAGCGGGCGTCAACCATGTCCTGGTAAGAACGCTTCATGCTCATCCGGTCAGCATCAATCGCGGCGAAATTCACCCCTTCTCGCGACGCCAGCCATGGCGGCAAGTCAAGGCCATCTGAAAGAACAAGATTTTTCGCATCGAGCGCCGCTTCAAAGTCATCCCGGTCCATCGCGTGAATGTAGGAAGCAGGCTGTCCCCGCCCAGACCACTCAAAACGCACAAACACTGCGCGATGACGCAGCTTCGAATTTCCCAGGAAGTAGCAAGGAACCCCTTTAGCGAATTGCTCAAATCCATTAGGAGCCGTGACCCGGGTCCCGGTCAGCATGATTGCTCCCGAAACCAGTCGGCGTACACCACAAGAACGTCCCTCTCCTCTGACCTTAACGGTCGGTCAATCAATATTGGCCGGAATAGGTCGACCCTCAGCTCCCGGCTCCAGATTCCCTGAAGCAGGACGTCCCGACAGGCCTCCGGCGAATAACGTCCAGTGCCGCACAAGTGCGCAATCAGATGTGCCGGAGGCGTCTCAACCTCGATGCAACGCCGGAACCGCTCAAGCACTTCCGCACGCTCACGGAGGGAAATACCTGTCTCACGGTGATGATGCAAGAACAGGTGCCGCAGGTTGTGCACGACATGCGCATCAATCTCGTTGACCCCGAGCAGCACTGTTCGGATGCCGGCTCCCTCGTAATAGGCACACTCGAGTTCGTGACGCTCCAGCAATTCCGATGTACCGGCTGAATTTCCCTGTGAGTGAAGCTCGGCCAAGTTCTCGACGGGCCTTTTGAACACCGAAACGTCATCCTTGATAGACCAATTTACGCAATAGAACTGATTCTTACCTTTGCGTATGGCCCACAGAAGGTCCCCGATATAGGGGTAAATGATTGCCATGCGCTCCGCCGGCGCATCCGGGTTCGGCACCCATACCCTTGGCAGAGTGTTTAGGTAGCCAAGTCGCGTGGCGACGTGCACCATCCCGCCCAGCTTCGGCAACCCACCAGCAATCGCGCCGGGGAAGTTATGAAGTGGATGCGGTCGGTCGTCCGGCATCAGTGCTCGCTGTTCCTGCAAGCCCACCACGTCGGGGTGGTACAGGCCGAGCAGCGCTGCCGCAGCTTCGCCGGTAGAAAGCAGATGGATTTCACGCCCCGGAATCTTCCTGGCTCGCAGCTTTACGGCGTACGAACTGCCGGGGGCCTCGCCCCGAACCGCACGAATCGAGGGCTCGTAGTTGCTTCCCCAGCCCGCGTTTTCCTGCCGCTTACGGATAGCCTTCAGGCGTTCGAGAGATAGTCCACCACGTCCCATATCAACCCCGTATTCATCAAACACGGCCCGCCTTCCTGCCTCCCACGCTTGCAGCCAACACAAGCTTGATTGACAAAAAGTCCATTGCATGTGATACCATTCATAGACAATCCATTTATGCATGAATTTTTATGGACTCTAGCACGAGACGGCCCGATGCGGGAAGGCGTGCGCACGCGCAAACCTCGCCGTTTGCGACGACCATTCCGGAGGGGTTCGGAAGCAGGCTAAGAGAGGAAAGGGAACGCCTAGGTCTCAGCCAGGTCACCCTAGCCGCAGCTGGAGGGGTGCAGCGCCTAGCTCAAAGCCTGTACGAGAAAGAACGCAGCGTTCCGACCATCCGATACCTGGCCGGCATCTCGGCCGTCGGCATCGACCTTCAGTACGTGCTCTTCGCACAAGACCGGAGCGCATACTCGCTGACGCCTAGCGAAATTAATCGCATTGAGCTACGTGCCTTTGATGCACTGGAGAAATTTATCTCCGAGCATCCCGAAGGTTATTTCGACGCGTCGCAGAAATTTGCCATGTTTCAGGTGTTCCGGGCGAATTTGACCAGCGAAACGCTGAAGCATCCCCTGCGTACAGAAACCGAAACCCTGCCCTAGGAAGCTCACAATTGCGGCCCATCTGCTTTTCCTCAAGCGTCCCATCAGTTACGCGGCGGTTCGCAGTCAACTGACGTTGCTCCAGCCCCTGCCATGCTGATTCTACCCAAACCAGTTAAAGATGAATTCTTCCCTGGCTTTATTCGCCGGCTCTGTCATATCAATTTCGTAGATTCCACTGACGAGATGCTGAGAATCCTTCAAGAGAATTTCAGTCTAGGCAATTCAGGAAGAAAAGTAGGATTTAAGGCCATTTCGCTGGCCGCTGGCATGACTGAAGCCGAGATTCTATGGAATCACTCTCACTTCCCAATTAATCTACAATTTCCGCTCCGTACCGGACTCATAAACTACACGCTTGAGGAAAGACGGCCTGTGGGCTTGACGCCCCCTGAATGGTTCCGATACCGCTTTTGCCCAGCCTGCATTGAGCAACAAACGCAAGAGCATGGCTTCAGCTTTTGGAACAGGGCACACCAAATACCCTCCCTATATTGGTGCCCCTGGCATAAGATAGCGCTGAGGAAATGCAGAGTACGCCCATCCAAATCTCACATGCCAAGCATGGAGACCACCGATGAATTAATACCAGCATCGGTCGAATCCGACATTAAAAAATATCCCAAAATACAATATTTTTCCGATATTTTAGCCAACGCATACAAGATTCCATACGGCACAAAACCATGGCAGGTGGAATATGGAATAAATAATATTTTAAGAACGCTCGGTCTTGGCGATGCTGATGCTCATGAAAAATCAAGTTATATCAGCAGCCTGGCTTCGGAAAATTTCCCCAAATGGTGGCTCGAAAAACTATACGAGGACGTTCGCACAGTCCGGGAAAAGCACACCCCAGGAATTTGCAATCTATTCAGTCGCTGGAATTGGCGCCACTATGAATATGCTCTCGCGATTGCTGTACTCCTGAGGCCAGAGGAATGGGCGGGCTACAAAAACCACGATGATGCATTAATATCCATACATGGCATCGAGTGGGTCAATCAGCACGTATGGGCATCGATTACCTAGGATTGACGGAGCTCTTCCCCTCTACGGCGACGCCGCCCATTCGGGACGGCGAGTCGCTATACAGCTGGTGCGCCCGCTTCCACCGCCTGAATGGGGGACATACCGCTCAGGCGACCAGCAGACTGCTGTTCGGCCATCCGACCTGCGGCCTTCGACATGACATCCCCTCTCGGCTGGAAAATTTTCACCGGAAAACCCGGGGGTTGCTAGGCTCGCTGGATGAGCTGATGCACCACCGAACGCTATATGGATTGCACGCGCCATTTCTATCGGGCAATGCCCGCACGGAAATTGAGTGCCACATGTCCTTGGGCACCACACCCAGAGCACTGCACCAATCGGGTATCACACAGTCGGGGCGTAGCCCCGGCAACCCTCTCAAATACTGCCCAACCTGCCATACCGAGCAGCAGGGACAGTTTGGGTTTACATGGTGGCATATTGCGCACCAGTTGCCGTCCAGTTTCGTCTGCCATCTTCATGGAGAGCCGCTGAGCGTTTTCTACCCTCCGAAGAGAGCCAACGCCTACTACCTGCCGGACGAAATTGCTGCCGGACATCTCGCACCTGCGCCAAAGCTTGAACCGAGCAGCCTTATCCGCCTGGCCAAGCTGGAAGAATGGGGACGCTTTATCTTCGATGAACAGAAGAACTTACGGTTCGACGAGGCCTCTCTGTTTCGTAGCTATCTGCTCCAGATGCGCGTCCGAGGCTGGCCCTCGTATAGCGTGAGTACGCGGATAGAGTTCGTACGCAACGAGTTTGTTGCTTACTTCGGCGATGTGCTGTCGCTGTTCGGACGCGAGTTCCTCGGGAATCTGGCTGGCCCGAGCGGAGGATTCCTTGCTCCCCTGTTGCACCGGCTTCCCAGACAGCAGCATCCGCTGAAGCATCTGCTGCTGATGAGCTTTCTGTTCGAGACACCGAAAGAGTTCGTCGGCAGCTATGCCGCAGCACTGGCTTGTGGCGATAACGCTGAAGAACCCTTACCTCAGAGCCAGACAGCGGCCCGGCGTCGGGGCCACCTCATCAAACCAGGCCGGCTTCCACATACTATCGACGCCGACCTGGAAAAACAGCTCTCAGCGGCTTTGCGCGCAGGGCTGAGCAAAAGACGGATGACCGATACCCTCAAGGTCCGGCCTTATGTCGTCGAGGATTATCTGCTCACCCATCCCGACCTCAAGGAAACGTGGGAGACAGCACGCCACAACAACCGAAAGGAGCTTCACCGTCGGCAATTAGTCGAGATGCTCCGTAAACATCCTGACCTATCTGCGACAGCCGTCCGGCGTCTACCGGGAAGCGGCTTTCAGTGGCTCTACCACCATGACCCGGAGTGGCTGCAGGCGATTCTTCCCGCCATATGGATGAAATAGCGAATGCGCATTCTCGCTGTCGTGTTCGATAACGAATTGTGCCTTTTGCGCGACGTTCTACGGATATATCTGCACCCACTGCACCTGCCTTTCATCGCGGCACTGCGTTCGACTGCCCCTTCTCTATTCCTCTCCTCGTATTCCTAGGCGCCGCGCGTCGGCCTGAACGCGAGCTTGGGCCACGCCCACGAACGGAGTGACCAACCAAGGTTGTGGGTCGTCGGGAAAAAACGTATAGTGGAGTTCTATACAGGAGATGGTGACCGCAATGACTGCCGAACGTACGGTTTCGCTCAGTTTCCGAGTCACCCCGGAATTCGCCCGGCTGTTGGAGCGAGCTGCCTCGCAGGAAAACCGGAGCAAGACAAACATGGTCGAGACACTGGTTCTGCGATTCTGCCAGGAACGCGGTATCAGTACCGACACACTGGCAGGACAGGAAGAGCCCGTGACCAAGGTGTCCCGAGTACGCTCTGGGCGCCACTAGGCACTAAAGAGCCAAGCCGACACAGCGAGCAGGCCCGACATGTACCTCTTCCGATGACACCCGCCACCAAGTCCAACTTCCTTCGCCTTGTCCGCGCCCTTCGGGCTGTCATGCAAAGCGCGCAACTTGGTCCAGACGTGGTCGTCGGCAGCGCGTTGGCGCGCTGGTGCAAGGAGTCGTTCCCCGGGTTGCCGCGGTCCGGCCTAGAGATGAATGCGCAGTTGCAGCATCACCCGGCCGTGGGCGCCTTCGTCAACTTCGTGAAGGCCCAGGACCTTCTTGAGGCGATTTACTGGCTCTCCTCGGCCTATGCCCAGCTCGCCGGCGAAGAGCGCCGCAAGCAATTGGCGATGTTCTTCACACCGCCATCGCTGACCAAGCGCCTACTGGACGACTTGGCGGTAAGTGGCGTGGACTTCGCGGTCCGGAAATTCTGCGACCCTGCCTGTGGCGGTGCGGCGTTCCTAGCGCCGATAGCGATGCGCATGCGCGATGCACTGCGCGAGCGAAGAAAATCTGCCGAGCAAATCCTCGACCACGTGCAGCGCCACATCCTTGGGTTCGATAAGGATGCCGCCCTATGCGAGATGTCGAAGCACTTCCTGCTGATGGTGCTGCATGACGAACTTGTCTCGACAGGTGCGCGACCGAAGTTCCAAGTTCACGAAGGGGACTCGCTCCTGCGCGCCAAGCACCTAGTCGGAACCCTCGATGTTGTGGTCTGCAACCCGCCATACCGGAAGATGCCATCGGCAGAAGTCGCGCATTACCAGCACGACTTCGCCGACATCATTGAAGCGCAGCCAAACCTGTACGCTCTTTTCGTCGCCTTGTGCGTCAAGCTGCTGGCACCAGGCGGCACCTGCGCACTCGTGACGCCCACCAGCTTTCTGTCCGGCCAGTACTTTTCTAAGCTTCGCACGTTCCTGCTAACGCAGGCCACTATACTCGGCATCGGCATGGTTAGCGACCGGCTCGGCGTATTCATCGATGTGGAGCAGGAAACCGCACTTACTCTGGCACGCCGTGGAAAGGGCATGCATGTGTCCGTCGCCGAGGCTGGCGTGTCGGTCGTCACACGTGACGGCGATTACGTTAATGTCGGCCGCTGTGTCCTTCCCAACTCGGGCACCGCGTGGCCTATTCCACGCACGGAAAGCGACATTGCTTTGCTCAAGAGCGCCGCAAGGTCACATGCAACCCTTACCAACTACGGCTACACACCACGTATCGGCGCCTTCGTATGGAACCGAGATACGCGAACGACCTATCCGTCCGCGAAAAGCGCAGCACGTGCGCGCGGCGGTACCGCTGTCCCGCTGCTGTGGTCGAGCGACATTTCGTCAGACGGCCGTCTGCGTTTCTCCGGAGCACCCAAAGCCAACCGGGAGCACTGCTTCGTGAACATGGGGGCAAAAGACCATCCCTCGGTCGTGCGCAGGCCCAGTGTCATACTGCAGCGCGTTACCTCTAACGACCAGCCGCGACGTCTGATTGCCGCAGCCGTACCGAAGCCGCTCATCGAAACCTACGGTGGTTTCGTCGGAGAGAACCACACCGTCATCCTTGAGCAGGTGAGCCCTGAGCCTGCGCTCACCCCGGAGCTGCTTGCGCAATTGCTCGCCACGCCCACGGTAGACCGCTATTTCCGCTGTATCTCAGGGGCGACCAACGTGTCTGTCTTCGAGCTCAGCCAACTTCGACTGCCCGACCCTGGGCAACTCAGAAGTCTCCTCGCGCAGGGGCACGACATGTCCAGTGCTGTGCGCAAAGCGTTTCACGGGCAGTAGTTCCTTTAGCCTACGCGCAGGGAACGGTGGCAAACGTAAGACTCATGCAGTGACAAACATAAAAATCATGGCATCGAGAAAACAGCTTAACGACCTGCGGGAGGCACAGAAGAAGAGGCGCGAAGAACTCGCGAGACTCGCTGCCCGAAAGCCCGCCGTGCAGCCAAAGGCCGTGATGAAGCCTGCAGTGCCGCCGCAACAGCTGGAACCTTCCTCCGTTCCGCGAGCGCCTGAGCCCGCGCCGGTCGTACCCCGCACTCGTGAGGCTCTTATCGCGCTATACCGGGACGACAGCGCCCAGCCATGCGAGCCTTCGTCAGCACTCGTTTCACTTGCCGACTTGTACTTGTACGCTGCGCAGCACCGCTCGCGTCATATCGCGATGGTGTGGCCCGCCACGCTCAAGACTTTGACCCTCGTGCATGCGTTGGCTACGCTGGCGCGCTGGCGCGAAGGTGACAAGCAGGGTGTCCGAGGTCTGCTATTCCCAGTAAAGACGAACGTATTCTATCCACTCAACCATCTACACTTCGACCGAAAGTCGTTGTTGCACATCGCCAACGACCTGGCCGAGGTCAATGGGAATCTGAAAGTCACACGGTCGATGCGAGACAAGGATGCGTTCCTCTTCTCGCTTGCCGACAGGTGTCTTCCTCAGGCTTCGAGCGAGCCCTTCAACCCGACCGTCGGCGAGTTGCTGCCGCTCTTCCTAGCCTCGCCCGGCTCCTACAGCTGGAGTGCCTGCGACGCTCGGCTGCTTGCACTCGTTCGAGCCAAACTTGCCAGACGAGCGCATGCAAGAGCATTGCAGATGAATTGTGCGGTCATTGGTGACCCTCGTACCGCGCCGGACGCGCTTTTTGCGCTTGATGGGCGAATGGGGGAAGACGAGCTCCGCCAGGCTTGTAAGGCGCTAGCTAAGCTCGGCCCACCGGAAGTGGTGCTGGTACAAGCGACACGCGCTGTGCGTTTCGAGGCTCCGGGATGGAAAAAGCATCTGGCACGCTTCTGCCTCATGCTCGAAGACGTGTTCAGAGGTGACATGCCGGGAGTGGTCGTCGTCACGGACGAGCCGCATGCCGCCTACCGCCTCAAGGACGAACTCTGGGAGCGAAACCACAAGCGTGACGCTCAACACCGTTGGCACATGCCACATGCGTTCCAGATAACTGGCATTCCGAGCACTGTGGGCAATGAAGGGCTCTTGGTTGCTGGGACCCGCGAGGCTGCTCATCCGTCTCCGCGAGAATTCGATGTCCACATCGTGGATGCCGACGCGGCTAAGGTGGCAAACAGGCTTGTTCGCATCGCCAGCGCTGCGCCGGGCGGACAAGCGGCTGCAAAGCCGCTTGTCGAGGCGGCCACTTTTCTTGCTCGCCTGGCGGCACTTCCTTGCGGCGTGCGGCACATGGCGGAATACTTGTCCGGCCCGGACGTGACGGACCGCACACGGAGGGAGTTCGACTGGCCAGCTCATTTGGGTGCCGTCCTCGAGTTTAACCGCAACGTTGGTGTCGGAGACGACCGACCGACCCTGCTTGAATTCCTAGAGCGCGGCTCGAAACTCTTCGGTAACTACCACGCTGCGACTCCCTTTGCCCACAAGCTGGCGGCGCTTGTCGCCGATGCCGCTACGGGCAAGAAGCGAAGCGTGGCCATTGTGTTCACCAATGCGCTTTACCGCCGCCTAGCCGAGCGCTTCCTCACCGAGTACGACCAGTACCCATCCGGTGCAACCTACAACACCTTCCGTGACCGCGTGCATCTGCTCACTTCTTCGCAACTGGAGGAATATATCGACGGACGGCAGGGCGCCACGCTTGTGTTCGCCGGCCTTAACGAGGACTGCCTGCGCCTGCTGCTGACCGACGACCGGGTCCCCGCGCACTCAGTGCTCCTGCTGACCCAGCGGGCAGGTCAGTTCCTACGTGCTACGCTCAAACCCATTGTGGAGCACATGGCGGATTTCAAATCCTACAAGCCGCGTATGGAGTCTATCCTCCGGCAGCTCAAGGACTTGCCCGAAGACGCCTCTGTTCTATCTACCGGCGACTACGTGTTGCCGACCTTTCGGGTTGAGCTATCGTCGGATATTTCGTCTCCGGGGCACGAAGTCGCCCAAGATTCGTGGGTCATCAGGTTCGACAACGGTCTCACACAATATCGCCGTGACACGTCGGACGTGTACGTCTACGACCCTGCTTCGCAACAGGCCACGGGCGCGGGATTCAGGATATGCGAGGTCCGCTCGCTGAGCGTCGGAGACAAGGTCTTTGTCATGTCTGCAGAGTTGCGCGAGATGGTCGAACAGGCTTTGTGCGACGCGGGGGTGCCTATCCAGTCCGACAAGACGTTCGAGTCGGCACTTCGCAGTTACCACGAGCTTGTGCAAAAGCGCCTTGCGCTGCGGTTTCCGCAAACTACTGTGACAGACAAGGTGCGCGCTATTCACCAGTCGATGCTCGGACTCGATGCCGGCCTAGAACGCAGGTTGCCAACTTTGCAGGCGATGCGCCACTGGATTGACCTTGGGCGCTCTCCCAACACTCCATTCGAGCAATTGAAGCCACAAGCGCCGCTTCGTGAAGACGTGTTCAAAGCCTTCATGGAAGTGCTTGGCTTTTCCTCGCTCGAAGCCGCCTATCAATGGCAGCGAGTCATCATGGCCGTTCGCACCTCTCGCCGACTGGACGGACGCCATGTCTCCGACATCTACGCGTACATGCTCTTGCAGCCGGAGTCCGCCATGGCTCATTCCAGCATCAAGCGGAAAACGCTCAACCAGTTGTTCGACAAGGCGCGCGAGAACGTAGCCACTGTCGAGATTATTGGCCCTCTGAAGGAGGCAAAGTGATGAGCCAGCCTGTCTTGCGTGCTGACCCCGCAGGGGTCTCTCCGACTCTGAAAGAGGCTGTGGTCGACAGCCTGCTTAACCTGACTTACGGACAACTCAGCGGCAAGGGACCGACCGGACAGTACCTCTTTGGTGCCCGTCCGCGGGCACTGCTCAACTCCGGCTTCCTGCTACCCCAGCGCAGTGTCTCCGGCGACGACGAGGTGACATCACCCATCTGGGTCTCATCGCACGGCCTGCAGATGCAGCTCAACGCCGTCACTCCGGCTGTGATAACGGTCTCACCTTGGCTTAGTGTCTACGTACGCGTGCTGCCTCGCGAAGAAGACCTCAAGCGACCGAACTGCAGGCCTGTCTTCATGTTGCGCCAGGCGTTGGTCGATGAAATCAAAGCCGAGCGCGACCGCCGGCTGGAGGAAGAGTGGGAGAAGGTCAGGGGCGCTTACACTGCCAAGTGGAAACATCCAGGCTGGCCTGCGATTCGGGCCCAGGTCGTTGACGAGGTCTACGCAGCCAAAGGCATCCCTCGGCACCTCTTGACCGCGGACATCCCGCAAGACGCGGTCGACCTCGAGGCCGACGAGGCGCAACCAGGTGACGCCGACGCTGCGGGTGAGAGCGCGACAGAAGGGGTGCCCGTCAAAGCTGGAGAGGCCCTGCCCATCAAGGATGAGCATTTCGAACCGTTGACCGTCCCGCACAAATGGATGCGACTCGAGGTGCAGCTCCCACCGCTTGAGCTTGATACCTCCAAGAGCACAGATGAGCTGCAGCGTGACCTCGATGACCATGCTGCACACATGAACGCAGCCGTGGCCAAACGCATGCAAGAGTGGGTGCAAAGCGATGACCCGGAGAGCGGTGGCAAAGCTTGGGGTTACCGGCACGACCTGCGCATCCCGGCAAGCCGTTACACCAAATGGGCCGACTTCCTTGACCTAGTCCGCAAGTCGAACCTGCGCATCACGTTGCCGCAGATAGAGCTGAGCTGGGACCTCGAGCTGCACGCTGACTGGTTGAACCCCTCAAAGCGCAGCATTTTTCTTGCGCTCGAGAACGTTAGCAAGATGCCCAAGCAGAACGTCGACGAGACCGAAGAGGCCGTATTCCTGGTGTCGCTTCGAGCTGAGCTGCCCGCTGCGCTCCATCACCCGCTCAAGCTCGAGCGTGTTGAGCCATCCTACCGATACAACAAGTACTTGACCTATCCAGCAATGGGCCACAACTGCGGCGTCACGCAGGTGCAGTCTGACCCCGGGACTTGCGTGCTTGAGACTACGTGGACGCCTCGCTACACGCAACCGCGCATTGTGCCGACGAGTGCCAACGGGGTCCAGCGGCGCGTGCGCTCGCTGGCGCAGCCCGATGGACTGAACGGCTTGTCGCCGCTCGTACCTTCAATGCATGAGTGGCTGGAGAATCTACCCACACAAGTCAACCCTGCTGAAGGTCTCGACTCCTCTGACAAGGCGGGCATCGCTCGCGAAGAAGAAGCCTTCCGACAGGACTTGCGCAAATGGGAATCCGAGATGAGGGCGGTCGAAGCAGGCCTAAACTGTCTGCGCGAGTCACGCGACGCCTGGAGCAGCCGAGGCCTCCAAACGGACCCGAAGGCCGTGGTCTACGAGGCGTGGCTGGCCATGAACGAGACGATGGCCGACTTCATGAAGGCGCGCTTCCGGGGCGACGATAACGAATGGCGCCTGTTCCAGCTGGCTTTCATCGTCGCGAACATTCCGGCACTCGCCTCACGCATTCCGGAATTTTCGCACTTCTACGACGAGCGCCGCGATGACGCGGTGACGCTGCTGTACTTCGCCACCGGTGGTGGCAAGTCCGAAGCGTTCTTCGGACTGCTAGTTTTCAACCTCATGCTAGACCGTCTGCGCCGCAAGCACTGTGGAGTGACGGCCCTGATTCGCTACCCGTTGCGCCTGCTGACGATTCAGCAGGCACAACGGGGCGCGCGTGTCTTGGCGCACGGCGAGCGTGTACGCCGCCATCATGGCTACGGCGGAGACCCACTGTCTATCGGCTTTTGGGTTGGAAGCGGAGGCTCACCCAATCGCCATAGCGCCAAGGGTGTCAAAAGCATTCCGACCGTATCCGAGGCACCTCCCTTCCTCGCTGACGAGCATTCGCTTCGAGAGCGCAACAGCAAGTACACGTTAGCGTTGCGCGCGTGGCGAAAGCTGCCAAAGTGCCCGTTTTGTGGCAGCGAAACCGCGTTGCGGCTATTCGTCGACTCCAAGAACCAGACGCTGGGACACGTCTGCACCAATATCCAGTGTGACTCGAACGAGGGCCAGTGGAAGCCGCTTCCCTTCTACATTGTCGACGAGGACATCTACGACCTTGCGCCCTCGGTCTTGCTCGGCACGGTCGATAAGCTGGCGCTCATCGGTCACTCGAACCACACCATCCGCCGCATCTACGGTATGTTTGGCGCCGCGCCTTGGGTCAACCCGTCTAACGGGCGACTGTACGTTCCTACCGACAACCGCGAGCTCGCGGCTGGTCCTGCCGCCAAAGGCATGCAAGGGATATACCCCGCCTATCAAACGGGCAAGCGCATCTTTCACGACCCGTTCCCGAGCCTCATAATCCAAGACGAGGCGCACCTCCTGGACGAGTCACTGGGCACGTTTGCCGGTCTGTTCGAGTCCACGCTGGACGCTGTCTTCGAGTACCTGGCGAGGCCGCTCGCTGGCCTGATAGCGGTCGACGGGCAGGGGCGCCGGCGACGAGCCAAGGTCATCGCGGCGTCAGCCACCGTCGCCGACCCCGAGAGGCAACTTGAGCACCTGTATCAGCGCTCGATTCCGGCTACCCAGTTCCCGGAACCTGGGCCGTCCCTCTATGAGTCGTTCTACGCCAAGCCAGCGCTGGCCAAGGAGACCCAGCGCCGGGCTAACCCAGACGTTGAAGTGGCCAGCCAGCAGGCACGCGTGTACACCGCCTTTATGACCAACGGCAAGCCGCACACATCCACCAGCGTGGCGGTACTGTCGGGGTTTCATTTGACCGTCACGCGGCTTTTCGACAACCTAACCAGCGGTGTACCCGCGCAATTCCAAGCGACACGGCAAGTGCTGGTCGACCACGTCACCGCGGGTCCGCTTGAGCAACTGCACAAGCAGGTACTAGCCGCAGCGGACCCCTCGCAACTGGCCACGCTTATCGACCTGCACCGCATTGCACTCACCTACGTCACGAACAAGAAGGGCGGCGACCAAATCATGGCCGCTGAATATGAGGAGACTCGAAAGCGCCACCTCAACGAGGGCATCTCACTGGAGGGCCTCGATACGCGCCTCATTACGGGCTCGGTGGAACAAGGCGAAATCCAGGCAGTCGTCGATACCGCGCAGCTCCGCGTAGACCCTGGCCAGCCATTGCCGCCAATTCGAGAGCAGCTTCGCTCCGTCATCGCAACTTCAGCCATCTCGCACGGTGTGGACGTCGACGAGTTCAACTCGATGTTCTTTGCCGGCATGCCCTCAGACATCGCGGAATACATCCAGGCCTCATCACGTGTCGGACGTACGCACATCGGCTTCGTGGTCCTAGTGCCCACACCACAGCGCCGCCGCGACCGCCACATCGTGCACGTCTTTGACATCTTTCATCGCTTCCTCGAGCGCATGGTTCAGCCAGCGGCTATCGACCGCTGGGCAGAGCGTGCCGTCGAGCGGGTCTTCCCGAGCCTGCTGCAGGCCTACCTGCTGGGGGTCGTTCCAAGCCGCGAACTGATTCGCCTGCCGGAGAACGAGAAGGACAGGACACCGGACTTCAGCTTCATCCCCAACGTGCGCAAGGAGTTTAAGTCCCGCGGCGACGCCTTCATCGAGGAAATCAACAGGTTCCTCGAGTTGGCCATCGGACTGCGTGGTGCCTTCGCGCCGGAGGGCGAGGAACACTACCGTGCCCATATCGACCAAAAGACCCGCGACCTCATCGCCAATACGTGGAGCAGTCCAATTTGGGGCAACGGTAATATGGATGGCTACTTCAAGGCTCAGACAGACCTGTTGCTCAAGCCGATGACATCGCTGCGCGACGTCGACCAGGGCGGCGCCATTCAGGCTTCTACCCGTGACGCTGATGGCAAGAACCAAACACCCGGCGAGATTCTGCTGGTAATGGACCTCGTCCGTCACGGCGCAGCCAACAACGACGGTGCGGACAACGCACAGACGGGGGACTGAGATGGCAATTAGCAAGCGTTTCTTGGGCACAGAAGACGAAGAAAAGACGCTTAGCGCACCGACGATGGCGCGTTCTCGGGGGCAACTCGGCTCTGCATACGCGCCCGGCGCCTTCTTCACCTTTGAAGGCGGACTCGGCTCGTGCATTTCCTTGCCAGACTTCTCGACAACGGTCGACGACGCCCCGATTCACGCGGTCACGAAGGCGCAAATTATCCTGCGGCTTCAGGATGTCTGGCAGAGTTGGTTCACGCGGTCTTACGCGGTGGGCACGGCAGGCCGACAAATCGACCCCCGCCAATGCCTGGACGAAGCGCTTCTCAAGGGTGCTACCGTCGCGCCTCTGGGTGTAGACCGCCTTGCATTCCTGAGCCCGCTACACATGGGATACGCCCCGGCACCACTGACTTTCGTGTGCAACAGGTGCCGGCTCTTCAAGCGCTTCGAATCAGCACACGAATTGGCGCAGAACATTGACCGTCTACGCAATACGCAGTGCACCGCAGCTAACGACAAAGGGCCGTGCCAGTGGCGCCAACTGGACGTCATCTTCGTGCACTGGTCGGGCGAGTGGATGCCTGCGACTCCTGGTCGATGGGAGTGGGACGACCGTAAGGACAGCCTGAGGCTTTCCGGCGAAGAGTGCAACGTATGTGGCAAGAGTGAGTTCAAGCTAAATACCGACTCGCCACGCATCGGTCAGTGGCACTTCTTCTGTGCTAACCCGACATGCGGGCATAAACGTTCGAATGAGTGGCGACAGAATGACCGATTCACCACGGAGGTGTTCAGGGACACGGCCAACAGGCGGGTAAGCGAGCGTCGTATGGAGCCCATTTCGTACCGGGCCTCCTCCGCCTACTACGCTCAATCGGAACAGTTCGTCCTGTTTCCGGAGTCCGAGCACCATCTAATGGCGATGCTCGAACCGCAACGACAGTCCGAGCTTGCTTCATTTATCGGAAAACAGTTTCGGTTTGGAGACGGCGAACTCGCCCCTGATGAGATGAAAGCGGCATTGTTGGCGGCGGGTAAATCCAGTGAGTGGGAGACGTACGAGAACCTTTCGCGGATGCGTGACTTCGCTCGGGGAATGGGCGACAAGGCCCCGCAGGAGATGGCCGAAAAGGAGCTAAAGAAGCTCATCGACCGGTGGACCACAAGCGACCCGCCGCTTGTACGACCGCGCGTTGCCCTGCCGCTAGCAATCAACGCGCAGCTTGCCACGCGCAGTGAATACACGAGCCGCTTCGACCCATTCGTTCTGGCGGTAGAGCACGAGGCACTCAACCGGGGCAAGCTCTCTGCTGCGCCCGACGGTGGTCGAGCCAAATTCGTGCGTTTCAATCATCTCGACAACGACCTTGCACCGAAGGACACCGACGAAAAAGCGGCCCAAGAAGCGCAGACCCAGCATTTGATGACAAAGCTAGGCATCGCCGACCTAGGCCTGATTCGAGAGTTTGACCTGTGTCGCTTCACGCACGGTTACACGCGAGTTAGTGCGACGCCAACCTTGGAGAAACGTAATCAGTTCATGCCCGTGCGCTTGCGCCTGTTCGAGCCGCTGCGTAGTGGCAAACGCCCCATCTACGTCGTGACGCAAGCGAACGAAGCGATGTATGTGCGCCTCGACCCTCGCGCTGTATACAAGTGGTTGAAAGCCGTTGGTGTCGTTGACCTACCGGACTGGGACGAGAGCGGTACGGTCAAGCTTGGTGGAAAGATTTTGGAGGTCGCCCAGCCTTTCGGGCGGTACTTCTCATTGTTGAAGGAAGACGACGCAGTTACTTATCGCTACGTCTACACCCTGCTGCATACGTACGCTCACGCCATGATGAAGAGCGTGGCTGAGCTCTCTGGTCTGGACCTAGGCTCGATGGGCGAGTACCTCTTTCCCCTAGACCTAGCGTTCGTCGTCTACCGAAACGGTACGACCATGGACCTAGGCAACCTGTCGTCGCTGTGGCGTAACGAAAATAATCGGTTCTTATCTCGCTTGCTCGAAGCGTCCACGCACCGCTGCAACTCGGGTCGCCTGTGTGACACGGCAGGTGGAGCTTGTCCTGATTGCGTCATGATTCCCGAGACATCATGTCTCGCACAGAACCAATTGCTGTCTCGCGCAGTTCTTAAAGGCGGCCCACCGCCGCGTGAGGATGCCACACACAAGGGTACGCGAATCCCTGGCTTCCTCGAGGTAGTCAACGATGATGTTACGGCCTGAAATACTAAGCGCCTTCGATTCACTAGCATCTCACTGTGAGGTCAGTGCTGCTCTGTGCGAAGAAGCGGCCCGAGGCTCACTGGATGTGCCCACTGCCGTGCACTCCATCTGTACCCGGCTCGGCTTGCCGCAGGCTCGCGCTGCAGACGTTGAACGCTCCTTGACTGCAGGCCAAACCAGTGGGCTGTTCGAAAAAACCACGCTCCTGACCTGGCGCGTGCGGGACCGCGCTCTGGCGCAAGAGTTAGCACCCCTGCTCAAAGGCGCAAAACTATACCGCACACGGATTCACCAAGACACCGACGTCGTCGAAGTGGTGTTGACAAAACCACCGGCACCGAGCCAAGTCTCCATGCAGCTCGAGAGCATGCTGCAACGCAGCCGAAGTTTTAGGGATACTAGACAACTGCTACCCGCGATTGCTGAGTCGGCGCGCACGTCCTTCGGGATAATGACGCCATTCTTCGACGAGGTTGGTGCGCAAGTGGTCCTAAACCTCTTCGAGCGAACCCCGGCGGTTGACCGATTTTTGGTCTTACGTGCCAGCAAGGACGGCGTGCCCCCATCCGCTCTCGCTGCAGTTCGCGGGGACCTGTCTCGCCTTGGAGTTGTAGTATTGAACTTCCGTCTGGACCGCTCCGATGCACTCGGAAATGAGACGTTCCACGCCAAGGTGGTATTGGCAGACGATGCAGCGGCCTATGTGGGTTCGTCCAACATGAATCAGTGGTCGTTCGAGTATTCGCTTGAACTCGGGCTATATGTTCGGGGGCAGGCTGCGGCGAAAATCGCGGCAGTGTTGCAGGCCGTTCGGATGGTATCGGGTCCAATGTGTTAGCGCCGATGTAAAACTGACTCACCGGGGATGCCGAAGTAAACCTGACCCACTTGGGAGGGGATGGCGGCTTTCTACCGCAGATGCTGACTCAGGTGCAGTGGAAATCAAGGGTATTGGCAAGACGGGGAACAGCGGCACGGGAGATACGCGGCAGGCGGGCCTGTCGCGCAACAAGGGGGAGCGCTATCCCCGCCGTGGAACTCGGGCGGAGATGCCCATAGTTCACGGTGGAGTTGACCTTAAGTATAGGAATCGAAACGCGCATGATTTTGAGGGTTGAACGCGACCGGAAGGAAAGGCACGACAGCGAAGGAAGATTTCGCCGGAAATTTTTTATCGTGTGCGGTCGGAATGCGGAAGAGTGCGAGGTAAAGGTCGATGGCTCGACCTGTCGCTCGTCCAAGGGGCATGCGATTCTCGTATTATCAGAAGCGATGGCGGAGTGTATCCTCTCGCCTTCTGCACTATTAAATGCTCGGCCTGGCCGAACTCCAACTCGGACAACCTGTGATGGACGAACAGAATATTGAAAAACTCGACGCACTCAAGAAGGACGTTGTCGAGTTAGTGACGGAGCACTGGCAAACATACCAAAAAGCATATCTTCTGTCGCACCTGGGTAAAACGTTGATTGGGCGCGGCTTCGATTTGCAGGCAGTGTTAGCTGGTCGCAAGCTTAGAGCCTATATTTCGACCGAACTGAAGGATAGGCTGAAAGTCCTCAGTCCGCGAAATAACCAACTGAAGGTAGGTGCAGTGCCAACTGACGCAGACCTATCTGGCGGAATTGACGTCCTTTTCGCTCCACCGAATAAGTCCGCAAAAGGTGATGACCGCATCCCCAGTTTCGTGCCGGCATTCTGGGCTGCCTTCACTCGGCCGATTCCGAGCGGACGCGTCAGAACTTTGAGCTTAGCGCCTAAGATTCAATTTCAGGACGTGTCTGAGGCTGCAGCGACCAATAGCGGGAAAAAGACTGTGGACTCGGAATTCGTCGTTCTTCAAGGAAATCTGAGCAACGGCGAGTACAGCACAGCGGTATATTCGAGCATCAAACGCTGGCTAACGAACAACGACATTGAGCTAGCGGCGGTGCTCTCTGCTTCACTCACCTCTGGAGGCGCTACTGCAGGAGGTCGTGCCGACCGCAGCAGTTTACTTGAACAAATGATGGCAGCCCTTACAGACGAAGAGATGCGGAGAATCTCGCTGCCGCTTGATATTGTGGCGCGACTTGCCAAGGCGTAACACGCATGAAATTCGTCATCGGCTTTGCGGGTATCCCCCACGATGTGTACGAACAGGTTTATAAAAATCGCGACATCATAATAGCCACGCCAGAGGCGGAATTTGTCTCAACCCCTCTCAAGCCATACGTATTCAATTATGGCGCAGAGCATGCAGAATTCTTCAGCGAGGAGTTTGAGAGGCGGATTCGGGCTGACCATCACAACAGACTCGCTGATACTGCTTTTGCGGTGGTTTGTATCAACCACGACGAGCAAAGCACTACGGCGTTCCGACAGCATTTTTTCCCATCGACGCTAGTGGTGTCCGTCGACTGGTCAATTGAGTGGGGTAGTCCTACGACCATTCGCCAATCCGGAAATAGGCTCGTTGATTGCCTGAAAAACGCCAGCAAGTCGGTACGGACCAGCGTAGGACCATTGAAAAAAGAGCTTACTGAGCGCTCCAACAAAACCCCATTTTTATTGCCTCTACGCAATTTTCGGTCTCGAACGCTCATCGCTACCCTTCAGCAATTGCAGGAAAATATCGTCACCAGCCAAGACAAAACGAGTACCATCCGAACTTTTGGCAAGGCAGTGGAGCAAAATCATCCGCTAAAACAGGACGACCCGAAAAAGCCGTGTTTTTTTGTCGACGACCGGAACATTCTTTTTC
This sequence comes from Paraburkholderia sp. A1RI_3L, assembly GCF_048957895.1. Lineage (NCBI taxonomy): Bacteria > Pseudomonadati > Pseudomonadota > Betaproteobacteria > Burkholderiales > Burkholderiaceae > Paraburkholderia > Paraburkholderia sp. A1RI_3L. Next base: position 91,426 of record NZ_JARCHA010000008.1, read on the forward strand.
GGGCACCTGGACGAGACCGGCACGCTTTTGCTCGTCCGAACGACGCAGGGGGGCACTCACATGCCTGCCTTTTGTCTGGCCGGCGGCGGCTCGGGGCACCGTTCGACCCTGCTTTCCACTACGACTGCACGCGAGGCCAGGAAAATCTGAAAGCATCTTTCCATATGTGCCACGGGCAAGATGAGTCAGAAATGGAGGGAGACCCGCACTTGAACATTGCCCCTAACGACTTTGTCAGACGCTGAAAACAGCTATGGCCAGCAAAATTTGCCGGCCATAGTGCCCCCACAGGGGGATATTACTAGCGTTGCAGAACGTCACAGAGAAAAATTTTCTCGCGCATGCCTAATGTAGTGTCGGCCACTATAGGGGGGTCTCATGAAACCAGCCCTGTAAGTCTAGACGAGCACTCCAGACCTTCCGCGGTGCAACTCCAACGGTCGGTCATCTCGCAAAGGCGCATCTCCTCGTAAGGGTAAGCGCGCATGGGACGCCGCACTCACTGTGCGATTGGTTTGAAGTCTATCACATACTCAGAAACAGACGAAGAATTCAGGCAAGCCGGACAGTCGGCAACTCCTCGATGGTTTCCTCGGCCAGTATAGATTACGCAGGCACTCAGTCATGAACAGTCCGGCCTTGCTCGGCTGGAGCTGAGTAGCGGTCGGTTCGGTGAATTTCCCTCTGCAATTGTCGGATGAGCTGACGGGCCGGCGCGTAACAAGAAAGGAATCTCAATGACCTGAACTGCTGATGTAAATCGCTTTGTGGCCTACCAAAATCGGCAAACAAATCAATGGTCATGGTGCTCCACTCTCGCTGCGCCGACGTGAAGTTGAGTGGAGAGAAAAGGGCCTACCGCTCAGCAAAGGCCTGCGCAGCCGCTCTGACATCCTCCACCATCCCTTCGGCGAGCGCTTCGAGCGGCGTACGCGTCCCGAGCGACCCCTTGGGCTGCGTGAAGAATTGCCACTTACTCCATCCTGGCAGGGACCCAAGCGCCTGAGTCACCTTCTGAAGTTGCTTACGGTCGACTTCCACGTCGAGATAGAACGCCGGATAGTACGTCGCAGGACCGACATCCAGACTGAACATCCGCCCGGATTTTACCGCTTTGCTCAGCGCCTGCTTCGTGACACCTAGCGCCCGCAGAAAAGTGGCCGGCTCCATCAGACGCCTACCACGCACCAACGCTTTGCGTCTCCGGAGGACTTCATCCTTGTCAAGAATTTCTTCGAAATTTGGCTGGACCCGGTCGCCCTTGAGCGAGGCAACCTGCGTCAGATAAGACTTAAAGTGATGCTCAAGCTCATCGTCAGATAGCGTGCTCAATGCGTTCGCTTCATCTTCATCCAGCCTGTCGACGAGCATGGCGAGACGGCTGAGCGCCGCCTGGCGCGCAGCCACAACAGAGATATTCGGCCCCGGGCCAGCAGTTTTCGATTGGACGCGAGCCATGAGTGACTCCGATAGCGATGCCATGCCACTCTAGCTCAAACATGGCGCCGGTCAACCAAGTCAACCAAATTAAATAAACGGGGTCGCATTGGCATGCTGCCTCGCCCGGCCGCACGCCGCTCGACCAAAGCGTGGGGCGACACCTCATGTCTCGAGCCATTAATCTGGTCGCAGCCCCTAGCCTGCCTCCATCCATCACATCATTTGCAGGTGCCGCGCGCTTCGGCAAGAAACTGCAATGGAGTATGGCTAATGGCCACCGTACAGCCAGAAGGGACTTGCGCTCGACCACCGACTCCATATTTAACGGAGGTCACGGCTCGTTGAGACAGAACTCCGGCGGCTTCGCTCCTCTTATTGAAAACCGGGCCGCCGCTATCTACAGTCCCGACAGACTTTATCGTCGCCCGACAGACTTAATTGTTTCCTATCAAAGGACACAACCCCCACCCGCAGTAGTGCCATTGCCAATATCGTCATTTTCCGATATACAATTCGTCCCGTAGCGATGCTAATTTCGTGTGTCACCGGTACGCTCTTCATGAGTTCAAGAAAACCCGCAGCAGCAGCCATCGATATCGACGCCGTTCTGAAGGCGCTCGCCAATCCCGTTCGGCGGGAGATTCTGGGCTGGCTGCGCGATCCGTATGCGCATTTCGCGGATCAGGAATTGCCGCTCGATCACGGCGTATGCGCCGGCAAGATCGACGCCCGTTGCGGCCTGTCGCAATCCACGGTGTCGGCCCATCTCGCTGCCTTGCAGCGCGCGGGGCTCGTGACGTCGAAACGCGTGGGCCAATGGGTGTTCTTCAAGCGCAATGACGCGGTTATCAAGGCCTTTATCGAACGCATGAATACGGAACTCTGAACGCACGCGCACGCATCGCCGCGTGGCCTGCATGGCGGCGCCGTATCGCCGGGGGCCTCTCGTCGCACTCGTTATCAAGCTCGTCACCGCGCCAAACACTGCGCTAATCCCCTAATCACTTTACCCAGCCGCGGGCCGCGTGCCCGCCTCCACAGGTGAACACAACATGGCAACTCTTTTCGACCCGATCCAGATTGGCGATCTCACCCTGCCCAACCGCATCATCATGGCGCCGCTCACGCGTCAGCGTGCGGGCGAAGAACGCGTGCCGAACGCGCTCATGGCGCGGTACTACGCCGAGCGCGCAACGGCAGGCCTCATCATCAGCGAGGCCACGTCCGTCACGCCGCAAGGCCTGGGTTATGCGGATACGCCGGGCATCTGGTCGCAGGAACAGGTGGAAGGCTGGAAGCTCGTGACCGAAGCCGTGCATGCCGCCGGCGGCAAGATCTTCCTGCAGCTGTGGCACGTGGGCCGCGTCTCGGATCCGATCTTCCTCAACGGCGAATTGCCCGTTGCACCGAGCGCGATCGCGCCGCAAGGTCACGTCAGCCTCGTGCGCCCCATCCGCGAATACGTGACGCCGCGAGCGCTCTCGCTCGACGAGATTCCGGGCATCGTGGCCGCCTATCGCAAGGGCGCGGAAAACGCCAGGGCCGCAGGCTTCGACGGTGTCGAAGTGCACGGGGCCAACGGCTATCTGCTGGACCAGTTCCTGCAAGACAGCACGAACCACCGCACGGACGCCTATGGCGGCTCGATCGAAAACCGCGCGCGACTGCTGCTCGAAGTCACGGACGCCTGCATCGACGTCTGGGGCGCCTCGCGCGTGGGCGTGCACCTTGCGCCGCGCGGCGACAGCCATACGATGGGCGATTCGAATCCGCCGGCAACGTTCGGTTATGTGGCGCGTGAACTGGGTAAGCGCAAGATCGCCTTCATCTGCGCCCGCGAATCGCTGGGTGACAACCGGCTCGGCCCCATGCTCAAGGAAGCGTTCGGCGGCCCGTACATCGCCAACGAGAAATTCACGAAGGAAACCGCGCAACAGGTGCTCGACGCGGGCGAAGCCGATGCCGTGGCATGGGGTCAACTCTTCATCGCGAACCCGGATCTGCCGCGACGCTTTGCCCAGAACGCCCCGCTCAATGCGCCGAATCCGGCGACCTACTATGCGCGTGGCGAGACGGGCTACACGGATTACCCGTCGCTGGACGAACAGGCGGCATAAGCGCAGCGCGGCTGCACTATCGTGCGGATCCGTCTGGATGTGAAGGCTGTTGTTGTGGAAGAAAGGCGTGGCTCGATGTATTCGGGCCACGCTTCTTTTCGCACGTTGCGTGGTGAACCGCCGTTTGCACGGCCCGCCGCAGGCAGCTGTGACGGGCCTGTGCGCGGCAGCGCGGTGAAAACGGCGCTCTTCGGTTACAATGTGGATTCAAGTTGCTTCGAACAGCACATAACAAGACATGTGCGGTTCGTTGTGAATGTCCCCTTGAACGATCGTGCAGTGAGGCCGGCAGCAGCCTCTCAAAACTGTACGTCCTGACTTCCATTGGCCCGGCATTAAGGGCCACCGCGGCTTCCCATTCCCTCGCGCACGCGCTTCGCCGCCTGGACGGGCGGCGCCCGTGAGATCCATTCCGGACGCTGGGCACCAGCAGACCGCAGGCTTTCCATTCCCGCGCGAGCGCATGTTGTACAACGCTCGTGGCTTCTTCCCCGTGCGGCATCTCGACCGGTGCCGCGCCCATTGACCAGGAACCTTGAATGGCTAAAGAAGAATTGCTTGAACTCGACGGTATCGTTGACGAAGTGCTGCCGGACAGCCGCTACCGCGTCACGCTGGACAATGGCGTCGTGGTGGGCGCCTACGCATCGGGCCGTATGCGCAAGAACCACATCCGCATTCTTGCGGGCGACCGCGTCACGCTGGAACTGTCGGTGTATGACCTGACGAAAGGCCGGATCAATTTCCGGCACAAAGACGAGCGCAGCGGCGGCACAGCGCAACGCGCAGCCTTTCGCCGCCGCTGAGACGCGAAGGCACGAGAGCGCCGGCTGCAACCTCGTCTGCGCGCGTGATGCAGCGTAGACGCCGGCGGTCGATGCTCTTCTCCCGCTTCGCGACCGCCGCGATAGCTCCAGAATTTCCGCTGTACAAATCGGGCAATGGGCGTAGCATGAGGCGGTCGATTGCCCCTCGTCCGTTCCCGGCGCCCCGCCCGTCTCCTGTCGAATGGGAATCGGCCACGCGCCTTCCTTGCGGGCCGAACAAACCGGCCGATCGTGTGAACACTGAATCCGGCCGCTCACACACCCTCCCCTCCGCCGCGTGGTGATGCGGCCTCAAAGGTATCCCATGACAACAGGTTTGCGTCTTTATCGCGGTCTGGAAATTTATCCGCTGGTCTATCCGCATCGCGCAACCGAGCCCGGGTTGGGGCATAACTACGACGAAGGGTTCGACGCTGCTGTACGAATCCAGGAACCAGGAAGCTCGAACGGGATATCGCGCAGCCGCGTATTCAGGCTGTCGAGCGCAACGCCCTTCCGGAACGCCGGCGACGCGAGGCGTGCATCGACCGCGTACGCGGAACACCTCATCGATACCTGCCCTCTGAACACGAACGTTCTCGATCTGCAGGCGTGAACAGGGGCCAGGGGCGATCTTCGCACCCGCGGCCGCGGCCGCGGCCGCGGCAGCCAGGCAAGGAAAGCACATGCACTTCAATTCGACGCGATTCACCATTGACCCCACACCACGTCGGGCCGACGGCGAATACATCGCGCACGCCCGCATCAGCACTAGCCGCGCGGACGGTAGCGCATGCGACATTCATACGAGCGGCGATCTGGCGGGGTTCGACGTACGCGAAGACGCTGTTGCGTACGCAAAAATCTGGGCACAGGAGTGGCTGGACGCGCGTTTCGGCTAAGCGACGCGCGATCGGCGATCTGTGTAGACAGCGAGGCGTCAGCCGCGCGTATCGATCCAGTCGCGCGCCCATCGGTCAGAGTAGCCGATGGCGTCTTCTTCGGAACTGAAATATCCGATCGAATAAAACTCGTAAACCGCTGATCCGGAATGGACGTCGGACCGCGAGAGCAATACGTTTGAGGAAAAACAGCCGTCAGGCAAACAGCGAGCAGACGGCGAAACCGCATAACCGCGGTATTGTCTGGTGGAAGAAATTTGCATTATTGGTGATGAAATTAAACATGGGTGTGCGACCGCGCCTTTCCGTAAAGGAACGCAGATCTATTCAGATCGGAGAACCAGCCTTGGGGGATGCAACCTGAGGTGTATTCCCCGCCGAAAACGGTCGAGGAATACGATGAGAAAGCGTTCGCGGCGAGTGCGGCGAACGCTCGAAAGACTTTTACAGCGGCTTGATGTTGGACGCCTGAAGGCCCTTCGGGCCACGCTTCGTTTCGAAGCTGACCTTCTGGTTTTCAGCCAACGTCTTGAAACCGTCGCCGGAGATTTCCGAGAAGTGCGCGAACAGGTCGGGGCCGCCTTCATCCGGCGTGATGAAACCAAAACCCTTACCTTCGTTAAACCATTTGACCGTACCGGTATTCATGATGAATCCCTCAAAAAAATAAATTGATCATTCCCGTGCCACGGGGCAGCGGGGAAGCACCAAGAGGGAGAAAGAGGAAAACGAACTCCGCGCAAATGGCGGACAAGAGACGACACCAATTGAACTTCCTGAATACTTCAGCGGCGTAAGATACGCGGATCGCCCGACCGGGTCAACTCATTTCACGTCGCCAAACGTAACAGCACGAAAGATGCGGAATTGCCGGTAATTTGAGCAGGAAATAGCGTTACACACTCAGGCATCATGCGTATAGTGCGCTTCAGCAGCAGCGCCGCACTCCGCACTGCATTCGATCGGAATCCGAATCGTATCCCCCGGCTCGGGTGAATATCGTGCGGCCGGGGAGCAAAAACGCCGGGCACAGGAGGCGCCGTACAGACAGTGGCTTCCCGTCGAATGTCGTTCAATGTCGATGGCGCAATGCATCGCCGCCGCGGATGCCCAGATGATTCACCATGCCAACTCATATCCAGGAAAGAATTGACTACCGTAACCCCCAAGCTGAACGAGCCCGTAGAGGTTGCACTGCGTCGCTTCCGACGTTCCATCGAGAACACCGGTCTTCTCAAGGAATTGCGCGCCAGAATGGCCTATGAAACGCCCACGGCGAAGCGCAAACGGAAGAAGGGCGCGGCGGTCGCCCGGCTGCGAAAACAGATCAAGCGATCGTTGCCGCCAAAGAAACTGTACTGAGTAGAAGTTAATCGTAGACAGGCGAACGCGGCACGGCGACGCGCTAACCGTCGCCAGCCGCCCCTCGCCGTCAACACCTTGCCGGCTGCCCCATCACAACAATAACGGCGAAACGCCCACGAGCGGGCTGTATTACCATTTCGCCACGGCCTCGAAGCGGACCTCCACCTCCGCTCGCCTTCAGGCGCCGATGCCACCCCGCAACCACGCGCCCACCACAGGCAGCGTCCGGCATGGAGACACCTCAATGACACTCTCAGGTCTGTCCGTATTCGCACTCGCGCTGATCGTGGCCGCCGGCTCGCCCGGCCCCAGCATCGCTGCGCTCGTCGCACGCGTGCTCACCAATGGCGTGCGCGACGTGTTGCCCTTTCTGGCCGCCATGTGGATTGGCGAAGCGCTGTGGCTGACCTGCGCGGTGACGGGGCTCGCCGTGCTCGCCCATACGTTCGCCCTTGCATTCATGGCCGTGAAATTCGCGGGCGTCGCCTATCTGCTTTATCTCGCGTGGAAGATGTGGCACGCGCCCGCCGACGTGCGCGAAAGCGCGCTGCCGCGTGGCCAGTCGCCATGGCGCATGTTCGTGGCGGGACTGATGGTGACGCTTGGCAATCCGAAGATCATGGTCTTCTATCTCGCGCTGCTGCCCACCATCGTGGACCTCTCACGCGTGGGCACGGTAGCGTGGCTCGAACTGACGGCAACCATGCTGATCGTCCTGATGATGGTGGACTTCGGGTGGACCGTGGTGGCGGCTCGCGCGCGCAAGTTGCTGACGAACCGCCGCGCCGTGAAGATCGCCAACCGCGTGAGCGCGACGATGATGGCGGGCGCAGCCGCCGCCATCGCCACCCGATAGCTGTCGCACCACCCTGCAGGCGTGCGTTCACGCTTCGCACGCTGCGCCTGAGCGCGTTCGCGCGGGTCTTGCTGCGCTCTCACGAAGCGCTGTCTGCCTTTGCGCCGATATTCGCGAGTTGCGCGCGCAAGAACTCCAGAAACAACTGCACCACCTTGGGCAGCGTGCGTCCCACGAGCGTCTGCAGTTCGATGCTGCGCGCGTCCATGCCGCGATCGCTGATGCGTACGAGCGCCATCTCGCCCCGCACCTGTCGCGAGCGGACGGTGACTTCGCCTGAGATCGAGACCGCGTCCGAGGCCAGCGCAAAGTTGTGCAGCGACACGATGTAGTTGCTGACCATCACGGGTTCGATAGCGAGCCGCTGCTGGCTCGACACCACGTCGAAGAGCTGGCGGATGGTCGTGCTCGTGTCCGGCAACGCCAGCGGCCACGCGCAAAGCTGCGCGAGCGACACCTGCGGAAAACGCGCGAGCGGATGGTCGCGCCGCATGACGGCCATCACTGGCGCAGGCTCGCGGTGCTCGATCTTGATGTCGCTTTGCGGGGTGCGGCTGAACGTAACGCCGATGTCGGTCTCGCCTTCGCGCACGCGCCGCGAGACTGTGGCGGGCGCGCACACAGCCGTGTGAAAGACGATGCCCGGATACTTCTTGCGAAACTCGGCAATGGTTTGCGGCAGAAACTCGATGGCGAATCCTTCCGACGTCGCGACCCGCACCTGTCCGCGCCGCAACCCCTGCAATGCGTCGATGTCCTGAACGAGCCGGTCCGCCTCCAGTGCTGTGCGCAACGCGTAGACCGCGAGCATTTCGCCGGCCGCGCTTGCCACCATGCCGCGCGAGCGTCGCTCGAAGAGCGGCGTGCCCAGTACGTCCTCGAGATGTGCGATCTGCCGGCTGATCGCGGAACCGGCAACGTTCAGGCGAGTGGAAGCCTCGCTGATCGAGCCGGCCCGCACGACTTCGAGAAAGTAACGAAGCGCCGTTTCCTGAAGGTGGTGATGTTTCATCGTGTCCCTTTTGCCGGTGGTTCGCTTGTGCTTCGAACGCGGTCGCCGCTGGGCAATACGCTGCCGTGCCCTGCCGTGCCATTTCGGCAACGCAGATTTATTGTTTCCATAATAGTCGCAACAAAATTCACCGATTAGTCTTGGTGCACGGTCGTATGACGCGCCGGCACACCGGTGGGTCATTGCAACGCTTTGGACATTCACCGCGTTCACAGGAGTCTCGCCATGACCCGTCGCACCCGGGCGTTCGCACTCGCCGCCGGCGCATGTCTCTCGCTGTCCCTTGCGCTCTTTGCGCCTGTTAGTGCGTACGCCGGCAAGGCGAACGACACGCTCGTCTACGCGTCCGACAGCGAACCCGAGAACATCTCGCCGTACCACAACAACCTGCGCGAAGGCGTGATCGTCGCGCACATGGTGTGGGACACGCTGATCTACCGCGACCCCACCACGGGCGCCTACAAGCCCGAACTCGCTACGGCCTGGAAGTGGGAGTCGCCCACCTCGCTCGTGCTCGACCTGCGCCACGACGTGAACTTCCAGAACGGCGACCACTTCACCGCGGACGACGTCGTGTTCACCTTCAACTACGTCGTCTCGCCCGACTCGAAGGTCGTGACGCGGCAAAACACCGACTGGATCAAGAACGCAGAGAAGATCAGCGACTATCAGGTGCGCGTCAACCTGAAGGCGCCCTTCCCGGCCGCGCTCGAATATCTTTCGGGTCCTACGCCCATCTATCCGGCCGCGTACTTCAAGAAGGTCGGGCTCGAAGGGTTCAGCAAGGCACCTGTCGGCACGGGTCCTTATCGCATTACCGCAGTCACGCCCGGTGTCGGCGTAACGATGGTCAAGAATCCGAACTATTTCAAGAACAGCCCGCTCGGCACACCGAAAATCGGCACGATCAAGTTCGTCGTGATTCCCGATCCGGAAACGCGCTCGGCGCAACTCATGACAGGCGCGGTGGACTGGATCTGGCGCGTGCCTGCGGACCAGGCCGACTCGCTGAAGTCGATGCCCAATCTCACGGTGGTGGGCGGCGAGACGATGCGCGTCGGCTACCTCTCCATGGATGCGCAAGGCACTTCCGCATCCAATTCGCCGTTCAAGGACGTGCGCGTGCGCCAGGCCGTGAACTACGCCATCGACCGTGCCTCGCTCACCCGGAACCTGGTTCGCGGCGGTAGTCAGCCCGTCTACTCCGCCTGCTTTCGCACCCAGTTCGGCTGTGACACGACAGGCGTCGTGAAATACGAGTACAACCCGGCGAAGGCGCGCGAGCTGCTCAAGGCCGCAGGCTATCCGAACGGCTTCGATACCGACCTCTACGCGTATCGCGAACGCGAGTACGCCGAAGCGATGATCGGCGACCTGCGCAAGGTGGGCATCAACGCGCGGCTTCACTACCTGCAATACGCGGCGCTGCGCACGGCGCAGCGCGCGGGCAAGACGCCCATGACGTTCCAGGCCTGGGGCTCGTTCTCGGTGAACGACGTCTCCGCGTTCACGAGCGTCTACTTCAAGGGCGGCCCAGACGACAGCGCCAAAGACCCGACCGTGGAGAAGTGGCTCGATACCGCGGACTCCTCGAACGATGCGGGCATCCGCAAGGTCAATTACTCGAAGGCGCTCACACGTATCAGCGAACAGGCCTACTGGGCGCCGCTCTTCTCGTATTCGACCAACTACGCGTTCACCTCGTCACTGAACTTCAAGGCGTACCCGGACGAGTTGCCGCGTTTCTACGAAGCCTCCTGGAAGTAGGCGCACGACCACAACCGCAGCGACTACCCATTCGTCACTCACCGGTCCAGCCATGTTCGCCTACACGCTTCGCCGCCTCGCGCTCGCCATCGCGGTCGCGCTGACTGTGTCGATCATCAGCTTCGCGCTGTTGCACCTGTCCGGCGATCTCGCCACGGCCATCGCCGGACCGGAAGCCACCGCCGCGCAGGTGGAAACGCTGCGCCACCAGTTCGGACTGGACCGTCCCGTCACCTCGCAGTATCTGGACTGGCTCTGGCACGCGGTTCATCTGGATTTCGGGCGCTCGTTCTTCTTCCAGTCGTCGGTGGTCGATCTGATTGCGGAACGGCTGCCCGTCACGCTGAAACTGGGCGGCATCGCACTTGCCATCGCGGTACTCGTCGCGATTCCGCTCGGTGTGGCCGCCGCGCTGTATCGGGACACCTGGGTGGACCGCCTCGCACTTTTCGTCGCGGTGATCGGCCAGGCGATGCCGAGCTTCTGGTTCGGCCTCACGCTGATCCTCGTCTTCGCGGTGGGACTCAAGTGGCTGCCGGTGGCGGGCAACAGCAGCTGGCAGCATTTCGTACTCCCGGCCATTGCGCTGGGCTACTACGCCACGCCAGCCATGATGCGGCTCACGCGCACCGGCATGCTCGACGTGCTCGGCGCCGACTACATCCGCACCGCGCGCGCCAAAGGTCTCACGCCGGCACGCGTCGTGATCCGCCATGCGCTACGCAACGCGCTGATTCCCGTGGTGGCGCTCGCCGCCGTCGAACTCGGCTTCATGCTGGGCGGGTCCGTGGTGATCGAATCGGTGTTCTCGCTGCAAGGGCTCGGCCAGCTGGCCTGGGACGCCATTTCGCGCAATGACTTTCCCGTCGTTCAGGCAGTCGTACTGATCATCGCGATGTTCTACATCGGCCTCACGTTTCTTGCCGATATCGCCAACGCCGCGCTTGACCCTCGCCTTCGTACGCGCTAGGAGCCGCCCATGTCATCGCCTCCGCCGCACTATCCCGCGCTCACCCTCGCCTTGCCGCCGCGCCGGCATGTTCTGCGGCGCGTATTCGGCCGCGCACTCGATCATCGCAGTCTCGTGGTCGGTGCGGTGCTGCTTGCGCTTATCGTCATCGCCGCGGCGCTGGCGCCGGTCCTCGCGCCACACGACCCCTATGCCCAGGATCTTGCAAGCCGGCTCCTGCCGCCCGTCTGGAATCCGCGCGGCAGCTGGCTCCACGTGCTCGGCACCGACAAGCTGGGCCGCGACTATCTGAGCCGGCTGCTCTACGGCGCCCGCGTGTCGCTTGTGATCGGCGTATGCGCGGCGTCGCTTTCCGCGCTGATCGGCACCACGCTCGGCGTGCTGGCGGGTTACTTCGGCGGACGCGTCGACGCGGTGATCAGCTACCTCATCACCACGCGGCTCGCCATGCCGGTGGTGCTCGTGGCGCTCGCCATGTCGTCGCTGATCGGCGGGTCGCTGAAGACGGTGATCCTGCTGCTGGGCCTGTTGCTGTGGGACCGCTTCGCGGTGGTATCCCGCTCCGTGGCACAGCAGTTGCGCGACGCCGAGTTCATCGCGGCCGCCCGCGCCGTGGGCGCCTCCACGCCGTACATTCTGCTGCGCGAATTGCTGCCGAACATCGCGGGTGCGTTGATCGTCGTGGCGACGCTCGAAATGGCTCACGCCATCCTGCTCGAAGCCACGCTCTCGTTCCTCGGTCTCGGCGTGCCGCCGCCCATGCCCTCGTGGGGGCTCATGATTTCAGAAGGCAAGACGTATATGTTCTTCCAGCCCTGGGTGATCCTCATTCCCGGCGCGGCGCTGGCGCTCACCGTGCTCGCCATCAACCTGGTGGGCGACGGCATGCGCGACCTCACCACGCCCGACGGCCGCTAGACGATCACTCAACAAGGAGCGAGCCATGAGCCTGTTGCTCGACGTCGAAAACCTGCGGGTCGATCTGCCCACACCGAACGGCACGCTGCACGCCGTGCGCGGCATCGACTTTCAAATTGCGCACGGCGAGACGCTTTGCATCGTGGGCGAATCGGGTTGCGGTAAATCGATGACGTCGCTCGCGCTGATGGGTTTGCTGCCGCGCCGCGCAACGCGGCACGCTACACGTCTCGCCTTCGACGGCACCAACCTGCTCGCGCTCGACGATCGCGCCATGGGCCGTCTGCGCGGCAACCGCATTGCGATGATTTTTCAGGAGCCCATGACGTCGCTGAACCCGTCGTACACGCTCGGCAACCAGCTGTGCGAAGCGTTGCAGCAACACCGCAAGGTGACGCACCGGGCGGCACGCGATCGCGCGGTCTACCTGCTCGAGCGAACAGGCGTGACGAATGCTGCTGAGCGGCTCGGCCAGTATCCGCATCAGCTGTCGGGCGGCCTGCGCCAGCGCGTGCTGATCGCCATGGCGTTGATGTGCGAGCCCGACCTGATCGTGGCCGACGAACCCACCACCGCACTCGACGTCACGATTCAGGCGCAAATCCTGCACATGCTGCGCGAGTTGCAGCAGGAAATGGGCGCGGCCGTGCTGTTCATTACGCACGACCTCGGTGTGGTCTCGCGCATCGCAGATCGCGTCGCCGTAATGTACGCAGGGCAGATCGTCGAAACTGCATCTGCGCCGCATCTCTTCGCGCAGCCCAGCCATCCTTATACGCGCGGACTCCTCAACTGCATTCCGGTGCGCGGCAAGACGCGGCCCGGCAGCAAGCTCGAAGCCATCCCGGGCGTCGTGCCGTCGCTCGTGGGCGAGTTCTCGGGCTGCGCATTCCGCAACCGCTGTTCGCTGGCACACGATGCATGCCTGCAAACGCCCGCGCTTGCCGAAGTGGACGCGCAGCATCTTTCCCGTTGTGTGCTCTCCGCCGGCGCAACTGCCGAGGTGACGTCATGAACGCCGTTGCGCATTCGTTGCCTGCCAGCCCGGCTCAAGCCGATCTGCCGCCGCGCATGGCCAAGGTCAACACGGCGACCGCCCAGACCCGCGACATCGCACTCGAACTCTGCGCACTCACCCGCACGTTCGAACTGGGCCGTGGGCTCTTTCGCAAGCCGCGTCCATTGAAGGCCGTGGACGACGTCTCGCTGCGGCTCTATCGCGGCGAAACGCTCGGCCTCGTCGGCGAATCGGGCTGCGGCAAGAGCACGCTCGCGAAGATGCTGCTGGGTCTCGTCACACCCACCACAGGCAGCATTCTCGTGGACGGCCGCCAGATCGATCCGCGTGGCACGCGGCAGTTGGCGCAGCGAATCCAGCCGGTTTTTCAAGATCCCTACTCGTCCCTGAACCCACGAAAAACGGTGGCGCAGATCGTCGGGTTGCCGCTGTGGCTGCACAACCGCGGCACTGCCGCAGAGCAGGCCGCCGAAGTCAAACGCATGCTCGACCTCGTCGGCATGCCGGAGCGCACGCACGGGCAATATCCGAATCAGCTTTCGGGCGGCCAGCGGCAGCGCGTGGCGATTGCCCGCGCGCTGATCCTGCGGCCCGCCATCCTGATCTGCGACGAACCGACGTCGGCGCTCGACGTCTCCGTGCAGGCGCAAATTCTCAATCTGCTGCTCGATCTGAAAGCGGAGTTCGGGCTCAGCTATCTGTTCATCAGCCACGACCTCGGCGTGGTGGAACATCTCGCGGACCGCGTCGCCGTGATGTATCGCGGCAGCATCGTCGAGCAGAACAGTTGCGAGCAGATTTTCTCGAACCCCGAGCATCCCTACACACGGACGCTGCTTTCCTCGGTCTTGACGCCCGCGCCGGGGCTCGGCCTGCCCGGCCCCGACGCGCTTCATGCATCGCCCCCATCTGGAGACTGACACGATGAGCCGTAGCCGCGCCATCGACATGGCCACTTCCTACTTCGACGACGGCCGCTTCATGCACGTGCTCGACGAGCGCGTCGCCATGCGCACCGAGAGCCAGTTGCCCGACTCGCAGCCCGCGCTCTATGCGTATCTGCGCGAGCACATGGTGCCCGCGCTCGCGGCGCTCGGCTTCACGTCGCGCATCGTCGACAACCCCGTGTCCGGCAAGAGCCCGTTCCTGCTCGCCGAGCGCATCGAAGATCCGGCAGCGCTCACTGTGCTGACCTACGGGCACGGCGACGTGGTGCCCGGACACGACGCGCAGTGGCGCGAAGGACTCGCCCCCTGGCGGGTCGTCGTGGACGGCGACCGCTGGTACGGACGCGGCACCGCCGACAACAAGGGCCAGCACACCATCAACCTCGCGGCGCTCGAACAGGTGATCGAAGCGCGTGGCGGACGCCTCGGCTACAACGTGAAGGCGATCATCGAGATGGGCGAGGAAACCGGCTCGCCAGGCCTCGCCGAGGTGTGCGCGCAGCACCGCGAAGCGCTCGCTGCCGACGTCTTCATCGCCTCGGACGGCCCGCGCGTGGCGGCCACGCGCCCCACGCTCTTTCTCGGCTCGCGCGGCAACTTCAACTTCACGCTGCAAATCAAGCTGCGCGAGGGCGCGCATCATTCGGGCAATTGGGGCGGACTGCTGCGCAGCCCCGGCATTCGCCTCGCCAACGCGCTCTCGACAATGGTCGATGCGCACGGCCGCATTCTCGTGAAAGGGCTCTTGCCCGAGACACTGCCGGAAAGCGTGCGCGAGGCGCTGCGCTCCATCGAAGTGGGCGGCGGCCCCAACGATCCCGAGATCGACCCTGCCTGGGGCGAGCCGGACCTCACGCCCGTGGAACGCGTGTTCGCGTGGAATGCGCTGGAAATACTCGCGTTTCGTACCGGCAATCCCGATGCGCCCGTGAATGCGATTCCGGGCCACGCCGTCGCGCATTGCCAGTTGCGCTACGTCGTGGGCACGGACACGGAGAACCTCGTGCGTCACCTTCGCGAGCATCTGGACGCGTACGGCTTCACCGAGATCGAAGTGACCGAGCGCGGCACACGCATGGCGGCAACGCGGCTCGACCCCGACGATCCCTGGGTGCGCTGGTGCCTCGCGTCGATACAGCACACCACCGGCGAAACGCCGGCGCTGCTGCCGAACCTGGGCGGGTCGCTACCCAACGACGTTTTCGCGCACATCCTCGGCTTGCCCACGCTGTGGGTGCCGCACTCGTACGCGGCCTGTTCCCAGCACGCGCCGAACGAGCATCTGCTTGGCAGCATCGCGCGCCAGTCGCTGCAGATCATGGCGGGATTGTTCTGGGACCTCGCCGAAGAAGGGCCAGCCATTCGAGAACAGAAGCGCGCGGTGTGAGCCGCGCGGCCGCGTGCACACCGCGCTTCATCCGCAAAACGAAAGGCCCGAGAGCAGTGAAACGAGCGCGGCGGGTGTGAGGTAGCCCGCGAAGCACCACGCAATGAAGACCGCGAAGGCAGCGAGGCCGATTATCGCCAGCGCTGCGGGGCCGCTCGGCACGATGCGCGCGGCTACTTTCATCACGCCGCCTGAGCAAGAGGCCGCGCGCGTTGCGCGACGCGTGCGTCGTCGATAGGCAGATGCAGCACACCGGCCACCACGCCCAGCGCCGCGGCGCCATACCAGAGCAGATCGTACGAGTGCGTCGCGTCATACACCACGCTGCCCAGCCACACGCCGAAGAAGCTGCCTAGCTGGTGGCCCAGAAAAACAAAGCCGAATAGCGTCGTGATGTACCTCACGCCGAACACCTGCGAGACGATGCCGTTCGTGAGCGGCACCGTGCCGAGCCAGATCAGTCCCATGACGAACGAGAACACATAGAGGCTCACAGGCGTGAGCGGCAGCAGGACGAACAGCAGCATCGTGGCCGCGCGCACGAAGTAGATCGCACTGAGCAGATATTTGCGGCGCAGGAAGCCACCCGCGTATCCGCACAGGAACGTGCCGGCGGTATTGGCGAGCGCGATGATGGCAAGCGCCGTGCTCGCATGACGCGCGGTGAGACCGTGATCGAGCAGATACGCCGGCATGTGCGAAGCGATGAAGGCGAGTTGGAAGCCGCACGCGAAGAAGCCGACGTTGAGAAGCCAGTAGCCGCGATGCGTAAGCGCCTCGCGCACGGCGGCCGCGATGGTTTGCGCCGCCACGCCAGCGGTCGTTCCATCGGCATTCGCGTTGTGAGCGGCAACGGGGCGGTCTCGCAGGAACACCGCGAGCGGCGCCGTGGTGAGCATGACGATCGCGAGCACGACCGTCGCATTGCGCCAGCCGATGCCCGTCAGCATGTCCTGCGCAAGCGGCACCATGCAAAACTGACCGAGGCCGCCAATCGTGCCGGCCACGCCAAGTGCCCAGCCGCGACGGTCCGCGGGAAAAAGCCGGCTCAGGGCGCCGTACACCGCACCGAACGCGCAGCCCGACAGCGCCACGCCCACCAATAGACCCGTGCCGAGGGTATAGAAGCCGGCCGTCGCGGAATGCGCCATCACAACCAGTCCCACGGCATAGAGCACGGCGCCTGCGGCAATCACGCGCGCCGAGCCGAAGCGGTCGGCCACCATGCCGGTGAGAGGCTGCGACACGCCCCAAAGCAGGTTCTGCAGCGCCAGCGCGAAGCCGAAGACTTCGCGCGGCCAGCCATGGTCCAGTGTCACAGGCATCAGGAAAAGGCCCTGCACGTTGCGCACGCCGAGGGCGGCGCCCATGACAATGCCGCCCGCCAGCACGAGCAGCCAGCGCCGCCGCCAGGCGGCTTCGGGTTCGATCACGGTGGTCTCCTTCAGGGTTCGTTCAAGCGTCCTTACGCGTTCGCGTGTTGGCGCATTAGAGCCCTGGAAGCCCCACGTCTCAATCGATTCTTTGGCATGCATCGCATGCGTCATACGCATGCGAACCGGGCAAACCCGGGCGCAGGTTTACAGCCCCGACGTGCCAGAGGCCTCGCCAGACTCCGCTTCGCTCACGATCCACGCTGCGACGGCGCGCACGTCGTCGCGCGGATGCTCGTCGGCCTGATGGAGCCAGTAGCCGTAGTCGGTGGAGCGCCCGTTCGTGTCCGGCCCAATCGCGGCGAGGCGGCCTTCGGCGAGCAACGGTCTCACGAGCGGCACGCGGCCCAGCGCGATGCCCTGCCCCGCGAGCGCGGCTTGAATGACCTGATCGTATTGGTTGAATCGCACGATGCTGCGAACCGGCGCGTCGGCCAGTCCGATGGAACCCAGGTGGTCGCGCCATTGCAGGAATGGCCGGCGCGCACCGTCGAATTCGAGCAGCACGTGCTGCGCGAGCGTGTCGGCATCGAGCTGCGTCACCGCGAGCGACGGGTGCGCCACGGGCACGATCGCTTCCTCGAAAAGACGTTGCGCGCTCGCCGGCGCCCTCGCCGCCGGCGCGTAACGAATGCCGAGATCGACGCCCTCTGCCTGGAGATCGAGCGGTTTGTCCGTGGCGGCGAAGCGCACGTCGATGCCGGGAAGGCGCTGCTGCAAGCGCCCGAGCCGCGGCAACAGCCAGAGCGAGGCCACGCCGATGCTCGCCGTGATGGTGACGGGGCGCCGCTGCTTCGACTGGCTCAGCAGTTCGAAGACGTCCTGGAGTTGCTGCACGGCGCTGTCCGCCGCGCGAAAGAGCCGCTCGCCTTCCGGCGTGAACGAAACCGTTCGATGACCGCGCTTGAGCAACGCGACGCCCAGCATCTGCTCGAGCGCCTGCACCTGGCGGCTCACAGCCGATTGCGTGAGGCAAAGATCCTGTGCCGCGAGCGTGATGCTCATGCGCCGGCCGACCGCAACGAAGCCGCGGACCGGATCAAGGGAAGCCAGCCGAACGAGGGGAAGTGCCATGCGTGAACCTCATGCGAACGATGCGACGAGGTTGGTCGACGACGGCGTATGAGTCAAGCCCCGACGCTCCGTTTAGCGAGGTTGCACTCCCCGGAGCAAGACGAGATGAAGCGCGAATTCGGTATGCCCGGCCATTCCCGATTTCGACCCCTCATTTACATTAAGTTACATTGAATTGCTTTAATCGTATAAATAAAAGCAGAAGACGCAAAAGGGACGTTATTTCTCCGCCGTACAAAAAAGTTCCAGGTAAAAAAGAACACGCATCAATGTTTTTGTCTTTTCATATCAATCGCTTACCAAGCCTTTCAAACAGCACCAAGCAACTTGTACCGAAGAAATAACATTTCGCGAAGCCACCCGATCCGAGACTTCTATTACTAATTTTATTTGATTTATTAACACGGTAATAAATGGAAAGAGGATGACCCTATACTGCGCGCCTTCGGTAATTTCTCGACAGGCGTGGAAAGTGGGTAAGACGACAGAGACAGCACATTCGGTAGAACACGCAGTGGGAAGCGCGACGCTTCCGGTAGTCCCGGCCATTCCGGGCTTCGCCATCGACGGCAACCGGCCGGCCACGCGCCGCCGCTTCCTCGCCGGGCTCTTTGCCGGCGCCGGCAGCCTCGCGCTGGCCGCATGCGGGGGCGGCAGCGGAACGTCGTCGGGCAGCAGTGCTTCGGCCACCAACGCCTCGATGTCCCAGCGTATCGCGGCCGCCACGCCGAGCGAATCGTCGTCGGGCACCACGGTGCCGCCCGCGGCCTCGATCATCGACGGCAACGGCGTGGCCTGGACGCTCTCGAACGGCGCCGTGCTGCGCGCCGGCGCCAACACCGGTTGCCCGGTGTCGGCCACCGTGGTGCTCTATTACAACCGCACGATCTACGCAGCCAATGCTTCGGGCGCGTGGTACATCAACGTCAACAACGTCTGGAAAGCGTCGAACGATCCGCGCGAATCCGCCTCGGGCACCGTCGTGCCGACAAACGCCGCCTCGATCACGGACGGCAACGGCGTGAGCTGGACCTGGAGCGGCGGCGCGGTGCTGCGCGCCGGCGTGAACACGGGCTGCCCGGTACTCGCCTCGTGGATTCTGTACTGGAACCACACCATCTACGCCTGGGACGCCTCGGGCCTCTGGTACGTGAACCGCAACAGCGCGTGGGTCGCCTCCTACGATCCGCGCGAATCCGCCTCGGGCTCGACCGTTCCGCCGCAGCGTGAAATCACGGACGGCAACAGCATGCCCTGGACCCTCGCCAACGGCGCGGTGCTGCGCAACGGCGCGAATACCGGGTGCCCCGTTGCGGCGTCGCTGCTGCTGTACTGGAATCACACCATCTACGCCGCCGACGCGAGCGGCCACTGGTACATCAACCAGAACAACGTCTGGAATGCGACCACGGACCCGCGCAATGCCTCGACCGTCGCGGCTGCCGCCGTGGCCCCCGGGCCGATCTTCTTCGGCATGAACGGCCACGTCGCGTGGACCTCGGGCGTGTATGCATCGATGACCGCCGCGCAGCAGGTGTCCATCCTCAAGGACCTGGGCGTCACCAACTATCGCGCGGACGTGGCGGACGCGGGCATGGCACAAACGGTGGCCAACGCGCTGAACGGTGCGTTCAAAGGCAGCGGCATCTCGATCCTGCCGTGCATCAACCCGATGAACTACAGCCTCACCGCGTCGGAGAGCACGGCATACAGCTACGGCTACCAGCTCGCGCAATCCATTGCGCAGGTATTGAAGGGGCTTGTCAGCTACATCGAGTGCGGCAACGAACTCGACGCCACGGGCCTCATCAGCAACGGCGCGGGCAACTCGCCGTCCAACTACAACCCGTCGTACTGGCCGGCGTTCCGCGGCATCATTCGCGGCATGATCGACGGCGTGAAGTCTGTGGACCCGAACATCAAGTGCGGCGTGAACGTGGGCGTGCCGCTCGCCTACACCGCGCTGCAGATGCTGTGGAACGGCCAGACGCCCAACGGCACCACCACGCCGACCTCGGGCGCCACGCCCGTGCACTGGGACATCACGATGTACCACTGGTACGAAACCTCGGGCGACATCGTGCGTGCGGGCTCGCAGGGCCTCACGAACGTGCTGCAGATCCTGCAGACCTCGTTCGGCGTGCCGATCTGGATCACGGAATGGGGCTACTACACGGGCGACACGTCGACCAACCAGGCGGCCTACGTGACCAACACGCTGCAGGAGTACTACTCGCTGCGCACCACGTACAACCTGCAGTGCGTGATGATGTACGAGCTTATCGACATGGGCGGCGGCGACGACTTCGGCGTGCTGCTGTCGGACGGCGTGACGAAGAAGTCGTCGTACGCGGCGTACAAGAACTTCACGGCAGCCAACGCGGTTTGACCTGATTCAATTCAATGTGACTTGACGCGGCTACCTGCCTGTTGCCGCTGGATCGCCAGCACAGGGGGCTGGTAGTCCGGTAGTGCGGTAGTGCGGTAGCCGCCGCATATTCGTTTTGGTTTTACGCGGTTGATCAGGCGCGGTCCGCGATTCATCGGCGGCCCCATGGGTGACTCGATTCGCGCCCGCGCTCCGCTTCGGGGCGAGGTTGACCCTCGCTCCCGTCGCTCTCCTCTCTCCTGCCTCCCCTCTCCTCCCGCCGGCTACCGCTTTCCGTGCGCCTCGGCCGGGCATGAGCGACCGGTTTGTTCTCTCCACCGCAAAATGGCGGGAATAACCGCCGCGAATCCTGTGTTCACAGTTGCATGAGCGCCCGTTGAACCGCGCTTCATGCCCGACGCCACGCCACCCGCGCAGGCGTCACACAGGAAAACCTGAAAACGCGATGCGGGAATAAAGCCCGCTTCGCCTGTGTTCTCCCGAGTACCGCAACACAGACTCTGGTCACCCCATCCATTACTTAAGGATACCGAAATGAAAACGCGTTCACTCATCGCCCTTGCAGTGGCTCTCTTCGCGACCGCCGGTGTCGCAACGACCGCGTCCGCGGCGGAAAAGACGCGCGCGGAAGTACGTGCGGAACTGGTCCAGGCCGAGCAAAACGGCCTGCGCTTCGTCACCGACGCCTCGTACCCCGACGTCGCGCCGATCTATCAGCAACAGGTGGCGCAGGCGAACAGCCATGGCCATGCGGATGCCGCGAGCAGCATGGGCGGCACGGTATCGGGATCGAGCGCCGCAGGCCTGCCTGACACGTTCATGAAAGCGAAGACGCCGATGTCTTCGTGTGTGGGTCCGGTCAGCTTCTGCCAGCTCTACTTTGGAAGCTGAGCGGACCAATGTGTGCGACAGCGCTGCAACGCGAGCGGCGGCCGGCCGCGCCTTATGCCGGCACGCCGCGCCGCACGCGGCAACGCAAACCGCTGTGCGCCGCGTTGAACCGCATCCCGAACCAGCCTGTTACGACGACGCCAGCGTCGCCGCTCTCGTCTCGCGCCAGCGCGCGAACGTCATGACGCCGGGCTCCACCGCCGCGGCATCCAGCCGTGTCCAGCCGTAAAAAGCGCCTTCCCAGTCGGCAATGGCCGTGGGCGCGACAAAGCGCGGCTCGGCAAGCCCTGGCCGGTACGCCTGCGACGGCCAGAACACGGGCATGCGCCGGCGCGCCTCCATGGCTTCGCGCAACGCTTGAGGACCGCCTTCGTCCGTGACGACTTCACACTGGAACTGCCATTCGGCCGCGTCCCAGGCCAGAAAGACGCTCGGCGCGCCCTCAGCGTCGAACATCAGCACGGCGTTCTGATCCGGCCGCCAGTAATACTCGACAACGCCCTCGCGCGCGGCGATCTCGTTCAGCGCGGCCTGCGTGCGCGCATCGCGATAGGCTGCGCCGACGTCGTGAACGCTGATGTACCCGCGCTGCGCGCAGTGCTTGCGCTTCGCCTGCCCGATGGCCGACGTGAGCTTGCGCGACATGCCGGCGTCGGACTTCTTCAGGTAGAAGTCGATCAGACCGTCGTTGAATGCATCCACGGCTCGCGGCTCGTCCGCCGTACCAGTAAGCAGCACCTTGGCGCACGCCATGCCGGAAAGTGCCGACAGCAGCTCGATGCCGTCCATGCCCGGCATCTGGTAATCCACCACGATGGCCGCGATCTCTTCGAAGCGCCCTTCGTTATGCAGCGCGTCCTGGCCGAACGCGTTGCCCCCTTTCTTTTCGAACTCGGAATAGGCGGCTCCCGAGAACCGTTCCTGCGGCACGTCATGCGCACGTGAGGACAGGAAGTCCAGCGCCGCCGCAGGGTCGGTGAAAAAGCGGTTCAGGTGCCGGTCGGCGAAGATGCCCTGCAACGCATGCAGGAAGTCGGTGCTGTCGTCCACGAAGACGACAGACGTGGGATAGAACAACGGTTGTCTGGTGAAGAAATTCATGCATGCCCCGGTTGACGTGAATGCCCGTGCGGCGTGCCTGTGAGCGCATGCAGAACCGCACGCATTGCCCCCGCCGGACGGACGTCACGGGACGCGCAGGCCGGCGATCGTTGTTTTAGTACGCCGTTGCCGCCCAATGACGGATAAACCGCCACGATTATCCGGCGGCATCCTCGCCCGGCGCAACTCCCCGTTTGGCCGAGGTGTGGGCCATGCCGCGTTCAACGCTGCTCCCGCACCGTTCGCGCCGCCCTCAAAAATTTTGACAGTGCTTTCGGAAGCCAGAATGGGGCGTTCCTCCCTATGGAAGGAACGCGCGGCTGCCGCCTGCAGCCTTTCGTTTCAGGAGTTTCCCCATGCTGGTTCGAGACACGATTCCCCCGGCCCTCACGCGCGGTATCGCGATGCTTTCGCCGGAAATGATGGAGTCCGGTCCCTGCAAGACCTTCCATCACGTTATCGACATCTACCTCAAGGACTCGAATGCCTTCCAGAACACCTACTTCGCACGCTATTTCGAGTGGCAAGGCGTGTGCCGCGAGCGCTGGTTCCATGAGTGCGTGCACAACAACCTGCTCGCCGCGGGCGGCGCGTTCATCACCAAGCGCGCACACCAGGAATACGTCGAAGAGACGTTCCCGTTCCAGCGGGTGGACTGCTACCTCAACACGTTCCAGGTGCGGCAGTGCTCGGCGTATCTGCTGTTTCGCTTCTGCGTGGACGAACGCCCCGTCTCGCTCGGCTATCAGCAGATTCTTTTCTCGGGCACGAACAAGCGGATCCGGCGGTTCCCCGCGGGCATCATCGAACGCGTCAAGGAATATGAGCTGATCCTGCCGCCGCTCGCGAGCTGAGCGGACCATCCGCCATCACCTGCCCAAGCCCGCTACGGGCTTCAAGGCATCACGGCGTGACGGCACAAGGGCATGAGGACGCGAGGCTGTGAAGGCAGGCGGGCATGAAGTCCTGAAGCCGGCCTAGCCGGCATACCCCTGCCCCGTGCCCCAGCGCCGGGACCGTCCCGGCGGATCGTGCAGCGCGCGGTCCGCCGAGGACCCGGGCTCGGGCAGCCGCAGCGTGAACGTGGTGTGCTCGCCGGGCACCGATTCGCACTCGATGTCGCCGCCGAACACCTCGCAGACGCGCCGGCAGAACGCGAGCCCCATGCCAGCCCCGTTGCCGTGCCCCTTAGTGGAGAAGAACGGGTCGAAGATATGTGGCAGCACCTCGGGGGCGATGCCCGGCCCCGTGTCGCTGAAGCGCAGCACGCAATAGCCGCCCTCGAGCACGGCGCTGATCTCGATCTTGCCTTTGCCCGCATGCTGGATCGCATGCAAGGCATTCTTGAGCAGATTGAAGATCACGAAAATGATCAGCGAATCCGAACCGGAAAAACGCAGCGACGGATCGATGGGCGCCACCACGACGCGCTCGCGGTCCGAGGCCGCGAACGGAAAGCGGTCGAGCGCGGCCTGGATGCACTCGTGAATGGCATGCGGCACAAAGCTGCGGCGGTCCAGCCGGTCGAGCGTGAACGAGGCAAGCGACATCTCCACGACCGTGCTCGTGCTGTCCACCTGACGCTGGATCGCCGAGGCGAGCGTGGGCAGCCGCTCCGACTGCCCCGGGTACAGCCCGTTCACGAGCAACTGGTGCTGCACCGCGAGCTGGTAGCCGCGCAGCAGTTCGGGCAAGGCGGTGCCGAGTTCCTCGGCGTGCATGCCGATGGCGGCAAGCGGCGTCGCCACCTCGTGAGCGACGGTGGCCGCAATCAGATACGGCCGCATCAACCCGTGCCGCACGATGGTGACGGCCAGAATGCCGAGGCTTACCGCGATGAACAACACCCCTGGCGGATAGAACGGCCAGCCGTAGTTGACGGCGTAATCGACGGCGGCAATCGAATAGAAACCCAGACTCACGAGGCTCAGGTCGAGCAGCCGCTGCCGCGCGCGCGCCCGCGACTGGCTGCGCGCCGAAGTCAGCAGCCATGCACTGCGCATGGCAAGCAGCACCGTCTGCACGACGTGCACGGGATGCAGGCGCCCCGCGCGCGGGTAATCGCCGAAGAAAAACGTGCCGTAGCCCGAGATCACCTCGTCGGTGACCAGCAGCAGGATGGCGAGCACCACCGAAACGCCGTACGACGCGACGAGAAGCGGCTGCTCCCCACGCCGCGCCGCTACTTCCGTCACGAAGTGGTAGTACGTGGTGGGCAGGAACAGGATGAAGAAGTAGCCGCACTTGACGAGTACGCCGGCCACTTCGGGGTTCGACGTCTGGAACAGGAACGCCCACGTGCCCTGCCAGGCGAACGTGGTCAGGCACATCAATGCAAATGGCACCGAGAGGCGCGTCACGCCTTCGGTGAGCAGCACATAAAGCCCAAACCCCAGAAATAGAGCGGATACGAACGCAGGCAGGATGGAGTACATGTGTACCGTCGCGTTTTGCTTCTCGTAGGTGACGCAGTTTTGATGCCGGTGCGCCCGCGTGCTGGCAGCAATGATCTGGTCCAGGACATCCGCCCGCAGCATGCTGGAAACATGAACGACCGGTTCTGGCGCAGGCCATTGTAAGTGAGCCGCGCACCCGCCGTCGCGCCTTTTTGTGGTGTTCGGCGGCCTTTTGTGCAGAGGCGGCATGCGGCTTGCTCGCCTTGTCCCTATCATGAATCCGTCATTTCCCCCGCGACGCGAGAATGCCCGCGTGCGGCCGCCCGAGGTGCCCGGCCTGCGCACGCTGACCTCGATGGCGGCGGGCATCATCGCGATCTGCGCGCTCTACTTCGGTCGCGCCGTGCTCATGCCCATCACGCTGGCCGTGCTGCTGAGCTTCCTGCTGGCGCCCTTCGCCACGGCGCTCAAGCGGGTGGGCTTTCGCCACGTTCCATCGGTGATCGCGGCGGTGCTCGTGGCGCTCTCGGTGATCGCCGCGACGGGCGTACTGATCGGCGCCCAGGTGGCGCAGCTTGCCGGCGACCTGCCCCGCTATCAGGCGGCGTTCGAACACAAGGCGCAAGTGCTGCACGAAGAGACGATTGGCCGCGCGGACGCGTTGCTGCGCCGCGCCTCGGGAGCGCTCAACCACGTCGCACCGCCGCGCGACGACGAAGCGAACCGCGAGCGCTCGGCGAGTCCTTCAGACCGCCCGCCGATGCCCGTGGAAGTCCACGAACCCACGCCTTCGCCGCTCCAGTTGATGCAGCGTTTCGCCTCGCCGGTGGTGAGTCCGCTGGAGACGGCCGGCATCGTCGCCGTGGTGGCGATCTTCATTCTGTTGCAGCGGGAAGACCTGCGCGACCGGCTGATCCGCCTGTTCGGGGCACGCGACCTGCATCGCACGACCACCGCCATGGACGAAGCCGCTCGTCGTCTGAGCCGCTATTTCCTCGCGCAGGTGGCGATCAACACGGGGGTGGGCGCGCTGGCGTGCATCGGCCTCGCGATCATCGGCGTGCCGGGTGCGCTGCTGTTCGGCGTGGTAACGGCGCTTGCGCGCTTCCTGCCTTACGTGGGCGCATGGATCGCGGGATTGCTCGCGGTGCTGCTGGCCGCGGCCATCGGGCCCGGATGGTGGATGGCCGCGTGGACGGCGATTCTCTTCGTGACGGTGGAACTCGCCGCCGGGCAGTTCGTCGAGCCGCTGCTCTACGGCAACAGCACGGGACTCTCGCCGTTTGCCGTGATCGTCTCCGCGCTGTTCTGGAGCTGGATCTGGGGGCCCGTGGGGCTTGTCCTCTCCACACCGCTTACGCTGTGCCTCGTCACGCTGGGGCGACACGTGGAGCGCGTGGAATTTCTCGACGTGCTGTTTGGCGATCACCCCGTGCTCACGCCCGGCGAAAACCTCTATCACCGTTTGCTGGCCGGCGACGCCGCCGACGCCCTCGCCCAGGCCGATACGGTGCTCGCGGGCCGGCCGCTGGAAGCGTGGTACGACGAGGTGCTGCTGGATTGCCTGCGGCTGGCTTACGACGACGTCGAGCGCGGCGTCGTGCCGCCTGAGCAGATCACGCGCGTGCGCCGCACGGCGTTCGCGGTGATGGACGGGCTGGTGTCGAATGCGGCCGGCACCGGGGATGCAGTCAGCGATGCGGCCGGGATGGCGGCCTCTGCGTCGGCTTCGGCCTCCTTGTCCGAACACGGTGAGCGCCGAAAAGGCCGGCAGGCGCGGCCGGGCAGTGCTGCGCGCGGCGCGCCGATGAATGACCGCACGTGCAGGCCGGTGCTCTGCGTTCGCGGCCGCGGCGAGTACGACGGCATCGTGGCCGCCGCCACGGCCCAGCTCTTGAACCGGCGCGGCGTCGAAGCCACCGTGACGGGCTCGGACCGCTTCTCCCGCACACGCATGGACGACGCCCGGCCGCCTCGCGACACCGTGATCTGTATCGCGACGCTGCACGCGCGCGAAGCCCCGCCCTGGCTGCGCAATCTCATACGGCGATTGCAGCCGCGCGCGACGAATCTGGTACTCGGCATCGCATTGCCGAACGACACCGAAGGCGTACCCGATGTGTCCGATCTCGCGCCATCGGCCCGCGAGAACGATGCCTCCGCTCACGACGAGCTGCCACGCCCCGCCGCTTCGTTCGCCGCGCTGACCGAGGCGTGCGTGGACGCCGCGCGCGGTGAGTCCGGCGGTCTTCAGCCCGAATATCGCGCCCGAAACGACCACACCGAATTGACGACGAAGCCGGACAGCAGCACCACGCCGGTCGCCACGCACTGCGCGAGCAGGTAATAGACGTGCAGGCGCTCGACGAGCGCGTGCATCACCCACGCATTGACCACCATGCCGGCCGCCGCAACCACGAAAAAACGCGGCGCCGCGTGTGCGTGCTTCGCGCTGCTTTGAAACGTGATGCGGTAATTGAGGAGGTAGTTGACCACCGCTCCCGCCGCCGCACCGGCTGTGGAAGCGATGACGGCACTCGCGGCATGCGTCGCGGTGAGCGCCACGAGCAGCGCGTACTGCACGGCGGTCCCCATGAGGCCCATCAGCGCGTAGCGCGCAAAGCGCAGTACGCGGGCTTTGAAGCGGCGCTTCCCGCCATCGTCGATGGGATGGCGGGCGGACTCGTCGCGCACGGCCCTTTCCTGTGTGCTCATTGGGTGGGTCCGTTGCCGGTGTTGCCCACCTTGCCTGCATTGCCCACATTGCCTGCGCTCCCCGACATCGTCGCGCTGCGCGTGTTCCAGGCGTAGACAGCAATGCAAGGCGGCGGCTTCACGCCATGCAGCGGCACCACGTTGCAGGTAGATTCCACGCGACGCACGGGCGCCGGCACCTGGTCCATCAGCAACGGCATGAAGCGCGCGTCCGGCGACGCCGAAACGAGTACGACCGGCTTGCCCGCGCGAATATCGTTGGCCACCTCTTGCACGTCACGCCGCGCGATGCCGAGCTTCTCGATCATCTCTTCGTTCTCGATGCCCGTCACCGCGGGGTCGTGCCACTTGACCAGCTGGCGCAGCGGCGGCCCGTAATAGGCAAGCAGCACCGCCGACGTATAAGGCGCGAGCACGACTTCGTCGGCCTGCATCAGCTCAGTGCGCGTGTCGCCAAACACGGTGCGCAGCGGTGCCTTCGCGCCATCGGCGAGCGCGATCTGCCAGTAGAGGCCCACACCGAATGCGATGAGCGTGGCCACACGTGCCGCGAGGCGCAGCTTCGACGGCACCACGACGGCCCAGGCCAGCGCCACCGAGAACGGCAGCGTGGTCCAGCACAGAATGCGCGGCAACAGAATGGGCTGCTTGATGCTCGCGACAGTCGCAAGCACGACGAACAGCATGGGGATGGCGACCAGCACCGCTGCCGCGCGCCGCGGCATGCGCGTGGTCCATAGCGTCACGGCAAGGACCGCAAGCAACAGCGCCGCCACTTCGATGCCGGGAAAGCGCATTCTCGCGATAGGGCCTGCCACGAGTCCGCTCGCCACCACGAGCAGATCTCGAAACGACAGCGGTGGAATCCACGAGAGCCCGGTGCCGTGTCGTCCGATGGAAAGCATCGCCATGAGAAGCGGCAGCCACAGCATGCCGACGACGACGTTCGCCGCCAGCCAGCGAACGATCGCGCTCACGCGGGCGTGTTGCGTGGCGCGCGCTTCCCTATCCGTCGCAGCGGCCCCTGGCAGCGCGCCGAACGCAAGTGACACGAGTACCACCACGTTGCACGCGGCCACCACGAGCGTGAACGTCGCGTG
Organism: Paraburkholderia sp. A1RI_3L; assembly: GCF_048957895.1. Classification (NCBI taxonomy): domain Bacteria; kingdom Pseudomonadati; phylum Pseudomonadota; class Betaproteobacteria; order Burkholderiales; family Burkholderiaceae; genus Paraburkholderia; species Paraburkholderia sp. A1RI_3L. The sequence goes on from NZ_JARCHA010000008.1 coordinate 120,030, forward strand.
GCTGTAGAGCGAGATCACGGCGCCTGCCGCGTAGAGCAGCAAGTCGCCGTTGCGCTGTTGTCGCAGATATCGCGCAATGCCCAGCAACATCATGCCCGCGGGAATCAGCGTGAACATATACACGCGCGCTTCCTGAGAGAAATACACGGCCATGGGCGAGACGGCGAACAGCGCGGCCGCGGCGAGCGCAATCGACGTGCGCCCGAACAGCTCGCGCGCCACCGCATAGACGAGCGGCAAGGCCACGAGCGATGCCACCACCGAAAGCGAACGCAACGCCACTTCGCTGTGCCCGAACAACGTCATCCACGGTTCGAGCATGAAGTAGTAGAGCGGCGGCGTGGGTTCGAGCGTGAGCCCCGTGGTGACGAGAAATTTCGCGCCGAACAGGTCGTAGTAGTAGCGCGAAAAAAGTTCGTCGTTCCACAACGGCAGATAGTCGAGGTGGTACACGCGAAGCATCACCGCGAGCCCGAAGATGGCGAGCGCGATGGGTACGAAAAGCGTATCGGCGGGGGAACGCTGCACGCGCGACGTGCGCGCGGTGTCCTGCGCGGTGGTCTCATAGGCTGCAGGGTCGGGTGCCGTGCCCGGGTTCGTCGTGTTCATCGATGGGGTCCCTGTGCGCGCGAGGCGCGATCCATGGTCTGCCGACGACTGGCGAGAAGATTGCCGCAAGCATGTGCAGAGGTCACCGTAAAGGCGCGCCACCCGGGCGTATGTGTGCTTTCGCACCGAAGGCCCGGCGCACGAGGCGCACGGTTATACGCAATTCGCGGCGCCCGCCATGCGCGCCGATCATCCGAACCTGCAGCCCGAACTTCCAGGTAGAACCATGCTCCTCTCGTTGGTGGTGCCCTTTTACAACGAAGAAGATACCGTTGACCATCTGTTCGCGCGCGTCGTGCCCGTGCTCGCCTCGCTCGAAGGACTCGACTACGAGATTGTCTGCGTGGACGACGGCAGCCGCGACGCCACGCTCGCCAAACTGCAGACCGTGCGGCGCCGCTACGGCAAGGTCAAGCTCGTCGAGCTGTCGCGCAATTTCGGCAAGGAGTCCGCACTGACGGCAGGCCTCGACGAGTCGAACGGCGACGTCATCGTTCCCTTCGATGCCGATCTGCAAGACCCGCCCGAAGTGATTCCACGGCTCGTCGAAAAATGGCGGCAAGGCTATGACGTGGTGCTCGCGCAACGCGTGGATCGCAATACGGACACCTTCGCGAAGCGTAAGACGGCGGCGATGTTCTATCGCGTGCACAACGCACTCGCGCCGCAGCACATACCGGAAAACGTGGGCGACTTCCGGCTCTTCACGCGCGAAGTGCTGGAAGCGCTCAAGCTCCTGCCCGAGCGGCAGCGCTTCATGAAGGGGCTCTTCGCGTGGGTCGGATTTCGCTCCACGGTGGTCGAGTACGTGCGCGATGCGCGCGTGGCGGGCCGCACCAAGTTTTCGGGATGGAAGCTGTGGAATTTCGCGCTGGAAGGCTTCACGAGTTTCAGCACGCTGCCGCTGCGCGTGTGGACCTACGTGGGCTCCACGGTGGCGGCATTCGCGGTGCTGTACGGCGCGTTCATCGTCGTGCGCACGCTGTTCAAGGGCAACGCGGTGCCGGGCTATGCGTCGCTTGCGAGCATCATCCTGTTTCTCGGCGGCATTCAGCTCATCGGCATCGGCGTGATCGGCGAGTATCTGGGCCGCGTGTACTTCGAGACCAAGCACCGCCCCATCTATCTCGTGCGCAGGCGCTACGATCCGATCGAAGTGCTCGCCCAGCAGAGCTACGCCACGACGCCCGAAACAGCCGGCGCGTCCGCGCGCTGGGCCGGCAAGCAGCGGCCCGCAACCACCTGAGCGGCAGGGAACGGCAAATCAGCAGGTGAGCCGGATGGCGGTCTGTTTTACGCTTCGTTCCCGCTTCATTTCCGCTCCATTCCCGCTTCACGCGCGGCACAAACCAACGGGCGGCTCGCGCGACGGCGGATCGACCTCCGGCAAACGGTCCGGGTCGGGCGGAAGATCCGCGTCGTCATCGTCGCCGGGCGGCGGCATGCGATCCGGATCGATTTCAGGCAACGGGTCGGGCGGCGGCTTGCGGCCGGGACCGGAGGGCGGCGGTACGCGCGTATGCGCCGCGATGGCGCGCGCGCCTCGCCACTGCGCCCACGAAGCGAAACGGAAAAGCGAGCCGGGACGCCGGTTCGCGTGGAAAGGGGATATGGGTTGTGCGGGCTCCATGCCCAAAGACGAGCAACGCCCGTACCCGCACGCGCCCGGCGGCATGGGCGAATGCGGTTAGACTGTTCGTCATGAACAAGTGCCGTTACTGCGGAAAGATCCGTGACGAATGGGACTGCCACGGATACGAGTGCCGGAGGGCCATTGCAAAGGCGCTGCGGCGGCAGCGCTCGGGCCTGCCCATGGTGCCCGACGTGATCCGTAACGAGATTCCTGCGGGCGCCAGCACCGGCGAGGTGATCGTCCAGCTCTCGCGCCAGCGGCTGCGCGCAAGGCGCGGCAACGAAGAACGACGCGAGCGCAAAGCCATCGAAGACGGCGACGACGAGTGAGCGGCACGCGCCCCACTCCGGCCATTCAAGCCTGGCCGCCGCGCAGCGTTTGCAGCAGATCGGCGAACGGCATGGGCCGTCCAATCGCGTAGCCCTGCGCGTAGTCGATACCGATCTCGTTGAGCACGCCCAGAATGGCCGGCGACTCGACGAACTCCGCGATGGTCCGCGCACCGAGCTTGCCGCTGATCTCGTGAATCGACTCCACGATCGCGCGGTCCACATTGCTGTTCACGATGTCGCGTACGAAGTGGCCGTCGATCTTGATGTAGTCCACCGGGAACTGCTTCAGGTATCCGAACGAACTCACGCCCGCGCCGAAGTCGTCCAGCATGACCGAGCAACCCCGCGAGCGCAGGAACTCGATCAACTCCATCGCCTGCTTGAGATTGGTGACGAAGGCGGTCTCCGTCACTTCGAAGCAGAGCCGCTCGGGCGGCAGCGCCGATCCATCCAGCAGATCCTGCATGAACGAAACCATGGACGGGTCGCTCAGCGAATTCGCCGACAGATTGATGGAGAGCATCACGTTAGGCAGATCCGCCACCGTGGGCCCGATGTCGCGAATCACCGCGCCGATTACCCACTGGTCGATGTCAACCATCAGGTTGTTGCGTTCGGCGGCCGGAATGAAGGCGCCTGGCATCACCAGTTGCCCCGCCTCGTCCACCATGCGCACCAGCACTTCGACGTGGGGCCGTGCATCGCCCGATGCCGGCAGGGCGCGAATCTCCTGCCCATAGAGCCGAAAGCGGTTCGCCTTCACCGCCGACTTGATGCTCGACGCGATGCGCAGCGCCGAATGCTGGCGCGCTGCGTCGCCCACGCCGGGCGTGTAGGTGAAGATGAGGTTGCGCCCCGCAGCCTTCGCAGACGAACGCGCGATGCCCGCCTCACTCATCAGGTCGCTGACCGAACGTGTGCGGTCCGCGAATTCGGTCAGCCCGAAGCTCGCGCCCAGATCGTAGACGTGATCGCCCCAGGCGAATTCCAGCGCGCGAATTTCCTGCAGCAGCCGTGCGCAGATCTTTTGCGCCTGATGCAGGCGGCAGTCGTAGAGCAAGACGCCGAACTCGTCGGCTCCGAGGCGCGCGAGCTGATCGGTATCGCGCAGTTCGTGGACGAGCAGCCGCGACACCTGGCGCAACAGCGTATCGCCCGCAAGGCTGCCGTCGGCTTCGTTGATCATGCCGAAGCCGTGCAGATCGATCATGCAGAGCGTATGCACACGACCATGGTCCACATGCTGATGCAGCGCCTGGTCGAGCCGTGCCTCGAACGCGGCGCGATTCGGCAGGCCGGTGAGCCGATCGTGCATCTCGGCTCGTACGAGTTCGCGATGAAAGCGCCGATGCTTCGTGCGGTCCGAGTACACGACGAGTGCTTCGCCGTGACGCCCCGTTGTGTCGGGCATCGCGAACACGGACACGTCGACGTCGTAGCTCTTGCCGTGACGGCTCACCAGCATGCTGTTGAATTCGCGCCGCTCCGCGGCCGCGCCGCGCGAACTCCACTGGCGCGGGTCGAAATTGCAGGGGCGCCCGTGCCGGTCGACGATGCGCAGCACTTCCTTGAGCGGCTTGCCGATGGCGCGCTCCGAAGACCAGTCCGTGGTGCGCTCCGCGGCGGTGTTCATGAAGGTCACGCACTGATGGGCGTCGGTACGGATCACGGCCTGCTCGTCGCTATCCAGCGTGAACCGCACCGTTTCCTCGCGGCGCCGCAAATCGGTGAGGTCGTGCGTGATGACGAGATAGCCGGCCGCGCGACGCACGCTGTGCGAAAGCCGCGTCACGACCATGCGCGCCCAGAACTGCGTGCCGTCCTTGCGGCGCAGCCATAGCTCGCCGCTGAAGCGGCCTTCGGCCGCGGCGCTCGAGAGGCTGCGCTCGGCCTCGCTTACCCGCCCCTCTTCGGCGCAAAACAGCTGGCCGAAATGGCGCCCCATGACTTCGCTCGCGCGATACCCCATCTGGCTCTCGGCGCCGCTGTTCCAGGTGGCGATGCGGCCGCGGGCGTCGAGTTCGTAAATCGAATATTCCTCGACCGAGCGCATGGCTTCCCGGACCGACCTGCGTGCCACGGCGCGCCAGGCCGCGTGATCCGGCGTTTTCCGACGTCCGCTGTACAGCCTGAATCCACTGAATGACATTGCTTTGTTCATCTCTTGTCTAGGCGCCGAGTAACGACTGGAAAGCCGCAAACCGAAAAAGAGCGATGCGCACAATCCATTCAGAACGCGGACGCCGCCCGGGGTGCATGCGCGCGGTGCACTCTGGCGATGCACTCGCATAGCCGGCCGATCCAGCCTGGACTGACAGCCAGTGTCCGTTTATCGGCAGTTCTTTAGATTACTTGAGGCGACTCCCTCGCCTGGCCGCCCTCGCCATGAAGCAACGGAGACGAGGAATCCGGCTGCGGGGTCCGGCTCCGTGGGCCCGACGAGGCGGCGCCCGGATGGGGCACCGCTGGCGCCGCTACCGCAACAGGGGGCTGCGCGACCAAACCGGAAACGGCAAGCCGGATGCATATATGCAAACTGGATATGCCATTTTTTGCGAGTGCCGCAATAAAAAATTTTGCGAGCGCCTAATTCACCGCAAGTATTCCCTTTTCGGGACCCGCAAGTCGGCGATGATAAATCAGTTCGCGCTGCGCGAACTTTCCGGGAGATCAGAATCGGCCGGGCTGAGCCGGCCTCCACACCTTTTTGGCGCGTGGAGCACAGACGCGCGCTTATCCGCCCTTCTTGAGGACGGCCCTTTCGCGACGCCTCACGCTTGACCCAAATCAACGTCGCAGCAACACCCGGCGGCACGATGGAACGCACTCGCGTTCGCATCCGTTGCCCGGGGAAATGCCCATGTCCGTTGTTCGAAGTCCCTTGTTCAAGGCCGCGCTGCTGGTTGCCGCGCTCCTTGCCGTTTCGTCTGCCAGCATCGCCCAGGGGCCGGGCAAGCCGCCCGTCGTCGAACCGCGCGAGCTGGTTTCGCCCCAGGAGCGGCTCGATTACTGCAATGAAATGCACAACGCATCGACGCTCGACGAGCGCCTCGCCATCGCGCGTCGCATGCGCGACACGCTGGTGGCCCGCGCGAAGGAAAAAGGCGTGGCGTTACCCTCGCCGACGCGCCGCGGCATGCGCGGCGCGCAAGGTGGCGCGCGGGGCGGCGCGGACAGCGGCATGCACGGCGGCAAATCTGGCGTGGGTCCGAACGGCGAGGCGACGATGCGCAGCTACGGTATGGACTGCGGCAAGGTGGGGCTGATGGTGGACAGCGGCGAGCCTGGGGCCGTGGCAAGTCAGGCGCCTGGCCTCGACGTGCACTACGCGAATGGCATTGCCTACGTCTCGGGCGGCGTAGGTCAGGACGAGGCCGACGCCATGCGCGCCGTCCGCACGGACTACAGCATGCGGGCCACGTTTGCGACGTCCGCCGGAACGTATCTCTCCGACGTTGCCGTGCGCGTGGAAAACGCGGACGGCTCGACGCTCTTCACCACGCGCTCGGACGGTCCGTTCCTGTACGCGAAGCTGCCTGCGGGCCACTATCGGCTGATCGCCACGTCGGACCGGGTCGAACGCGCCCGCACCATCGACATACCTCGCCACGGCAGCGTGACCGTCACGCTGACGTGGCCCGCTCCCACATTGAAGCAGCCCGCGAAACAGTCAGGCTGAGGCAGATCGCGCCGAGGCACTGGCGACCCAGGCCGCAATGCCGGGCCACGCTTCGCGCAGCGTGCGCGACCCCATGAAAAGCCCGATGTGCCCGCCGGGCACGAGCTTCTTCACGATGTCCGCGGGCGGCGTGCCGAGGTATTTGTCCGCATCGAAGACCTGCTCGCGCGTGGTGATGTCGTCAGATTCGCCCGCCAGCAGATAGACCGGGCACGTCACCGTGCGCAGGTCGAGGCGCTTGCCCAGTGCCACGAACTCGCCCTTCGCGAACCGGTTCTCCTTGAAAATCTGGCCGATGGCCTGGAGATACCAGCGCCCCGGCAGATCGACGGGATTCTCGTACCAGCTTTCGAACGCCTCTTCCTTCTTCAGATACGCCGGGTCGTCGATGTGCTCGTAGAGGTCGACGTGATCGGTGATGTAGTGCTGGTCCGGATGCATGTTCTTCCAGCCCCGCAGCATGAACCGCCCGCGCATCAGGCCGTCGCCCAGGCGCACCAGGTCTTCGTAGAACGACAGGGGCAAGGTGTGGGCCATCTGCTTGATGGGACCGTCGCCCGCGTCGGTATCGATGGGCGAGCCGGCCAGCACGAGGCTCGCCACCTTGTGGGGAAAGCGCGCCGCGAACATCGCCGCCATCCAGCCGCCCTGGCACAGGCCGATCAGGTTCACGCGGCCGCCCAGCTCGTCCACGCACACGTTCAGTTCGGCGAGATACTGGTCGATCTCGAGATCCTTCATGTCGAGCGTTGCCGTTTTCCAGTCGGTTAGATAAAGCCGTTTGAGGCCATGCTTGCGCAGCGTTTCCATGAGACTCTGACCGGGCTGGAAGTCGGCGATCATCGCGCTGTGGCCCGCGTAGGGCGCGTCCACGATGGTCGGTAGAACTGTGTCGGACGACGCAGCGTGAGATGCCGCGGCGCTGTGGTTCGCGTGCGGCGTCGAGGAGTAGTCGCGCAGCACCATGGTGCGCAGATCGAGCAGCGGGCGGCTCGGTGTCGCGAGGGCCGGATGCAAACCGAAGTGGATCTTCTCCTCTTCGGCGAGAAAGGCCAGATTCTTCGCGGACAGTTGGATGCCGGTTTGAACCATGGCGGCCGCGGCGGCGATCGGCCAGAAGAACGGCAGCGCCGGCGCGCGGTCCTTGCGGTGTGAGCGGGAAGCGGATCCAGACGCGGGAGTAGGCGTGTTCATGGGATTCCTGTCGACGTCAGAAGGTGATCGGGAGCGTGGAGTCGGGTGGAGTCAGGCTCGAAGCACGAGACACGAGGAAGTCTGTATGACGTGCTCCCGAAATAATTGATCGCCGTCAGACGTTGCAGAAGAATGACGACGCGGCGGCCCAGCCTTATCCGGTGAACTTTTCATGACAAGGAGACAGCAATGGACCTGAAACTGCGCGGCAAGGTGGCGGTGCTGACGGGCGCAAGCGTGGGCATCGGACTCGCGGTGGCGGAAGGCCTGGCGGCCGAAGGGGTGAACCTCGTACTCGCCGCGCGGCAGGAGGCGCGCCTTGCGTGCGCTGCACGCGAGATCGCCGCGAAACACGGCGTCAAGGCCGTGCCGGTGGCCTGCGACGTCGCCACATCCGCCGGCGTGGAGGCGCTCGTGCGCGGCGCACTCGAAAGCTTCGGCGGCGCGGACATCCTCTTCAACAACGCGGGCACGGGCAGCAACGAGACCATCATGGCCGCGCCCGACGAGAAATGGCAGGCGTATTGGGACTTGCACGTGATGGCCGCGGTCAGGCTCGCACGCGGCCTCGCGCCGGGCATGAAAGCGCGCGGCGGTGGCGTGATCCTGCACAACGCGTCGATCTGTGCGGTGCAGCCGCTCGGCTACGAGCCTATCTATAACGTCACGAAGGCCGCCCTCATGATGTTCTCGAAGAACCTCGCGAACGAACTCGTCGGCGACAACATCCGCGTGAATACCATCAATCCCGGGCTCGTGCTGACGCCGGACTGGATCAAGACGGCGAAACAGCTGAGCGCTCAGGACGGTGGAGACTGGGAAGCTTATCTACAGCGCGTGGCCGACGAGCACGCGCCGATCAGGCGCTTCGCGACGCCGGAGGAACTCGCGGACTTCATCGTGTTCCTCTGCTCGCCGCGGGCCAGTTACAGCGTAGGCGCGACCTACTTCGTGGATGGCGGGATGCTGCGGACGGTCTGAGACGCCGTGCCGTGAATCGAGCGTGCGAGGCGCACCTGTAGCGGTGCGCCGCCGTGAAGCGTCATGCCTTATCGCGATTCACCAGCTGCTCGAGACGATAGCCGTAGCCGTAGATAGGCGAGAGCCGGTAGCCGTTTTCCGGCCTGAGCCCGAGCTTGGTACGCACCACGGAAATGTGCGTGTCCATGGTGCGCGACGGCGCGCCAGCCGAGGACGGCCACACCGCTTCGAAGATCTGCTCGCGCGACAGCGACGCGTCGATGCACTGAAAGAGCAGCAGGGCAAGGCTGAATTCTTTCTGGGTCAGCGTGACGGCTCGCCCTTTCACGAACACTGCGCGTGTGCCGAAATCGAATTCGAAGTCGCCGAACACAGCCTTGCCCGTACTCTGGTCGATTCCGTGATCGATCTTCCGGTCGATGGCCTGGCCGTTCCTGTAGCCATTCGCATGGCCGTTCATGCCCGCGTATCCGTGCGCGCCGTGTGTAGCCAGCGCGACCGACCGCTCGGCAAGCGCCCGGGCCAGCATGGCATCGACCTCAGCGAGCAGTGCCGCTGCGGACAGCGGCCCGATCACGCAACGGTCCACGGGGACATCGCCGATTACGCCAGGCGGTGCTGCGCCCCCGGCCTGCACAATGCACAGCACCGGCGTTCTGGCCGGGCTGCGTTGCCGCGCCCAGCCCAGTGGCATGTCGCCGCGCATGCGGGACATGTCCCAGTCGATTACCACGAGATCCAGTGCTTGCTGTTCGAGCGCGTGCGCGAGCGACACGCCGTCGAAAAATGCCCGGCAGGTATGGCCGCCGCGCAACAGCGCCTGAGCGGCAAAGTCGGCGCGCGTCACGTCCGCGGCCAGAATCGCTATCCTCATGCTCCCCCCGCAATGCTGCAACATGGCGGCTTTGTTCCCGGTGCACCCGGCACTCCGTCACTGTGAACGCGACAACCATGCGAGCCGGTGCGGCCCTGTCGCGTTGGCGAAACATCCGGGCGCTGCCGCGGCGGCGCGACTGAAGACGGCAAACGGCGCGCAACGATGACGCACATGCCGTGTGCAAACCAAACGGACGCTATCGCGTCTGATCCGTTTGCATTGGGTTTTGCCCTTCTTTTTGCCGTTCTTTCAGCCGGCCGCGCCGAGCAGGCGCACGAGCGCAAGGCACTGACGTTCGGGAATAAAGTCGATAATCGAAACGGCCAATCGGTTTCGCGACCGAAAAAATTTCGGCGAGATTTAACACTTACGATGACGGCCAGTTTCTCCTGCGAATCGATTCTATTGGAACGTCACGAGGGCGAATGTCAAAGATCGTCAGATTAGGAATGACGCGCCCATGTCGGCTGCGCGGCAAGGCCGCCGCGCGTGCATAGCGACGTGCATGGCGAAAAGAGAAAAAACAGCGGCTGTTAGCGGGACGAGATAACGGCGGACGCCGGCGTATCGGTACTCTGTGCCACCACACTGCTGTCGGACGGGCCTTGCATGTGGATCTGCCGGTTAATGACGCTGTCGCGCAGAATAGCGCTGAGGCTCACGAGTAATGCGACCACCACGACACCGAGCGCGCAATACCCGGCGATTTTTAGCGTTTTCATCGTCACGCTCCGTCAAAAGCGAGTGACTGATATAGCGGACAGTTGCCGTCCACCAGAATGTGGGAACGTCGCCATATATACCACGGCCGTACGAAGCGAATATGGCAAAAAGAGGGGTAGCGCACTGCGCCGTCATGCCGCGTGGCCATACCGGATTCAAGGCGCGCATCTTGCATACACGGCACGGGTGTAGTGGAACCCGGTCTACTTCTTTTACCCGGCGCCGGACCGATAGTGCGATTCAATTTGCATCGGGCCATCCGGTGTTCTCTAATCAGACCTGCGCGTCTTTCTTCCCTCGTCCTGTCGCCCCCGGAGAGCAACATGGCTCAGCCCAACAAAGCGGAAGTCGTCCACGCCATTGCAGCTGAAACCAATACGCCGGAAGAAACGGTGGCAAGAATGTACGAAGAAACATGGGACGACTACCGGGCCGACGCCCGCATCCTCGACTATGTGCCGCTGTTCGTCGCGAAAAAGGTTCGCGAAACGCTACGGCATAGCCACACGCGCGGCGCGAAGTAAGCCCGCCGCTTCTCCTTTTCCCTGCTTTTGAAGTCGACGCTGCGCCAGCGGCGTCGCATGCTCGGGCACGCCCCTGGTCAGCGGCACTCACTGACAACGTGCAGGTTTTTGCACGCACCTCACTCGTATGCCCTGCTCCGCCTGCTCCGCCGATATGCGGCGCGACTCCATCACGCACCCTGCGCACACCGTCCGGCGCTGTCCGCGCATCCGCTCGCGAAATGAACTGATACAACCTCACCGCGTGCTTTAAGGCTCGTTTAATTCTTCGCTGCAACCATACGACCATCCCCTGTTCGGCCGCCAAAGCATCGGCGGCATTTTTTTGGGCTGTTGCAGCCTCACAGGGCGTGCCAGGGTCGCTGACACGTGGGGAGAAACCACAATGACCAGAAAAACAGTGCTGGACGAGAGCGCGGTGCTTCAACTGCTTCACACCATGCAGCGCGATACCGCAGTCAAGCCCGTGCAAAGCTGCAGGATATCGGCGCCGCAGCGTCATCCGTTCGGACGTTCGTACCGGCTCGTCGAATGGACACTGCCTGACGACGAAGACGCGAGGCGCCAGGTCGTGCCCGCCGAAAGCAGCGCGCTGGATATCGCGCGCGTGGTCGCATCCCATGTCCCGGGGCGGCGGGTTCTTCAGAACGGCGAAGCGTAACGTGGCGAACGTGGTCGCTGCCTGAATCCCGTCACGCCGCCGTACGGCGACCCGACGCGCCAACGCCGAACTTTCTGCGATATTGCGCCGGACTCGTCAGCGCAATGCGCCTGAAGTGACGGCGTAGCGACTCCTCCGAACCAAAGCCCGCGAGCTGCGCCACGTGCGCGATCGGCATCTCGCCGGACGCTTCGAGCAGTTCCCGCGCAATCGCCACTCGCTCGCGAATCAGCCACTCCACAGGCGCCTGGCCCGTGGCCTCGCGAAACTGGCGCTGCAGCGTGCGCGGGCTCATCGCGGCTCGCTCCGCGAGCGAGGCGAGCGTATGGGTCTGCGCCGCGTTCGCGCGCATCCAGTCCATCAGCTTCGCAAGACGACCACCGTTGTCGGGCGGCATCGGTCTCGGCACGAACTGCGCCTGCCCGCCGTCGCGATGCGGCGGCACGACGAGGCGCTGCGCCACGCGATTCGCCACCGCCGGCCCGTAATCGCGGCGCACGAGATGCAGCAGCATGTCGAGCCCGGCCGCCGACCCCGCGGACGTCATCACCTCACCTTCATCGACATACAGCGCGTCGGGTTTCACACGCAGCTGCGGGTAGCGCTGCTGTAACTGCTGCGCGTAGCGCCAGTGCGTCGTGACGGTTTTGCCGTCCAGCACGCCGGCGGCCGCAAGCACGAACACGCCCGAGCAGATCGAGCACAGACGCGCGCCGCGCCGCCAGGCGGCGTATAGCTTCTTCAGCAACGCGGGCGGCGGCAGTTCGGCGGCATCGCGCCAGCCCGGCACGACGATGGTTTGCGCACGGTCGAGCAACGCCAACGTGTGAGGCGCCGCGAGCGTGATGCCGCCTGCCGCGCGTATCGGTCCACGCTCCACGGCACACACCGCAAAGCGGTACCAGTCCACACCGAGTTCCGGGCGCTCGAGCGCGAACACCTCGGTGACGCAGCCGAATTCGAAGGTGCAGAGCCGGTCGTAGACCAGCGCGACGACGAGATGATCTGGCATGGCGCGATGTTACCGGAGATTGTCGATTGCGCCACTTACCGGCGCGGCGTCGCCATCGCACCATGTGGGCTCCATCCCGATCAAAGAGGAGCCCCACCATGCCGCCCGAGTTTTCACGCAGCGAAACCACCGCCCACGCAATCGATGCCACGCCGGGCGCGGCACCGAACGCCGTCACCGCCGTACCCGCGGCCCCGAGTGCCACGGCCCTCGCGCACTTCGAATCGTCGATGGGTTTCGAGACCGACTGCTGGGACGTCCACGATGCGCTCGCTTCCGGCACGCCCGACTTCGTGTTGCTCGACGTGCGCAGCCCTGCTCTCTACGCACGCGGCCATGTGCCCGGCGCAGTCAATCTGCCGCACGGCAAGATCGTGGCGTCGAAGCTCGCCGCCTATCCCGCAGACACGCTCTTCGTCACCTACTGCGCCGGCCCGCATTGCAACGGCGCCGCGCGTGGCGCCATCCGTCTCGCCCGACTCGGCCGGCCGGTGAAGGTCATGATCGGCGGCATCACCGGCTGGCTCGACGAGGGCTTCGCGCTCGACACTACGCCGCCAGCAGCGTCTCCAGTTGACGCTGCAACGCCGGGCTGACCGGCGTCATCGGCGCGCGCAGTTCGTTGCGCATGATGCCGAGCACGGCGAGCGCCGCCTTGACGGGCGCCGGGTTCGGCTCGGCGAACAGCGCGCGCACGAGCGGCACGAGCGCGTGCCAAAGCGCGCGTCCCTCGTCCAGCCTGCCCTCGGCAAGCGCGCGATACATCGCCACGAAGCGCTCCGGCTGCACGTGCGCAGACGCCGTAATGCCGCCGCTACCGCCCATGCACAGCGTGCCGAACAGATTCAGGTCCTCGCCGCACAGCACCTGGAGCCGGCCATCCAGAATCAGCGCCAGCGTCGTTTCGAGCGACCCGGAGCAATCCTTCACGCCTACGATGCGCGGATGTTCCGCGAGCGTAAGCAACGTCGGCAGATCGATACGCACGCCCGTGCGCTGTGGAATGTCGTAGAGCAGGATCGGCTTCGCGCTCGCATCGGCGAGTGTGGAGAAATAATCGATGAGCCCGGCCTGCGACGGCCGCACGTAGTACGGCGCGCTGATGAGCAGCCCCGCAATGGGCTTCTCGTTGAGCATCGCAATCTGCTCGCGCACGCTTGCCACCTGATTGCCGCTCACGCCGGCCACCACGGGCAGTGGGCCTGCGGCACGCCGGATCGTGGCGAGCACGGCGGCCTGCTCGGCTGCATCGAGCGCAGCCGGCTCGCCCGTCGTGCCCAGCGCGACAAATCCCGCTACCCCGGCCTGCGCCTGGCGGCGAACCATCGCGGCAAGTGCCTCGTGATCCACGGCCCCATGGGCGAACGGCGTGACGACAGGAATCCAGATACCCGAAAAAATCGACATGACATACCTCGAATGCGACCGTATGGAAGATCCGCAGAGCGGCGCGCGGCGAGGCTGGTGAAGACCCGGGGACTACAGAAACGGCGGGGGATATTGCGGGGCCGGGGGCTGCCAACTGTTCCGTCGCACATCTGACGGAACAGCAGGCTCCGGTCAGATGAGCAGCTGTTTTTTGGCTTTCGAGCCGGCGAACATGCACGCCACCGCGGCCCGCGCGGCGAGACCGGCGGACTGGAACACACGATGTTGGAAAAAGGCGGCGGAATGCATGGGCGGCAGTTTAACCGGTTTTGGACGGCGGTGGCGCCCGCGGCGGAAAGACGAAGCCGTGCGCAGGCGCAAGCTCGGGCCGAATCCGCTTGACTTCCACAGGCGACGAACTAATATACGCACCGCGTATAGATTCCTTTCGCCGACCAACCGCACGGTGCCACCATGAGCGTCCCCCAACAAGCCTTCCTTCGCGACGCCATGCGGCGTCTGAACATGACCCGCGACTCCTTCGCAAGCCGCATCGGCGTGTCCCGCCGGGCGCTGGACACATGGCTTCTGCCCGACGATTCGCAGGAATCGCGCGGCATGCCCGAAATCGTGGAGCGCTTCGTTTCCGAGATCGTGGTCAATGCCGAGCCCGGCGAAGGATATACGCAAAGCGTAGATTCACAGTCGCTTGCCAGCCAGATGCTGTTCGAAGGCAAGCCCCAACTGCTTTCCGTCGACCAGTTCTCGCGCGACGCCGTAGAAGCGCTCTTTCGCGTCGCCGACATCATGCAGCCCATCGCCCAGCGCCGGAAAATCTCGCGCGTGCTGGAAGGCGCCGTGCTGGGCAATCTGTTCTTCGAGGCCAGCACGCGCACGCGCGTGAGCTTCGGCGCGGCGTTCTGCCGGCTCGGGGGATCGGTATGCGACACGACGGGCTTCACGTTCTCGTCGATGGCGAAAGGCGAATCCATCTACGATACGAGCCGCGTGATGAGCGGCTACGTCGACGCGATGGTGATTCGTCATCCTGAACAAGGCTCCGTGGCCGAATTCGCGCGCGCCACCAACATTCCCGTCATCAACGGCGGCGACGGCCCCGGCGAACATCCGAGCCAGGCCCTGCTCGACCTCTACACCATCCAGCGCGAATTCTCGCGGCTCGGCAAGATCGTGGACGGTGCGCACATCGCACTCGTAGGCGATCTCAAGTACGGCCGCACGGTGCATTCGCTCGTGAAGCTGCTCGCGTTGTATCGCGGCATCAAGTTCACGCTGATCTCGCCGCCCACGCTCGAAATGCCCAGCTACATCATCGAGCAGATCTCGCGTAACGATCATGTGGTGGAACAGACGCACGCGCTCGCGGAAGGCCTGCGCGGCGCCGATGTGGTGTACGCCACGCGCATCCAGAAAGAACGCTTCGCGGACGAATCGTTCGAGGGCTACACGCCCGAATTCCAGATCAATCAGGCGCTCGTCGATGCCGTGTGCGGACCGGACACGCTGATCATGCACCCGCTGCCGCGCGACAGCCGGCCGGGCGCCAACGATCTCTCAACCGACCTGAACCACGACTCGCGCCTCGCCATCTTCCGGCAGACGGACAACGGCATTCCGGTGCGCATGGCGATCTTCGCGGTACTGCTTGGCGTGGAAAAACTCGTCCAGCATTCGATGCGCGATGCCACATGGAAACGGCCCGCATGGCTCGGGCCGGACGACGCGATCTTTCACGGCATCGACTGATGCGTGCCGCGGGGCGCATCGACGCGCCCCGCGCGCGCTTTTAGTGATGCAGGAAGATAGGGGCCGAGTACGACGACACTTGCCGCTCAGCGGGCTGACCCGATTGCGACGAACCCGCCACCGTGCCGCCATAGGCCTGCGCGTCACCGTTTTGCGCGGCTACACGTGCCTGCGCAGCCTGCAATTCCGACGGGTAATTGGTACGGTCGCCGGACGGGTTGTAGCCGGCCTTCTCCAGTTGCACCAGTTCGGCGCGAACCTGCGCACGCGTCACAGGCGCATTCGACTGCGCGAACGAAGCCACCGGCGCAGCGATAGCAAGGGCGATAACCACAGACTTGACGAGCGATTTCATGATGGACCTCCTAAGTTTGTTTGTCCGGCAAGCCCCAGACCACTGTTTGTCTGAAGCTGTTAGAGAGCAGTGTAGGAGTTGAGCCGCCCGAGTTAAACGGGCCGCGCCCGAAATCACTGTTTTGTCTGGCGAGATAATCGCGTCGCGCCTGCAAAACGACCGCCAAATAACTCCGCAAACGAAACAAGCCCGCCACTCCCCATTAACGGGAGTGGCGGGCTAGCGCCTTCAAAGCCAGAGCCTTCAAATACCGCTCAAATCACGCGCCAGCCCATTCATCCGGCCGGCGCTGCTTCCATCAATGACGCACGAAGATGGGCGCCGAGTACGACGACACTTGCACGTCGGTGCGCTGGCCCGATTGCGACGAACCCGCTACCGTGCCGCCATAAGCCTGCGCGTCACCGTTCTGCGCCGCGACGCGCGCTTGCGCTGCCTGCAGTCGCGCCGGATAGTCGACGCGGTCCGAAACCGGGTTGTAGCCGGCCTTTTCCAGTTGCACCAGTTCGGCGCGAAGCTGGGCGCGTGTCACGGGCGCATTCGACTGCGCAAACGAAGCCACCGGTGCAGCGACGGCAAGAGCGATAACCACGGACTTGATAAGCGATTTCATGATGAACCTCCAAAAGTTGTTTATCGGATAAGCCGCAGACCGTTGTTTGTCTGAAGCTGTTGGATGCCAGTGTAGGAGTTGCGCGGCCCGCGTTAAACGGGTCGCGCCTGAAATCACTGTTTTGGCGAGCCATACAATCGGCGTCCGCGTGCCGACACACCGACCTTATGCAACGTCACGCAACGTCACGCAACGTTATGCGACGGCCGGAAAATCGATGTCCGTGTCATTCACGCGGTTAACCAGATTCGTGAACGTGATCGACGCGATCGCGAGATTGATCTCGATGACCTGGCGCTCCGTGTAGCCGGCGGCGCGAATCGCGTCCACCGCATCAGCCGGCACCGTACCGCGCGTGCCGACGAGCGTGCGCACGTACGTGACCAGCGCGTCGCGCTTCGCGTCGCCGGTTGCCGCGCCCGACCTCGCCTGCTTCATCTGTTCGGCCGAAAGCCCCGCGAGCTTGCCCATCAGCGTGTGTGCAGCGACACAGTAATCACAGCCCACGTGCTCGCTCACCACGAGCTTGATGACTTCGATATCGGACTTGCCGAGCGTGCTGGCCGCCACCGCGGCGTCGAACGCGAGCACAGCCGAAAGCGCTTCGGGGCTGTGCGTGCCGACCGTGGCGTAAGCGTTCGGCACCTTGCCGACGGCCTTCTTGATCTTCGCGAACACTTCGGCGGCGGCACCGGTGGCGGCTTCGGGGCGGATGCTGGTGAGACGGGTCATGATGTGCTCCTGAGTTGAGAGGTTAGCCATGTCGTATGGCATGGACGTCAGTGTAGGCACACACCACGAGCCGTTTAATGCCATAATTGCGCAAATTCATGCTCAAACGTCTCACATGGAACTACTCGACCGACTCCTTTCGCTGATGCCCGTCGCCGGGCGACTCGACGTGCGCTGCCACTTCGGCTCCCCGTGGCGGCTCGACGAGCCACGCGCCGGCGAGTGGGAAATCCGCTATCACGTGCTGTTGCGTGGCGAAGCCGTCGTGGAAATACCCGGCGCGCCACGCGGTAAATCCGCGGTGCGCATGAAGGCGGGCGACATCGTGCTGTTCCCGTCCGGCAGCGCGCACACCGTGCACGACGGCAGCGGCAAACGGGCACGCGCCGTGCGCGAGGAACAGGTTGACGGGTTGACCATCGCGACCAACGGCAGCACGCGTGGTGGCGCCGACCTGCTCTGCGGATGGTTCGTGTTGCCGGTCGTGCCGCAGCAGTTGCTACGCGATCATCTGCCGCAACGCCTCATCGTCAGCAGCATGACCGCGAGTGTCGAGCAGGACGAACGCGATACCGCCTTCGCGGCCAGTCGTCTTGCGCGTCTCGTCGAACTCATGCGCGAAGAAGCGTTCGAGCAGCGCCCCGGTTATGGAACGATCGTGAATCAACTCTCCGGTGCGCTGTTCGCGTTGACACTGCGCTGCGCGAGCGAATCTGCCGACGCCCCGCGCGGCCTGCTTGCACTCGCGCAGAGGCCGCGTCTGCAACCGGCCATTGCCGCGATGTTCGACGAGCCCGCTCAACCGTGGACCCTCCCCGCACTCGCCGCGCGCTGCCACATGTCGCGTGCGACGTTCGTGCGCCACTTCGAAGAAGCGTTGGGCCGTTCGCCCGCCGACGTGCTGACCGAAATCCGCATGACGCTGGCCGGCCGCAAGCTCGCGCAAACACGGCTTTCCGTGGCGGAGATCGGTGAAGCGGTGGGGTATCAGTCCGACGCCGCATTCCAGCGCGTATTCAAACGACACGTGGGCGTGACCCCGGCGCAATGGCGCGCGCAGGCGAAACGCGATGCGGTGAACGAAGGGGCGTAGCCGCGCAACAGCGCAAGCCGTCGATCGATCGCACACGCCACCCGTCGCCCCATCACGTTCGAGCGTGCGGTAGCGAAATCCCGTAGCGAAATCGCAAGCCTTCGGTGCAACGTCGTTCACGCCCCTCCACGCCCTTTTCTGTCGATCACGACAGCATGCCGCCACCTGCGTGACAGCCTCGCGCCAGACCGCTGTCATATCGAACGAAAGTCGCGACATCTGCTTTACTTTGCCGCGTGTTGCGTGCAACGTGCGACGTTGATGCGCGGGCCTGCACCCTGCGCGCGGCACTGAAATTGCTGCCTCTGCACCCACCTTCATGGAGTGAGCAGAACGTCATGTCCAGCGATCGATTCACGACGACACCCACCCATACCGAGACGCCTGATGACGAGGCGACGGCATCGACTCATCGGCCCCGCGCTTCCGATACCGACAGCGCGCCGCCCCCGGCCAATAAGGCCCGCCGCCGCTTCCTGCAGTCCGCGGCGGCGGCCGCAACGATAGGCGCGGCGCCGCATCTGCGCGCGCAGACGCCTCAGGTGGCGGCGCCCTCCGCCGTGCCGCCATCGGTTTCGCCCACGCCGCCGCGCGCAGCCGTCCCGCCGCAGCCTGTGCGGCTCGACATCAACGGCCGCGAGTACACCTTGCAACTCGAACCGCGCGTCACGCTGCTCGATGCGCTGCGCGAATACGCCGGTCTCATGGGCACCAAGAAGGGCTGCGACCGCGGTCAATGCGGCGCTTGCACCGTGCTCGCCAACGGACGCCGCATCAACGCGTGTCTGACGCTTGCCGTCATGCACGAAGGCGAGCGCATCACCACCGTCGAAGGCCTCGCGAACAACGGTGTGCTGAGTCCCATGCAGCAGGCGTTCATCGAACATGACGCGTTTCAGTGCGGCTATTGCACGCCGGGCCAACTGTGCTCGGCCACGGCGCTTCTGAACGAGTTCTCCGCAGGCACCGCGAGCGCCGCCACCGACGACGTACGCACGCGTCCCGCACAGCTTTCCGACGACGAGATCCGCGAACGCATGAGCGGCAACCTGTGCCGCTGCGGCGCGTATCCGAACATCGTGGCCGCCGTGCGCGCTGTGCATACGGCGAAGGCATAACCCACGCATCGATCCACGCAACAGACAACAGACAGGAGCGAGCCCACATGCAAGCGATCTCCTATGAACGCGCAACCGACGTCGCGAGCGCGGTGCGTGCCGCGCAGCAGCCGGGCGCGGTGTTCATCGGCGGCGGCACGAATCTGCTGGACCTCATGAAAGGCGGCGTGGCGCATCCCGTCAAGCTCATCGACATCACGCGCATCAGCGGCCTCGATTCGATCGATACGCGACCGGGCGGCGCGCTGCGCATCGGCGCACTCGTGCGCAACAGCGACGCCGCGAACCACGCGCTCGTTCGCACGCGCTATCCGTTGCTCTCGCAAGCGCTGCTTGCCGGTGCCTCGGCACAGTTGCGCAACATGGCCACCGTGGGCGGCAACCTCATGCAGCGCACGCGCTGCGCGTATTTCTACGATCCCGCGTTCGCCCAGTGCAACAAACGCAACCCGGGCAGCGGGTGCGCCGCGATGGGTGGCCACAACCGCATGCACGCCATTCTCGGCGCGAGCCCGCAATGCGTGGCCGTGAATCCGTCGGACATGAGCGTGGCGCTCGCGGCGCTCGATGCCGTCGTGCTCGTGAGCGGCCCGAGCGGCGAGCGGCAGATTCCATTCGCCTCGTTTCATCGTCTGCCCGGCGACCGTCCCGATCTCGACACCACGCTCGAACCCGGCGAACTCATCACCGCGGTCGATCTCCCGCCGCCGCGCTTCGCCGACCACGCGCATTACCTCAAGGTGCGCGACCGCGCGAGCTACGCGTTCGCGCTCGTTTCGGTCGCGGCTGCGTTGCAGATGGACGGCCACACCGTGAAGGAAGCGCGCATCGCGCTGGGCGGTGTGGCGCACAAGCCGCTGCGCGCCACGGCAGCAGAGCAACGGCTCGCGGGCCAGCGCCTCACCGATGCCACGTTGCGCGACGCCGCTGCCCTCGCCCTGCGCGACGCCCGGCCGCTCGAGGGCAACGCCTTCAAAGTGCCGCTCGCACAACGCGCCATCGTGCGCTGCATGAAGCGCGCCGCAGGACAGATTGGAGACTTCGCATGAACAACCTGACCGGCCAGCCGCTCGATCGTATCGACGGCGTGCTCAAGGTGACGGGCGAGGCACGCTACGCCGCCGAGTTTCCCGAGGCGCGTCTTGCGCATGCGGTGCTCGTCACGAGCACGATTGCGTGCGGCAGCGTCGCATCCATCGATGCGAGCCGCGCGCAGTCCATGCCTGGCGTGCTGCTCGTCATGACGCACGAAAACGCCATGCGTCTGCCCAACAGCGGGCGCTCGCCGTTGTCGCCGCCCGCGGGGCGCCGGCTCACGCTGCTGCAGGACGACCAGGTGCGCTACAGCAACGAGCCTGTCGCCGTAGTGGTGGCCGACACGCTCGAACGCGCAACGGACGCCGCGAACGCGCTACGCATCCAGTACCGCGCGAGCAACGCCGCGCTCGACTTCGATCGCGCCAAGGCTGCGGCTCACACGCCGCCTGACCAGCAGAACCGCCCGATGGCCACGCAGCGCGGCAACGTGGAGGCCGGTTTGCACGAAGGCGCCGCCGTGCTCGACGTGACCTACACCACGCCGATGCAGCACCACAATCCCATGGAGCCGCACGCCACGATGGCCCACTGGGACGGCCCGCAGCTCACGCTCTACGACTCGACGCAAGGTGTCTCGGGCGCGCGCACGGCGGTGGCCGCCGTGTTCGGCATCGCGCCCGACAACGTGCGCGTGATCTCGCCGTTCCTGGGCGGCGGCTTCGGCTGCAAGGGCTCGTCGTGGTCGCACGTTTCGTTGTGCGCGATGGCTGCAAAGCAGACGGGCCGCCCCGTGCGCCTCGCGCTCACGCGTCCGCAGATGTTCGGGCCCGTGGGCGGCCGGCCGCACACCGAGCAGCGCCTCGTGCTCGCCGCGCGTCACGACGGCACGCTCACCGGCATGCGTCACGACTCGCTTGCCAACACCTCGACCTTCGAAGACTGGACCGAGATGTGCGGCCTCGCCACGCGCATTCTCTACGCCGTGCCGAACCAGGCCACCACGCACCGGCTCGTGCCGCTCAACGTCGGCACGCCCACCTTCATGCGCGCGCCGGGCGAAACGCCGGGCTCGTTTGCGCTCGAATCCGCCATGGACGAACTCGCGTGGCGCCTGCGCATGGACCCCGTCGCGCTGCGGCTCGCCAACTACGCCGAGGTCGATCCTCAGGATGGCAAACCATGGTCGAGCAAGGCACTGCGCGAGTGCTATCGCGTGGGCGCGCAGCGCTTCGGCTGGTCGCGCCGCACCAGCACGCCGCGCTCCATGCGCCGCGGCGACACGCTGATCGGGCTCGGCATGGCGACGGCGACGTATCCCGCGAATCGCAGCGAAGCATCGGCCATCGCGCGCATCCTGCCCGACGGCACGGCCATGGTGGCCTCGGGCACGCAGGACATTGGCACGGGCACCTACACGGTGATGACGCAGGTGGCCGCCGACGCGCTCGGCTTTCCGCCGCAGAACATCCGCTTCGCGCTCGGCGATTCGACCTTGCCGCGCGCGCCCGGGTCGGGCGGCTCGCAGTCGGCGGCCAGCGTCGCGCCCGCGGTGCGCGAAGCGGCGTTGCAGGCGCGCGCGAAGCTGATCGCCACGGCCATTGCCGACAAGGGCTCGCCGCTCTTCGGCGCCGCGGCCGAAGACGTCACCGTGGAAGACGGCTGGGTGACGAGCCGCCGCGACAGCTCGCGGCGCGATCCGGCCGCGGCCATCATCGCGCGGGCGGGCGGCCAGCCCATCGAGGCGCAGAGCACCACAAAGCCCGGCGACGAGAAAGCGCGCTACTCGTTCCACTCGTTCGGCGCCGTGTTTGCCGAAGTGCACGTGGATGCGGAACTCGGCACCATTCGCGTGGCGCGCATCGTGGGCGTCTACAGCGTGGGGCGGCTGCTCAACGCGAAGACCGCGCGCAGCCAGTTGATGGGCGGCATCGTGTGGGGCGTGGGCACCGCGCTCGAAGAAGGCACGCAACTCGATCTGCGCCATGGCCGCTTCACGAACGCGAACCTTGCGGAGTATCACGTGCCCGTGAACGCGGACATCCAGGACATCGACGTCACGTTCGTGGACGAGAACGACCAGCATTTCAATCCGCTCGGCATTCGCGGCATTGGCG
Organism: Paraburkholderia sp. A1RI_3L; assembly: GCF_048957895.1. Taxonomy (NCBI): domain Bacteria; kingdom Pseudomonadati; phylum Pseudomonadota; class Betaproteobacteria; order Burkholderiales; family Burkholderiaceae; genus Paraburkholderia; species Paraburkholderia sp. A1RI_3L. The sequence continues at coordinate 142,453 of NZ_JARCHA010000008.1, forward strand.
AGATCGGCATTACGGGCGTGCCCGCGGCGATTGCCAATGCCGTCTATCACGCAACGGGTGTGCGGGTGCGCGATCTGCCGATCACGCTCGACAAGGTGATGGGTCCCGCGCAGGCGTGAGCAGCGCCGTCCGCCGCAGCGGCGCGCCGAACGCCGCCGCGCACGTCAAGGCTTGCGCGCCCAATGCGCAAGCCCCGCGCAGAGCATGAGCAGCGAGCCCGTGACGAAGAACACCGCGTGCAATCCGAAGAGCACGCCAATCTGCCCGCCAATCAGCGGGCCCGCCACCTGCCCGCTGAACTGCGCCGATTGCAGGTAACCGAGCATCTGGCCGGTGCTGCGTTCGTCCACGGCGTGCCGGGCGAGCTTGGCGATGGCGGGTAGCAGCCCCGCGAGCGTCATGCCCATCAGCACGCGCAGCGCCGCAAGCTGCCACCACTCCGTGACGAACGCCTGCGGAATCATGACGAGCGCTGTCGCCACGAGACAACCGACGATCACGTTCCAGCTGCCGATGCGATCCGCGAGCGCGCCGAGGCGCGCCGCCGTCAACATGCTGCCGAGTGCCGAGCACGCCATGACGACGCCCGCCACGCGCGTCAGCCGATCTGCCGCGACGCCGAGCCCGCCGATATAGACCGTGATGATGGGCTCGATCGACATGTTCGCGAGCAACACCATCATCGCCGTGACGAGCAGCGCGGCGATCACCGCGTAGTTGGCGCGCTGCGGCAAGCGCGTGCCGTTGCGCCCGTCAACGGCCGGGCGCGATGTCGCCCGTGATGCCCGCGCCCCCGCATCGCCGCGCTGAAAATCCTCCTTCACGACAAAGATCGTAAGCAAAGCAGCCACGGCGATCATCGCGCCGCCCGCGAAGAAGGTGCCGCGAATGCCGATCCAGCCCGGCAGCAGCCCGCCCACGAGCGGCCCGATCAGATTGCCCGCGAGCGCGCCGGTCGACAGCACACCGAGCGCCCAGCCTGCGCGTTCGCGCGGCGCCTGGGTGCCCACCATCACCGTGGACGCCGATGCATAACCGCCCACCAGCCCCGCGACGAGGCGCAGCGCCACGAGCTGATGCACCGTGTGAGCCACGCCGATCAGCGACATCACCACCGCCATGCCGATAGCGGCGCGCACCAGCATCGGCTTGCGTCCGTAACGGTCGGCCAGCCGCCCCCACAGCGGCGACGTCACCGCCGTGCCCAGAAACGTGGCGCCAAACGCCACGCCGGACCACTGAATCACCGCAGCCTGCGAGCTCACGCCGAGTTGCCGCACATAGAGCGGCAGGAACGGCAGCAACATGCTGAGGCTCACGAGCGTGGTGAACGAGCCGAACACGCAGACAGCCAGGTTGCGCCGCCAGTACTGCTCGTTGCGCCCGGCATAGCTGCGAGGGGCTGACGCGTGCACGTCCGCTGTTACGTCGGCCACGGCGGCGACATCATCAGCCGTCGCAACTGCTTCCACCGTTCCGTCCACGTCGGCGGGCCGGCTCATTTCGCCTTCTCTGTCACGATCAGATCGAGTGCCAGCGCGAGCACCAGAGCGACCGCGCCGATGGCGAACAGCATCGCGTAACCGCCGCCCGTGCGGGAAAACAGGAACGACAGTCCATACGCGGCCACCGCCTGCATCACGGCGAAGCTCGTGGTCGCCTTGCTCCATGCGCCTTTCTGCGCCGCGGGGTGATGCGCGAGCATTTCGTTCACGCGGCCCAGCACGATCGGCACGATGCCGGGCGCGAAGGCGCCCATCACCACGCTCGAGATCATCAGCGGCACGGGGCCAAGCCCCAGCAGCGGCAGCGCCACCGCGATCATCTGCACCCCGTATGCGATGCGCAGCGCCCGCGCAAAGCCCGCCCGGTCGGCAAGATGACCGCTCACCAGCGGACCCACCATCGCGCCAAGGCCATACAGCACCCAGTACTGCGCGCCGCCGTCCACGCCCTTGCCGAGACCGCGCGCCACGTAGTCCACGAGGAAGATCATGTGCGGCACGAGACCCACCGCATTCAAGCCGTAACCCGCGTACAGCGCGCGCAGTCCGCGAACCGGTGGGGCCTTGTGCGCGGCGTGGGGGTTGTGCGTGGCGGTGGACGCGTGCACCGTCGGCTCCTCATGCGGCCAGCCGTTCCACGCGACAACGGTAAGCACGAGCGAGACCGCGGCGAGCCCGAGCCAGGTCTGCGTCAGACCTTGATGCAGCAGCAGCGGCACGATGGTCCCCGAGGCTGCAATGCCGAGCCCGATGCCCGTGAAGATCGCCCCGCTCGTGAAGCCGCGCCGCGAAGGCGGTACGTGCGCGAGGATGGTGGGCGCGGCCATCACCATCAGCACGCCGCCCGACACACCCGATGCGAGCCGCCACAAGAAGAACCAGAGGAACGACACCGGCAGCGCACACGCGACGAAGGCCACCGTGACGAGCGCCATCATCGCGCGCAGCACCCACGCGGCAGGAAACTGCTTCGCGAGAGCACGCGCCGCGAGTGCGCCCGCAAGATAACCGCCCAGGTTGGCCGCGCCCAGATACGCGGCCGTCGAAGCGTCGAACCAATGCGCGCCGATGATGGCGGGCAACAGCGGCGTGTACGCGAAACGCGCGAGGCCAATGCCGACGAGACTCGCGCTCGCCCCGGCCACGGTGCCGCGCCAGAGATTGAAGGAGGCCGCGCCTGCGGCCCTGCCCTTGGTTGCTACGTAATCCATCGTCGACTCCTTCCGGCCGGGGAGGGAGAAAAGGTCCCGGCCTTCGCTGAAAGGCAGTCTAGATTGAATCGTTTTTCAACTGAATGGCCTCGCCACGGAAGACATTCTTCCGCGCGGCGATCGAATCACCACCCTCACGCAAGCCCGTGCAAGACCCGCGCGAGGCAGGTCGCGACGTTACCGGCGGTCGGTAATCCGCTGCCGCTGTGCGAACTGTTCGCGCAAACGGGGCGCCGCGAAGTCGACGAACGCACGCACCTTCGGCACCGAAAGCCGCCCTTGCGGCGTGATCAGATGCACCGGCAGCGGCGCATGCTCGTTGTCTTCGAGCACGATCTTCAGCGCACCGTCGCGCACCGCCTCCGCCACGTGATACGAGAACACGCGCGTCACGCCGTGCCCCGCGCAGGCCGAGGCCACCGCCGCGCGCACCGTGTTGACGGTGAAGCACGGCGTGAACTGCACGACGAAAGGCACCGTGGAGCGCCCCGCAGGCGGGAAGCTCCACGAGTCGAGGCCGAAATGCGTCATGGCGATGATGCGATGACCCGCAAGATCGGCGGGCTGCGTGATGGGCGGATGCCCGCCCAGATAGTGCGGTGCGGCGGCCACCACGCGCCGCACTTCGCCCACGGGAATGGCGATCAGCGACGAGTCCGGCAGATGCGCGATGCGCAGCGCCACGTCCACGCCTTCGTCGATGAGACTCACGGGACGGTCCAGCAACTGCAGACGCACGGTGACGTCGGGATGGAGCGCCATGAACGCTTCGAGCACGGGCTGCAATAGCTCCTCGCCCGCGGCCACGGGCGCCGTGACCGTGAGCAGGCCGCGCGGGGCCGCGGCCTCGCCGGCAACGAGCAGGTCGGCCTCTTCGAGATCCGTGAGAATGCGTCGGCACGCGCCCGCATAGCGTTCGCCGGCATCGCTGAGCCTCAGCGTGCGCGTCGTGCGGTGCAGCAGCGCTGTGCCCGTGTGCTCTTCGAGGAATGCGACGGCACGACTCACGGCGGCGGGCGAGCGTCCGAGGCGCCGGCCTGCGCCCGCGAGGCTGCCTTCGTCCACCGCCGCAACGAACACCCGCATGGCGTCGATTCTGTCCATTTAGCCTGTCGCTTTAGTCCGTCGGTTGGTCCGTCGTTTGGCCTGTCAGTTGGCCCATAAAAGCCTCACATCGAAGTTGCCGCAGTCTACCGCGCCATGCCCGAAGGCATCGTCCAGCCGGGCATGAGCACGCGCGTGCCGCCGGCAAGCGGCGTGCGGCAAGCGCGTGTCGCGTCCGCTTGCCGGCCGGCTCCTTTAAAATGCCGTCATTTTTTGCGTCCGCGGCCACGGCCCGCATCTCGACAAGGGGAGTACATGATCATCAAACCGCGCGTGCGCGGCTTCATCTGCGTCACGGCCCATCCCGCCGGCTGCGAAGCCAACGTCAAGGAGCAGATCGATTACGTGACGGCGCAAAGCCGTGACGGCGCCGCAGACGAGGTGGCGAACGGGCCGAAGAAAGTGCTCGTGATCGGCGCCTCCACGGGCTACGGGCTCGCCGCGCGCATCACGGCCGCGTTCGCGTACGGGGCCGATACGCTCGGCGTGTTTTTCGAACGCCCCGGCAGCGCGAGCAAACCGGCCACGGCCGGCTGGTACAACAGCGCAGCGTTCGAAAAATTCGCACGGCAAGCGGGCCGCTACGCGAAAAGCATCAACGGCGACGCGTTCTCCCACGCCGTGCGTGAGCAAACCATCGACGCCATTCGCCGCGATCTGGGCAAGATCGACCTCGTGGTCTACAGCCTCGCGGCACCGCGGCGCACACACCCGGTCACCGGCGAGACCTTCGTCTCCACGCTCAAGCCCATCGGCAAGACCGTCACGCTGCGCGGCCTCGACACCGACAAGGAAACCATCGGCGAGACGGTGATCCAGCCCGCCACGCAGGCCGAGATCGACAACACAGTGGCCGTGATGGGCGGCGAAGACTGGCAGATGTGGATCGATGCCCTGAGCGAAGCCGGCGTGCTCGCCGACGGCGCGAAGACCACGGCGTTCACCTACCTCGGCGACACGCTCACGCACGACATCTACTGGAACGGCACCATCGGCGCCGCGAAGAAGGACCTGGACCGCAAGGTGCTCGACATCCGCGCGAAGCTCGCCGCGCACGGCGGCGACGCGCGCGTGGCCGTGCTCAAGGCCGTGGTCACGCAGGCGAGTTCGGCCATTCCCGTGATGCCGCTGTATCTCGCGCTGCTGCTCAAGGTCATGAAGGAAAACGGCACGCACGAAGGCTGCATCGAGCAGGTGTATGGGCTCTATCGCGAGAGCCTCTACGGCGCCGCGCCGCATCTGGACGACGAAGGCCGCCTGCGGGCCGACTACAGGGAACTGGCGCCCGAGGTGCAGACGCGCATCGGCGACCTCTGGAATCACGTAACGAAAGAGAACCTCTACGAACTCACGGACTTCGCCGGCTACAAGCAGGAATTCCTGCGGCTCTTCGGCTTCGGCCTCGCGTCCGTGAACTACGACGCCGACGTGAATCCGGACGTGGCCATTCCGCATCTCGTCGATCTGACCGCATAGGCATAAGGTCTTCGCACATTGCATCGCGTGGCATTGCATCGCGTCACGGCTTCCCGCTCGCAAAAAGCCGTGACGCGATGCGAACCCGCGGAAGAAGTTACAAACGGGCGCATTCCATCAACGCCCGCTGCACGCTCGCCCCACGCTGCCGCTACGGCTTCGAAACCGTCAGCGTGACGCGCGAAGCGCCCGCTGCCGCCGCCGTGATTTCCGTACGATCGCCGCGTGCGCCCAGGTAGAAGTGCTGGCGCGCGGGCGAGTTCTGGTCGTGCGTGGCATCGGGCAGACACGAGGCGATGTCGGCGCCCACGCCCTGCAACGCAGCCGCCGACGATCCCGCGTCGTGCGGCGTCCATTCGCATCGATACGCCGCGTGCGACGGCGTGCAGCGCGCGTCGTCGCCATAGGGTTGGGCGACGGCGCGTCCGTCGTCGGGACCGAGCGACTGGAAGCCCTGGGGCGCCGCCGCGACGATGCGTTTTAGCGCCGCGCAGGGGCTCGGCGTATCGTCTGCCCGCGCGCTCGCGAGGGGAAGCGCGAGCCCCGCTGTCATCGTTGCCGCCAGGGTGGCGATGGCGGGCAAGAGGCGAAAACGTGTCATGACCGTTCCTCCATTGCATGCACGCAATGCTGCAAGCCGCGTGCCGGGCACGCTTCGTGCGAAGCGGCCAGTGGGTGCATCGCATGCGTGGCAACCCGCTATTGCAACTGCGCAACCCCAGCAATCCAACACTCAGCCACAGCAAGGACGCCCGGGAGGAACCATGACTACTCGCGTCTCGACAAGCTCGGTACTCGCCTGCGCGCTGCTCGCCACAGGGCTCGCGCTCAGCGTGTCGTCCCCTGCCCAGTCGGGCAAGCAGGAAGAAAGTGCCTGCAAGGGCGACGCATTTCACTTCTGTGCAGAGGACATTCCCAACAAGCAGAAGATCGCCCACTGCCTGCAATCGCACTACGACGAGTTGAAGCCCGCGTGCCAGGCCATGTTTTCGAAGCCTTCGCAACGGTCGCAACCGGCGCAGCCCGGGCCGAAGGGCGCCGATACGCAGTCCAGCTAAGCACGCATGTGCCGCAGGCACATCCGCACTCGGCTATAAGCAATCGGCCCGCACGAGGCCTATAAGCGCCCGCCGTTCGCGACGCTTGCCTCACGACCGGTTGCGCCGCACAATCGGCCTCATTCCCCACCCGGCCGTTCTCATGCCTTCCTACGAATCGTTCGCGACCGGCGTGCTGCTTGCCGCCGGTACGGGCTCGCGCTTCGATCCCGACGGTCTGCGCAACAAGCTGCTCGCGCCGCTGCCTGATGGCACGACGGTCGCGCACGCGGCGGCGCATCGTCTGCTGCTCGTCGTGCCTCAGGTGGTGGCGGTGGTTCGTCCTGGCGCAGACGCGCTCGCGCGCGTGCTCAACGAAGCGGGCTGCGACGTGATCTTCTCCCCCGCGGCCGAGCGCGGCATGGGCGCAAGCCTCGCCGCCGCTGTCGAGGCGACGGACGATGCGCAAGGCTGGGTCGTTGCCCTTGCCGACATGCCGTGGATCGCGGTCTCCACCGTTGAAGCCGTGGCGCGCGCCGTCGATCAGGGCGCGCCGCTCGCCGCGCCGTACTATCGCGGGCAGCGGGGCCACCCGGTGGGCTTCGGTGCCGCGCATCGCGAAGCGCTCGTGGCATTGGACGGCGACACCGGCGCACGCGCGCTCTTCTCGTCACAGGCCGTGACCCGCATCGAGGTGAACGACCCCGGCATCCTGCGCGACGTCGATACGCCGGCAGACCTCAAGGGCGAATGAGACGACAGACGACGCGTCGATGCGCCACGCTCGCGCGCAGGCACATCGCTTGCCCCACGTCGTTCAAGTCCCGCGAAAATGTCCTACGAAAGCAGCGTGCCATTGTCTAAGCTGATGTGACCGCCGCTCTCACCGGTCTTGCCGCCAGTCGTCGTTGTTGCGACGATGGTTACCTGCTGTCGCGTGTCACTGCCCGCTACCCTTCCCACGCCCATGAGCGAAACCAACCCGCGCCTCTTTGTCGTCTCCCCTCATTTCGACGATGCCGTGTTCGGATGCGGCGCCCTGCTCGCCACGCATCCCGATGCCGCCGTCTGCACCGTGTTCGCCGGTGCTCCCGAGCACGACCTGTCCACGCCCTGGGACAAGCAGTCCGGTTTCAGCGGCGCGCACGAAGCCATTCGCATGCGCGCGGCAGAAGACGACCGCGCGCTCGACTTGCTCGATGCGATTCCGGTCCGCATGCCGTTTCTCGATGCGCAGTACCTCGATTCGCCCACCGTGAGCACGCTCGCGGCCGCGCTGGAAGAGGTCATTTACGGGTCCACGGCCAATACGCTGCTGATGCCGCTCGGGCTTTTTCACAGCGACCACGCGCTCGTGTTCGCGGCGTGCTGCGAAGTGCTGCCGCGGCTCGCGCATCTCTCGTGGTTCGCCTATGAAGAAGCGATTTACCGGCGCCTGCCGGGCCTCGTGCAGGAACGCCTCGCAGATCTGCTCGAACGCGGCATTACTGCCACGCCCGCGCATCCCGCACACGATCACACGCTCGACGAATCGCGCCAGGCGTTCGCCAAACGCGAAGCGGTACTCGCCTACGAAAGCCAGTTGCGCGCGCTGCCCAACGGTTACGACGACGTGTTCGCGCCCGAACGCTACTGGCAGCTCGATGCCATCCGGGCGCACGGCGAACGCGCGAGGAAGCCGGCATGGTGAGCGACGCGCGGCGCACCGAAGTCCCTGCATCACCGCGCGGTATCGCCTACGCTATGAAAGACGACGACCGGCGAGCGCCGGCTGCTTCACCTGTACTTTACGTACTTTCGAAGCACGCCGGCCTCGCTCCTTCCCGCGAGGTGAGTTGATGATCCGCATGCATACCGCCCCCCTACCCGATCCGCTGGCGGACCCCACGCGCGACCCCGACAGCGAGCGCACATCGCCGCCCACGCCGGGCCATCACAACGACGAACCCCAGCGCCCCGAAGGCCCGCCCGAGAAAGATCCGGTCACGCGTCCGGGCGCACATCACGCACACGACAGATACGACGAATACGACGAATGTGCAGAACACGTCGCAGTGTCGTGCGACGCCCTCTCGCTCTGCGAATAGCAACGACACATCGCAAGGAATAGCAGGCGCTGCAAACAACGAGGGAGCACATTCGCATCGCAGGCAAGCGTGCGACAAACAGCCTGAGCATGAGGCTCGAAATTACGGGTTTCCCCTGCTGCGCTGCGGCATCCGCAGTGCCGTTATGGCAAGTAACCCCGCCAGGGACGCGCGTTGCCCGAGAGCGGCCTTACAAAGAATGAGCCCCCATCATGCACAAGCTAACCCTCAACCAGAAACTGGGTTCGATGATCGTCGTTCTGTGGATCGGTCTGATCCTGATCGGTGCGTCCGGCGCGTGGCAAAGCCGCACGTCGATGATCGCCGAACGACGCACCCAACTCGTCGCGCTCATCCAGCAAGCCAACGGCGTCATCAAACACTATTACGACCTCTCGCAGCAGCATGTGTTGAGCGAAGACGACGCGAAAAAACAGGCGCTCGCCGACATCGCCGCCATGCGCTACGGCGCGGACGGCTACATCTCCATCAACAATTCGCAGTCCGTCATGTTGATGCATCCCATCAAGCCTGAACTGGTCGGCAAGCAGATGGCGAACTTCACCGATCCGGCCGGCAATCACATGTTCACAGACATCGTGAATGCGGCCAGCAAGGAAGGCGGCGGCTTCGTCGATTACCTGTGGTCGAAGCCGGGCAGCCAGGAACCGGTGCCCAAGACGAGTTACGCGCTGCGCTTCGCGCCGTGGGACTGGATCGCCGTCACGGGCATGTACATGGACGACGTGCGCACGGCGTTCCTCGAAAGCCTCGCGCGCTGGCTCGCCATCACGGTGACGCTCGGCGCGGTGGCCACGGCCGTGATGGTGCTGGTGCTGCGCAGCGTGCGGCGCAGCCTGGGCGGCGAACTGGAAACCGCGCTGGAAACGGCGCACCGCATCGCACAGGGCGACCTCACGGCGCACGTCACCGTGCAAGGCCGCGACGAGCGCAGCCTGCTGTTCGCACTGCGCGCCATGCAGGAGTCGCTCGTGAACACCGTGGGACGCGTGCGCAGCGGCGCCGAGAACATCAACGTGGGCGCCAACGAAATTGCGGCGGGCAACACCGACCTCTCGCAGCGCACCGAGGAACAGGCCGCCGCGCTCGTGCAGACCGCCTCGAGCATGGACCAGATGACCTCGAACGTGAAGCAGAACGCGGACAGCGCCACGCAGGCGGCAACGCTTGCGAGCGAAGCGGCGGAAATCGCCACGCGCGGCAGCCGCGTGGTGGACGACGTGGTGCGCACCATGGGCGAGATCACGCACAGCGCGCAGCAGATCGGCGACATCATCGGCGTGATCGACGGCATCGCATTCCAGACCAACATCCTCGCGTTGAACGCTGCGGTGGAAGCGGCACGCGCAGGCGAACAGGGCCGCGGCTTCGCGGTGGTCGCAGCGGAAGTGCGCAGCCTCGCGCAGCGCTCGGCCACGGCGGCAAAGGAAATCAAGGCGCTCATCGAGAAATCGACAGACACCGTGGAAGGCGGCGCGGCGCTCGTTTCGAACGCGGGCTCGACGATGACGGAGATCGTGCAGTCGGTGAAGCGCGTGAACGAGATTCTCGAAGAGATCAGCCATGCCTCGCGCGAGCAGAGCGCGGGCATCGAGCAGGTGAACCGCGCCGTAGGCGAGATGGACCAAGTGACGCAGCAGAACGCGGCGCTCGTGGAACAGGCTGCCGCAGCGGCCCATTCGCTCAAGGACCAGGCAAGCGCGTTGCGCGACGCTATTGCGAGCTTCCAGTTGCCGGCTTGATCGCCACCATGCAGAGGCCGGCTTCGCTGGTCTTCTGCAAAAAATGAAGACGCCGGCGCGTGCGCCGGGCGTCTTCGAAACCACGCCATGCCGGAATGGCGCACTCACTAGACGAGTGAGCGGCGCGGAATTTGAAAGGGTCGCGACACGGCCCGGGCGCGGTCTTTGTGCCTTCTCTGCGCGCTTTCTCTGCGCGCGTTGGTCCTTCCCCTGCAAACGCCGGCACCGTGCTCATCGCGAGGGCAAATCATGTCGCGACGCCACGCTCCGACCATCACTTCACACGTTCATTACATTATGATTACAGCCTACCCACCCGCTTCGTGACGGCGACCGCTGTCCGCTCTCGTTCATGACCTACACGAAGAACCGGCAACGGCCTGCCGGCTACACCCGCAACAGTGTTCATCCCGCGCTCGCGGCGCGCCTGCCCTCGTGGCGTTCGAAGTTCGTCGTGCTGCTCGCCTCCGCAGCCTTCGCCACACTCGCGGGCCGCGCGCTGTGGGTGCAGGTCGCCAATCGCGAGTTCTACGTCGTGCAGGGCGAAAAACGCTATCAACGCACGGTCGAACTGGATGCCACGCGCGGGCGCATCGTGGACCGCAACGGCGGTCTGCTCGCAGTGAGCCTTGCCACCTACGAAATCTGGGCCACGCCCAAGCTCGTGGACGAAGCGGCGTACGGTCCGCTCGCGGAATTACTCGACATGCAGCTCGACGAGTTGCGCCGCCGCTTGCGCAGCGACCGCTCGTTCGTGCTGCTCAAACGCCAGGTGGATGCACAGACGGCGCAGCACATCGACCGGCTCGCGCTCGCCGGCATCACGCAGATTGCGGATACGAAGCGCTTCTATCCCGAGGGCGAATCCGCGGCGCACGTGGTGGGCTTCACCGACATCGAAGACAAGGGACAAGAAGGCGTGGAGCTGGCGGCAAATGCGCAGCTTTCCGGCACGCCGGGGCACCGCGAAGTGATTCGCGACCGCCTGGGGCGCGTGGTCTCGGAAACGCGTCCGCCCGTGCCCGCACGCAACGGCGAGACCGTTCGTCTCACGGTCGACCGGCGCATTCAGCAACTGGCCTACGCGCAGCTGAAGACCGCGGTGGCGAAGCACAACGCGCATGCGGGCAGCGTGGTCGTGCTCGACGCGCACAACGGCGAGATTCTCGCGCTCGCCAACTGGCCGTCGTTCGATCCCAACGACCGCGCCCGGCTCACGGGCAGCCAGTTGCGCAACCGCGCGGTGGTGGACACGTTCGAGCCAGGCTCCACGATCAAGCCGCTCGTCGTCGCGCTCTCGCTGGACGAGCGCAAGGTGCGTGCGCAGACCATCGTGGATACGTCGCCGGGCACCTGGCGCATCGGCCCCGCGGTGATTCACGACACGTCGAATCATGGCCGCCTGACGGTGGCCGAGGCGCTGCAGAAATCGAGCAATGTCGCGCTCGCGAAGCTCGCGCTGAACCTGCCGGCCGAAACCCTCTGGCGCAAGTATCAGGACTACGGCATCGGCCACCAGCCGGCGCTCGCGTTCCCGGGCGCCGCGTCGGGGCAGTTGCGGCCGTACGCACGCTGGCGCCCCATCGAGCAGGCCACGATGGCCTACGGTTACGGCCTGTCGATGTCGCTGCTGCAGATCGCGCAGGTCTACACCGCGTATGCGGGCGACGGCACGCTGCACCCTGTGCGTCTCACGCAAAGCGCCCCGGCCACCGACGCAAACGGCGCACCCAACATCAGCGCACCCGCGCATCCGCGCCGCGTGACGACACCCGCCACCGCGGCTGCGATCCGTTCAATGCTGGAGATGGCCACGGGCGACGGCGGCACCGGCCGCGCCGCGAACGTGCCGGGCTACCGCGTGGGCGGCAAGACCGGCACGGCGAGAAAGCACGTGGGCCAGGGCTATGCGAAGAACCGCTACCGCTCGCTCTTCGTCGGCATGGCGCCGATGAGTCGCCCGCGCGTGATCGTCGCCGTGATGATCGACGATCCCGCTGCCGGCCAGGGCTTCTACGGCGGCACGGTGGCGGGTCCCGTCTTCGCGGGCGTGACCGAAGGCACACTCAAGCTACTGGGCGTGCCGCCCGACGCCTGAAAACGGCGCGGAAGGACCCGAGCCGAACCTGAGCGCTATCCGGCGTGCTGGCTTCGGCACGCCGCAAAAGCCGTCAGCTTTCCTGGTGTTCGATCAGCATCCAGCCTTTTTTCGCATGGCCATCCACGGAACGGTCGAAGCCTGCGTTGAGCTTCCATTCCCACGTGGGCGCCGGCATTTCGCTGCCGTGCGCGGCAAGCGCCTCGATCTGCCGCTTCACCTGCTCGCGATTCGCCATGAAACGCGAGCCGGCATACACGACGTTGTAGAGCGGGACGAGCGAGTCGACCAGAAACACCCGAACGACTTTGCCGGGCGCGACCACGATTTCAGTGGTCGATCCGACCGAGATGGGAAAGCGGATGGAAAGAGAAGACGTCTGCATTTCAGGGTTCGTTTTTATGCCTCGGCCAGCGCATGGCGCATGGCATCGGCCAGTTCCGCGGCGGCAAACTTGGCGACGTAGCCGTTTGCGCCTACCTTCTTCACATGCTGTTCGTTCGCGCTGCCCGACAGCGACGAGTGGATGACCACGGGAATGGCGCGCAGCTCGTCGTCGGACTTGATCATGCGCGTGAGCGTGAAGCCGTCCATCTCGGGCATTTCGAGGTCCGTGAGCACGAGCGCGATCTCGTCGGAAACGCGGCTGCCCTGATCGCGCGCACGCTGCACGGCGCCCTGCAGGAACTCCCACGCCTCGCGGCCGCTCTTGGTCGTGACGTAGGACACGCCCATTTCATCGAGGCTTTGCTCGATCAGCTTGCGTGCCAGGCCCGAATCGTCCGCGGCCAGCACCTTCGAGCCGGGACGCAGCGTGATGCGGCCCGTCTCCTGCTCGGGCTGGGCGCCGTGGTCGGGCATTACGTCGCGCAGAATCTGCTCGACGTCGATCACCTGCGCGAGGCGGCTATCGGGCGTGTTGCCGTCCAGTCGCGCGAAGCCGGTCACGGCGCCGTTGCCGAGCGACGCATCGGCGGGAATGACGTGATTCCATTCCAGCCGCACGATGTCGTCCACCTCTTCCACCGCGAAGCCCTGCGTGGTGCGGGCAAATTCGGTGACGAGGAGAATGCGCGGGCCACCCGCCGTGCGACAGCCGATGGTCTGCGCCAGGTCGATGACCGGCATGACCTGGCCGCGAATATCCACCACCCCCATCACTTCGGGACGCGAGCCCGCGAGGGCGGTAATGGGCGGCATCTCCACGATTTCCCGGACCTTGAACACGTTGATGCCGTACAGCTCGCGCTGGTCCGAGCCGGGCGCGCTGCCCAACCTGAACAGCAGCAGTTCGAACATGTTGTTGCCGGCCAATCTGACACGCTGCTCAATGTCCTGCTGGGCTTTGTCGATCATGCAGAACTCCTCTCTGTCTCTTTCCTCATAGGGGGCAAGAGGCATAACGGCAGACGGGCGCATTACTTGAGAGCGGTCTTTTAGGGACGGTTGATCGAAAACAGGCCGGATTGATATGAGCAAAACCGCGGCAAACGAAAAGCAAGGGATAGCCCTTATCGCGTCCTGAACACGGCATGTTCAACGACGCATGTTCAACCACGCATGTTCAAGGACGCATGTTCCAGGAATAAAGCGCCGATGAGCGCGCGCGCCAGGACCTCGAAACGAAGCTCGCTCTCCACCCCGCTGACGGAACCCGTCTGTATCCTCTCGCACCTGTGCGCAGACCGTTCGGCGAACCGATGCAAACGCAACGCAAAGCGCCCCGCCGTGGCGGAAAGCGTGCATTCGCTGCTCTGTGGTCAAGTGTTTATGCCTTCAGACTTCATGTCCTGAAACATGCCCATAAACGTCATTTACGCCACCCTCCGCGACGCCTACGATTTGCCTTGCCGAATCCACACCACTCAACCGCAAGGAGCAAATCATGACTCAGGCACATCAAGGCACGGCGCTGGTAACGGGCGCATCGTCGGGCATCGGCGCCATTTACGCCGACCGCCTCGCGCGGCGCGGCTACGACCTCGTGCTCGTGGCGCGCAATCGCGAACGCCTCGTCACGCTCGCCGACCGCATCACCACCGAAACGCGCCGCAACGTGGAGGTGATCGAAGCCGATCTCGGCGACCGCGCCGCGCTGGCTACCGTGGAAGCAAAACTCAAGGAAGACGCGAGCATCGGTCTGCTCGTGAACAACGCGGGCATCGGCACGCATACGCCGCTGCTGGAGAGCAACGTCGAACGCATGACAGACATGATCGAGCTGAACGTGACGGCCTTGACGCGCCTCGCCTACGCCGCGGTGCCCGGCTTCGTTGCGCGCGGCAAGGGCGCCATCATCAACATCGCGTCGATCGTCGCCATTGCGCCCGAAATGCTCAACGGCGTGTATGGCGGCACCAAGGCGTTCGTGCTGGCGTTCAGCCAGTCGCTGCACCACGAGTTGGCGAGCAAGGGCGTACAGGTGCAGGCCGTGCTGCCCGGCGCCACCGCCACGGACTTCTGGCAGACGGGCGGCCTGCCGCTCGAACACCTGGACAGCAACATCGTGATGCCCGCACCGGACATGGTGGACGCGGCGCTGGTGGGCTTCGACCGCGGCGAGCTGGTCACCATTCCGTCCCTGCACGCGGGCGAAAAGTGGGACGCCTACAACGCGGCGCGTCTCGCCATGTTCAACGAGTTGTCGCGCAACGTGCCGGCGCCGCGGTACACCGCTGCGCGCTAGTTGTCGAACGTGCCTTGATATTCGGGGGCGGCGTCTGTGCGGGTGTTCAGCTCGAACATCACGCCGCCCGGCGCGCGGCAGAAGAAACGCGAGCCGCGACCGTTGTTGAAGACCTCGGTCTCCATCTGCACGCCGTCTGCCTTGAAGCGTTCGTACAAGGCGCGCACGGCCGCGAGGCTCGGTAGCTCGAAGCCCGCGTGGAAGGCTTTCGGCCAGGCGGGCACGTCGTCGCGCGCGTGATCGATCACCACGTCGAAACCGGGGCGCTTCAGGATGTACGACTGCTCCCACGTGCCGGCAATCGTGAACCCGAGATACTGCTCGAAGAAGCGGGCGGTGGCCGCGGTGTCCGCCGAAGGGAAGCTCAGGTGATTGAGCTTCATGGTTTGCGCCGTGGCGCGCGTCGTGGTTTGTGCCATGGTTTCTGAGGTGCGTTGAATCGTATCGGTCATCGTGAGTCTCTCGAAGCGTGGCGATGGCCCCATGCCATCTCGCCCAACGACGCCAGAATAGAAGCCCGACCACCCTTGCCACAACTCGCATTCCCTGCACGCTGCGGCACGCCGGGAAACGCCGACGGCACGGCGTGTTTCGACGATGGGCTGTGGTCGAGCGCGTGCCTGTTGCTCACATTTGCGTGTTTGCCGCCGTGCCCCGCGTTTGAGTCGGCGTGCGCCGGCACGATACCGTGCGGCTCGATCAAGCCCCGTGCCACAGCTTCACGAGCGGACCTTGCGCGCCGTAGAGCGGGTCCGACTTCGGATACCCCACGCGCTCCAGTGCTGCGAGGCGCTCGGCGTCCAGCGCCGTGCGGCTGATGCCGGTGTCCTGATCCGGCGGATACGCGCCCACGACGAGAAAGTCCCGGCTCGCGTCGATGCGGCAATGGCCGGTGCCCGCGGGCAGCACGGCCACGTCGCCCGCACGCAGCGTGACCTCGTGCCCACCGGGCAGCGGCCCGCCCAGCATCACGCGTGCCGTGCCCGCCGCAATGCCGAGCACCTCGTGCGTGGACGGATGGAAGTGGTGGAAGTCATACACGCCGTTGCGCCATTGCGGCGGCCAGCCGTTCTGCGCGGAGCGCGCTTCGAAGCGCGCGGCGGGGTCGCGGCCGGACGGCGCAATCGCGTCTCGATAAACGAGCACGGGCAACCGCGGATGATTCGGAATCCAGCCGTTCGGTGCAAGGCGCAGCGTTTCGGGTTGAACGACGGCGGCAGCGGCGCCCTCCGCTACAGGCAGCACGCAAAGCGCAGGCACGAGGCGCGCGAGCACCCGCGTCCCGATGAGGTCGAATGGCATTCGGTGAGCGGTCGTCATCGGTTCCCTCCTTTCGCGACGAGGCCTGGCTCAGGGGACATACAAAGTCATACCCGGGTCGCACCCAAGCCACACCCAGGCCACACAGCAGTTTTTAGGCCCGCCGCAGCGCGCGCGCCGCGGCACGATACGTTAACATCGGTGGCTTCCCCGCTCCTTCCGTAGAGGTTCGCCGATGCCCTATCTTGCCCAACTTGCTGCCGTAGCCGGCGTGATGCTGCTGGCCTGCATCAGCCCCGGTCCCGACCTGATCGCCGTCACGTCGCACGCGCTCTCGCGCCGGCGCGCCGGGCTCTGCGCCGCGGCCGGCATCGCCACCTCGCACGCACTGTGGGCCACGCTCGCCGTGTTCGGGCTCGGTCTGATCCTCGCGAAGCTCGCGTGGCTTTACGAAGGCATCCGCATTGCGGGCGCCCTCTATCTGCTGTACCTCGGCGTGAAAACGCTTGCGGGCCTGCGCCAGCCGTCCGAGCCGCAACCCGCAGCCACCGCCGCGTACACGGGCAGCGGCTGGCATTCGTACCGTCGCGGCGTGCTGGTCGGGCTCACGAATCCGAAGGCCGCCGCGTTCTTCGGCAGTCTGTTCGTCACGCTGCTGCCCGTGCACGCGCCCATGTGGGTGCACGGTGCAACGGTGGCGACCGTCGCTGCGGTCTCCATCGGCTGGTTCAGCACGGTCGCGGTGCTGCTCTCCACGGCGAGCGTGCAGCGCGGCTACGCGAAGATCCGCAAGCCGATCGATGCCGTCATGGGAACGGTGCTGCTGGGGCTCGGCGCGAAGCTTGCCATCGATCGTTGATTGAACCGTTGATTTAGCCGACTACCTTGCCGCCCGGCGCATTCGCGCCGGGCAACCAGCGGCCTCGCATCAAGCCGCCGTGGTGCGGCCATAGAGCGGCCACGGAGGCCGCTACAGAGCCACATCAAAGCAGCACCTCAAAGCACCACCTCAAAACGCCGCATCGATCCCGATGCCGGCCGCCTTGCGGTGATATCCGCCCGTCGCGAGCAGCAGGCTGCGCGTGTAATCGTGCTCGACCTGCTGCGCGCGCACGGCTTCAACCGAAAGCTGCTCCACGATCTCGCCGTTGCGCATCACGGCCACGCGCGCGCACAGAAAGCCCACCACCGCGAGGTTGTGACTCACGAGAATCATCGTGAGCCTGCGCTCGCGATGCAGCCTTCGCAACAGGTTGAGAATCTCGGCCTGCACGGAAACGTCGAGCGCCGATGTCGGCTCGTCGAGCAACAACACGCGCGGCTCCACGATCAACGCCCGTGCAATCGCCACGCGCTGCCGCTGTCCGCCCGAAAGCTGATGCGGGTAGCGAAACCGGAACGACGGCCCCAGCCCCACTTCGCGCAATGCATCGGCAATGCGTTCGTCCTCGCGGTCAAGCCCGTTGATGGCGAGCGGCTCACGCAGCGTCTGGTCCACCGTGAAGCGCGGATGCAGCGACCCATACGGGTCCTGAAACACCATCTGCACGTTGCGCCGGAAAGCGCGATCGGGCTTCGCGCCTACGGCGTGGCCTGCGATCTGCGCACGGCCTTCGACGATGGGCGCAAGACCCGTCAAGGCCCGCAGAATGGTCGACTTTCCCGAGCCCGATTCGCCGACGAGCCCGAACACCTCGCCCTCGTCCACATGAAAGCTCGCGCCGCGCACAGCATCGAACGGACCGGTTTGCGTGCGAAAGCGCACCGTGATGGCATCGACGTCGATCATGGCCGCACTCCTTCGCCGGTCCCGGCTTGATGGGCGCGGTCATTCAGCCACGCGGGATCGCGTTCGAGCACCGGCAAGATATCCGGCGGGTTCGTGAGCGGCGGATTGGCCGCCAGCAGCCCGCGCGTATAAGGATGCTGCGCGTGCACCAGGTCGCGCGCCGCACAGGTTTCCACCACCCGTCCCGCGTACATCACGACGACGCGGTCGCAGAACGACATCACGAGCGGCAGGTCGTGGCTGATGAACACGAGGCCCGTGTCGTGCCGCTCGATCATCTCGTCGAGAATTGCGAGCACCTGCATGGAGACGAGCACGTCGAGCGCGCTGGTGGGCTCGTCGGCCACCAGCAGCTTCGGCCCCGCGGACACCATCATCGCGATCATCACGCGCTGCCCCATGCCGCCCGAGAGTTCGTGTGGATACGCCGTGGCTACGCGCTGCGGATCGCGAATATGCACCGCGGCGAGCGCCGCAAGAATCTTCTCGCGCATGGCGCGGCGGCCCAGCTTCGGTTCGTGCAGCGCGAATGCCTCGCGCATCTGCGCGCCCACGGTCATGACCGGATTCAGCGAGTACTTCGGGTCCTGCAGGATCATGCCCATCTCGCGGCCGCAGAGTTTGCGCCGTTCGCGCGCGGCCATGCCGATCAGGTCCGCGCCGTCGAAGCGCAGCGTCTTCGCGCTCAATTGCGCGGCGGGCGGTAAGAGGCCCAGCAGCGCGCGGCCCGTGAGCGACTTGCCCGAGCCCGATTCGCCCACAATGCCAAGCCGCTCGCCACGCTTCACCGTGAGCGAGAGGCCCCGCACCGCTTCAGTGAGCGCGCCGTCGTGGCCGCGAAAAGCGATACGAAGATCTTCTATTTCGGCGAGCGGCGCGCTGCCAGAGCGTTCGGTTGCCATCATTCAGTCTCCATGCCGCGGGTCGAACACGTCGCGCAAGCCGTCGCCCAGCAGGTTGAACGCAAGGCTGACGGCGAGAATCGCGCAGCCCGGAATGGTCGCGACCCACCACGCTTCCAGCAGCACGTTGCGGCCCGATGCCACCATGAAGCCCCATTCAGGACTGGGCGGTTGGGCGCCCAGTCCTAGAAACCCCAAGCCCGCGACGGTCAGGATGATGCCGGCCATATCGAGCGTCGCGCGCACGATCACCGACGACGAGCAGAGCGGCACGATATAGCGCAGCAGCAGCCGCGCGCGCGAGGCGCCTTGCAGCCGCGCCACGTGGATGAAGTCGGCCTGCACGAGGCGCAGCGTTTCGGCCCGCGCAAGGCGCGCATAGGCAGGCCACGCGGTGATCGAGATCGCGATCACCGCGTTCACGACGCCCGGGCCCAGCGCAGCCGCGAACGCCAACGCGAGCACGATCTTCGGAAACGCGAGCGCGATGTCGGTCACGCGCATCAGCACGTTGTCGATCCAGCCGCCGAAGAAGCCCGCCGTCGTACCGATCAGAAGACCGATGGGCACCACCACGAGCACGACGAGCACTGCGATGGAAAGCGTGATGCGCGCGCCGTAGATGAGCCGCGAGAGAATGTCGCGGCCCAGTTGATCAGTGCCGAGCCAGTGCGATGCAGAGCCCGGCGGCAGCAGCCGGTCGGAGAGCACCTGGCGCAGCGGATCGTGCGGCGCGACGAGCGGCCCGAACACCGCGAGCGCCACGAGCAACGCCAGAATGGCGAGGCCGAAGAGCGAGAGCGGATTGCTCGCGAAACGCCGCCAGCGCCGGTACGCGCGGCCCAGCGCCGCCTGGCCGCGCGAGCGTGGCGCGTCGGTCAGAAGCCAGGCGCGCCAGTGCGTGGCGGGCGTCGGCTCCATCACGGCCTGCGCGGCGCCCACGGGCTCATGAGGCGCCTCGTCCTGCGACGCCTGCGCGGCGCCGTCCGGAAGCTTGACGAGGTCGGTCGAATCGGAACGCGGGTGCACGGAAACGGTTCTCCAGAACATCAACGGGCACGCGGATCGAACACGCGGTAAAGCGCATCCGTCAGCAGATTCAGTGCAATGAACGTGACGCCGATCACGAGCGTGCTGCCCAGCACGGCATTCATGTCGGCATTGAGCAGCGCGCCGGTCAGATAGGAACCGATGCCGGGCCAGGCGAACACGATCTCCGTGAGCACCGACCCTTCCAGCAGGAAGCTGTACGAGAGCGCAATGACGGTGAGCAGCGGCACCATGATGTTGCCGAACGCGTGCACCCAGATCACGCGGCGCTCGGGCACGCCCTTCGCACGCGCGGTGGTGATGTACTCCTGGCTCAACTGGTCGAGCATGAACGAGCGCGTCATCCGGCTCAGATACGCGACCGAGTAGTAGCCCAGTATCGCGGCCGGCAGCACGATGTGCGAGAGCGCGTTGAAGAACACGTCCCATTCGCCCGCAATCAACGCGTCGATCAGCAGGCTGCCCGTGTGCGTATCCACCATGCCGTCGAACATGGGGTCGAGCCGGCCCGGCCCCGACACCCAATGCAGCCGCGCATAGAACAACAGCAGCCCCATGAGCCCGAGCCAGAACACCGGCACCGAGCTGCCGATCAGCCCCACGAAACGCGCCACGTGGTCGATCCAGCGGTTATGCCGCGCAGCGGCGATCACCCCCAGCGGCACGCCGATCAGCACGCCGATCAGCGTCGCGAGCGTGGCGAGTTCGAGCGTGGCCGGGAACACGCGTTTGATGTCGTCGATCACGGGGTTCGCCGTGAGCAGCGAGATGCCGAGATTGCCGTGCAGCACGTCGCGCGCATAGAGCCAGAACTGCACTGCGAGCGGCTGGTCGAGCCCGAGCTGCGCACGCGCCGCCGCATAGGCCGTGGCGGACGCGCGGTCGCCCACCACCATCAGCACCGGGTCGATGGGCACCTTGCGGCCAATCACGAACGTGACGGCGAGCAGCCCCACGAACGTGATGGCGAGCGTGACAGCCCAGCGCAGCACGCGCAGCGTCCAGCGCACGCTCGCGTGGCGCGCCGCGCCTTTGCGCAGGGTTTCGAGCGGCGTAGCCGGCATCGACAGGGACATGTTGATTTCCTCCAGCGAGAGGCGCGGGCGCGCCTCTCATGCCGCGCTTATGACCACGCTTATCGCCACACTTATTGCTTCTTGACGTGCAGGTACGACACGAGGTCGTTGATCGGGCCCACTTCGAGGCCGGTCACGCCGGGTCGCGCAGCGACCTGCGAAACCTGCTGGAACATGATGACGAACGGCGAGCGCGCGAGCAGTTGCTTCTGCATGGTCTGATACAGCTGCGCGCGCTTCGCGGACGACGACTCGGCCAGCGCCTCGTTGGTTTCCTTCGTGAGGTCGGGGATGTCCCACGAATTGCGCCACGCGAGCATCTTGTAGGCCGACTTCTCCGAGTTGTCCGGATTCCATGCGAAGCCCTGCGCGTTGCTGTGCGGATCGATGTAGTCCGCCGACCATTCGCCGATGTAGATATCGTGCTGGCGCGCGCGGTACTTCGCGAGCGTCTGCTTGTTGTCGCCGGGAATGATCTCCACCTTGATGCCGCCCTGCGCGAGATTGGCCTGAACCGCCTGCGCGATCTCGCTATAGGGGTAGCCGTTGCGCACGTCCATCGTCACGTTGAAGCCGTTCGGCAGGCCGGCTTTGGCGAGCAGCGCCTTGGCCTTCGCCACGTCCTGATGGTAGGGGTTCGTGTTCAGCGCGCCGAGGAAGCCTTCGGGCAGGAACGTCTGGTGCACCTTGAAGGTGGTCTTCGCGATGTTGGTCTGAATGCCGTTGTAGTCGATCAGCCATTTCATGGCTTCCTGCACTTCGGGCTTCGCGAGGTTCGCATTCTTCACGTTGAGGCCGAGGTACAGCAGCGTAGCCTGCGGCACCGCCGTGATGTGCGCCTTGCCCGATTTTTCGAGCGCGGCGAGGTCGTCGGGGCTCAGGTTGCGGGCCACGTCGGCGTCGCCGTTTTCGAGCAGCAGCCGCTGGCTCGCCGCTTCGGGCACGTGACGCAGCACGATGCGCTTCATGGCGAGCGGCAGACGGTAGCCGTCGAAGCGCTGCAAGACGATGCTCTCGTTCGCCGTCCACTTCACGAGCCGGTACGCGCCGGAGCCCGCTTCGTTCGTGCGCAGCCACTCGTTGCCGAAGTCGTTGTTCTTCTGGTGGGTGAGCAGCAACTGCTTGTCCACCACCGATGCCGGCCACGCGCCCAGCACGTTCAGCACGAAGGTCGGCGCGTACTTCTGGTCGGTGGTGATGCTGACCGTCGTGTCGTCTATCTTCTTCACGCGTTGCAGCACGTTGTCCTTCGTGAGGCCAATGCCTTGCAGCACCGCAGCCGCGCCCTTGTCGAGCAGCACCGTGCGCTGAATGGACCAGGCCACGTCGTCTGCCGTGAGTGGGTTGCCCGAGTGGAACTTGAGGCCGCTCTTGATCTTGAACGTGAAGGTGAGTCCGTCGGGGCTCACGGTCCATGACTGCGCCACGTCGCCATTGAATTTCGAGGGGTCTTTGAGATCCACCCGCACGAGCCGGTCGTAGGTGTTCGCAATGTATTCCTCGGGCACGAGTTCGTAGACTTCGCCCGGATCGAGCGTGGAAAACTCGTCGAGCATCGTGGCCATCACGAGCATGTCTTTCGGCGTGGCGGCCAGCGCCGGCGCGCCAAACCCGAAGCCCAGAGCTGCCGCCATGCTGGCCGCGGCCAGCCCATTGCGCAAAACGCGATTCATGTTCGCTCCCGTAAGTGGTCGTGCAGTGGTAGTGAAAATAGGTGTATCGGCAAAACTGGTTATCCGCTATGCGCTGCGTCAGGGCGTTACATCTGGACGCTACATCAACCGCAACGGGCCGCTTTCTTCGTTGTCGATGAGAGGCAACGCCATTGCGCCGGGCAGTTCGTAATGCCACCACTCGCTCTTGATGTGCGTGAAACCCGCGGCGTGCATCACGCCGATCAGTTGCAGCCGGTTGCGCTGCACGTGCTCGGGCAGGCCGGGGTGAAAGTGCTCCGATTCGATGGTCATTGCGTCGAAGCCCGTGCCCATTTCGAGCGCGTTGCCTTCGGTGTCGAGCAATGTGAGATCGAGCGCCACGCCGCGGCTGTGGTGCGAGCCGCGCTTCACGTCCGCCACGTAGGTAGGGTCCGGCAGGAAGTCCCACAGCACCTGCTGCGCTTGCGGCGGGCGGTAGGCGTCGAAGATGCGCAGCGTGTAGCCGCTTGCACGCGCAATCTCCACGGCACGGCGCAGCGCGGCTTCCGCGGGTTCGAGCAACAGGCAGTGGGCCGCCTTATAGATGGGCTTGCCCGTCAGGTTGCGGTCGGTCGCGTAGACGATGTCGAGATCCACGCCGTGGCTTTCGGGCGTGATGGGAACGAGGCGGTGCGGGTGCGTCATGAATGAGGTCATGAATGGGGTCACGAAGGGTGTCACGAAGAGGCAGACGTAGTGCGATGCGATTGACGGGACGCCGGCACGTCGAACTGTTCGAGTTCGCGCTGCAGCTCGCGGTTGCGGGCCACGCGCGCGTCGATGGCGGGGCCGAGCCGTTCGACCACCGACGTAATGAGCAGATTGAACAGGCACGTGAGCGGCGCGAGCGAATCCCAGAACTGCCCGACGTCGGTCTTCACCTGGATGAGGTCGCAGGCGAAGTCGCGCGCCCACGGGCAGTAGAGGTCGGTGACGAGTGCGAACGGCAGGCCGCGGCGCGCGGCGGCTTCGCAGTAGCGGCGCGCGATGCGCGAGTACGCGCGCGTGTCGGTCACGATCAGGTAGGGCTCGGCGAACTCGGCATTGAGCGAGTCCACGTACGAGCCCGACATGCCGTCCGAGTAGAACACGCGCGGCCGGATGTATTCGAGGTAACTGTAGAACGCGTTGCTAATGCCGCGCGTGGACTGGATGCCGAGAATGTAGACGGCCTCGGCATGCGCGATGCGCTTCGAGACGTTGGCGAACGCCTCGCTCTGCGCGAGCGCGTAGACGTGGCGGATGGCGTCCAGTTCGAGTTCCAGCGCGTTCGGTGCGCCTGGCGAGGCAAGCGGCGAGGCGATCTGCGACGAGGCTGCCGCGGGCGCTCCTTCGCCGTTCGATGCGGTAGCCGCGTCGTCATGGCCGGCGCCGTTCTGGCCTGCGGCAGCGCGCCGGCGGTACTCGTCGAGCCGGTCAGTAATCATCCAGGGCCGTTCGAGCGCGCCGCGCAGCTCGCGCTTGAGATCGTCGAGGTTGCGGTAGCCCACGCTGCGCAGAAAGCGCCCCACGGAGATGCCGCTCGTGCCCGTGCGTTGGGCGATCTCGTCGGCGGTCTCGAGCCCGAGGCGGTCGAGGTTCGCCAGCATGTAGCTCGCAATACGCTTGGCGGTGGGCGTGAGCCCGGCAAAACTGGCTTCGACGGTCTGGGCGAAGGTGGGTCGCATCGCGCGGTGTGGTGAGTGGGTTGATTAGCGTGTTGGTTAGTTATCTGTCATTCGACAGCCGAATGACATGCATCTAACAAAACCAATAAACCCAGCGCCAGCTTAAAAATTCAATCGGCATAGATGAGCCGATAGCCGGGCCGATAGATGGGCCGATAAGCCGCCACGGTAAAATCGCGGGGTTTCCGGCAAACCGCTACATGACCTACACGCTCGCCCATACCGTTACCGCGGAACTCGACATCCGCAAGAGCCGCTTCCTCGCCTGTGCCGTGCCCGTTGCCGACCGCGACGCCGCAATGGAGGTGCTGCGCGGCCTGCGCCAGCAGCATCCCACGGCTACGCACGTGTGCTGGGCGCTGCTGGCGGGCGGCCAGTCCGGCATGTCGGACGACGGCGAGCCGTCCGGTACTGCGGGCCGGCCCATTCTCGAAGTGCTGCGCCATCACGACCT
Source organism: Paraburkholderia sp. A1RI_3L (assembly GCF_048957895.1). Lineage (NCBI taxonomy): Bacteria > Pseudomonadati > Pseudomonadota > Betaproteobacteria > Burkholderiales > Burkholderiaceae > Paraburkholderia > Paraburkholderia sp. A1RI_3L. Next base: position 167,312 of record NZ_JARCHA010000008.1, read on the forward strand.
GGACGGCGTGCTCGCGGCCGTGGTGCGCTACTACGGCGGCGTGAAGCTGGGCGCGGGTGGCCTCGTGCGCGCTTACACGGACGCCATTGCGACGGCGCTGCAAGACGCGCCGCGCGTGGAGCGCATCGCTCAGGCCTTGCTGACCGTGGAGATCGGCTATGCCGACGAAACGCGCGTGCGGCGCTGGATGGAACAGGAAGGTTTCACGCTCGCGGATAGCCGCTACGCGATGGGCGTTCAATTCACCATCAGCATGCCGGCCACGATGGTGGAACGCGCACGCGATGCGCTGCGCGACATGACGCAGGGTCGCGCGGTGTTCGTGGAATCAGAGGATTCGGCGGATTCGGCGGACTAGCCGACGCATCATCAGGTGCATTGAGCGCGCCAAGCGCATTCAGCGTGCACGCCATGCCGACTCAGGCACAACAACGAACGAGGATCGCAACATGATGGACCGGTTTCTGGCGATGAAGGTATTCGCCCGCGTGGTCGAATCCGGCAGCTTCACGAAGGCAGCCGAAACGCTGCAACTCACGGCGCCGCAGGCCTCGCGCATCATCCAGGCGCTCGAAGCGCATCTGGGCGCGCGGCTCCTGAACCGCACCACGCGCAGCGTGAGCGTGACCGAAGACGGCGAGCGCTACTACCAGCGCTCGCTGCGCGTGCTCGCCGAAGTGGACGAGATGGAGTCGGAACTCACGCATGCCCGGCTGAGCCCGAAGGGCAAGATCAAGGTCAACATGCCGGCGCTGATCGCGAAAACCTCGATCATTCCGGCGCTGCCCGAATTCTTCGCGGCGTATCCCGACATCGAAATCGAAATGGGTCTCTCGGACCGTCAGGTGGACATCGTCGAAGAAGGCGTGGACTGCGTGATCCGCACCGGCGAGCTGGACGACTCGGGGCTCGTGGCACGGCGCATCGGCAACATGGGGCGCGTGACCTGCGCCGCGCCCGCCTACCTCGACAAATACGGCGAGCCGAAATCGCCCGAGGACCTGAGCGGGCACATCGGCGTCAACTACGTGTCGAGCAACACGGGGCGCGTGCGGGCCTGGGACTTCCAGGTGAACGGCAAGACCGAACTCTTCGACATGAAAAGCATGATCGCCGTGAACGAGGTGGGCGCCTACGTGGCTTGCGGACTGCAAGGGCTCGGCATCGTGAAGGGCACGCGCTTCATTCTGGAGCCCTATCTTGCCAGCGGCGCGCTGCGCGAGATCCTGAAGGACTACCCTTCCATCCCGCGCCCCATCTCGATTCTCTACTCGCCCAACCGGCAGTTGCCGCACCGCATCCGCGTGTTCGTCGACTGGGTGGCAGCCGTGTTCGCGCGCGAGCCGCTGCTGCAATGCACGGCGTGAACGCCGCAAGCACGGCGGCGGCAGCGGCAAGCGGCAAGCGGCAAGCGGCAAGCGGCAAGCGGCAGCGACGTTACACGCCCCAGGCGCGGCGCACGCGCTCGCGAATATCCGCTAGCCGCGCAACGGGCTCGTTCGAAAACACGAAGCGCAGATAACGGCCCGCGTCAGGCCCCCAGCCCGACATCGCGGTAGCCGCCACCTCGCCCTTCGCGAGCAGCAGCCGCGACGCTTCCTGCGGCGCGAGCCCCAACTGTTCCGTGTCGATCAGCAGCGACCAGCCGCCGTGCGGCGGCACCACCGGCAGGCCGCGCAAGGCATCGAGCAGACAGTCGCGGCGCGCCTGCCATTCGGCAACGGCCTGCGCGACACCGTCGTCGGCACAGGTGAGCGCGGCCGTCGCCCCCGGCATGCCGATGCCCACCTGGCACACCACGTTCGAGAGGCTCGTGAGCCGCACGTCGGCCATGATCGGCTCGGGGCCCACAATCCAGCCCACGCGCCAGCCGATCATGCGGTACTCCTTCGACACGGAACCCACCGTCATGGTCCGCTCGCGCATGCCGGGCAGCGCCGCGGGATGAATGACCTCGCGGCCATCGAACAGGATGCGTTCCATCGCGGCGTTGTAGACGAGCCATGCGTCGGCGCGGCGGCAATGATCGGCAATCGCGTTCCATTCCTCGGCATTCGCGACGAAACCGCCCGGCATGGAAGGCGACACCATGAGGAACGCCCGCGTGCGCGGCCCGACGGTTGCCGCGAGACTATCCAGATCGAGGCGCCAGCCCGCAGCGCCGGGCACGAGCCGCACAAACACGGGCACGCCGCCCGCCAGCCGCACGCGGTTGATGAGGCCCGCGTAGGTCGGATCGGTGAGCACCACTTCGTCGCCAGGCTCCAGGATGGAAAGCAGCACGTTGAGGATGCCCGCGAGGCCGCCCGCGGAAACGATGCATTCGCTGGCGGGATCGTAGACGGCACCGGCCGTGCGCTGCATGCGCGCGACCACGGCCTCGCGCAGCGCCGTCTGGCCGATGAACGGCAGGTAGCTGTTGGCGTCGTCGTCGTCGATGGCTGCGTGCGTCGCGCGGATGGCTTCCGCGGGCGGACGCAGGTCCGTGTCGAGATTTTCCAGCCGCAGGATGTTGCGGTTGTGTTGCGCGTCCGCGGCGTCGCCCATTCGGTCCACGCCAATGCCGGGAATCATCTTGAGACGGGAAACGGTCATGCCTTCCTCCCTCGGTTGATGCCCGCGCGCTCCCGCAGCGCACGAGTCTGCGCGAGCGACGCCAGAGCGGTCTTCTGCCAACGTCCGAGCAGCCGAAGACCGCCCGGAACTGCGCGCGCCAAACCAAACTCACCCCAAAGCGACCCCAACGCGGTCGCATCCATACAAAACCGTCATCAAGCCGACATTCACATTCGCCACGATGGACGGGGACCCGCTTGTTGGTCCGCTGTTCGTTCGGCTTTCGGGTCAGCTTTCGGTGCGCTGTTCTGGCACGCGCTTGATCCCGCTCTGAGCCCGCTCTGAGCCTGCTTTCGAACCTGCTTCTGGCCCGTTTTGAGCCGGTTTCGGGCTTGCTTCAAGGCCCCTTCAGGGCCTGCTTCAAAACCCCTTCAAGGCCGCTTTCAGGCCCGATCCCGAGCGCCCCCGCCCCGGCCGCGTCCTGCCAGGGCCGCTCCCGATCTCGACACCCTAATGAGGAGAGACAAGGCAATGCCAGACCTTTCGTATCCCCAGCAGGCCACTGCCGGCGCCGCGCGCGGCCGCAACGCAAGCCTGGCCGCATTTCTCGCCGTGCTGCTGATCGGCGCCGTCTACGTTGCAACGCACCTGATCGGCGATCTCGCGCCCGTGCGCGAGGGCTCCATCCTGCCCTGGCTGCTGCTGGGCGTGGCCCTCGCCATCGCGCTCGGCTTCGAATTCGTGAACGGCTTCCACGATACCGCGAACGCCGTGGCCACCGTCATCTATACCCATTCGCTCACGCCGAATGCGGCCGTGATCTGGTCGGGCACGTGGAATTTTCTGGGCGTGCTCACGTCCACGGGCGCCGTCGCGTTCGGCATCCTGCAACTGCTGCCTGTGGAGCTGATCCTGCAGGTGGGCAGCAGCGCAGGCTTCGCGATGGTGTTCGCGCTGCTGATCGCGGCCATCATCTGGAATCTGGGGACGTGGTACTTCGGGCTGCCGTCGTCGAGTTCGCATACGCTGATCGGCTCCATCATCGGCGTGGGGCTCATGAACCAGCTGATGCACGGCGCCTCGCGCACAAGCGGCGTGGACTGGAGCCAGGCGCTGGGCGTCGGCAAGTCGCTGCTGTTTTCGCCGGTGGTCGGCTTCCTGCTTTCCGCGCTGTTGCTGCTCGTGCTCAAGGCGCTCGTGCGCGTGCCGGCGCTCTACGCCGAACCCAAGGGCAACGAAGCGCCGCCGTTCTGGATTCGCGCGCTGCTCGTGCTGACGTGCACGGGCGTGTCGTTCGCGCATGGCTCCAACGACGGCCAGAAGGGCATGGGGCTCATCATGCTGATCCTGATCGGCACGGTGCCCACCGCCTACGCGCTCAATCGCGCGGTCACGCCGGCTGAGACGCAGACCTTCATCGCCGTGGCGCACGAGGCCGCCGCCACCTTCGGCAAGTACACGAACGGCGTAGCGGCGCCCGCGCAGCCGCGCGTCGAGGCAGAACGCTACATCGCGAGCCGGGAGCTGTCGCCCGCCACGGTGCCGGCCATTCAGGCGCTCACGCTACGCATTGCGGACCAGGTGGGCGCGTCGCCCTCCATGGCCGCCGTGCCGCAGAGTGAAGTGGGCAACGTGCGCAACGACATGTACGTGGTGTCCGAAGCCATCCGGCTCATGGAAAAGGCGAAGCAGCCCGTCTTCGCGGCGGCGGATGCCGGCGCCATCGACAACTTCCGCAAGCAGGTGGACCACGCCACCAAGTTCATCCCGACCTGGGTGAAGGTGGCCGTGGCGATCGCGCTCGGACTGGGCACGATGGTGGGCTGGAAGCGCATCGTCGTGACGGTGGGCGAGCGCATCGGCAAGCAACATCTGACCTACGGGCAAGGCGCCTCGGCGGAACTTGTCGCCATGGCGACGATTGGCGCGGCCGACGTGTACGGGCTGCCGGTCTCCACGACGCACGTGCTCTCGTCGGGCGTGGCGGGCACGATGGCGGCCAACGGCTCGGGGCTGCAATGGGGCACGGTGCGCAGCCTCGTGCTGGCCTGGGTGCTGACACTGCCGGCCTCGATCGCACTGGCGGGCGCACTGTACTGGGTGTTCCGCCACGCGTTCTGACGGGCGGACGGACGTGGTGCGCGGTGCGCCGCCGCCATTCGGCGGGCGGGATGCGGCGCACTGCCTTCCCGCGCGGCCGTCCGAAGGATGAGCCGGGACGCGCCACCTTTCCGCGTGGCCTTCCGAAGGAAGAGCCGCCACGCGCCGCCTTTCCGCACAACCCTCCGAGGGATGAGCCGCCACGCGCCGCCTTCCCGCGCGGCCTTCCGATGGGTAAGCCGCGCCCCGCACCTTCCGGTCGGCGGACGCGCCACACACGTCGCGGCCGCCCCATTTTCCGCGCCGCTGTTTTCTCCGTTCCGCCTTGTCAGCCTGAGGGCGTCGCACGCGCCAGGCGCTCCCGCGGCCATTCATTTCGGATCATTGATCGAACGCTGTTCCGCTACGATTGCGTTGCCGCGTCTTACCCGCTGCCGCGAACGCCAAGCCCAGCGGGGCTGCGACTGCTTACCGGCGTAATCGCCCTTAAGAATTCCCTTTAACTGCCGTCATTCCCCATTGGGTGACCCATGAATCACCTGTTGTCGCACCACTCACCCAATAAACATAAAACGTTGGATATTCGCGAATGAGAAGATTCGATACGAGGGTTTTGTCGCCCGTTGCTGTCGCGCTCGCCGCGGCCGCAATCGTTTCCGCCTCGCCGGCCTATGCCGAGCTGGGCGCCGCTCCGACCTGGCAGCCCGCCAGCACCACCAACACGCGGATGACGCAGCGCATCAACGCCGCTGCCGTGCTGTTCCGCGTCAACGAGACCACGCTGCCGAGCGGCACGGTGGTTCGCGAATACGTCGGAACGAACGGCACCGTGTTCGCCATTGCGTGGCAAGGCCCGCAGATGGCGCCGCTGAACACGCTGCTCGGCACCTACTTCCCTGCCTACGTACAGGGGCTCGCTACTGCGCATGCGGCGCAGCACAACGGATACGGACCCGCCACCGTCCAGCAGTCGAACCTCGTGGTTCAGACGGGCGGACACATGGGTTCCTTCACGGGCCGTGCATGGCTGCCGCTCGCGGTGCCGGCCGGCTTCAACACTGACGATATCCAGTAAGCGAGATAACCCTCATGTCCAGCAAATTCGCATGGTTTGGCGCGATCGCCGGCTTCTGTCTCGTTCTGGCCGCCTGTGGCGGCGGCGGTGGCGGCGGCTCCAGCACGACCACGACGACCAGTTCCGGCACGACGTCGGGCAGCACCACGACGTCCGGCAGCACGAGCAGTTCGACCAATTCCACAAACACCACGCCGTGGGCCGATGCAACGGCTACGCCGACCGCCGTCAACGGCACCAACGCGGTGGCGATCAGCGTGTCGAGCCAGCCGTTCGGGCTCGTGAATGCGCCGATGGTGAGCGTGACGGTGTGCCAAGCCAACACCGGCGCCACGGGCTCCACCTGCTCGACGATCCCGAACGTCCTGCTGGATACCGGCTCGTATGGCTTGCGGCTATTCGCATCGGTCGTGCCTTCGAACACGATGAATGCATTGGCGGCACCGACTGTCGCCGAATGCGGCCTCTTCGTCAGCGGCTACACGTGGGGCGGCGTGCGCAACGCCGACATCAAGCTCGGCACCGAAGTCGCCACGAACGTTCCGGTGCAGATCATCAGTGACTCCGCGATCTCGGCATCGGCTCCGAGCGAATGCCAGATCGGCACGGCCATGAACACGCCTAATGCGGCCTTTGCCAACGGCATTCTCGGCGTCGGCAGTAGTCAATACGACTGCGGCACCGGGTGTGTGAGCGGCGCGCAGAGCGGCGCGTATTACACGTGCTCGGGTTCCCCGTCCACCTGCACGGCTACCACCCAGCCGCTCGCCTCGCAGGTGCAAAACCCTGTCGCCCTCTTCCCGACCGACAACAACGGCGTGATCGTGGAAATGGCGCAGGTGGCGGATCTGGGCGCGACAACCGCCTCAGGCACGCTCGTATTCGGCATCGATAAAGCAAGCAACAGCGTCTTGTCTGGAACTGGCGCCACGCTGCTCAAGACCAACAACGCGGGCAACTTCACGGCCACCTACAAGACGCAGACCTTCACCGACAACGCGTTCTTCGACTCGGGCTCCAACGGCCTGTTCTTCCCGGACTCGACCATTACACGCAGCGGTTCGTGGTACGCGCCCAGCACGACGCTGCCGCTCACGGCCTCGCTCACCAATTCGAGCGGGAATGCCTCGGCGACCACCACGGCGCTGAACTTCAACGTGGCCAACGAAATCGTGCTCGCCAACACCGGCAACTTCGCGTTCAACGACATCGCGGGCACGGCCAGCGGCATGATGGACTTCGGCCTGCCGTTCTTCTACGGACGTCACGTGTACGTGGGCATCGTCGGCAAGACGTCGACCGGCGGCGGCACGGGGCCCTACGTCGCGTACGTGTCGCAGTAATGCCGCAGTAATGCTGCAGTGATGTCGCAGTGACCCGCTGACCGTGGCCGTCTGAAGAACGACACCGCAACGGTCAGCAGCAACCCCGCCTCGGCGGAGCCGGCAACAAAAAAACGCGCGGCGCAGGCACTGGCAGAAACCAGTGTCCGCGCCGCGCGTTTCGTCTTTCAGGCTCTGAAACCGCTGCGGTTACAGTTGGCGCGCTGCTCCCGCAGCGCCATGGCTCAATACACCTCGGGCACCATCATCGCCCCCGGCACGGGCTGGCGGATGTAGTCCGGATGATGCACGCGCGCCGGCAACGCCACGGCCGGATGCTCGATCTCGTGGTACGGCACCTGGCTCAGCAGATGGTGGATGCAGTTGAGCCGCGCGCGCTTCTTGTCCACGGCGTGCACCACCCACCACGGCGCCTCGGGAATGTGCGAGCGCTGCAGCATCACTTCCTTCGCCTGCGTGTAGGCTTCCCAGCGGCGCCGGCTTTCCAGATCCATCGGGCTCAGCTTCCACTGCTTGAGCGGGTCGTCGATGCGGCTCTGGAAGCGGATTTCCTGTTCGTCGTCCGTGATCGAAAACCAGTACTTGACGATCTGGATGCCGCTGCGCACCAGCATCTTTTCGAATTCGGGTACGGAGCGGAAGAACTCCTCGTATTCATCGTCGGTGCAGAAGTTCATGACGCGCTCCACGCCCGCACGGTTGTACCAGCTGCGGTCGAACAGCACCATTTCGCCGCCCGCCGGCAGATGCGGCACGTAGCGCTGGAAATACCACTGCGTGCGCTCGCGGCTGTTCGGCGCGGGCAGCGCCGCGACGCGGCACACGCGCGGATTGAGCCGCTGCGTGATGCGCTTGATCGCGCCGCCCTTGCCCGCCGCATCCCGCCCCTCGAAGATCACGACGAGACGGTGGCCCGTGTGCACGATCCAGTCCTGCAGCTTCACGAGTTCGCCCTGCAGGCGGAACAGCTCCTTGAAGTAGAGCCGGCGCGTGCTGCGAGCCTCGTCGGTGAACGCGGCCTCGCCGTCGAGGATGCGGTCGTCCACCTCCATCTCGAGTTCTTCGTCGTACGCGTCGATCAGTTCTTCCTCGAGCCGCCGCTGCCGCTCAAGCGACATATCGGGCTTGCGGTCTTCGTCGTTCATCGGCTTCCTCCTCGCTACGAAAATGGGTCGCGTGCTGCTTGCGCGGATTGCACACGTGGCGCGGCACAAAATGGCGCGCCCCATTATCTGATGCCACGGTGTCAACCGTATTACCCCGCGCATGACTCGCTGTCCAGCAGGGCGGTCGCGCGAAACGCGGCACCGCTTGCCCTCACCCTTGAAAAACAGGGCAATGACCCCGCATCTGCGGCCCTCTTCATCCGGAGCCCCAACATGGGAAGCCGTCCCCGTTTTATCGACGATCTTTCGCGCGGTGCGCCTGAGCCGGGCGCATCTCAGCCGGCCGCGCCTCAGCCGGCCACGCCTGAGCCGGCCACGCCGGATCCATTAAGCGACGACGCCCTGCTCGACGCCTACTCGCGCACCGTGATCGGCGCGCTGGCCCGCGTGCAGCAGGCCGTCGCCTTCATTGCCGTCGAACGCAGCCTGCCCGGCGACACCGGCCGCGCGCCGCGCGTGCGCGGCGGTACCGGTTCGGGATTCCTGTTCACGCCCGACGGGTATCTGCTCACCAACAGCCACGTCGTGCACGGCGCCACGCGCATCAGCGTGACGCTCGCCGACGGTTCGAAATACGACGCCGACCTCGTCGGCGACGACCCCGACAGCGACCTCGCCGTGCTGCGCATCGGCTGCGCGGAGCCGCTGCCGCACGTGGAACTAGGCGACTCGTCGTCGCTGCGCGTGGGGCAGATCGCCATCGCGGTGGGCAATCCGCTCGGCCTCGCGCAGACCGTCACGACCGGTGTCGTCTCGGCGCTCGGCCGCTCGCTGCGCTCCACCACGGGCCGCATGATCTACGACGTGATCCAGACCGACGCCGCGCTCAACCCCGGCAATTCGGGCGGTCCGCTGATCAATTCGGCAGGCCAGGTGATCGGCGTGAACACGGCGATCATTCAGGGCGCGCAGGCCATCAGTTTCGCCACCGCAATCGACACCGCGAAGTGGGTCATCATGCAGATCTTCGCGTATGGCCGCGTGCGACGCGCCTATATCGGCGTGGCGGGCACCGTGTCGCCGGTATCGCGGCGCGCACAGCGCTACTTCGGGCTCGATCAGGCCGCGGGCGTGCGCGTGCTCGAAGTGGTGAAAGGCAGCCCCGCCGCTCAGGGCGGCCTGCGCGTGGACGACACGATCGTCGCCATCGACGCGCTGCCCGTGGACAGCGTGGACGCGTTGCAGCGCTCGCTCGACGCATCGCGTATCGATCGCGCGGTGAAGATCGCCGTGCTGCGCGGCGTGCAGCGGCTGGCGCTGGACGTGACGCCTGTGGAGCAGAAGGGGTGAGCTGAGCACTGCGGAAAGCATCCGTTCGCCGCGGTCCGGCAAAAACGAAAAAGGCATCGCACGGCTACCCGTGCGATGCCTCGTCACTCCAGCTTCCTGCTGACCTGCTACTTACTGAACCACCCGCGTCACCCCGCGTCCGCGCGGGTCCGCCGCGGGCAGCGGCGTGTCGCCGTCGATCTTGATGGCCTGGATGTCGCCGCTGAAGTTCTGCCCCTTCAGCACATAGCCCTTCGCCTCGACCGCCTTCGCAAGCTCGCCGTCCATGGGCTGATACGGCTCCCAGAAGATCGTATTCGGCGGCAGCAACTGGTGATGGAAGCGCATTGCCGCCACCGCGTCTTTCAGCGGCATGTGGAAGTCGTAGATGTTGTTGATCACCTGGAAGATCGACGTGAAGATGCGCGAGCCGCCAGGCGTGCCGATCACGAGCGACACCTTGCCGTCCTTCGTGAGGATGGTGGGCGTCATGGAAGAAAGCGGCCGCTTCTTCGGCGCAATCGCATTCGCGTCGCTGCCCACCACGCCGAACATGTTCGGCACGCCGGGCTTGGCCGAGAAGTCGTCCATCTCGTCGTTGAGCACGATGCCCGTGCCGTCCGCCACCACACCCGAGCCGAAATAGCCGTTGATGGTGTAGGTGTTCGACACCGCGTTGCCCCACTTGTCCACTACCGAGAAGTGCGTGGTCTCCGCCTTCTCCGGCATCGAGGTGCCAAGCCCCGGCTGCACGCTCTTCGTATCGGACGGCGTGTTCTCGTTGACCTCCGCCGCGCGCTTCGCAATGTAGGCGTCGTCGGTCAGCTGCGCGATGGGCACCTTGTAGAAGTCCGGGTCGCCGAGGTACTGGGCGCGGTCTGCGAACACGCGCTTCTCGATCTCGGCGATCAGGTGAACGTATTGAGCCGAGTTGAGCGAAACGCCCTTGAAATACGGCGCGAGATCGGCCTTCATCTTCAAGAGCTGCACGAGCCCGATGCCACCCGAGCTGGGCGGCGGCGCCGTGATGATGCGATAGCCGTTCCAGTTCGCTTCGATCGGTTGACGCCACACGGCCTTGTACTGCTGCAGGTCCTGCTTCGTGATGAGACCGTGGCCGCGCATGGAGGCGGCGATCAGGTCGGCGGTCTTGCCGCTGTAGAAATCTTTCGCGCCGTCGTTGGCGATGCGCGTCAACACGGACGCCAGTTGCGGCTGCTTGAAGTTGACGCCTTCGTTCATGCCGCCGAAGTACTGATCGAAATTCGTCTTGCCCGCGAATTCCTTCGATGCCGCGTCGCGACGCTGCGCGAGCTGGTCGCTCACTTCGAAGCCGTCGCGCGCGTAATGGATGGCGGGCGCAAGCACCTGCTTCCACTTGAGCTTGCCGAAGCGCCGCTGCGCTTCCCACATGCCCGACACGGTACCGGGCACGCCTACGGCGTCGTAGCCATAGAGGCTCTTGCCGGGAATCACGTTGCCCTGGTCGTCGAGGTACATGTTGCGCGTGGCGGCCAGCGGCGCACGTTCGCGATAGTCGATGAAGTACGGCTTGCCGTTCACGTAGAGCGTCATGAACCCGCCACCGCCGATGTTGCCGGCTTCGGGATACGTGACCGCGAGCGTGAATGCGATGGCGACGGCGGCATCCACCGCATTGCCGCCTTCCTTGAAGACCTGTTCGGCGGCGTCGGCTGCATATTTGTCCGCTACGGCAACCGCCGAGCCGGTAAGGATGGCCGGCTGCTGCGGTACCTTCGCAACAGCGGGCGTGCTCTCGAGAAAGCCCGCGGATACCGATGCGAGCGAGACGAACGCGAATGCACTAGCAGCGACTTTGCTTCTTTCGATTAACTTCATTGGACGTCCCCCATGGCAACACTGCATGGCACTTGCGTGCGCAGTGAGTTGAGTGCGCAGAGAAAACTCTGCCTTGGGCTTATATCACGCCAATGATCGGTTTGCGAGCACGAGCGGGCGCAAACGCCGCGCCCGCGCTGCCTCTGTCGCCTCTACTGCTTCCGCCCTTCGATTTACTTCTACGCGGCCGCCGACGCTTTCTGCGTGAGCACCTGCCCGGCCACCTCGTCCACTGCGGCCTTCGCCAGTTGCACGATCTCGTCAACGTCCGCACGCGATGCGATGAGCGGCGGCGCGAAGCCGAGAATGTCGCCGTTCGGCATCGCTCGCGCGATCAGACCGCGTTGCAGCGCAGCAGCCGACACGCGCGGCCCCACCTTCAGCGCGGCATCGAACGGAATGCGCGCGTCCTTGTCGGCCATGAATTCGAGCGCGGCCAGCATGCCCTCGCCGCGCACCTCGCCCACGAGCGGGTGCGCATCGAACGCCGCGTGCAGTTGCTGTTGCAGGTATGCACCCGTTTCGGCCGCATTGCGCGTAATCGACTCGCGTTCGAGGATGTCGAGATTCGCGAGCGCCGCAGCCGCGCAAATCGGATGCCCCGAGTACGTCCAGCCGTGCCCCATGGCGCCAAGTTCCTGGGATGCCTGATCGATTACGTCCCACACGCGTTCGCTCACGATCACGCCCGAGAGCGGCGCATACGCACTCGTGAGGCCCTTGGCCACCGTGATGAGATCGGGCTCGATACCGTAGTGCTGCGCGCCCATCTTCGAACCGAGCCGCCCGAAGCCGCACACCACTTCGTCGCAGATCAGCAGAATGTCGTGCTTCTTGAGCACTGGCTGGATAGCCGCCCAGTAGCCCTTCGGCGGCGGCAGGATGCCGCCCGTGCCCATCACCGGTTCGCCGATGAACGCGGCGATGGTGTCCGCGCCTTCGCGCGCAATGAGCTTTTCGAGTTCATCCACGCAGTACGCGACGAACTGCTCTTCGCTCATCCCCGCCGGCGCCTGGCGATACCAGTGCGGACACACCGTGTGCTTGACGCGCTCGACGGGCAGGTCGAAGCACTGGTGAAAGCCCGGCAGCCCCGTGAGGCTGCCCGTCACGATGCCCGAGCCGTGATAGCCGCGCTGGCGCGAGATGATCTTCTTCTTTTGCGGGCGGCCCTTCACGTTGTTGTAGTACCAGACAATCTTGATCTGCGTTTCGTTCGCGTCCGAACCGGACATGCCGTAGTACACCTTCTTCATGCCGGCCGGCGCCCAGTCGATGATGCGCGACGAGAGTTCGATGATGGTGTCCGTCGAGTGGCCGACATAGGTGTGGTAGTAGGCGAGCTTCTTCGCCTGCTCGTAAATGGCCTCGGCCACTTCGGTGCGGCCGTAGCCGATGTTCACGCAGTAGAGACCCGCGAAGGCGTCGATGAACGACTTGCCCGTGTGGTCTTCAATGCGAATGCCCTTTGCGCCCGTAACGATGCGGCCCGGCAGCGCGCCGCTCGCGTGGTCGTGAGCGTGCGTGGAGGGGTGCATGAAGTGGGCGCGGTCGGCCGTGAGCAGGGAGTCGAATGAGGTCATGTGCTTCTCCGTGATGATGTCGTGATCGGTTGAATAGAGGGGCGGGCCTGCTCGCGCGTCATGCCGCAGCCGCATGCCGCATCGATGCGGCGTTCGCGTGAGGCAAGCCAAGTTGGCCCAGGCAGTAGTAGCGGGTTTCCACGAAGGGTTCGAAGCCTTCCATGCCGCCTTCGCGGCCAAGGCCCGAGGCCTTCATGCCGCCAAACGGAATGGGCGCGCCCGTGAACTTCGCGCCGTTCACGGAGACCATCGCGAATTCGAGTCGGCGAAGGGTCTGCCAGACGGTGTTCAGGTTCGTCGACATCAAGTAGGCGGCAAGGCCGTATTCGGTGTCGTTGGCAAGCGCAATGGCTTCGTCGAGCGTCTCGAACGGCGACACCGCCGAGATGGGCGCGAAGTTTTCTTCGTCGTAGACGCGCATGCCGGGCCGCGCGTCGGCAATCACGGTGGGTTCGAAGAACCAGCCGCCCAGCGCGTGCGGCTCGCCGCCCACGGTGATGCGTGCGCCTTTCGCGCGGGCGTCGGCCACGCGTTCGCGCGTGGTGTCGAACGCCGCCTGGTGCATGAGCGGACCCACGTCCACGCTGTCTTCGAATGCTCCGCCCACCTTCAACGCACGCACGGCGTCGCTGTAGCGGGCAACGAATGCTTCGTAGAGCGGCTTCGCCACGAGAATGCGGTTCGCTGCGCAGCAGTCCTGCCCCGAGGTCTGAAACTTCGCGGCCACGGCCACGCGCACGGCTTCTTCGAGATCCGCATCTTCCGCGACGATGAAGGGCGCGTTGCCGCCCAGTTCCAGTGCGGTCTTCTTGATGTCGGCACTCGCCGCGGCCTGCTTGACGAGCGTGCCCACGCGCGTGGAACCCGTGAAGCTGACCGAGCGCACGCGAGCGTCGCGCACGAGCGTTTCCATCGCGGTCTGCGGCTCACCGAGCACGACGTTGAAGACGCCTGCGGGAAATCCCGCTTCTTCCGCGAGTTGCGCGAGCGCAAGCGCCGAGAACGGCGTCTCGTGCGCGGGCTTCACGACCACGGTGCAGCCCGCCGCGATAGCCGCCGCGGCCTTGCGCGTGATCATCGCCGAGGGGAAATTCCACGGCGTGATGAGCGCGGCCACGCCTACCGGCTCCATCATCGTGCCGAGCTGCGCGCCGTCGATATGCGACGGGATCGTGCGGCCGCCCAGCCGTTTCGCTTCGTGCGCGAACCATTCGATAAAGCTTGCGCCATAGGCGATTTCGCCGCGCGCCTCCGCGAGCGGCTTGCCCTGCTCCAGCGCAAGCATGCTGGCCAGATCGTTGCGATGGCGCAGCACGAGTTCGTGCCAGCGCAGCAGCAGCGCGCTGCGCTGCGCCACCGGCACCCAGCGCCACGCTTCGAACGCGCGCTGCGCGGCGGACACGGCTTCCTCGATCTGCGCGGCGCTCAACATCGGAACATGGCCGATCACGCTTTGATCGGCAGGGTTCTGCACCGCGACGGTGGAGGCCGTGTCGCTGTGAACCCAGCGTCCGTCGACATAGCACAGCGACTTGAATAGAACGGGATGGCCCAGCAGCATGACTTCCTCCATGATTGGCCGGCAGAGTGGCGATGACATTGGCCAGCACCTGCCTCTGTCGCGTTGTTTCAATGCCTTCCACTGTAGGGCCGGCACGCCCTCTGCTCTTTCTGTGTTGCGGCCCGACGCTGTGCGTTCTTTCTGTTTTCGAGCCGGAATTTCAGGGGGTTTTTCTGTGGCGTGCTTTCGGGCGGGTGCGGCCCTCAGCCCGCCTCGCCTGAATCCGCAACCCAGTCCGGCACCGTATCCCCTGCCTGCTTCACGACCTTCGTCACGATGTAGGTGAAGTAGCGTTCGATGCCGAGTTCGTCCGTGAGCAGCGAATCGATGAAACGCTGGTACTGGTCGATGTCGCGCGAGACCACGTGCATCACGTAGTCCACGCCGCCGCCTGTGGCGTGGCACTGCACGACTTCGGGGGCGCGCGCCACGCGCTCCTCGAAGCGGCGCATGTCGTGCGCCGTATGGCGCGCGAGCGTGACTTCCACGACGATGCGCGTGCCCTTGAACGCCGCGATCCAGTCGATGTCGGCGCGGTAACCGCGAATCAGCCCGCTTTCTTCAAGACGCCGCACGCGCTCCCACGCCGGCGAGATCGACAGGTTGACCTCTTCGGCGAGGCGCGACTTCGTGATGCGTCCATCGCGCGCCAGGGTACGCAGAATCGCGAGGTCGTAGCGGTCGAGTTTCATGGATGTATCGCGTGCCTGTGGCGGGCGGTGCTCAGGCCGCCACCGGAATGCCGCGCTCCACGACGTCGGCCACCACCGCGACGGTGTCGCCCACGCGCACGAGCCCCGGGAAATGGCGCGCCGCAAGCAGCCCGCTGCGCGCCGCGCGATATTCGAAGGGCCGCGCGCCGGAGCGCGTCGTGTCGTACACACGGGCGATCACCTCCCCGTGTTCCACCATCTCGCCCAGGTCTTTGCACGGTTCGATCAGGCCGTCGTGCTCGCTCGTCGTATAGCAGCTGCCGTCGGGCATATCGAGCAGCGTCGTGGTGCGCGATGCCTCGCCCCACGCGCGGCTCGCCGCCTCGAACAGTTCGCCCGCGGGCGGCGCGAGCACGCCGGCATGCTGCAGAAAGCCACGCACGCCGCGCATCGCCACGGCCACGCTCGCCGCGGTAGCCGTGCCGCCGCCGCCCAGTTCCGTCGAGACGAATACCTTGCCCGCCTCTTCCACCGCCGTATCGAAGAGCCCGACGCTGTCGAGTTCCAGCATGCGCATGGAGTACGGCGCGCCGAACGCACGCATTGCGGCCTCGCAGCGCGCCTGCTGCTTCGGGTCATGCAGCACGTGAATGGCGGCGAAGGGCACGAAGTCGAGCGTGCGTCCGCCTGCGTGCAGGTCCAGCACGTAGTCGGCAAGCGGCAGCAGATAGCGCTGGAAGTAGTCCGCGATTTTTTCGGTAAGGGTGCCGTCGGGGCGGCCCGGAAAGCTGCGGTTCAGGTTGCCGCGATCGATGGGCGACGTGCGGCTTCCCGCCAGAAACGCGGGGTAATTCATGAACGGCACGATGATGACGCGGCCCGCCACATCCTCGGCCTTCAGCGTGGAGGCGAGCCGCGAGAGCACGATGGGCCCTTCGTACTCGTCGCCGTGGTTGCCGCCTGTCAGCAGCACCGTGGGCCCGTGCCCGCGCTGCACGACGGTGATGGGGATCATCACCGCGCCCCACGCGGAACTGTCGTGCGAGTGCGGCAGTTTCAGGAAACCGTGCTGAACCCCTTGCCCGTCGAAGTCGACGGTCGGTGTAATCGGCGATGCGCGCATGCCCTACTCCTTCACGAACAGTTTGCGCGGCGTGTTGCAGAAGGTCTCGACGCCGGTCTCGGTAATCAGGATGCTTTCCGTAATTTCGAGACCCCAGTCGTCGAGCCACAGGCCCGGCATGAAGTGGAACGTCATGCCCGGTTGCAGCACCGTGCGGTCGCCGGGCCGCAGGCTCATGGTGCGCTCGCCCCAGTCGGGCGGATAACTCGCGCCGATGGGGTAGCCGCAGCGGCTGTTCTTTTCGATGCCCGACTTGCGCAGCACGGCGAAGAACGCGTTCGCAATGTCTTCGCAGGTGTTGCCCGGCTTCGCGGCGGCAAGCCCCGCTTCGATGCCTTCCACCACGGCACTTTCGGCATCGATGAAATGCTTCGGCGGTTTGCCGAGATAGACCGTGCGCGACTGCGGGCAGTGATAGCGGCGAAAGCAGCCGGCAATCTCGAAGAACGTGCCGGCCCCGCGCGCGAACGGCGTGTCGTCCCAGGTGAGGTGCGGCGCGGCCGCGTCGGCGCCCGTGGGCAGCAGCGGCACGATGGCGGGATAGTCGCCGCCGTAACCTTCCACGCCCGTGATACCCGCGGCGTAAATATCCGCGACAAGGTCGTTCTTGCGCATGCCGGGCTCGATGCGCTCCACGATGCGTGCATGCATCTTTTCGACGATGCGCGCCGCAATGCGCATGTACTCGATCTCGCGCGGCGACTTCACCGCGCGCTGCCAGTTCACGAGCGCGGTCGCGTCGCGCCACTGCGCCTGCGGCAAGTTGCGCTTGAGCGCTTCCCATGCCGCGGCGCTGAAGTAATAGTTGTCGAGTTCCACGCCGATGCGGCCCCGGCCCCAGCCGCGCGCCTCGATCACCTCGTGCGAGAGGTAGTCCATGGGATGCCGCTCCGTGGACTGCACGTAATGATCGGGATACCCAACGATCTGGTCGTGCTTCATGAACACCGTGCGGCGCGCGCCGTTGGCATCCTGGCCGCGACCGAACCAGACGGGCTCGCCTTCCATGGCGAGCAGCACGCACTGGTGCACGTAGAACGACCAGCCGTCGTAGCCCGTGAGCCACGCCATGTTGGTCGGGTCCGTCACGATCAGCAGATCGATGCCGGCTTCCTGCATGGCACGGCGCGTGCGGGCGATGCGCGCGGCGTACTCCTCGCGCTCGAACGGCAGGCGCACAGCGGGTGCGGCGGGCGCCACGCCGCTCGTCGCGTGCGGTTTCTGTTGCATGGTTTCTGGCATGGTGGTCCCTTCCTTGTCCTTCGGTTTGTTGCCCTTCGTGCTGCTTTGCCTGCGCGTGCTGCTTTGCCTGCGCGTCCTGGCCTTCTGCGCTCAGGTGGACGGCTTGTCACTCGCTTGCGTGTTTGAGGGCATCGTTGTGAAACGTCGTGCCTGCACCCGCGGCGCGCGCACGGGCCAGCGCGAGCGCGGCAATCGCCGTGTCCTGTGCGCCGGTGCCCGTGAGGTCGCAGATCGTGATGTCGTCGTCGCTCGTACGTCCAGGCACGCCGCCCGCAATCACTTCGCCCAGCTCGGCGAAGCGCGCGTTCGCGGCCACAGCGCCTGCTTCGATGGCGTGATGCAACTCGCCCAGCACGCGCGTCTGTTGCAGACGGTCACACACGTAACGTGCGGCGGCGAGCGCCGCGGGCGCGATCTCGTTCTTGTGTTCCGCGTCGGATCCCATCGCCGTGATGTGCAGACCCGGATGCAGGTCACGCGCCTGCACGAGCGGTGTCTCGCTCGGCGTGGTGGTGATCGCGATGTCGGCTTCGCACAGCGCGTCGTGCACGTCTTGCGCAACGCGCGCTTCGACGGCCAGTTGCTCACCCATCTCGCGCGCGAACTGCGCTGCGCGTTCGCGGTCGCGCGCCCATACGGAGATGCGCTCCAACCGTCGCACGCACGCGAGCGCACGCAACTGAAGCCGCGCCTGCTCGCCCGCGCCGATCACCGCCACGTGCCGCGCGTTTTCACGCGCCAGCCAGCGCGCGGCAACCGCACCTGCCGCCGCGGTGCGCACGGCGGTGAGATAGCCGTTGTCCAGCAGCACGGCTTCGGTCAGGCCCGTGCGCGCCGAGAGCACGAGCATGAGTCCGTTGAGGCTGGGCAGCCCGAGCTGCGGGTTGTTGAAGAAGCCGGGGCTCACCTTGATCGCAAAGCGCTCGAAGCGCGGCAGATACGCGGTCTTCACATCCACCTCGCCGCGATACTCGGGCAGATCGAGCCGCAGCACAGGCGGCATCGCCACCGCTTCGGTCGCGAGCGCGAGGAACGCGGATTCCACCTGATCGATCGCGGCCAGATCGAGTGGCACGAGTTCGCGCAGTTCGCTTTCGCCCAGCAACGTGATGGATGACATATCGGGGTGTCCTGTTCAGATGGCGCGTGGCATTTCGCTCAGCCTGCCGCCACGCGGCGATGCAGACCCATATCGATGTTCGAGCCGCTCACCACGAGCACGACGGGGCCACGCCGCGACTGCGTCGCGTCGAGCACGCCATCGAGCACCGCTGCCACGCCCACTGCGCCAGCCCCTTCAACCACGAGCCGTTCCTCGCGATACGCGTGCGCGATGCCGCGCGCAATGGACGCCTCGTCGAGCAGCAACGCCTCGTCGATCAAGTCACGTGTGAGGGAGAACGTGTAGCGGTTGTCGAGACCGATGCCGCCGCCCAGCGAATCGGCAAGCGACTCGACCTCTTCCACGATCACAGGTCGCCCCGCTGCGAGACTCGCGTGCATCGCGGCGCCGCGCGCCATCGTGACGCCCGTCATGCGAATGGCGGGGTTCAAGGCTTTCGCCATCAGCGCGATGCCGGCAAAAAGGCCGCCGCCCGAAAGCGGCACGACGATGTTCGCGACATCGGGCAAGTCCTCGACGATCTCGAGCCCGATGGTGGCTTGCCCGGCAATGACGTGCGGGTCGTCGAACGGCGGCACGAACACGAAGCCTTCTTCCTGCGCGAGCCGCCGCGCTTCGTGCTGCGCATCATCCTGGCTTGCGCCGGTAATGCGCACCTGCGCGCCCAGCTGGCGCACGGCTTCCACCTTGTTGGCCGGCACGAGCGACGACATGCACACGGTGGCCTGCATGCCGAGCGCCTGCGCCGCGTAAGCAACGGCGCGTCCGTGATTGCCCGTGGAGGCCGTGACCACGCGCGTGCAGCCTTGCTCCGCAAGCACGGCCAGCGCATGGGTCGCGCCGCGCACTTTGAAGCTGCCCGTGGGTTGAACCGTTTCGAGTTTCAGCAGCACGCGCGTACCGGCAAGCGCCGAAAGCGAAGGCGATTCGACGAGCGGCGTGCGCCGCACACGCGTGCCGATTCGCTGACGCGCGCGGTAGACATCGGCAGGACAGACGACAGACATGAGGCAGGCCGCAGTGAGGGGTTCGGCGCCGCGCCGGATGGCGCAGCGTCCTTCAATGCGACCGAGTCTAATGTTCTAAAAATTGTTTTCGATTGTCCTGGTACATTTACGCGAAGTCGTGCACCTGCGGGTATTGCTCGAACACGTCGCGCATGGTTTCGAGCGCCGCGCGGAAGGTGTCTTCGCCCACTTCCGCGCCCACGCACAGGCGCACCGCATCGGGCCGCTCGCCGCCGCGCACGAGAAACGGGTCCGGCGACGTGACCGCGATATTGCGGTTGCGCAGCTCGCGCACGAGCCGGTCGGTCTGCCAGTGCGAAGGCACGCGCAGCCACACCGAAAGCGCGTGCGGATGCGCGCCCAGCACGTAGCTGCCCAGAATCTGCTGCACGAGCGCCTGGCGGCGCGAAAGACATTCGCGCTGCACTTCGAGCAGGCGCGCCGCGGTGCCGTCGACGAGCCAGCGCGTGGCGACTTCGGCCATGGGCGGCGTCGCCATCCAGCTGTTCACGCGCAGCACACTCTCGGCGCGCAGCGCGAGGCGGCGCGGCGTGGTGAGATAGCCGATGCGCAAGCCTGTCAGCACCGACTTCGTGAGGCTCGTGCAGTAAAACGAAAGCTCGGGAATCAGGCTCGAAATGGGCGGCACGGGCTTGGGCAGCAGCGCGCCGTACACGTCGTCTTCGATCACATAGACGCCGTAGCGCTGCGCAATGCGCGCAATTGCGCGGCGGCGCGACTCCGGCATCAGCGAAACAGTGGGGTTGTTCAAGGTGGGCGTGCACACGAGCGCCGAAATGCGCTCGCTATCGCACATCTCTTCGAAGTGCTCGGGGTGAATGCCGTACTCGTCTATTTCGAGTCCCTTCAGCGTAAACCCCAGCACGCTTGCGCTGCCGATCACGCCATGGTCCGTCAGACTTTCGCAGAGCACGGTGTCGCCCGGCCCTACCAGCGAGGCCAATGCGAGAAAGATGCCGTGCGCCGCGCCGTTCGTGACGAGCAGCGTGTCCGCCGAGGCCGGCATGCCGAGCGTGGCGAGCCACGCCGCCGCAGCCTGGCGATGATGCTCGAAGCCCGCAATAGGGCGAAATGCGCGAATCCAGGGCTGATCGTCGAGGCCCGCGAGCGTCGCGCAGACCTTGCGCCACATCGCGTCGTGCTCGGCGGTGTGGATGATGCGTGCAATCGAGAAGTCCACCACGGAGCGCTCGGCCGTATCGAGCATGTAGTTCGACATGGTCTCCGTCACGCGGCCCGACACGAAACTGCCGCGTCCCACTTCGCAGCGGATCAGGCCCTGGCGCTCCAGTTCCTTGTAGGCGTTGGTCACCGTCTGCACGCTGATTTCCAGTTCCGCCGCCACGTCGCGCTGCGGCGGCAAGCGTTCGCCCGCGCGCAACACCGTGCTTTCGATGTCGCCCGCAATCGCCTTCACCAGCCGCTTGTATTTCGATTCGGCGCCGTGCGCCGCGCGCACCGCTTCGCGCCACTGCTCTCTCACCGTCTTCTCCATGGCTCGGGTCTTCGTTGGGTCTTCGTCGGTGTTCGGATAGTGCGGGCAAAACCCGTTGGAAAATTATTGTCCTAGAGCAATCAGAAACAAAAATATGGCTTTGTATGCTGGGCTCCAATGGCGGTGTACCACGACACCACACCGGGTTTTTACGGACACCCCGCCTGACTCCGCGGCGCATGACGCACCGCGCCATCCTTACCCCACGCAATGGGACCGACATGAACCCGAAGCGCCATTCCAGACTGCCCCAGGCTTTCAGCATCGCGTGCATCGCGGCGGCCGGCCTGCTCATGCACGTGCAGCACGCGGCGGCCGAAACCACGCTGCAGCGCATTCAACGCACCGGCGAGGTACGCATCGGCTACGCGAACGAAGCACCGTTTGCCTACACGACGCCCGACGGCAAGGTGACGGGCGAGTCGCCCGAAATCGCGCGCAAGATCTTCGCGAAGCTCGGCGTGAAGAAGGTGGATGGCGTGCTGACCGAATGGGGATCGCTGATTCCAGGCCTGCGTGCGGGCCGCTTCGACGTGATCGCGGCAGGCATGTACATCACGCCCGAGCGCTGCAAGCAGGTTGCGTTCGCCGATCCGCAATACCAGATTCAGGACACGCTGCTCGTGCTGAAAGGCAATCCGAAGAAACTGCACAGCTACGGCGACGTAGCAAAACAGTCCGACGTGAAGCTGGCGGTGATGGCGGGCGCGGTGGAACTGGGCAACTCGCGCGATGCGGGCGTGAAAGATGCTCAGTTGCTCCAGGTACCGGATACGACGGCGCAATTGCAGGCCGTGCGCGCGCGCCGCGCGGATGCGGCCGCAGGCACCGCACTCACGATGAAGGGTCTCGCCTCGAAAGACGCGGCCCAGGTGGAAACCGTCTCCGACTTCACCGACGATCCGAAGCACACGGGCTATGGCGCGCTCGCCTTCCGGCCCGAGGACACGGATCTGCGCGACGCCGTGAACAAGCAGCTGCACGCGTGGCTCGGCACGCCGGATCATCTGCAGACCGTCGCACCGTTCGGCTTCGACAAGTCGAACATCACGACGAAGACTGCCGCGGAAATCTGCAGCGGCAAGTAAGCCGCAAACCGGCGGTAAATGCGCGGCAGGTCCGCGGCAAATACGCGGTAAATACGCCGCAAGTCAGTCGCAAGTCTGCCGGCCGGGTGTAGCCCTCCCGGTATTCGCGCCGGCTCTGGCCGACCCCGTCGGTCCCTGTGAAGCCGGCCGGCGGACGCACTACCGTTGCGGCCCGCGCACAGCGCGGCGGGCCGCACGCCATCATGCAAGCGAGGACCGCCATGCGTGAATTATTTCCCCTGCTCATGCAGGGCACTCTGGTGACCATCGGCATTACGATCGGCGCGACGTTGCTCGCCATCGTCATGGCGTTCGTGGCCACCGCCGCCAAACTCGCGCCGTGGGCACCGCTGCGTTGGGTGGGCAACGTCTATGTCGAAGTGTTCCGCGGCACGTCGCTGCTCGTGCAGCTCTTCTGGTTCTTCTTCGTGTTGCCGCTGCCGCCGTTTCGTATCGAACTCACGCCGCTCACGGTGGCGATCGTGGGGCTCGGGTTGCACTACGGCGCCTACGGCTCGGAGATTCTGCGCGGCGCGCTGCGTTCGGTGCCCGGTGGCCAGTTCGAGGCCGCGCTCGCACTCAATCTCTCGCCCTTGACGCGCATGCGCCGCATCGTGCTGCCGCAAGCCATGATCAACGCGCTGCCGCCCGCCACGAACCTCATGATCGAATTGCTCAAGGGCACGTCGCTCGTTTCGCTGATCACGCTCTCCGACCTCACGTTCCGCGCGCGCCAGCTCGACGAAGCCACGTTCAAGACCGCGGAGATTTTCGGGCTCACGCTCGTCATCTACTTCGTGCTGGCCCAGTGCATTGCGACGTTGATGCGCTACTTCGAACACCGCGTGAATCACGGCATCGCGAACAGCCGGTCACGCGCAGCCAGGGGTCTCGCCGCCGGCACCGCCATGAGCCGCTTTTTGCAGAGAGTCGCCCGATGAACAGCTTCTTCGATCTTCACTACGCCGCGCAGATTCTGCCGGCCCTGCTGCACGCCTCGCTCTACACGATCCTGATCACGCTCGTCGGCTTTGCCATTGCGCTCGTGCTGGGCCTCGTGTTCGCGATTCTGAGGCGCAGCACCTTCCGGCCGCTGGCGCTGACGGTGGGCTTCGTCGTCGAGTTCGTCCGCAGCACGCCGCTGCTGATCCAGATCTACGTGCTCTTCTATGTGCTGCCGGTCTACGGCATCACGATGAGTGCGCTCACGGCCGGCACCGCGGGCATCGCGCTGCATTACGCGTGCTATACGTCCGAGGTCTATCGCGCCGGCCTCAACGGCGTTGCGCGCGGCCAGTGGGAAGCGTGCTGCGCGCTGTCGCTCTCGCCGCGGCGCACCTACCTCGGCGTGATCCTGCCGCAAGCCATTCGCCCCGTGGTGCCCGCGCTCGGCAACTATCTCGTCGCCATGTTCAAGGACACGCCCGTGCTCTCCGCCATCACCGTCGTGGAGCTGATGCAGCAGGCGAAGAACATCGGCTCCGAAACGTTCCGCTATCTGGAGCCCATCACGCTCGCGGGGCTGTTCTTCCTCGTGCTCAGCGTGACGTTCGCCCACCTCGTGCGGCGGCTCGAATTCAGCCTGAGGTTGCCATGAACCTGCCCACCGCCATGCGTGACGGCGCGCCCAGCGCCTCGAATTCCGGATCCCCCGTAATGGAGCAAGCAATGAAACGTGACCCCGCCGCCGCGTACACGCCCGCCGCCGCAAGCAACGGCGAAGCGCCCATGGTGCGCTTTCGCAACGTGACGAAGCGCTATGGCGCGCTGACCGTGCTCGACGGGCTCGACCTCGAAGTGGGCCGCAACGAGAAGGTGGCCATCATCGGGCCAAGCGGCTCCGGCAAATCGACGCTCCTGCGCGTGCTGATGACGCTCGACCCGCTCACGGACGGCATGATCGAAGTGGACGGCGAACCGCTCACGCACATGGTGAAGAACGGCTCGCTCGTGCCCGCTTCGCTGCGCCACCTGCGGCGCGTGCGCAGCAAGATCGGCATGGTGTTTCAGAGCTTCAATCTCTTTCCGCACATGACGGCCCTCGCCAATACGATCGAAGCGCCCATGCAGGTGCTCGGCCTCTCGCGCAAGGAAGCCACGGAGCGTGCGCACGAATTGCTCTGTCTTGTGGGCCTCGAAGACAAGTGCAACCACTACCCGTCGCAGCTTTCGGGCGGCCAGCAGCAGCGCGTGGCGATTGCGCGGGCGCTCGCCATGCGGCCCAAGGTGATGCTGTTCGACGAGGTGACGTCCGCGCTCGACCCCGAACTGTGCGGCGAAGTGCTCAACGTGATCCGTCGCCTCGGCAGCGAGCACAACCTCACGATGCTGATGGTCACGCACCAGATGGGTTTTGCGAAAGAGTTCGCGGACCGTGTGTGCTTTTTCTCGCAGGGCAAGATCATCGAACAGGGACCGCCGCAGCAGTTCTTCTCGGCGCCCGAACACGAGCGCACGAAGCAGTTCCTGCGCGCGGTGAAAGAAGCGATGTAAGAGAGGCGCGGGCAGTGGACGCGGGCTGTTGTCCCGCTCGTGTTGCCGAGCCGTTGCTGCTTGCTACGCCGCCTTGCCGACCTTCCCGCGCACGCCGCGCGCGATCTCGTCGCCGGTGCCGTGCGGCAGCCTCGCGGTAACCGGAATCGACGCCACCGAAAACAGCGCGACCGCGAAAAACGCGGGCCAAAAGTCCGACCACACCACGTGGGCATGGCCTTGCAGGTCGCGCGAAATCTGCAACACGATGCCCGCGATGGTCACGCCGAGGCCCAGCGAAATCTGCTGGATCACGCTCGCCACGCTGGTTGCGCGACCGATGTCGCGGCCCGCAATGTCCGCGTAAGCAAGCGAGTTGAGGCTCGTGAATTGCAGCGACGGGAACACGCCGCCCACCAGCACCACGCACCAGATCACCCAATGCGGCGTGCCGGGAAAGAAGAAGCCATACGCGGCAATCGCCGCACCTGCGAGCGCGGCGTTCACCATGAGCACCTTGCGGAAGCCAAACTTCGCAAGCACGCGTGTCGCAATGGTCTTCATGAAGATCGAGCCGAACGCGGAGGCGCACGTAATGGAGCCCGACACGAACGCGGTCAGGCCCAGCCCTTCCTGGAGTGCCAGCGGCAGCAGGAACGGCACGGCGCCCAGCCCGATGCGAAACAGCGACCCGCCCACCACGCTTGCATGAAAGCTCGGAATGCGCAGAAAGCGCAGATCGAGCACGGGCCGCTCGGCGCGCTGCGCGTAGAACCAGTAGAGCGCGAGCAACAACGCGCCCGTCACGGTCATCACGAACGCCACGTTCGCCGACGCCAGTTCACCGCCCACGAGCGAAAGCCCGAGCATGAAGAGCGATGCGCCCGCAGCAGAAAGCACGAAGCCGATCCAGTCTAGCGGACCGGGATGCTCTTCGTGCATGTTGGCAATGTGGCGATTCGCGAGCCAGATACCGAAGAGACCGATGGGAATGTTGACGAAGAAGATCAGGCGCCAGTGCAGATAGGTGGTGATGAAGCCGCCCAGCGGCGGCCCCACGACAGGCCCTAGCAACGCGGGCACCGTGAGGTAGTTGACGGCGCGAATGAACTGGGACTTCGGCACCGAACGGAAGATGAGGATGCGCCCCACCGGCACCATCATCGCGCCGCCAATGCCTTGCACGAAGCGCGCAGCCACGAGCGCGGACAACGACGTGGCCGCCGCGCACAGCAGCGAGCCAGTCATGAAGATACCGATCGCCACGCGAAACACGGTGCGCGAGCCGAAGCGGTCGGCCACCCAGCCGCAGATGGGAATGAACACGCCGAGGCCGATCACATAGCTCGTGATGGCGAGTTTCAGCGAGATGGGGTCGTGTCCGAGGTCGCGTGCGAGGGCGGGAAGCGACGTCACGATGACCGTGGCGTCCACGTTTTCCATGAACATCGCGCACGCGACGATGAGCGGGACGATGAAGGGGCCGAGGGCGAGGGGCATGGAGACGGCGGCGCGGCAATCCGCGAGTCCGCGTAAAAGCGCCATTATGGCATCGGAGCGCAGCCTATGTTGTATGTGCAACATTCGCGAGTGGCCGCGCGCGCCGCGCAAACCCTCACCCCGCAAGGCTGTGACCGGCACGCAACGCGGCGAGCACAATTGTCAAAAGGCGGGTAAAGTGCGAAACCTGTCGCATGCCTATTAAATAAGCACGGCAAGCCTTTTGTTGCGGCCCTGAATAAAGCGTCCCCTAAAAAAGCACGCGCCGCGAAACATTCCACCGATCAGATGAAACGTCGTCTTTTTGCCCTTTTGCTCGCGGCAACGCCGTTGTTTTGCCAGGCGGCCGCGCTGGACGCGCCGCTCGCGTGCACGGTGTCCGCCCATCAGTTCGTCTCCGGCCTGATCGACCAGAACCTGATCCAGCCGCATGCCATGCGCGTGGAGAGCAACTCCATCAACGCGTTCTGGCCGATGCACGACGCCGATGTCACCGCATTCGGCTTTCGCGTGTTCGCCATCGTGGGCTACGAAAAGGACGACCCCATCTTCCGCACGGGCAGCGGCGAACCCGTGGGCAAATCGGCCTACGGCGCGGTAGTGATCGGCAGCGACAGCAAGGTGCAGTCGGCCGTGGCGGCGGCGGGTAGCCCCGCCATCGTGCGGCACGTCGGACCGCTCATGACAGCGATCTTCTGTCCGCGCAGTTAAGTGGCGGCACGTTCCTTTCTCATTCGTACCTTTCTATTCCCGCAATAAAGTTTTTCTGATTTTCCGGGAACTTAATACGACACGCCATATCGCGCACATAAAAAAAGCGGCCCGAAGGCCGCCTGAAAAAGATGAAAAAGACTGCCCTTGGTCAAGGGGCAAAACGGATTTTATGACTTTCGGCGCCCCCGAATGAGGCAATAACCGGGAATAGTGCTTTGCCCGAAACGGGACCAATCGGCCACACTGCCCTGAGGCACAATAGGCGCGCCAGCCCCGGCCGTCGCGCATAAGCAACATACCGCGGATCAACCAGGTTCGGTCACGCCGCGAAACGAACCGAAATAATCTTTTATTCGCACGCACTTACGTGCCGAATTGGCGGCATTACAAATCCCGGAAAGCACTGTTGTGCGATTTGGAATTAAAGTCCGCCGTCACCCGAATACACTTTCCCCCGAATCGTCAGACCACTCGCCTCTCGCGGTGAATACGCTGATGCGATTCTTCTGGATTGTCTCGGAGAGTTATAAATCATGAAAAAAACCCTTTTTGTCGCGGGCATCGTAGGTGCCTTCGCAGCCGCCTCGGCTCATGCGCAAAGCAGTGTGACCCTGTACGGCACGCTGGACGCCGGTCTCGTCTACTCGAACAACCAACTGGGCCACAGCAACTGGCAACAGGGCAGCGGTTCGGTGTCGAACACGTACTTCGGCCTGCGCGGCAGTGAAGACCTGGGTGGCGGCCTGCATGCCATCTTCAAGTTGGAGAACGGCTTCAATCTGAACAACGGCCAGTTCCGCGAAAGCAACACGTTGTTCAACCGTCAGGCGTACGTGGGCCTGCAAAGCAACCAGTTCGGTACGGTGACGCTGGGCCGCCAGTATGACTCCGTGGTGGACTACCTCGCGCCGATCTCGGCGGCGGGTTACGGCTACGGCAACAACCTTGCCGGACACCCGTTCGACAACGACAACCTCGACAACTCGTTCTCCATCAAGAACGCCGTGAAGTACGCCAGCCCGAATTTCGCCGGTGTGCAGTTCGGCGGCCTGTATGGCTTCAGCAATGCGGCCGGACAGTTCTCGAACAACCGCGCATGGAGCGTGGGCGCGTCGTATGCGAACGGTCCGCTGAACGTCGCGGCCGCCTACTTGCAGCTCAACAACTCGGGCAGCAACAACACGGGCGGTGCCGTGTCGGCGGGTGACGGCAGCGCGCAGGTCGCAGCCGCGCTGCAACGCACGTATGGCGCAGGCGTGAATTACACGTACGGCCCGGCAACGGTCGGCTTTGTGTACACGCACACGCAGTTCGACAACATGCAGAGCACGAATGTGGGCGGCACGTTCGTCGGCGGCCTGTCGGGCACGAACCTGCACCTCGACAACTACGAGATCAACGGCCGCTATGCCCTGACGCCGGCATTGAGCCTCGCCGCCGCGTACACGTTCACCGACGGTCGCGTGACGGGCTCGAACGGTACGGGGGACCCGAAGTGGCACACCGTGTCGCTGCAAGGCGATTACTCGCTCAGCAAGCGTACCGACGTGTACCTGGAAGGCGTGTACCAGCACGCATCGGGCGAGTTCGGCAACCTGGGCGCGAACGTAGCGGCCATCAACACGCTGTCGCCGTCGTCGACGCAGAACCAGACGGCCGTGGCAGTGGGCCTGCGTCACCGGTTCTAAGGCTCGATGAAGTTTGGCAGGCGCGGAGTCGCGTCGGGAAGCTGCAGCAGTCTCGCTGCACCTGACGCATCACTGCCTGCCTGAAGTCCCTGTGCAAAGTGCTGTGCGATACGCGCGCGTGGTGTGAACCATGCGCGCGTATTGCCATTGGCGTTGCCGCGTAGCGCCCCGAATACCGGCGCGTATATTGCCGAGTCGCGGCCTGCAAGTCCCCTCCACGCACCCCGCCTCGCTGCCCCTTCCTGTTGCATCTTCTTACGCACTCACGCGTGATGTCGTGCGTATACTGCTGCGCACCGCGTCGCCGCTCAGACGGCGCGCCAGGCCACGCATCCCCTCCACGTCGGCGCACAGGCGCCGGAGGCCGGGTGCGGATCGGTACAACGAACGCCCAGGTCAAGCCCGCCATGAAGAAATCGTTCCTTCTCGCCCCGAGCCTGCTGCTCGCCGCCTGCGGTTCGCCCAGCGGCCCTCAGCAGAACGCCGCCCTCGCCAACGACCCGACGCCGATGATCTACGTGTCGTCAATGCATGCGCCCGCGTCGATTTCCCGTTGCCTCGAGAACCGTCTCGGTCGCGTGCACGAATCGCGTGCGAACGGCGCCACGGAGCTCGAAGTGGGCTCCCGCTCGAACACGTCGTACTTCGTCACGTTGACGCCGTCGGCGAACGGGTCCGTGGTGCGCGTGGTGCATCCGGACAACGCGCCCAACGATCCGCCGGAAGAGGAAATGCGCTTTCACGTGGCGCGCTGCGCGGTTTGAAGTTTCGGGCTTGAGGCTTCGGGCTTGAGGCCTGGGGTTTGAGGGGCTTCGGGCTTGAGGCTCTGCCGTAAGGCTGAGTGCAGCCCGGCAGAAACGCGAGCGCGTCCGCCTGTCGCTATCGCCCGAAATTGTCGTCCGTAGTTATCAACAGAAAATGTGAGCAAGCCTGTGGATATCCTGGGCAAGCTGCGCGCAAGTGACTGACGCGCCAGCGAATCGGCGCGCTGCACTGCAAAGCGCGCGCCAGTCGGCGCTACACCACGTTCTTTTCCACGAAGGGCCGGTTCTCCAGCACACGGGCAAAGCCGAGCGCCGAAAGATCGAGCGTCGTATAGCGGCCGTGCAGGATCAGTTCGCTCACGCCGCGCCCCGTCGCCGGTCCCTGTTGCAGACCGTGGCCGCTGAAACCGTTGGCAAAGATGCAGTTATCGATATCGGGATGCGCGCCGATGATCGCGTTGTGGTCGAACACGTTGTACTCGTAGTAGCCCGACCAGCAGTTCTCCACGCGCAACGCTTCGAACTGCGGCACGCGGTGCGCGAGCGTGGGCCAGATCACCTCGTCGAAGAGCGCATGGTCCACTTCGTCGAGCGGCAGGTCGTCGGGATCGTTGTCGGGCGACGGCGACGTGCCGCAGATGTAGGTGCGCCCTTCGGGCCGGAAGTACACGCCTGTCGGGTCGACCAGCAGCGGACAGCGTTCCAGCTGCGCCGGCGAACTCACATTGAAAATGCTGCGGCGGCGCGCGAACACCGGAATGTCGATGCCGAGCATTGCCGCGATACGGCGGCACCATGCGCCCGCGGCGTTCACCACCACGTCGCAGGCATACGACTCGCCGTTCGCGTCCACGACATGCGTGACGCGCCGGCCATCGCGCACGAGCCCTGTCACGTCGCTCGGCACATAACGCGCACCCAATGCCTGCGCTTTTTTGCGCAGCGCCTGCACGAGACCGTAACCGTCGAACCAGCCCTCGCCGCTTTCGCCGAACGCGCCTGCCACGAGGTCTTCCGTGTTGAGCCACGCAAAGCGTTCGTCCAGTTGAGCGCGATCGAGCAGGCTGATGTCGGCGCCCAGGCGCTTTTGCAGCGCGTGATTCTCGCGCAGCGTATCGAGCCCCGCGGGCGTGGCGAGAAACAGATAGCCGCCCTCATGCAGATCGATGGACGGCTGCACGCCGTCCACTTCGAGCCGCTCGCCGATGGAGCGCAGAAACTCGATGCCGAACAGCGACATCTGGATGGAGAGCGGCGTCGAGAACTGCTGCCGGATAGACGCGGCCGACAACGCCGACGACGAGCGCGCATACGTCGGGTCGCGCTCGATGACGGTCACGTTCACCGTTGGGTCGGCGGCCCGCAGGAAATACGCAACCGAACTGCCGATTACCCCACCGCCGACGATGACGACTTTCGCACTCACCTGTCACTCCGTAAAAGAACGCTTCGACGCCCACGCGCCGAAGCGTTGACCACGCCGTTGTCCACGGCATTGAGCGAGCCGCGGAAACCCGCGCCCCTCAGCCGATATTGAAGTCGATGCCCTGCGCAAGCGGCAGCGCGGACGAGTAATTGACCGTGTTGGTCGCACGGCGCATGTAGCCCTTCCACGCATCCGAGCCCGACTCGCGGCCGCCACCGGTTTCCTTCTCGCCGCCGAACGCACCGCCAATTTCGGCGCCGCTCGGTCCGATGTTGACGTTGGCGATGCCACAGTCACTGCCCGTGGCCGAAAGAAAGCGTTCGGCCTCGCGCAGGTCGGTTGTGAAGACGCACGACGACAGACCGTGCGACGCCGCGTTGTTGGCCGCAATAGCTTCGTCGAAGTCGCGATAGCGCATGACGTAGAGAATCGGCGCGAAGGTTTCCTTGAGCACGATCGCGCTTTGCGCCGGCATTTCGACGAGCGCCGGACGCACGTAATAGCCGCCTTCCAGGCCCTTCACGTCGACGCGCTCGCCGCCATGCACCTTGCCGCCTTCGGCCTGCGCCTGCTGCAACGCTTCCTGCATCCGCGCAAACGACTGGCGGTCGATCAGCGGTCCCATCAGCGTGCCCGTTTCGAGCGGGTTGCCGATAGGCACCTTGCCGTAGAGCTGCTTGAGACGATCCACGGTTGCGTCGTAGACGCTCTCGTGCACGAAGAGCCGCCGCAGCGAAGTGCAACGCTGGCCCGCCGTGCCGACTGCGGAGAACAGGATGGCGCGCAGCGCGAGGTCGCGGTCCGCGCTCGGTGTCACGATGCCGGCGTTGTTGCCGCCCAGCTCGAGAATGGAGCGGCCGAAGCGCTTCGTCACTTCCACGCCCACGGCGCGGCCCATTTCGGTGCTGCCCGTCGCGCTGACGATGGCGGCGCGCGGGTCGGCAACCAGTTTCGCGCCCACTTCGCGGCCGCCGTGGATCAGGGCAACGAGCCCCTCGGGCGCATCGCCGAATTCCTTCAACACGTCCGTCATGATCTGCTGCACGGCGAGCGCGGTGAGCGGCGTCTTCTCCGAAGGCTTCCACACCACGGCGTTGCCGCAGACGAGTGCGAGCGCCGCGTTCCACGACCACACCGCGACCGGGAAATTGAACGCCGAGATAATCGCGCACACGCCCATGGGGTGCCACGTCTCGCCCATGCGGTGGCCGGGACGCTCGGACGCAATCGTGAGGCCGTACAACTGACGCGAAAGACCGACGGCAAAGTCGCAGATGTCGATCATTTCCTGCACTTCGCCCAGGCCTTCCTGAAGGATCTTGCCGGCTTCGAGCGACACGAGGCTGCCGAGCGCCTGCTTCTTCTCGCGCAGACGGTCGCCGAGCAGGCGCACCAGTTCGCCGCGGCGCGGCGCGGGCACGCTGCGCCAGCGGCTGAAGGCGTCCTGGGCGCGCGCCAGCACGGCATCGACGTCGGCCACGGTGTGGCTCGCAACGCGGCCGATGAGTTCACCCGAGATTGGCGAGTGAACCTCGATGTCGCCGGACTGGACAGCCTGCGCAATGCCGAGATCGGCGAGGATGGTCGAAGCGTTCATGGCGTTTCCCTTATTTCCGATAAGAAACAAACTTGCGTCCGGCGACTATACACGCCGTGCCCCGCGACGGCAATGCCGAGATTGCTGCGCATTCATCATAGGCGTTGGGCAAAAGCCTTGCCAGCACGTCTGTCGAGGCCAATCGGGCAGGATCGGCGCGCCCTTCCCGCCCTTCCCGCCCTTCCCGCCACTTCGCGAGACGCCCCAGCCCCCCGATTTCCGGTCCAGGCCTCGCGTTTCCTATAGGAACAAAATCCGATGTTATGATCGCCAACACCGTGCGCCCGGAGCGGCGCCTGCATCGATTGCGCTTATGGACACCAACCTCACCAAACCGGCCGAATCGTCCACCACGGACCTGGGCCGCCGCGTGCGCGCCGCCCGCGTGGCGCAAGACCTCACGCTCGAAGTGGCGAGCCGCCTGTGCGGCGTATCGCGCTCCACGCTCTCGAAGGTGGAAAACGGCCTGATGTCGCCCACCTTCGATGTGCTGCAAAAGATCGTGCTGGGGCTCAAGATCGATCTGGCCGAGCTATTCGGCTCCACGCCGAAGCTCAACGCAAGCGGCCGGCGCGCGATCACGCGCAAGAACGCGGGCCAACGCCACGCGTATCGCGGCTATCAGATGGAAGTGCTCGCCACGGACCTCGCGCACAAGGCCATGCTGCCGTTTCGCATCCGCATCACGGCGCATACGCTGGACGCGTTCGACGACTGGGGCCGCCACGAAGGCGAAGAGTTTCTGTATGTGATCAGCGGCAGCGTGTGCCTGTATTCGGAGCTGTACGCGCCCACGCAACTGGAAGCGGGCGACAGCATCTACTTCGACAGCCGCACGGGCCACGCGGCGGTTTCCACAAGCGAGGAAGACGCCGAAGTGTTGTGGCTGGCCACGGGCGCTGATGTGCCACAGTCCGCGCAGGTGGCACCGCCGGCACCCGCTGCGGGCGGGAAGCGCTGAGCTCAGCGCGCCGCCGCCAGCGCCGCGAGGTTGCCCTCGCCGAACCCGTGGTGTCCCTTGCGCTGCACGATCTCGAAGAAGATTTCGCCGGCGTTGCGCCGCACGAAGGTCTGGAAGAAGAGTTGCGGCGCACCCTTGCCCGTCTCGCCATCCACGAGAAGGTGCGCGCGCCGCAGACGTTCGATGTCGAGGCCGTGCCCCGGCAGCCGTGCGTCGATTCCCTCGTAGTAGCGCGGCGGCGGCTCCACGAAGCGCACGCCGTTGGCCGTGAGCGCGTCGACGCACGCGAAGATGTCGTCGGTGGCGAGCGCGATGTGCTGCACACCTTCACCCGGATGATCAGGCAGATACTCGTGCATGAGACTCGTGCGCGGCGTGCCTTCCTCGTAGAGCGGAATGCGGATCGCCCCGCACGGCGACACCATCACGCGCGATTCCGCCGAAACGTGCCAGTTCGCGTGCAACTCGTGAATCTCGCGGAAATTGAGCAGGTCGCGATAGAAATCCACCCACTCCTGCATGCGGCCCACGCCCACCGTCTGCGTGAGGTGATCCACCGCCACGAGCCCGCTGCCCGCGTGGCTGAGGTCCGCGTGGGCGGTATCGATATGAATGGGACGGAAGTCGATGTCGAAGATCGAGATGTCGCCCACGCCGCCCCGCTGGCCGCCGCGGCCGCGCCAGCGGTCCACGAAGTAGATGTGCGAATTGCCGATGCCCTGAATGGCCGGAATATAGAGTTCGCCCTTGCCGATCTTCTCGCCCTCGAACTGCCAGGCGCCCAGTTCCACGGCGCGCTCGAAAGCGCGCTGGGCATCGTTCACACGAATGCCGATCGCGCAGATGCCCGTGCCGTACTCCTCCGCGTAGCGGGCCGCGAACGAATCCGGCTCCGCGTTGATGAGGAAGTTCATCTCGCCCTGGCGGTACAGCGTGACGTTCTTGCTGATGTGGCGCGCAATGGGCTTGAAGCCGAGACGCGTAAAGGTTTGATCGAGCGCCTGCGGGTCGCGTGCGGCGAATTCGACGAACTCGAGGCCCGCGGTGCCGAGCGGATTGTGCTCGCGGTCCGCGGCGGCGTGCTGGGCGGCGGCGGGATCGGGCAGGTCGCTGGGCATGGTTTCTCCTTGTCGAGGCACTAGATACATCGAAGATGGCAATGCCGCTCGCCTCGCCGGATCGTGTTGCGCGGCGCGGCGCGCCTGCTGCGGTCCACCGGCGCGCTGCGGCCTGATTTGAACCGTGTTTTTACACCGGCTTCGCGGTCTGCCGCAACTGCAATTTGTACTGTATGGTTCACCCCGACCGCGCTTCAGCGACGGCCGCGCGAACGCCCTGTTTCGGCCGCTGCGGCAGCCCCCGTCGAGGTACGGCGCGGCGCGGTTTTGCGTGCCGGTTTAGCGGCGCGTTGCGTAACGGGTTTGGTTACGGGGTTGGCTGCGGGTTTGCCCACGGGTTTGCTCAATGAAGCGGCCCGCTCGCGCGCCACGGTGCGCACCGCGTCGATCAGCGCGCGGGCCACCGGCGAAGGCTCGGCATCCGTACGCTGAATGAGTCCGACGGGTTCCTCGGTGCCCGCGTGCGGCATCGGCAGACGCACGAGCGCGCCTTGCTGCAGATCGTGCTCGACGGCACCGGCCGGTGCAAACCAGACCGCGTCGTTCTGCAACGCAAGCAGCCGCGCCACGGAAACCGATAGCATCTCCACGAACGATGACAACGGCGGAACACCCCACGCCTTGAGCAGATTGTCCGCGGCCTGGCGGATGAGCGTGCCGTACGGCGGCAGCACGATCGTGAAGCGATCGAGCGCCGCGTGCAAATCGGCGTGCTCCACAAGCGGATGACCCGCGCGAACCACGGCGAGCAATGGCTCGCTGTAAAGCTGCTCGAAGCTCAAGCCCACCATGCGCTCGGGGTCCGCCAGCCGCCCCACCGCGAATGCAATCGCGCCCGACTTCAACCGCTCCAGCAACTCCGCGTTCGCCGCCGTGGCGAGCCGCACGATGACATGCGGCCAGTGTGCCGCGAACACCCGCAGCGCGGCCGGCACCAGCGACGGCGCAACCGTGGGTAGCACGCCGATATCGAGCGTGGCCGTGGTCGTGTTGCCATTGCGCGCGAGCAGATCCACGCCCTGGCGCAGCGCGCTCACGCAGGCGCTGGCGTGCGGCATGAAGAGCAGCCCTTCGCGCGTGGGCACGGCGCCGCGCCGGCCGCGCTCGAACAGCCTCACGCCGAGCACCGCCTCCAGTTCGGCGACGGTCTTCGACACGGCCGGCTGCGTGATGGAAAGGCTCTCGGCAGCCTTCTGCACGCTGCCGAACTGCGCCACGGCGAGAAAGCACTGCAGATGGCGGAACTTGACCCGGTTGTCGGCGAGACGTCGTTGCATAACCGTCCGTTATACGAAACGCGAAAAAACGTCATTTTGCATAACTTTCCGGGTTCGATAAAGTCGCATCATCCCGCTGCACCTCATCACCCCCACTCCACAACGATTCCAAGGAGACACCCGATGGACGATTCGATTCTGTCCGCGCGCGACTTCCCTTCTCATCCGGCCTACATCGATCCCGGCTATCGGTCGTCGGTGAAACGCGGTCCCACGCGTCCGCTCATTCCGCTGAAAGAAAAGCTGCGCGACCAGCACGCGCCCGTCTACGGCGCCGAAGACCTGGGCCCGCTCGACAACGACCTCACGCGCAATGCAGCCAGGAACGGCGCGCCGCTCGGCGAACGCATCATCGTGACGGGCCAGGTACTCGACGAAGGCGGCAAGCCGGTGCGCAACACGCTCGTGGAAGTCTGGCAGGCCAACGCCGCGGGCCGCTACGTGCACAAGCAGGACCAGCACGACGCGCCGCTCGATCCGAACTTCCTCGGTGCAGGCCGCTGCCTCACGGACAACGAAGGCCGCTATCGCTTCCTCACCATCAAGCCGGGCGCCTATCCCTGGGGCAATCATCCGAACGCGTGGCGGCCGAACCACATCCACTTCTCGCTGTTCGGCGACTACTTCGGCCAGCGGCTCGTCACGCAGATGTACTTCCCCGGCGACCCACTGCTCGCGTTCGACCCGATCTATCAGGGCGTGCCTGAAGGCGCGCGCGAGCGGCTGATTTCGCGCTTCTCGCTCGACACCACCGAAGAAGGCTTCTCGCTTGGCTACGAATTCGACATCGTGCTGCGCGGCCGCAACGAAACCCCGATGGAGCGTTGAACCATGACTCTCAAGCAAACGCCTTCGCAAACGGTCGGCCCGTACTTCGCCTACGGCCTGTGCCCCGAGCAATACAACTTCGACCACAAGAGCCTGTTCACGCCGGCGCTCGTCACGCCCGAAGCGCGGGGCGAGCACATTACGATCATCGGCCGCGTGTTCGACGGCGACGGCGCGCCGATTCCCGACGCGATGCTCGAATTCACGCAGGTCGATAGCGATGGCCGCTATCCGCAGACGAGCCAGGAGGCGAACGAAACGGGCTTTCGCGGCTTTGCCCGCGTGGGCACGGGTACGGATGCGAAGCAGCGCTTCATTGTCGAAACCGTGAAGCCCGGTCGTGCGTCGGACAACGGCGCGCCGCACATCGCCGTCACGGTGACGATGCGCGGTGTGCTGCTCCACGCCTTCACGCGCATCTATTTCGACGACGAAGCCGCGGCGAACGGACAAGATGCGGTGCTGTCGGCCGTGCCGGCCGAACGCCGCGCGACGCTGGTCGCGAAGCGCGAAGAACACGTGGGCCGCGTGGTCTACCGCTTCGACATCCACATGCAAGGCGACCGCGAGACGGTGTTCTTCGACGTGTAACGACACGGCGAAAGCGCCGACGTGCACGCTTCGGCGACGCGTCACGCCGCTTTCACGAGGCTTTCACATATCGGGACTACGATGCAGTCCGCGATAACCTGATCGCAAAACTCCGAGACACATTCGGTGCCCGCCTCGCGCGGGCACTTTTTTTATGGGTCTTTCGAGGTTTTATGCGATGGGTCTCAACCGAACGGGCGCACGCCGATCAGCACGCCGTGCAGCCACAATGCGAAGATCGCCCACGCAACGAGGCCGGCGACCACGCATATCAGGTCCTTCGAGAACCGGCCCGATGGATAAACGACGTTGGCCGCTGCATCGCGCCGCAGGGCCGCAATGAGGTCCACGACTGACCACACCAGAAACGCGCCGAACAGCATGAGCGCATTGAGCGTGCCGTTGGCCGCGAGGTGCGCGATGGCCCAGAGCATCACGCCCGTCACCATGGGGTGCTTCAGCAGCGACTTGAAATGCGTTTCGGGCACGTGTGCCGCGGGAAACAGAATGAACGCAAGCGCCGTGAGCGGCGCAGCGAGATGCGGCGCCCACGGCGGCGGCGTCCACAACACCACGGGATTGTGCCGGGCGAGGCCATAGCCCCACACCAGCAGCACGAAACCGATCAACGACACCACGGAGTACACGCTTTTCCAACCCTTCTCGCCGAGGCGGGCAATCTGCGCGCGCCGCCAGTCTTCGGCCACGATGCGAACCGAGTGCGCACCGAGAAAAACCACCAACCCGATAATCAGCACCGACATGTCTAGCACCTCGCGCAGGCTGCATGAAGATGGCGGCGATTGTCGCCCGAATTCGAGCCGGCTGACAAACGGATTTCGGATTTCAGATTTCGGATTTCGATGCACCACTCGCATGCATTGTGGTCGTGCGATTTTGTCGTTGATACTGTTGCGCAGCCGTTCGTGCCATCGCGCCCTTCACCACATACCCAGCGAATGCAAGCGGCATATCCCGGAGCACACCGCATGGAAACGAACTGGACGCTGATTCGCGAAGTCATCAACACCGCCATCGACAGCTGCGAGAAACTCGAACAGGCGGGTTACGCCGAACAACACCGAGGCATCACCATCGACGTGGGCGGACAGCGCGCGAGCGTGCGCGACTTCCTCGTCAGCGCGTGGACGCTGGCGGAAAACGCCCGCTACGAAATCATTCGCGAGCGACACGACCACGGCCTCGATCTGCCGTATGTGCCCGAGACGTCGCGCATTCTGGTGGCCGTCGCGGCAGCATGCGCGGAACTGGTCGGCGCAGGCAAGTCGCCGCCCGCCGAAGCGTTCATGCGCGGCATGATCGACTGGTATAGAAACCACTTCGACGCGCACGTCGGCAAGGCTATTTCGTCTTGATGTCGAGAACGCATGGACGACAACCCGAATAAACCACGGCGAATGGCGCCACGGCTAAGCGAAATCGAGATTGCATCGGCACGGCTTTCAATCAAACCGTTTTCCGCCGACGACGCAGACGCCGCGTTCAACTGCATTACGCCTACCCTCACCCGATTCATGGCGTGGGATCCACCCGCCAACAAAGAAGCCTTCAATCGCATCTGGCAGCAATGGCAGCTGGCTGCCGCAGAAGGATCGGAGTTTGTCTTCGCGATACGGGAACGCGAAAGTGCAGCGTTTCTTGGCTTGACGGGATTGCACCGGCTGCACAGCGAACACCCGGAACTGGGCATCTGGATTCGCGAAGATCGCCACCGCGAAGGTTTCGGCCGTGAAGCCGTGAGCCTTGTGGCTCGATGGGCAACGTGCATCCTCGGCATACAACGAGGCTTCACGTATCCCGTAGCAGAGGAAAATCGCGCAAGTCGCCGGATTGCCGAAGGGCTCGGTGGCGTCGTGGTCG
Organism: Paraburkholderia sp. A1RI_3L; assembly: GCF_048957895.1. NCBI lineage: Bacteria > Pseudomonadati > Pseudomonadota > Betaproteobacteria > Burkholderiales > Burkholderiaceae > Paraburkholderia > Paraburkholderia sp. A1RI_3L. The sequence continues at coordinate 206,394 of NZ_JARCHA010000008.1, forward strand.
AACAGCGAATCGAGCCTAAATATCGCGCTGTCGTGTATCGCATACCACCGCAGTCCATTGCGCACACCGATCCGCAAGCTTGACGCGAGCGCCGCGTTACACGCGGCATCGCTTTCGTCTGCGCACCAACCAGGAGCCCACTGCCACACCCCGACTGTCCGCCGCGAAGCCACGTACAAGAAACCGAACTACAGGCCCGTCACCCCGACTGCGCACACATGGGCGCCGCTTGACAAGGTCATGTGACCCCTCCTATTTTTCCCTTGTCGCTCGTCCTTACCAAATCTTTCTCAAGGCGGCGAAAGCCTCAAAACAGTAGGAGTTACTGACCATGCCTCACGGCATGTAGTTAGTACTCTTATTCATATCGGTCAGTTCAAGCTCAAGGCAGTTGTGAAAGTCGAACGTCAGCCGCAGGTGCCGGCGGGTTCTGCACGCGCTGTCTGTTTCTCATGTGCCCAACCGGCGAACGCGGTCTTGTGTAGTGGTATCTCACCAGTCACAGGGACAGAAATGAAACCAGACCGTAGTTCCAGCGGCAGCCGCGTCATCGCGCCGGCCCGCGCCGGCCGCGCGCGCCGTGGGCGCTGGCTCGCAGTGCCAGGCGCATTGCTCACGAGCGTACTGATTCTTGCGGGTTGCGGCGGCGGCGATAGCGGCTCGGGATCGTCTGCGGCAAGCGCCATGCGCCAGGTAGCCGCAAATCAGGCCGCCGCACAAACGCCTGCGGCCAATCAAGCCAATCAGCCCTACACCGACCCGGTGGCCTACTCGCTCAATGCCAATGACGGTCTGCCCCTTTCGCAGGTGAAGGAACGCGCGGCCGTCATGCATTACCAGTGGACGTCGGGCCAGAGCACCGTCAACTACACGACGACCACCGGCCATCTGACAGCTCTGGATGCGAACGGCAATCCGGAAGCCACCATGTCGTACGTTGCCTACACGGCCCCGAACGCGGACGGTTCGCCACGGCCCGTCACGTTCTTTTATAACGGCGGTCCCGGTTCGTCATCCATCTGGCTGCGGCTGGGCTCGTTCGCGCCCACGCGCGTCGCCACGCCTGACCCGCTGCTCACCAACTGGCCCAACTATCCGCTCGTCAACAACAGCGAGAGCCTGATCGACACCACGGACATGGTGTTCATCGATCCTCCGGGCACCGGTCTTTCCGAAGCGATCCTGCCGAACACGAACCAGAAATTCTGGGGCTGCGATCCCGACGTGAACGTGATGCGCGATTTCATCACGCGCTATCTGACGGTGAACAACCGCAGCAGCTCGCCCATTTATCTGTACGGCGAATCGTATGGCACGCCGCGCACCGACATGCTCGCGCTCGCGCTCGAGTCCTCGGGCGTGCACCTCACGGGCATCGTGCTGCAGTCGTCCATCCTCAACTACTTCGCCGACGCCATCGAAGCCACCGCGATCACGGCATCCACCGAAGGACTGATGCTCGACACCGATACACTCGCGGGCTATTACCCCGGCTATGCGGCCGTGGCGGCCTATTTCAATCAGGTCTCGCCACCGCCGCTCGACATGGGTCTCTATGCGCTGCAATCCGAAATATTCGCGACGGGCCAGTACAACCACTTCCAGAAGTATGCGCAGTCGTGGGTACTGAGCCAGCTCGGCATTCCGGACGCGCTCGGCACGCCGGTGTTTCCGGCCACGCGCACGCTGGAATCGTGGCGCTGGCCGTCGAGCCTGACCTTGCAGGCGCTGCAGGGTTACTTCAACGTGAATCCGTTCAATACGGCGCTGCTGCCCGGCACGACGATTGGCCGCTACGACGGACGCGTTTCGCTGCCCAATTCGGACCCGCGTCTGCAGAACGATTCGGACCCGTCGGACATCCTGATCTCGCAGCCGTTCACCACCGCACTGCAGACGCAGATGCCGAACTACCTGGGCTACCGTGCGCCGAACGCGGCATACATGCCGCTCAACGACGCCATCATCCAGGTGTGGGACTTCTCGCATGACGGCCAGCCGCTGCCGGACACGCTGCCCGATCTGCTCGGCGCCATCACGCTCAACCCGCAGTTGAAGGTACTTGCGGAGAACGGCTATCACGATCTCGCCACGCCGTTCTTCAATACGGAAAAGCAGCTCGCGCGGTTGCAAACGGTGCCGGGCATGAATCCGAACCTGCAGGTGAACTTCTTCCAGGGCGGCCACATGATTTATCTGGACGACGTGGCCCGTCCGCAGATGAAGACCGACCTCGTGGACTACTACCGCGGCCAGCCGATTCCGCTCGCACTCTCGCTGTGGACGCTGCCGGCGCCGTGGCCCGACGAGAGCCCGGCCGGCACACCCACGGCCGCCGCGGCACAGACCGCGGCCGCGCAGTAAGCTAAGGAGAAACGCGGGCATCCGTTCGCGCGGGCGCCCGCCCCATCATGCCCTTCTATTGCGAGTGATCATGTCTCCAATCGATATGCTGCGGCGCGTTCTGCCGCTAATCGTGCTCGGCGCCGTGGTCGGCAACGTTCAGGCGTCCGATCTTCAGTCCGTCGCGCCCGTCACGCTGCCCAAAGGCGGCCACGGCGTGGATGGTCCGTTCTTCCCGACCAACCGTCCCGTGCCTGTCGTGCCGTCCACCGGAACCCAGCTCCAGCAGCAGGCACAGCAACGCATCGAAGCGCGCCTCGGCGCCAATACGGTGCTGAGCAACGGCGCTGCCATCACCAAGGCGCAGGCCCAGACGAGCGGGCTCGGGTATATCGCCAAGCACTTCGACCAGATCGATACGTCGCATACGGGACGCGTGTCGATGAGCGACGTCCGGCAGTATCTGCAACAGCAACAGGCACAGTTGCAGCAGAAGCGTCAGTGATGTCGTGCAGGTCGTGAGTACTGTGCGGGTTATGTGATGTTCCGTTCAGCGGCTGCACGAGTCGAAGGCAGCCGTTGAACGGACGACGCAGCCCGCGCTAGCTGCGATAGTCGGAAAGCGTGTTGTCGATGAGCCGCAACGCGGCTTCCCATGCGAGTTGCACGATGCCTTCGGCTTCGTCCCGCTGGAATTGACTGGCCGTGAGCTTGCAGACCGCCTCGGAAGGCATCGAGAGTTCCGCGCCGCCCGCCAGCGCCTGGACCTGAATCTGGCAAGCGCGCTCGAGGAAGTAGATCTCCTGAAAGGCAGCCGCCGCCGACGCGCCCCCCGCCAGCAAGCCATGATTGCGCAGGATCATCGCGTTGCATGATCCCAGATCGGCAATCAGCCGCTCGCGCTCGCCGAGATCGAGCGCAATGCCTTCGTAGTCGTGATACGCGAGGCGACCGTAAAACTTCAGCGCGTGCTGGCTGATCGGCAGGAGTCCGTGCTTTTGCGCCGACACCGCCGACCCCGCCGCCGTATGCGTGTGCACGACGAAGCGCAGGTCGGGACGCGCCATATGCACCGCGGAGTGAATCGTGAAGCCCGCGGCGTTCACGCGGTAGCGTGCGGGGTCGTCGGATACGGCGGGCTCGACGACGCGTCCGTCGCGGTCGATCTTCACGAGATCGGAAGCACGCATCTCATCGAACAACACGCCGTAGCGATTGATCAGGAAATGGTGCTCGGGACCCGGCACGCGTGCGGTGATATGGGTGTCGATCAGGTCCGTCATGCGGAAATGCGCAACGAGCCGATAAAGCGCGGCGAGATCGCAGCGGGTGGCCCATTCGTCGTCGCTGTAACGCGAGGAAGCCGCAGCCGCTGCGGTCGTGGATGCCGATGAATTCGGGGTGGCCGCCATGCGGAAAGCTCCTGAATCGACTGAACAGCACGCGCGTGCCGTGGTGCAAAATCCCGCCGCGCAATATCCGTCTGCCAAATACTTTTTATTGCCGGGATTCAGCGGAATTGAGCGGCGGTCCTGATACGAAAATAACGGCGGCTGGAATAACGCGCATCACCTATTCGCGAAAACACAGCAATGCGCTTTACCGCTTCAGCAGCGGAAATGCTCCATGTTCTGGCCCGCATTGACCGCCCGGGTCAGCCATTCGGGCCGCTCGCCCTGGCCGTCCCAGGTGTTGCCATATGCATCGCGGTACATGGGGGACTTTTGCGCATCGGCCGCTATGGAGGCTTCAAGGTCTTCCAGCGTAATCCCGAATTCATCCATACGGCGTCGAATCCACACGATCAGCCGTTCGCGCGCCTCTCCGTCGAGGTCGAACATTCGTAAGTCCTCTCGCTCCGTCACGACGTGCCGCATTGTTCCGTGTCGGAAAATGCACGTCTCAAAAGGGTTTTGAATACTGAATAGGACAAAGGCTTCGCTGATGCCAGCGAAGCCTTACTGTTTGTTTTGACGAGGGCGGGGGCGAGACCGCGTTCGATTCGAACCCGCGGCGTGCGTTCCGGAGATGGACTGGATGGGCCGCTCCGCCCGCAAATCAATACCTTGCGCTGTGCCAGATACCGCAAACGGCGCCCATCATACCCTGCGCCAGGCCCGCTGATCAAGGGATTGTCGCGAGGCCCAGGGTCGTGCGCAAGCCCCGCCGGGCAAGGCTCTCACGGCATCAGAAATCAAGCCGTGCGGAGAGCAGAAACTCGCGGCTCTCGCCAATCGTGACGAACGGCAGCCCCGTGCAGCAGCTCGACGTGTAGTACGTCGAGTTGAAGAGGTTTTTCGCGTTCAACTGCCACGCAATGGAGCGGCCATAAATGCGCGAATCCCACGCCACGAACGCATCCACCACGTGTCCCCACGGCAGGTGGTACACCTTGCCCGTGCCGTCGCCCACTGGCAGGCTGCTGAACACGCGACCGCCCACGCCGGCGCGTACGCGACCGCTCACGGGCGCCTCGCCGACGTTGCCGAAATCGTGCGTGAGGTACAGCGCACCCGCGTGCTTCGGCGCATTGGGCAGCGGATTGCCGGCGAGCTTCGGGTCGTCGGCATAACGCGCTTCGGTGTAGGTATAGCTGCCGATCACGCTCCACGTGTTGCTGAGCTTGCCGTTCGCCTCGAGTTCGAGCCCGCGCGAGCGCGCACGCCCTGCATTGCGCGTGTAGTTCACGCCGTTGATGGTTTCCGTGGTCTGGATGTTGCGCTTGTGGATGTCGAACAGCGCGACCGACGCCGTGATCCGATCGGTCACCAGCTTCGAGCCCGCTTCCCACGCGTTCGCTTCTTCGGGCGGCAGATCGCCGATAGGCTGCGCAATCGACGTATTCGGCCGGAACGACTGGCTATAGCTCGCATAGACCGACCACGCCGGATCGATCTTGTAGACCACGCCCGCGCGCGGCACCACCTTGTCGGCATGCACGTTGGCGCCGGTCACGAAGGGCCGTCCCTTGCCCGTGAGTTCGCCGAACGACTCGTAACGCAGCCCGCCCATCACGATCCAGCGGTCGCCCAGATGCACCGCGTCCTGCACGAACGCGCCGCGCGAAATGAGCTTGTCGGTCTGGTCGCTGTCGGCCTTCGAGAGCGTACTGGTCTGCGAAAGCAGGCCGTACACCGGCGCATACAGGTTGAAGCTGGAGCTGTTCTTGCCGCGATAAAGGTCGCCCAGCACGCGATAGTTGCGCATGTAATCGACGCCCGCGAGCACGTCGTGCTGCAGCCCGAAAAGCTGCACCTTGCCTTCCAGGTTCAACGTGAGGTTGTGCACGTCCTGCACGCCGTTCTGCGTGCTGTCCACGCGGCGCGTGAGCACGCCCGTATTGAAGTTCGCCGAGAGCACGCGCGCCTGCCAGTCGTTGTAGTAGGTGCGGTTGTAGCCGTAGCCCGCATGCACGGTCCAGTTCGGGCTCAGCTTGTGATCGACGCGCAGGTTGACCGCATCGGAGCGGCCAGTCGAGACGTTGTAGCGCTCGTCGAGCCGTTCGTCGGCGGGAATCGCCACGGGATTGCCCGTGCGCGTGTCGATCAGCGTGCCGCGGTCGAACGGCACGGAGTAATTCATGTGCTCGTATTGCAGCAGCACTGTCGTATCGCGCCCGTACCAGGCGAGCGACGGCGCGATGGTCTCCTGGCGCGTCTGCCCGAAGTTGCGCCAGTAATCGACGCGCTGATGATCGGCAATCAGCCGGTACGCCAGACCCGAGGTGCCGACAGGCCCGGTCAGGTCGATCTGCGCGCCGCCTCCGCCGTACGAACTCGCGAAGCCCGACACCGAATTCTGTGCTTCGAGTTGCGGCTTCTTCGTCACGACGTTGATGATGCCGCCCGGGTCCTGAATGCCGTAGAGCATCGACGCCGGGCCTTTCAGCACTTCGATGCGCTCCGTGGTGGGCGTGAAGTTGCGCGGCTGCACGGACTGCATGCCGTCGCGCAGGATGGAGTTGTCGCGGTTGTCGCCGAAGCCGCGTTTCACGATGGCATCGAGCGTGCCGCCAAGCGTATTGCCCATGCGCACGCCGGGCACGGTGGCGAGGGCGTCGGCGAGACTGTCGGGTGCGCGGTCTTCGATCTGCTGCTGGGTGACGACGTTGACCGCTTGGGGCACATCGATGAGCGGCGTGTCGGTTCGCGTGGCCACCGTGGCGCGCCGCGGCTGGTAGCCCGTTTCGTCGAGCGGCTTCGATGCGCTGACTTTTACGGCCGGTAATGACGGCGTGGCGTCGGCCTGGGGCGTCCTGGTTTCCGTTTGGGCGTTGCTCACTGCGCCTGTTACGGCGCTACCCGTCACCGCTTCTGCGCGCACGGCCGTTGCCGCCCATCCCTGCGCGACCACGAGCGATGCCGCGCATGCCAATCCTCGGCGCCTCGTGCGCCGCTTGCTGCTTTCCATCCGGTACCCCGAATCCATTTGTAAGTTTTCTGGAAGACGGGGATAGTACCGTTATCGAGAATGATTCTCAATAATTTATTTTCGGGAAGCTGTCTCTGAGTTGAACGAAAGCCTTCGTTGCGTGGACGTGAGGCGCTTGCGGCCCGCAGCGCGGGGCATCAAGCCTCAAGCGTCAGGCCTCAAGCGTCCGGCGACGCCTTCGAAGCCGCTTTGCGCCTGTCCCGGAAGAAATGAACGAGCGCGGCAACGCCGAGCAAGAACATCAGAAAACTGCCGATCGGCAGCGTCATGAGGCCCATCCAGCCCAGCACGCCCATGGACCCCAGCAACTCGCCGAAGTCGTGCCCCAAGATCACGCAGGGGTAAAAGCCCGCCTCGTCCAGCCGGCATCCGTTCGCAGTCGCCACGGCGCCGGCAATGAAGACCGAGATGAACGGCGACGCGGTGAACAGGGCAATGAGCCAGAAGGCCAGCACATAGCGTTTGCGGAGGGTCATGGGGCGGTCCTCGAGTTCTTGCGCACGTCTTCGCGCGATTTTTCCACGGCACGTGTCGATTCATCAAACCGCCCCGGCACCGAATAATGCCCGGCGTCCGGGGCGTCCGAATCGTCCGAATCGTTCAAGGCACTGCGGTCCGCCTCACGCCTCGCCGCCCGCGGCTCTCGCCGCTCTCGCCGGCACGCCCTCGCCCCGCGCCAGCACCGGCCGCAGCGCCACGCCCGTGTGACTGCCGGCCACGCGCACGAGCCCTTCGGGGTCTGCGGCGGCCACAATGGCGCCGCCGCCCACGCCGCCTTCCGGCCCGAGGTCGATGATCCAGTCGGCTTCCGCGATCACGTCGAGATCGTGCTCGATCACGACGACGCTGTGCCCGCCGTCCACGAGCCGGTGCAGCACGCGGATCAGCTTCGCGACGTCGGCCATGTGCAGCCCCACCGTCGGTTCGTCGAGCACGTAGAGCGTGTGCGGCGCCTTCTGCCCGCGCCGCGTGACGTCGTCGCGTACCTTCGAAAGTTCGGTGACGAGCTTGATGCGCTGCGCCTCCCCGCCCGAAAGCGTCGGCGACGGCTGGCCGAGCGTCAGGTAGCCGAGCCCCACGTCCTTCATCAGCTGCAGCGGATGCGCGATGTTCGTGACTGCCGAGAAGAACTCGACCGCCTCGTCGATCTCCATCGTGAGCACTTCGCCGATGTTGCGTCCGCGCCAGCTCACCGCGAGCGTTTCGGGGTTGAAGCGCTGGCCGTGGCACACGTCGCAGGGCACTTTCACGTCGGGCAGGAAGCTCATGCCGATGGTGCGCACGCCCTGGCCTTCGCAGGCCGGGCAGCGTCCGTCGCCGGTGTTGAACGAGAAGCGCGAGGCCGTATAGCCGCGCGCACGCGCTTCGAGCGTTTCCGCGAACAGCCGGCGAATCGCATCCCACACGCCGATATACGTGGCCGGACACGAGCGCGGCGTCTTGCCAATGGGCGTCTGGTCCACTTCCAGTACGCGGTCGATGCTTTCCCAGCCCGAGATCGACTCGCACCCTTGCCAGGCGTGTGCGACCTCCACCTTCGGCCGAACCGCCGACCGCGCGAGCACGCTGGAGCGCCTTGCGGCCATCGCGGCCTTGTCGTTCGCCGCGCGTGCACCGCCCTGCGCGGCCTTGCGCGCCCGCCGCTCCGCAGGCGACGAGAGCACCGAGCGCCCCACCGCGTCGAGCATGTTGGCCATCAGCACGTCGCGCGCGAGCGTCGATTTGCCCGAACCGCTCACGCCCGTAATCGCCACGAGCCGCGCCAGCGGAATCGGCACCGTCACGTCGCGCAGGTTGTGCAGCCTTGCGCCGTGCACGGTGAGCCAGTTCAACGACGGCATCTCTGCGCCGTTCGCGCTTCCGTTCACGTTCGCCGTTGCCTCCAGCGCCTTTGCCTGCCGTGCCTTTGCTTTTGCCCCGGGCACCGCCACCGGCCGCCGCGCCTGCAACGGATGCACCATCGGCCGCGCCAGGAACTGCCCCGTCAGCGATTCGGGATGCGCGGCGAGATCCGCCACGCCGCCCTGCGCGATCACGCGCCCACCGCGTTTGCCCGCACCGGGCCCGATGTCGATGATGTGATCCGCGCGGCGAATCGTGTCCTCGTCGTGCTCCACCACGACGAGCGTGTTGCCCTTCTCGCCCAGGCTCCGCAGCGCGTCGAGCAGAATCTGGTTGTCGCGCGGATGCAGGCCGATGGTGGGTTCGTCGAGCACGTAGCACACGCCTTGCAGGTTGCTGCCCAGTTGCGCCGCAAGCCGGATGCGCTGCGCTTCGCCGCCCGAAAGGCTCGGCGCCGCGCGGTCGAGGCTCAGATAGCCGAGCCCCACTTCCTCCAGGAACTGCAGGCGGCTGCGGATTTCGCTGATCACGTCGCGCGCGATCTCCGCGTCGCGTCCCGAGAGTTCCAGCGTGTCGACCCAGCGGCGCGTGTCGGCCACCGTCCATTGCGCGACGTCCACGATGGCGTGCGCGTCGAAGGTCACCGCACGCGCCACCGTGTTGAGGCGCGTACCGCCGCAGTCGGGGCACGGCTCCTCGCCCACGCCTTCGGGCTCCAGTTCGTCGGAAGGCAGCGTCTGTTCGCGGCCGCGGCCGTCGTCGGCGGTGATCGTGTCGTCGTAGGCGGCGCGCTGTTCACGCGTGAGCGAAAGGCCCGTGCCCACGCACGACGTGCACCAGCCGTGCTTGCTGTTGTACGAGAACATGCGCGGATCGAGTTCGGGATAGCTCGTGCCGCACACCGGGCAGGCGCGCTTCGTGGAGAGCACCTTCACGGTGCCGATGCGCGCCGTCGGCTTGCCGTTGCCCATCGCGCGGTCTAGCCCGTCGAGCGGCGCAAGCAGATGCACGACGCCCTTGCCCGCTTCCAGCGCCGCATCCAGCGCGCGGCGCAGGTCGGCTTCGCGTTCGGGCGCGATCACGAGGTCCGCGACAGGCAGCTCGATGGTGTGTTCGCGGAAGCGGTCGAGCTTCGGCCACGGGTCCACGGGCACGAACTCGCCGTCCACGCGCAGATGGCTGTTGCCGCGCGCCTTCGCCCATTTCGCGAGGTCCGTATACACGCCCTTGCGGTTCACCACGAGCGGCGCGAGCAGCCCCACGTGCTGCCCGCGATGGTCGCGCATCAACTGCGCGGCAATCGAATCCACGCTCTGCGCCGTCACGGGCGTGCCGTCGTGGACGCAGTGCTGCACGCCGAGCTTCACATACAGCAACCGCAGGAAGTGCCACACCTCGGAAGTGGTCGCCACCGTGCTCTTGCGTCCGCCGCGCGAGAGCCGCTGTTCGATCGCGACCGTGGGCGGAATGCCGTAGACCGCATCCACTTCGGGACGGCCCGCCGGCTGTACGATGGAGCGCGCGTAAGCGTTCAGCGATTCGAGGTAGCGGCGCTGCCCTTCGTGAAAGAGGATGTCGAACGCGAGCGTCGATTTGCCGGAGCCCGACACGCCCGTAATCACGTTGAAACGACCGTGCGGAATGTCCACGTCGAGCGACTTCAGGTTGTGCTCGCGTGCATTGACGATGCGCACCACGTCTTCGCCTTCCACGGCGCGGCGTGCGCGCGCCGCCTTCAGCGAGCGCTGCAGCGGCACGCCCTGCTCGCGCGCTTCCAGCGTGCCGAGCGCCTCGTCGTATTGCAGCAGCGCGAGGCCCGTATGCGAGCGCGCGCAGGCTTTCACGTCTTCGGGCGTGCCCGCGCACACCAGTTCGCCGCCCGCGTCGCCGCCTTCGGGACCCAGGTCGACGATCCAGTCCGCCGCGCGGATCACGTCAAGGTTGTGCTCGATCACGACGAGCGAATGGCCGCGCGCCAGCAGCTTGCCGAAGGCCTGCATGAGCTTCGCGATGTCGTCGAAGTGCAGGCCCGTGGTGGGTTCGTCGAACATGAAGAGACGGCTTTCGCTCGAAACCTGGCCGCCGCGCGTGGGCGCCGTTTCGGCGAGGAAGCCCGCAAGCTTGAGCCGCTGCGCCTCGCCGCCCGAAAGCGTGGGCACGGGCTGACCGAGCTTCACGTATTCGAGTCCGACATCGACGATGGGCTGCAACACGCGCAGCACTTCGGCGTCGGCCGCGAAAAGTTGGGTGGCCTCGCTCACCGTGAGGTCGAGCACGTCGGCAATGGAAAGCGCGCGGTCGCCGCGCGCGATCTTCACTTCGAGAATCTCGGCGCGGTAGCGGCTGCCGTCGCAGTCGGGGCAGCGCAGGTACACGTCGCTCAGGAACTGCATTTCGACGTGCTCGAAGCCCGAGCCGCCGCACGTCGGGCAGCGGCCCTCGCCCGAGTTGAAGCTGAACATGCCCGCGCCGTAGCCGCGCTCCAGCGCGAGCGGCGCCTTCGCGAACAGCTTGCGGATTTCGTCGAACGCGCCCACGTAGCTGGCGGGGTTCGAGCGCGCCGTCTTGCCGATGGGCGACTGATCGACGAACACGGCGTCGCTGATGGCGTCCACGCCCTTCAACGCGCGATAGGCGCCCGGCGATTCGGTCGCCTTGCCGAGATGGCGCGCAAGCGCCGGGTACAGCACGTCCTGCACGAGCGTCGATTTGCCCGAGCCCGACACGCCCGTCACGCAGACAAGGCGCTGCAACGGCAACGCCACCGTCACGTCACGCAGGTTGTGCTCGCTCGCGCCTTCCAGCACGAGGCGCGGCGTGGTGCTTTCAACGGGCCGGCGCGCCCAGCGCGAGGCGTCGGCCACGTGCCGGCGGCCGCCCAGGTAGTCGCCCGTGAGCGTGCCCGCCTCGCGGATGTCGTCGGGCGTGCCGTCGTAGATGATCGTGCCGCCGCGCTCGCCGGGCCCGGGGCCCATGTCGATCAGGCGGTCCGCCGCGAGCATCACGGAAGGGTCGTGCTCCACCACCACGAGCGTGTTGCCCGCGTCGCGCAGCCGGTGCATGGCCTCCACGATGCGGTTGAGGTCGCGCGGATGCAGCCCGATGCTGGGCTCGTCGAGGACGAACAGCGTCTTCGTAAGCGAGGTGCCGAGCGCCGTGGTGAGGTTGATGCGCTGCACCTCGCCGCCCGAGAGCGTCCGGCTCTGGCGGTCCAGCGTCAGGTAGCCGAGCCCCACGTCGCACAGATACTTGAGCCGCGTGCGCACTTCCGCGAGCAGCAGTTTGAGCGCGTCGTCAAGCAGCGCCGAAGGCAGCGTGAGGTCGTCGAAGAAACGCCGGATGCGCTCGATAGGCAGCAGCATCAGGTCGTGCACCGTCAGCCCCGGCAGCGCTTCGAGCTGCGCGCGCTGCCACTTCACGCCGTGCGGCAGAAAGCGCGCGTGCGGGTCCAGCACGGCGTCGGCGTTCGGCTTGCTGCCAAGGCGCCATTGCAGCGACTCGGTCTTGAGCCGCGCGCCGCCGCACACCTCGCAGGGCGTGTAGCTGCGGTACTTCGAGAGCAGCACGCGGATGTGCATCTTGTACGCCTTCGACTCGAGGTAGCCGAAGAAACGCTTCACGCCGTACCACTGCGTCTGCCACTTGCCGGTCCACTCGGGCGAGCCTTCGATCACCCAGTCGCGCTCCGCCTGCGTGAGCTGCGACCACGCCACGTCGCGGCGAATGCCGGCCTTCGCGGCGTAGCGCATCAGGTCGTCCTGGCATTCCTTCCAGGCGGGCGTTTGCAGCGGCTTGATGGCGCCGCCGCGCAGCGTCTTGCGCTCGTCGGGAATCACGAGGCCCCAATCGACGCCGATCACGCGGCCAAAGCCGCGACACGTCTCGCAGGCGCCATAGGCCGAGTTGAACGAGAACAGCGCGGGCTGCGGGTCCGCGTAACGCAGGTCGCTTTCGGGGCAATGCAGGCCCGTGGAGAAGCGCCAGATTTCCGGCTGCTGCGCCTCACCCGCGGTTACGGCTGCCTCGCCTTCACGCACGACATAGACGTTCACGCGGCCCGCGCCGCGCTTGAGTGAGGCCTCGATAGCCTCGATCACGCGGCTCTTCTCCGCGTTCTGCAGGCGAAAGCGGTCTGCCACGACGTCGAGCATCTTGCGCTTGCCTGCCGCCGTCACGACCTCGCGCTGCGCCTGCACGCGCGTGTAGCCGCTCGCGGAGAGCCACTGCGCGACTTCCTCTTCGGTAGCCGAGTCGGGCAGCTCGACGGGGAACGTCACGACGAGGCGCGGGTCGTCCGTCGCGGTGCGCGCGCGCAGTTCGGCGTAGATCGTTTCGGGCGTGTCGTGGCGCACCGGCAGCGCCGTCTCGCGATCGAACAGGCTCGCCGCACGTGCGTAGAGCAGCTTCAGGTGGTCGTTGAGTTCGGTCATCGTGCCGACCGTGGAGCGCGAGCTGCGCACCGGGTTGGTCTGGTCGATGGCGATGGCGGGCGGCACGCCGTCCACGCGGTCCACCTGCGGGCGGTCCATGCGGTCCAGAAACTGGCGGGCGTAGGCGCTGAAGGTCTCGACGTAGCGGCGCTGGCCTTCGGCGTAGAGCGTGTCGAAGACGAGGCTCGACTTGCCCGATCCCGAAGGACCGGTCACTACCGTCATCTCGCCCGTGCGCAGGTCGAGGTCGAGGTTCTTGAGATTGTGCTGGCGGGCGCCGCGAATGCGGATGGTTCGGTTATCGCTCACTTGGGCAGATATTCCGGCTGGTCAAAATGTGGGACCGGGACGGCGACCGGGGCATATGCGCTGGGGCGCGCCATGCGTGAGACCCGGAACGCCGTCCGCGGCGTAGGTGTCAAATTCTACTGTATGTTTATACAGCACATGCAATGCCGCGCCAGGCTTGGCTGCGGCGGGCGGCGACGGTGAAATCCCGCCTGGGCGCGCGTGGGTTCGCGTGATAGATTCAGCGCTCGCGTCGCTCGTCTGGCGGGCCGCCGCCAGCTTCTCTCCCCCTTTTCACCGACACGGAGCATCCCGATGGACTCACGCCCCGAGCGTGTCATCGTCATGGAGGTGGGCCTGCGCGACGGCCTGCAAAGCATTGCGCGCATCATGCCCACCGACGCCAAGAAACGCTGGATCGACGCCGCCTATGCCGCCGGCGTGCGGCACATGGAAGTCACGTCGTTCGTGCCGCCGAAGCTGCTGCCGCAGCTGGCCGACGCCACCGACGTGGTGGCCCACGCGCTCGGCTATGCGGACCTCGTGGTCACGGCGCTCGTGCCCAACGTGAAAGGCGCCGAACGGGCACTCGAAGCCGGCGTGCAGCGCATCGTGGTGCCCATTTCGGTCAGCGCCGCGCACAGCCTCGCCAACGTGCGCAAGACGCCCGACGAGATGATCGCGGCCTTCGCCGACATGCGCAGGCTCTGCGAAGGCCGCGCCGAACTCGTGGCCGGGCTGTCCACGGTGTTCGGCTGCACGCTGCAAGGCGACGTGCCGCGCGAAGAGGTGGCGCGCATCGCGCGGCTCGCGCTCGATGCAGGCGCCGACGTCCTCTCGCTTGCCGACACGACGGGCATGGCCACGCCGCGCCAGGTGGGCGAGATCATCGAGCTTGCGCGCGGCATTGCCGGCAGCAAGCTGCGCGCGCTGCATCTGCATGACACGCGCGGCCTTGCGCTCGCCAACGCGCTCGTCGGGCTTCAGCACGGCATTCGCGAATTCGATGCATCGCTCGCGGGCCTGGGCGGCTGTCCGCATGCGCCGGGCGCAACCGGCAACGTGAACACCGAAGACCTCGTGTTCATGCTGGAAAGCATGGGCTATGACACGGGCATCGACCTGCCCGCCCTGCTCGCCTCGCGCAGCGTGCTGGCCGAGGCGCTGCCCGGCGAGCCGCTCTATGGCTACCTCGCGCGGGCGGGTCTGCCCGCCACGTTCGACTCGCAACGCAGCACGTCATCGGTTACGCGCACCACCTCATGAATACCGCATCCGCATCGCCTCCCATGCCGCTTGCCGGCATCCGCGTCGTCGAGCTCTCGCACATGGTGATGGGCCCCACGTGCGGCATGATCCTGGGCGACCTGGGCGCCGAGGTCATCAAGGTCGAGCCGCCGCGCGGCGACAGTACGCGGCGTCTGATCGGCACCGGCGCCGGCTTCTTTCGCACCTTCAATCGCAACAAGAAGAGCGTGACGCTCGACCTCGATACGGAGGCCGGTCTCGACGCGCTGCGCACACTCGCGGATACCGCCGACGTATTCGTCGAAAACTTCAAGCCCGGCCGCATGGCAAGCCTCGGGCTCGACTACGCCTCGCTCAAGGCGCGCAATCCGAAGCTCATCTACGTCTCGCACAAGGGCTTTCTCGCGGGCCCGTACGAACATCGCCTCGCGCTCGACGAAGTTGTGCAGATGATGGCGGGCCTCGCCTACATGACCGGTCCCGCAGGCCGCCCGCTGCGCGCGGGAAGCTCGGTCAACGACATCATGGGCGGCATGTTCGGCGCCATCGGCGTGCTGGCCGCGCTGCACGAACGCCACGCCACGGGCCACGGCAAGGAAGTGCAGAGCGCGCTCTTCGAAAACTGCGTGCTGCTTTCTGCGCAGCACATGCAGCAATACGCGGCGACGGGAGCCGCACCTTCGCCGATGCCCGAACGCATCAGCGCGTGGGCCGTCTACGACGTGTTCACGCTCGCGCACGGCGAGCAGATGTTCATTGCCGCCACGGGCGACGCCCAATGGCGCTCGCTGTGCGCGCTGCTTGACCGGCCGGACCTGCTGGCCGACGCGCGTCTTGCCAGCAACAACGACCGCGTTCGCGCGCGCAGCTGGCTGCTTGCCGAACTTGCGACCACGCTCGCCACGCGCGAAGCGGCGGAACTGGCGCCGCTGTTCGAGCGCCACCACGTGCCGTTCGCGGCCATCACGAAGCCGGAAGAGCTGTTCGACGACCCGCATCTGCTCGCAAGCGGCGGCCTCGCGCCGCTGCAACTCGACGACGGCGGCGAGACGCGCATGCCGCTGCTGCCGCTTTCGCTCGACGGTCAACGCCTGCCGCCGCGCCTGCCTATCGCGAAGGTCGGCGAGCACACACATGACGTGCTGCGCGGGCTCGGTTACAGCGATGAAGAGATCGACGCGCTGAGCGGCACGGCGAATGGGGCGCAGCAAGCGACGTGAGTCGGGGGCCGTGCGCCTACATCAAGGCCGCCGCGCCCCGCCTAGCGGCGCCAGGCGCCGGCGCGCCACCACCGGCGCAATGCGGCGAAAGCGTTCGCGCTTGTGCTCTTCGTCGAAGAGCGCGAGCGACGGCTTGACGAGGTCGCTGCGCGAAACGATGCCCACCAGCTTGCGCGATTCGCGGTCCGTCACCACGGCGAGCCGCTCGAGGCCATGCACCGCGAGCCGCGTGGCCACGAGCCGGCACGTTTCCTCGCGCAGCGCCGTCACGAGTTGGCGGTCGCGCAACGCCGCATGCAACGGCGCGTCGGCCCCGTACTTCACGGTGTCCGCCGCGAACGCTTCGAGCAGCGTGCGGTCCACCATGCCGACGAACACGCCGTCCTCTTCGACCACGGGATACGCGCGATGCGTCTGCATCGGGCCGAAGTACGACGCGAGTGTGGCGGCCACAGTCAGGCTCGCGTCGATGGTCTCGACCTGCTGCGTCATGACTTCGTCGACGTAGTGGCGCTCCAGCGGGTCCACGCTGTATTCGCGGTAGATGTGGTAGCCGCGTCGAGCGATCTTCTCCGTCATGATGGAGCGCCGCATGACGACGGTCGCGAAGCCGTGCGCGATGAGCGTGGCCGCGAGCAGCGGCAGCAGCGCGTTGGCGTCGTGCGTCAGCCCGAACGCGAACACGATGGCCGTAAGCGGCGCACCGAGCGTGGCGCCCAGCGTCGCGGCCATGCACACGAGCGGCCAGAGCGCGGCATCGTGGCCAGGCAGCACGTGGCCCAGCACGACGCCGAGCCCGGCGCCCAGCATCAGAAGCGGTGCGAGCACGCCGCCCGACGTGCCCGACCCTAGCGCGATCACCCAGATCACGGCCTTCACCACGAGAATCGCGATGGCGGCCTGCAACGCAATGTGCTGATGAAGCAGGTCGCCGATCACGTCATAACCCACGCCGAGCGCGCGCGGCTCGAAGAATCCGCCGATGCCCACCACGAGACCGCCGATGGCCGGCCACCACATCCAGTGCACGGGCAGTTCGCCGAACAGGTCTTCGATCTTGTAGAGCGCCGCCGAAAGACTCGCCGCCAGCACGCCCGAAAGCAGTCCCGCGAGCAGGCACCAGAGCAGCGCCTGGCTGTCGGCGGGCGCGGTCTGCAACGCGAACAGCGGACCGGTGCCGAAGAACACGGCACGCGCAAAGCCCGCTACGGCACAGGCCAGCGCCACGGGAATGAAGCTGCGCGGCCGCCATTCGAACAGCAGCAGTTCGACCGCGAGCAGCACCGCCGCGAGCGGCGTGCCGAACACGGCCGTCATGCCCGCCGAGGCGCCCGCGACGAGCAGCGTCTTGCGCTCCGCGGCCGTGAGCTTCACGCACTGCGCGATGAGCGAGCCCAGCGCGCCGCCCGTCATGATGATCGGACCTTCCGCGCCGAACGGCCCGCCGCTGCCGATCACGATGCCGGACGAAAGCGGCTTCAACACCGCCACCTTCGGCGACATGCGGCTCTTGCCGAACAGGATCGCCTCGATGGCTTCGGGAATGCCGTGGCCGCGAATCTTGTCGGACCCGAAGCGCGCCATGAGGCCCACCACGAGACCGCCCACGGTCGGCACGAGCACCACCCACAGGCCCAGCGTGTTGTGCGCGGGTGAGTGATCGGCAAAGGAAAAGCTGCCGAAGAAGAACAGGTTCGTGAACAGATGGATGAGACTCAGCAGCACGAACGCCGCCAGGGTGGCGAGCGCGCCGGTGCAGGCGGCGATCGCGCAGATCACCGGCAGTCTCGCGTTCGCGGAAAAGTCACGCTTGTGGGTGTGGATCAGGGCGGTGCTCATGCTCGTGCTCATGGTCCTGGAAAGGCAAGTTTTAGAGATCGATGTTCGGCACGCGGAACTGGCCTTCCAGCGACTTCAGTTCGGCGCGATGCAGTTGCGCGAGCTTCGCGAGCACGCGCTCGCCGGCTTTGAGCAGATGCACTTCCACCTGGCGCCGGTCCGTTTCGCTCGTTCTGCGCTCGACCAGTTCGAGCGCTTCGCAGCGCGACACGAGCGCGACCATGCCGTGATGCTGTGTCTGCAGGCGTTCGGCCAGCTCGCCGATGGTGGCCCACTCGCGGCCCGGGAAGCCTTTGATGTGCAACAGCAGCAGATACTGCAACGGCGTAATGCCCTCGCTCTGCGCGGCCTGTTCGGAGAAACGTTCGAACCGGCGCATCTGGTAGCGGAATTCCGAAAGCTGCTCGAAATCGGCCTTCGCGAGCGCTGGAAGCTTCTTGTTCATTAACAGCGATTTCCCGTGACTAAACGGTAAACATATCATTTCTTGATATATTTACCCGGCCCTGTGAAGGGGAACCACCGCCCCACGCCAAAGCGTCAGAGGCGGCACTCAGATGGAATTCACGCGGCGAGACGCTGCTCGTGCGACGTCTGCCGATACAGCCCGGCAATCAGGTCCGCCTGCGTGATGATGCCGGCCAGCCGGCGTTCGTTGTCCAGCACGGGAATATGGTGGTGCCCGTAGTGGGCGAACACGGGCACGAGGTCCGCAATCGGCGTGGACACGTGGACGGTGTGCACGCTGCGGCTCATCAGCGAACCGGCCGTGACGGCGCGTTGCGCAGCCGGCGCGCGCCCAGCGAAACCAGGCAGGAGCGCCATGCTTGTGCCCCACCATCCCGTCGACTTGCGCGGCCTCGCGCGGGCCAGGTCCGCGCGCGTAACGATACCCGCTACGTGACGGCGTTCGTCCACCACGGGCAGCGCCTTGATGTTGTATCGCTCGAGCCGTTTCAACGCGGCCCACGCGGACGTGCCGGACGATACCGTCACCACGTCGCGCGACATCACGTCGGCGCAGGTCAGTTCGTCGAACGAGCGGCTCCACGTCTGCAATTGCACGTCGCGCAGCAGCGCTTCGAGGTCGCCCGTGTCGATGTCGAGCAGTTCGCTGCGGCCCCGCAGCACGGCCTCCAGATCGGCGCGCGCGAAGGTCTGCGCGGGCGCGGGCACGCCGGGTGCGCGCACGGGGCGGTCCTGCTTCGGCGCCGCGTGCGGATAGCGGTGGCCCGTGAGGTTGTGATAGACGATCGCCGCACCGAGCAGCACGGCCGACTGTGTCGCGATAGGCGCAAGCACGAATCCGTAGCCCAGCGCATGAATGGCGGGCCCGCCCAGCACCGCGGTAAGCGCCACCGCGCCCGACGGCGGATGCACGCAGCGTAGCGCGAACATCGCGCAGATGGCCAGCGCGACCGCCGTGGCCGCGGCGTACACCGGATTGGCGATGAGGGTTGCACACGTCACGCCCACCACGGCCGACACAAGGTTGCCGCCCATGATCGACCACGGTTGCGCAAGCGGACTGGCAGGCACGCCGAACAGCAGTACGGCGGACGCGCCCATGGGCGCCACGAGCAGCGGCACATTGACGTCGGACGCGGGCAGCAGCAGCCGCATTGCCGTGCCCGTGAGCGCAATTCCGACGAGCGCGCCCACCGCGGAGCGCACGCGTTCAGACCAACGGATCGCAACAGTGGCGGGCATGAAGCTGGCGAACCAGCGGGTGACGACAGAACGGGACACGGCTTGAACCAGTGAGAACGAACGAAGCGATGGCGCCGGGAGGCCACCCGAAAGGCGGGACACTCATGCCACCCGGCAGGGCCGCGAATTATATCTCGTTGTGATATATCGCGTCGCTATGTCGCGCCGTTGCCGCATCCTGGCGCGTCTTCGCGTTGGACATCCGCGCTCGCACATGCTACGGCGCCGTTCATCGGCCGAACGCTGTCCCCATTTCGTCAGACGGTTGAAGCCTCTTTGAAAGTGCAGTGCCCCGGGGCTTTCACAGGGCCGTGTTTCAATCTGGCGCGATTCTGGAAGGTTCTGCAAGGAACAAACACAACTGACCCCACCACGACTCGGGAGAATCGAATGTCTTTTCGCCAGGCCTGCGCGCTGAGCGCCGCAGCAGCCGCCGGGGCAACCGCCCTCGCCCTTGCCGCCTGCAGCAGCAGCGGCAACGACGTCAATCAGACCGTCTCGAACCAGGACGCGCTGACGACGGCCACGCCGATCAAGCACCTCGTCGTGATCTTCAACGAGAACGTCTCGTTCGATCACTACTTCGCGACTTACCCGAATGCCTCGAACCCGACGGGCGAGCCGGCATTCACGGCGGCAGCCGGCACGCCGTCGATCAACGGGCTCTCGGGTTCGCTGCTCACGGCAAACCCGAACTTCACGAACACGGCGAACGGCGCGGGCGCCTCGAACCCGTTCCGTCTGGACCGCACGCAGGCGGCCACGGCTGACCAGAACCACGCCTACACCGCGGAACAGGAAGCCTACGACAACGGCCTCGCCGACCTCTTCCCGAAGTTCACGGGCAAGGGCACGAGCGGCGGCGCCGGCGCGTTCGGCACCACGGGCCAGGTGATGGGCTACTACGACGGCAACACCGTGACGGGCCTCTGGAACTACGCCCAGCACTACGCGATGAGCGACAACGCCTATACGACGAGCTACGGCCCGTCCACGCCGGGCGCGCTCAACGTGATCGCCGGCCAGACCAACGGCATGCAGGTCGTCGTCGCGAACACCGGGCCGGTCTCCGCCACGGCCACGTCGTCGTACTACGTGGACGACGGCCAGGGCGGCTTCACGATGATCAACGACGTCGATCCGGGCTTCGACGTGTGCTCGAGCACGACCAACGCCGCGATGATGACGGGCAAGAACATCGGCGACCTGCTCAACAGCGCGAACATCACGTGGGGCGGCTTCATGGGCGGCTTCGACCTGTCGCAGACGAACTCGAACGGCACGACGGGCTGCAAGCGCAGCACGCTCTCGCCGGTCGTGAACGCCAGCACGGCCGACTACATTCCGCACCACAACTGGTTCCAGTACTACAAGTCCACCTCGAACCCGCAGCACACGCGGCCGAGCAGCATCGCCGCCATCGGTTCGAGCCTCGAGACGGACGGCAAGACGCCGGAGCCGGCGAACCACCAGTACGACGCGGACGACTTCTTCGCCGCGGTGAAGGCGGGCAATTTCCCGTCTGTGAGCTTCGTGAAGGCGCCGGCGTTCCAGGACGGCCACGCGGGCTACTCGGACCCGCTCGACGAGCAGGCGTTCACGGCGAAGGTCGTCAACTTCCTGCAACAGCAGCCCGACTGGAAGAACACCGCGGTGGTCGTGACGTGGGACGACTCGGACGGCTGGTATGACCATGCCTACACGTCGCCGACGCTCGCTTCGTTCCACCCGCTCGCCGACCAGTTGAACGGCGCCGGCGTGTGCGGCAGCGGCACGGCGCCGAACGGCGTCAACGGCAAGCCCGTGAACGGCCGCTGCGGTCCTGGCACGCGCATTCCGTTCCTCGTCATCTCGCCGTGGGCGAAGACGAACTTCGTCGACCACACGCTGATCAACCAGTCGTCGGTAGTCCGCTTCATCGAAGACAACTGGTTGAACGGTCAGCGCCTGGGCGGCGGCTCTGCCGACGCAAGCGCGGGCAGCATGATGAACCTGTTCGACTTCACGGGCACGCCGAAGACGTCGCCGGTCTTTGTCGACCCGACGCAAGGCACGGTGGTCGCCACGCCGCCGGCAAGCTGATACGCCCGTTGTCGCGTTTGCTGACGTCTGAAACACAAACCGGCCGCGAGGCCGGTTTGTTGCTTGAAGCCAGGCTGGCAGCAACGCTTGCATCAACGTTTGTGTCGACGCCCGCGCCACTGCAGCCGCCGCGCTGCGCGCGCGGCGTTCAACTCCTCCGAGTCATTTGCCGCATCGAATCGTGAACGCTCCTTCCCTGCCGCAACCCAACACCGGTTCCACGAATGGCCCGTCAGCGCGCCCGAAGGGCACGCTGCGCCGTCGTGCCGTGCACGCCCTGCTCTACGCGCTTGCTGTGCTCGCGCTCGCGTCCGTCTGGGCGCTCGTGTTCCCGCAGCAGATGCCCGCCGCGATCGGCGAGTACGTCGAAACGCTGACGGGCGCGAATCCGCATCCGGTCACGCTGATGCGCCCCGCTACCGCGCCGCTCAGCGCCGTCGCGCTGCTCGGCAAGCAGATGTTCTTCGATCCGCGGCTCTCGGCCTCGGGCCAGCAGTCGTGCGCAACGTGCCATAGTCCCCAGCACGCGTACGGCCCGCCCAATGCGCTGCCCGTGCAGCCTGGCGGCGCGCACATGTCGCTGCAGGGCGACCGCGCGGTGCCCTTGCTGACCTACCTCTATCGGCAGCCGAACTTCAGCATCGGTCCCGACGACGGCGAAGCCGAAACCACGGCGAGCCTCGCCGACACCGCCGCCCAGGCTGCCAGCACGCCGCGCGCGCAAAAGGTGGCGGGCGCTGCGCCCGCGGCGCCCGCCATGGTGCCGCAAGGCGGCCTGTTCTGGGATGGCCGCGCCGACACGCTGCAGGCGCAGGCCTATGGTCCGCTCTTCAATCCGGTGGAAATGGCGAACACGGACGTGAAGACCGTCGCGGCAAAGATCGCCGAGGCGCCCTACGCCGCCACGTTGCGCCAGTTGTTCGGGCCGGCCATCTTCAACGATCCGGCGCGCGTCGTGTCCGAAGCGATGTTCGCCATTGCGCGCTACCAGGTGGAAGACCCGTCGTTCCATCCCTACACGAGCAAGTACGACTACTGGCTCGAAGGCAAGGTGAGGCTCACGCGCGCGGAGATACGCGGCCTGCACCTCTTCACCGACAAGAACCGCGCGAACTGCGCGGGCTGCCATCTCGCCACGCCGGGCGAAGACGGGCTGCCGCCTATGTTCACCGACTTCCAGTACGAAGCGCTGGGCGTGCCGCGCAATCGTACGCTCGCCGTGAACCGTGACCCCGCGTTTCACGACATGGGCGTGTGCGGCCCGCATCGCACGGATCTGTCGACCCAGACGCAATACTGCGGCATGTTCCTCACGCCCTCGCTGCGCAATGCGGCCACGCGTCAGGCGTTTTTTCACAACGGCGTCTATCACTCGCTCGAAGACGTGATGAAGTTCTACAACCTGCGCGACACGGACCCCGGCAAGATCTATCCGCGCGGCCCCGACGGCAAGGTCGTGAAGTACGACGATCTGCCCGAGCGCTTCCACGCGAACATCGACGTGACGGACGCGCCGTTCGACCGCCATTTCGGCGAGCCGCCCGCCATGAGCGACGCGGACATCAAAGACATCATCGCGTTTCTGAAGACGCTGGACGACGGGTATCCGCTGCAGACGGCGCAGAAGTAAAACGGCGGGTGTTGCCTCGAATCGCGGACGGGCCGCGCGGTCAGACGTGCGGCAGATCGTCGATGGATTTTTCTACCGTGCCGTTGGGCTCGTCGGTGTCGATGCCGTCGTGCCCGTCCGTATGCGAGACCGTCTTGATTTTCGGCCCGAGGTAGCGCGTGCCGCCCAGCGTGAAAAGCGACCACACGATGTTGCCGGCATGAATGGCGTTGACGACGTCGCCCACTTCCACGATCTGCGCTGAAGAAAGCGACGCATGCGATTTCGGATCGATCGCGGCCCAGCGCACGTGGGTCACGCGATCCGTATGGGGATTGATGCGTATGCCGTCGATAGCAAACGTAGCCATATCCACCTCCGCTTACTGGTGAGGAAATCGCTCGAACAACGCGCCAGCGCAAAAGCCGGACGCAGCATCTCTCATGATATGCGTACTTTCACGGGCGTGCGGCAGTGTTTTCGGGTTCCGTCCCTTAGTTAGGTGCACTACGCGGAATGCGGTTCGACCAGATGCGAGCGGACGAAGCTCACGTGCTCGCGCAGCACGTAGAACGCGTCCGCATAGGCAAGCGGCACGCGCACGTTGTTGAGCGACGCCTCGATGCCGTCCAGTTCATCGAGCAGCGACTTGCGCTGCGCTTCTGTTGCGTGCCGCATGGCGCGCCGCTCAATGGCAATGAGGACGCCGTAATAGCGGTAGAGCCGCGACCTCACGCGCCAGCGAAATAGCGCCGGCACGACGCGAAGCGCGGGGAAGAGCAGCACTGCAACGGGCAGCAGCAGCACGAGCATGCGGTCTGCCACCGTCGCGAGCCAGAACGGCAAACTACGGTAGAGAAAGCTCTTGCCCGATTTGTAATAGCGCGCCGCATCTTCGCTGATGGGGTATTCGTGCGCGACCAGCTTCGGAAACTGGCCCGCGCCTTGCAGCAGCCCCGCGGTGCCGTTCACTTCCTGAGCCGCTTCGATGATGAGGTCCGAAATCGCCGGATGAAGGTTGCGGCGAGCCACGATCTCCACCATGGGGCTGATCATGTGCACGGTGTTCCGCGGCACCTTGCGGCGAAGGTCGAGCACACCGGGCGGCAGGTCGAGTTCGTCGAGATAGGGAAAGAGGCGCGTATAGGCGCTCGCCTCCGCGAAATCCATCACGGAAACGCCGGGAATGGCGAGCAGCCGCAGCATGAGTCCGCGGTCTGCGGAATCGCCGCTCAGCAAGGCGGCGTCGATATTGCCGGCCACCAGTTGCTTCGCGGCGTCGAGGCCGTCGAGCGGCAGCAGCGTGGTTTCGCCGCCGGCATGAATGCCGTTCGCATCGAGCAGCTTCAGCGAGAGCATGCGCGTGCCGCTCCCCTCGCGCCCGATCGCGATGCGCTTGCCTTCGAGTTCGGAAAGCTGCGTCATGCCGCTGCCGCGATAGAAGACCACGATCGGCACGTAAAACACGCTGCCGAGCGACATGAGCGACTGTATCGGCAAGCCGTCCGACACGCCGCCCTGCACGAGCGCGAGATCCACATGCTGATGCGCATCGAGCAGACGTTTCAGGTTCTGCACCGAGCCGTCGGATTCGAGCACGCGCACCGTGATGCCGTTACGCGCGAGAATCCGTTTGTATTCGAGCGCGTTCTGCATGAACACGCTGTCGCGCGGACCGGCGCTGATGGTGATGCTGCCGGGCGGCGCCGGGTCCACGATCCAGACCAGCGCGGCGACGAGCAGGCCGAAGAACAGAACGAATGGTGCCGCGGTGAGCACCACGTCGCGCCACACGGGATACGCGTGGTCGCGCAGAAAGGTCTGACGGCGCAATCGATATGGCTTCATGGCCCCCGCCGGAAAAGCCCCGGCACGCACCGCTTTTCCCGGAGACGGCTTGCTCGGCGAATGCGGAATGGTGCCTGGGCGCTGACGCGCCGACTATCGGCGTGTGTGTAATGTAGGGACGAACCACGTGCCCTGTCAAAGCGCGCAGGCCGCGATGCCGGCGCGCAGCGCGCCGGGCGCACAGAAGGAGGACACGATGAACGACCACCCAGAACACGACGACGCCTACGATCTGCAGCGTTTCGTCGATGCCCAGGACCCCGTCTATGCCCGCGTATGCGAGGAATTGCGGGCGGGCCGCAAACGCAGCCACTGGATGTGGTTCGTATTTCCGCAGATCCAGGGCCTGGGCGACAGCGCCATGGCGCAGCGCTTCGCCATCTCGTCGCTCGCCGAGGCCGAGGCGTATCTGCGCCATCCCGTGCTCGGCCCGCGGCTGCGGCAGACCACCGGGATCGTGAACGCCGTGGAGGGTCGCGCCATCGAAGACATCTTCGGCTACCCGGATGACCTGAAATTCCGCTCGTCGATGAGCCTCTTTGCAAAGGCCACCACGGACAACACGGTGTTTCTCGACGCGCTGCGCAAGTACTTCGAAGGCGAGCCCGACGCGCGCACGCTCGCCTTGATCGCACACCAAGGCGCATAACGGCAAACGGCCCGTTCCCGGCAAAGGGAACGGGCCGTTCGGGGCCTGCCTGCAGCGGTTACCGTGGCAACCGCCGCGGCGTTACCAGGTTACCCAGGTTACCAGGTCATGCGCTGGAGCACACGGTCCTTGAGCACGAAGCGGTGGAACAGCGCGGCGCCCACGTGCATGCCGATCAACACGAGCAGCACCCATGCAAGCGCGCTGTGGACATCGCCCATGGCGTGGCCTACGCTCGAACCCGTTGCGGAAAGCGCGGGCAGCGGGATTGCGCCGAGCAGCTCAACAGCCCAGCCGCGCGACGACGCGTTGGCCCAGCCCAGCAGCGGCACGGCCACGAGCGCAGCGTAGAGCAGAAAGTGCGTGGCGCCCGACACCGTATTCAGCAACGGCGAAAGATTGGCAGGCGGCGGACGGTGCGTGAGACGCCACACGATACGAAGCACCATGGCGGCCACAAGCGCGGCGCCCACGGCAAGGTGCAAGGCGATGAGGCCGACGGGTTGCGTGTCGCGATGCACTTCGGGCATCGTCCAGCCCAGTACGAACTGGGCGCAAACCAATGCCACGATGAGCCAGTGAAGCAGACGGGCCACCGGGTCGTACCGGCCCACGTCGTGTTGGGTGTTGGTCATGAGTCACTCCCTGACAAATTGACAGGGACGCATCTTGCCCGATTTTTCTTACCAGTTGCTTAAGAAAATAATGGCCGCGACATGCAAGCCTCAGACGTCTTTCTGGCTCTCGTCGAAATCAGAGGACAGATGCTCGCAAACGTGTTCGGTCATGTCGTCGATCACGCGCTTCACGTGCTCGTCGGCGGCCTCGTAGAAGATCTGTTTGCCGCGCCGTTCCGCCCGCAGCACGCGCGCCGCGCGCAACAGCCGCAGATGATGGCTCACGAGCGGCTGCGAGAGGCCGTGCTTCGCGGCGATATCCGAGACGCACATCGGCGCGCTCAGGCACGACGCGATGATCTTCAACCGGCTCGGGTCGCCCATCAGCCGGAACATTTCCGCCAGTTCCACCACCTGGTCATCGCTCAACTCGAAGGGTTGCATCCACGCTCCTCTGCGATCACATCAATAGATGTTTATATGTGTATATAATGCCCAGACCTCCAGTTTAGCCACGCAACCCTCCCATGGCACATCCACACTCGCACGGCCACGATCATCCGCACGACCACAACCATGCGGATCATCACGACGATCACGATCACGGCCATGGCGGCCACGACCACAGCCACGCCGGTCACAACCATCTGCACGGCGTCACGGACCAGCATCGCATCGGCTGGGCGTTCATCGTCATTGCGTTGTTCATGGTGGTGGAGGTGGTGGGCGGACTGATTTCCGGCTCGCTCGCGCTGCTCGCCGACGCCGGCCACATGGTCAGCGACGCCGCCGCGCTCGGCTTCAGCTGGGTCGCCATTCACTACGGCAAGCGCCCCGCTACCGCGCAACTTTCCTACGGCTACAAACGGCTCGAAATTCTCGCTGCGTTCGTGAATGGCTGCGCGCTCTTCGTCATTGCCGCGTGGATCGTGATCGAGGCCGTGCAGCGGTTCGCCTCGCCTGTGCCCGTTGCAGGCAAGACGATGATGATCGTGGCGATTGCGGGTCTCGCGTCGAACGTGGTCGCGTTTCTCGTTCTTCACGGCGGCAACCGCGAAAACCTCAATCTGCGCGGGGCATGGCTGCATGTGCTGGGCGACATGCTGGGCTCGGTGGCGGCCATCGTGGCCGCAGGCGTGATTCTGCTGACGGGCTGGACGCCGATCGACCCCATTCTCTCGATCTTCGTCGCCGTCGTGATTCTCAAGAGCGCGTGGGGCATCGTGCGGTCGTCGGCGCATATCCTGCTGGAGGGCTCGCCCGAAGGAACGGATCTCGCCGAGATCAAATCAGACCTCGAACAAAACGTGCCGCAGGTGCGCAACGCGCATCACATCCACGCGTGGTCCATGACCGGCGAACAGCACATGGTCACGCTGCACGTGCATCCCGCGGAGGGTGCGCCGCATCGCGAAGTCGTGAGCGCCGTGCAGCGCCGGCTGGCTACGCGCTTCAACATCGATCACGTCACCGTGCAGATTGAAGAAGACGTGTGCATGGACGAACAGGCGCACGAGCACGGCGGCGCAGGCAGCAAGAACTGCCATTAACTGCCATTAGCTGCCATCAGGCTTCGGTCTTCGGCGCGAGCGGCGCATTCTCCCTCCGCTCGCGCGCGGCTTCACTGCCAACCTACGACGCCGCTTCCCAGCGCGCCTGCGCAACGTCGAGCTTCTTCGGAATCAGCCTGAGATTCGTGAACGTATCGGCGATCTGCTGCTGATACGCGATCGTGGCCGCATCCACACGCTGCACGCCATACGTCGTGCGCTTCAGCGCGAGTTCCAGCGTGCCCGTGTCGAGCCCCACCTGCGGCGAGAGCTGCGCGGCCACGGCCGGAATGTTGTCGCGTGCCCACGTGTCGATACGGCTCACCTCTTCCAGCAACGCATGCACGACTTGCGGCTGCGCACTCGCGAACTTGCGGCCCGCGAGGTAGTACTGCGTGTTGCGCACGAGCCCTTCGCCATCCACGAGCACACGCGCATTCGCCTGACGCTGCACGGCTGCAAGATAAGGATCCCAGATCACCCACGCGTCCACGCTGCCCTGCGTGAATGCCGCGCGAGCGTCCGCAGGCGGCAGATACGCGGGCACGATCTCCTGATAACCAACCTTCGCGCTTTCCAGCGCCTTCACGAGCAGGTAATGCACGTTGGAGCCGCGATTGAGCGCCACCTTCTTGCCGCGCAGATCGGCCACCGAGCGAATCGGTGAATCGTGCGGTACCACGATGGCTTCGGCCTTCGGCGCGGGCGGCTCGCTGCCGATGTAGACGAAATCCACGCCGCCCGCCTGCGCGAAGATGGGCGGCGTCTCGCCCACCGTCCCCACATCCACGGCGCCTGCGTTGAGCCCTTCGAGCAATTGCGGACCACCGGGAAACTCGGTCCACTGCACCGTGATGCCCAGCGGCGCCAGGCGCTTTTCGAGCGCACCGCTCGCCTTGAGCACGATGAAGTTGCCGTACTTCTGGTAGCCCACGCGCAACACCTTTCCGCTGCCTTGAGCGTGTGCGTCGATGCTGGCCGCGAGCGCGCCGAGGCCGCCCACGCCGCCGGTAACGCCTGCGACGCGCACGGCGGCGAGTGCCGCCGTGCCTGCCACTGCATGCTTGAGTAGCGAGCGCCGTTGCCCGTTATGCGCGCGTGATTCGATGTCGTCGTGTGATGAATGGTTCGATGTCATGGTTTGTTCGCCTGGCCTTGTGTTTCGCAGGTGTTTTGTGCTTGGTGATGTCTGGATGTCCGAGTGTCCAGACAGGAAGTGCCATCATGCGTGGCTCATAAGCGCACGGTCAACGCGGTGCTTCCAGTTTTTTCTGCTATCCATTTCGCTGTCACGCATATTCCCGTATATCGCGGACGTTCATCGCAAATGCGCAGATCGATATCGGAATTCCTTCGTTTGAGGTACACGCTGCGCTGGCTAGACTGCGAACTCGTCTTGTCATGACAAGTTCACCCAATGCCTCCGTTCACTGCCACACCGCCTCTCGCCGCTCTGCCGCCTCAACCGCGCTATGCCCAAATCAAGGACATATTGCGTGCGCGCATTCTGGACGGCACCTACGCGCCGCACGGCCGCATGCCTTCGGAATACGAACTGTGCGCGTCGTTCGGCGTGAGCCGCATCACGGTGCGGCAAGCGCTCGGCGATCTGCAGAAGGAAGGGTTGCTCTTCAGGCAGCACGGCAAGGGCACGTTCGTTTCTCGGCCCAAGGCGTTTCAGAACGTGACGTCGCTACAAGGCTTCGCCGAAGCGATGTCTTCGGTGGGTCACGAGGTGGTCAACCAGGTTCAGGGTGTGCGTGCATTGACGGCAAACGGCACGGTCGCCGCGCGGCTCGCACTTGCCGAAGGCACGACCGTGATCGAGGTCAGGCGCGTGCGGCTGCTCGACCGCGAGCCGGTGTCCTACGAAATCACCTGGGTACCCGAATCAATCGGCAAGCGGCTCGCAAGGGCCGATCTCGCGACGCGCGACATCTTCCTCGTCATCGAGAACGATTGCGGCGTGCCGCTGGGCCACGCCGACGTCGCAGTCGACGCCACGCTCGCCAGCGCCGAAGTGGCGAGCGCGTTGAATGTCGGGGAAGGAAGCGCCGTGTTGCGCATCGAGCGCCTCACGCACGACGCCAACGGCGTGCCCATCGACTACGAATATCTCTACTTCCGCGGCGACGCCTTCCAGTACCGGCTGCGGATAGACCGCGAACGCGCCGGTACCGAAAGCGCCCGCTCATTCACAAGGCAAGCGTCATGAACACCCACGTGCTCGAATACGACATCGTCGTGATTGGCGGCGGCACCGCCGGCCCTATGGCCGCCATAAAGGCGAAGGAACGCGACCCGACGCTCAACGTGCTGCTGCTCGAAAAGGCCAACGTGAAGCGCAGCGGCGCGATCTCCATGGGCATGGACGGCCTCAACAACGCCGTGATTCCAGGCCATGCCACGCCGGAGCAGTACACGCGCGAGATCACCATTGCGAACGAGGGCATCGTCGACCAGTCCACGGTGTATGCCTACGCGAAGCACAGCTTCGCCACGATCGAACAGCTCGACCGCTGGGGCGTGCGTTTCGAAAAAGACGCTACGGGCGACTACGCCGTGAAGAAAGTGCATCACATGGGCTCATACGTGTTGCCCATGCCCGAAGGCCACGACATCAAGAAGGTGCTGTACCGGCAGTTGAAGCGCGCCCGCGTCGCGATCACCAACCGCATCGTCGCCACGCGGCTGCTCACCGATTCGCATGGCAACGTATGTGGCGTACTCGGTTTCGACTGCCGCACCGCGGACTTCTACGTGGTCCGCGCAAAGGCCGTGATTCTCTGTTGCGGCGCCGCTGGGCGCCTCGGCCTGCCCGCGTCGGGCTATCTGATGGGCACCTACGAGAACCCCACCAACGCCGGCGACGGTTACGCGATGGCATGGCACGCGGGCGCCGCACTCTCGAATCTGGAGTGCTTCCAGATCAATCCGCTCATCAAGGATTACAACGGACCGGCCTGCGCTTACGTCACCGGTCCGCTGGGCGGTTTCACCGCGAATAGCAAGGGCGAACGCTTCATCGAATGCGACTACTGGAGCGGCCAGATGATGTGGGAGTTCTACCAGGAGCTGCAAAGCGGCAACGGCCCCGTGTTCCTGAAGCTCGATCACCTTGCGGAAGAAACGATCCAGACCATCGAGCAGATTCTGCACACCAACGAACGCCCTAGCCGCGGTCGCTTCCACGCTGGACGCGGTACCGACTACCGGCAACAGATGGTGGAAATGCACATCTCCGAAATCGGCTTCTGCAGCGGCCACAGCGCGTCGGGCGTGCGTGTGAACGAACACGCGCAGACCTCGGTGCCGGGGCTTTATGCGGCCGGCGACATGGCCGCGGTCCCGCACAACTACATGCTCGGCGCGTTCACCTACGGATGGTTCGCCGGCCAGCATGCGGCGGACTACGTGGCGGGCCGCTCGCACGCCCCGCTCGACGAGGCACAAATCGCGGCGGAACGCGCGCGCATCTATGCGCCGCTCGAACGCGAAAGCGGACTCGCGCCCGCGCAGGTCGAATACAAACTGCGTCGCATGGTGAACGACTATCTTCAGCCGCCGAAGGTGACGCGCAAGATGGAGATCGGCCTCGCGCGCTTTGCGGCCATCGTCGACGACATAGACGCCATCAAGGCGCAGAACGCGCACGAACTCATGCGCGCGGCGGAAGTGCGCGCCATTCGCGATTGTGCGGAAATGGCCGCACGGGCCTCGCTTTTTCGCACGGAAAGCCGCTGGGGCCTGTATCACCATCGCGTCGATTTTCCGCAGCGCGACGACCACGACTGGTTCTGCCACACGGAGTTGTACAAGAACGAGCGCGGCGAGATGGCTTGCAGAAAGCGTCCCGTGGAGCCGTATGTCGTGCCGTTGGCCGACAGCGAACGCGACGCTTATACGAAGCTGCGCATCGAAACGAAGCCTGCGGAAACGCAGTTCGCCTGAATACTCCCTTCACGTATTACGTTATGGAGCACGTCATGACGCTTGCACCGCACACCCCACGCGACATTCTTCATCGCAGTTCGGCGCCGGTCACGATTGACGAAGACAAGTGCATTGCCGACAAGGGCTGCACCGTGTGCGTCGATGTCTGCCCGCTCGATCTGCTCGCCATCGACCTCAGCAAAGGCAAGGCCTACATGCAGTTCGACGAATGCTGGTACTGCATGCCCTGCGAGCAGGACTGTCCGACCGGCGCAGTGAAGGTGGACATTCCTTATCTGTTGCGTTGATGCGCCTGAATGGAGACCTGCTTCTCATGACCGTTCAACCGTTCGCCACGCGCGAAGACATGGTCGCCAGCGCTGCTTCGACTGAAACGTCGACGCTGCTCGCGAAGCTTTCCGCCACGGATGCCGCCGTGCGTCGCGTCGCGCTCATCGAACTCGCGGACCTTGAAGACCCCGACCTCGTCGCGCCGGTTCGCAACGCTTTGCGCCATGACGCCGACGCGGCCGTGCGCGCTGAGGCCGCCCGCATCCTCGCTGCCTGGGAAGACGAAACAACGGTGGATGCACTGTGCAGCGCACTGCTCGATACGTCGGACGAAGTGCGCGAAACGGCGGCGCAAAGCCTTGCCGCGTTGAAGCAGGCAGCGTCGGCAACGACACTGTGTCGCTGGGCTGCGCGTCCTGAGCCTCACGTGCTGGCTGCGGTGCTACGCGCGTTGCGGGAATTGCGGGCGGCGGAATCGTTCACGCCCGCCCTCGACGCACTCGGTCATGCCGACGCGAACGTTCGCCTGGAAGCCGTCGGTGTGCTCGGCTGGCTGCGCGACGCACGCGCCCTCGCGCCGCTCGCAAGGCTCATCACGCACGACGATCACGCCGACGTACGCCGGGCCGCTGCCGGCGCCCTGGGCTTCGCCGCAGCAGACGACTTCGTCGCCACCCACGCCCTGCTCGCCGCACTACTCGATGAGGCCTGGCAGGTGCGCGAAGAAGCGGCCACGACGCTCGGCAAGCTGCGTCCCGCGATCGCGCGCGAACCTCTGATTGCCGCGCTCGACGACCCGTTCTGGCAGGTCCGTGTTCGTGCCGTACGCGCGCTAGGACGCCTTGGTGATATCGACGCGGCGCCCAACGTCGCGAGTCTGCTCACCCATGCCATCAGCAATCTGCGCAAGGAGGCCGCGCTCGCACTCGGCGAACTCTGCGACCCACGCACCGTACCTGCGTTGCAGGCCGCACGCGACGATCGCGACCCCGACGTGCGCAAGGCCGTGAGGATCGCGTTAATCCAGTTGGAAAGCGCGGCGCGATGAATCCGCCCGAAGAGGTCACGCTGAACAGCGCAGCAGGCATCCTGACCCTGCGCTGGAGCGCTACGCGAACACTCTCCCTTCGCTGTGCGGTGTTACGCGCCGCTTGCCCGTGCGCAGCGTGCCGCCAGGTGCGACTCAGCGGCCGGACAGTGGACGTGCCGCAAGACGTGACACTGCTCGACGTGCAACCTGTGGGCCGCTACGGTCTTCAACTCGCCTTCGCCGACGGCCACCGCAGGGGCATCTATCCGTGGTCCTATCTCGAAGGGCTCGACGCCTGAACACAACGCCAGCGCCTCATTCGGCGTGTTCGTCGCACCATTGAATGGCCCACTTTTGTGCCGCCGCCACTGCGTCGGTGTCGAAGTGATAGTCGCCCAGGTCGCCCGAATACTTCACTTCGACGGGCGCGTTGCCCTGCCCTGTGCGTCGGAAAATCTTCGCGCGCGCGTAGAAGTGGCCACCTTCGTCGAGCGGCGATGCGTCGATATGAAACTGCTTGTAGTCGAATTTCATCACAGCCTCCTGGCATCTTCGCGATGCGCGAAACGCTGCACGCGCGTCGGTAGTTAACGCGTCTGTACCCGAAGCGGCATTCTCACCAGCGCCTCCAGTCCGCCGCCATCGCGCGGCCGGAACTGCAACGAACCGCCATGCAGGCGTGCAATCCGTTCCACGATTGCAAGGCCCAGGCCCGTGCCGCCCGACAGCGTGCGTGCATTGCTGCCACGGCTGAACGGTGCCTTCAACTGTTCGAGTTCGTCCGCAGCGAGGCCCTTGCCCCGATCGCCCACGGCCACACAGGCCATACCGGCCTCCGTCCATGTTCGTACAGCAAGGCCGGTACGTCCATACGCCACTGCGTTCTGCATGAGGTTCATCAGCATTCGCATCGTGCCGACAGGGCGAAACGCGAACACAGGCACCTCGCCCAGCGAAAGTTCGAAGTCATGGCCGAGGCCCGCGAAATCCGCGGCCAGTTGACTGACGAGCGCGTTGAGGTCGCCCGGCTGTGCGATCTCTCGCTCGCCGCTGCCGGCATAGTCCATGAACTGCTGGAGGATGGTGTCGATCTGGTCGAGGTAGCGCTGCGCGGCGGCGGAGAGCGAATCGTCGGCCACTTCGCGGCTTCCGTCGGCAGATGGGCTCATTGCCAGCGCAAGACGCAGCTTCGTGAGCGGCGTACGAATGTCGTGCGACACACCGGCCAGCATCAGCGCGCGCGTTGCTTCTGCCTGGCGTAGCGCCTCCATCATCTGGTTGAACGCCCCGCTCACCTGGGCGATTTCGGTGGGGCCATCCGTCGGCAACGGCGCGGGCGACTCGCCCGCGCTCAACTGCTGTGCCGCCTGCGCGAGTTCGCGCAAGGGCCGGTTGATATGCCGCTGGATCGCATAGCCCGTCAGCGCCGCAGCCAGCGCCAGCACGATGGAGAGCGCGAGCGCCGTGGTCACGCCGCTCACTTCCGCCTCTTCGTTCAGGGGCAACGTGATCCAGTACGGCGCGCCGGCCACGTGTACGCGAATCCACAGCTTCTGTGTGCTGCCGATCTGCCAGATGACGGGCATATCGGCGGGCAGGTGACGCCTCAGTGCATCGAGGAACACCTTGCGCTGCATCATGCGGTAGAAGTGGACGGGATCGCGACGCGGCTCGTCGTCGATCGTGGACGGCAGCGCTTCCACAGCGCCCAGCCGCGCGGCCGCTGCACGGCCTTCGTCGGCCCGCAACGGCGCGAGCGTGCGGTCGATACGCTGCACGTAGTCGGCAAACGCGATCGCCGCGCGTTCCACACGCGGACGCTGCACGTAATGCAGCAGCACCGTGAGCGAGCAAATCTGGGTGAATGCCACGAGTGCGACCAGCAACACGATGTTGCGCGCAAGGAGCGAACGCGGCGACAGCGAGCGCGGCACGTTGCGCGCCGGTGTCTGATCCATCGCGGACGGCACGTGGCTCGTCATGATTCGATGTCGGCCACCAGCATGTAGCCGACGCCCCACACCGTTCGAATGAAACGCGGCTTCGACGGATCGCTCTCCACGATCTGGCGCAGCCGCAGAATCTGGACGTCGATGCTGCGGTCCAGCGCCTCGTGATCGCGGCCGCGCGCGCGGGCCAGCAGATTCTCGCGGCTCACGGGCCGGTTCGGCGAGGCGCCCAGCGCCTGCAACAACAGCATCTGCGCCGAATGCACGTCCACCGGTTCCCCTCCTCGCGTGAGCGTCTGCCGGCCGACGTCGAAGCGAAACTCGCCGAAGCGCAGCGCCTGCGCGGCTACGACGGGGTCGCCGGCCGCCATCTTCCGCCCGCGCAGCAACGCGCGAATGCGAGCCACGAGTTCGCCGGGCAGGAAGGGTTTCGCAAGGTAATCGTCGGCGCCTGTCTCGAGGCCGACCACTCTGTCCACCGGGTCGCCCTTCGCCGTGAGCATGAGGATGGGCAGCGTGTACCCTTCGGCGCGCAAGCGGCGGCATACCGAGAGGCCGTCTTCCGGCTCCATCATGAGATCGAGCACGAGCAGGTCGAACGGCTCGCGCTGCAGATAACGGTCCAGGCGCCGGCTGTCCGCCACCACCCGCACGTGAAAGCCGTGCTGTGCGAGGAAGCGTTGCAGCATGTTGCGCAACTCCGCCTCGTCGTCGAGCACGATGATCTTCTCCGCCCGCTCCATGCCGCGTCTCCGGGTCTGTGCCTCGTCGCGATTGTGCATCAACTTCGACACGATGCGGGTCTGTTCCGCGTGTTCCCGGGTTTGCGCTCCAGTAGCGCAGCGAGCCGAATACGCTTGAGGGGTGGCGCCGCTCAACGTGAAGCCATACGTTGCTTCATGAAGTCTTCGATCTGCGCCAGCGTCACGAAGCCCATTTTTTGCGTATCGATCTCGTCGAAATGCTGCGCGACCCTGGGCATGCCGGCCGCTGCCTGCTCGCGCGTGAGCTTGCCGTCGTGGGTGGTGTTCGCATTGGCAAAGCGGGTCTGGAGTTGCTGGAGCATGCGCCCCATACGCATGCCACCTGCGGGCGGCGTGGCGGTCTGTGCCATCGCGGCCGTGGAAAGGATGCAAATGGCGAGCGTGACGAGTACGCGTTTCATGAATTCCTCCGTGTCGTTCAGCCCTCCGGCACGGCGCCGGCAACGTGCGGCATCTCGTGCAGTGGGCAGTGGCAGGCGAATCTTAGAGGCGTACGCGGACGAAGGCGACTACAGAATCATGTCGCGGTATGTCACTGCTGCCGGGTGCGTCGGCATCGCTCAGACCGGATGGGCGCTCGCGAAATTCTTGTACGCGGCGTAGCCCTGCTTCTTCGTCACACCGTCCGCATTGACCAGACCGAAGGTGCCCTCGGCCGCCACGTCGAACAGCTCATAGAAACAGATACCGGCGATGTTGTAGGCGGAGCGGTCCGTGAAGTACTGGTTGAAAACCTGCGTAATGTAGGCCGCGCCCTGATCGGTGTCGCCGGTGTTGAAGCCCACTTCGGTGATCCACACCGGCACGCCGTACTGCTGCAGGTTCTGCAGGATGTTGAGCGGCGTCGCAGTACCGTCGTAAGCGGTGATGATATTGCCGCTCGTCTCGTACCAGTGCCAGCCCGTGTAGTCCCACGTGAGCCGCGGGTGGCCGCTCGTGCCGTCGGGCTGGGTGCCGTTCCACAGCATGTTGTTGAAGCCGATGAGCGTCGTGACGCCGCCGCCGCGGATGATCTTCGCGCCCGGCTGTACGGACTTGATACCGTCCGCTGCGCCGCGCAGCAGGCCGCGCACGAGCTGAAAACGTGTGTTGTCGAACGAGGACGGCGTTTCGCCCACGCCGATACAGCAGTAGTCGTCAATCTCGTTGCCGATCTCGTAGATCGAGCAATACGCCTGCAATGCGGTGGCGGTATTCACGCCGCACTGGAACGCCCAATCGTAGTTGTCCTGTTCGGTCGTGGTGAACATGGCTTGATGGAACGCGAGGCACGGCAGAATCGTCACGCTCGTGCCGGCAGCGGCCTGCGCGTAGCGCGCAAGCGTTTGCGCGTCACTCGTAGCGCCGTAGCAATCGAGCCGGTAAACCGTGGCGCCCAGGTCGGCGAGCATCGCGATCTGTTGCGCCGGTGTCTGCGTGGCATACGCGCCCGTGGTCTGCAGCGGATGCCCGTTGAGCCCGTAGAAAATGGGCGCGCTGCGCGGATCCGACGCAATGCTCCAGACGCCGTTCAGGTTCTTGTACCAGACGCCGGCAACGTTGCGTGCGTACACCGTGTGGTTCCAGTACAGCAGCATGTTCGGCGTAATGGGGCACAGCGTGTTGGTGTGCCCGCAGATCACGCGGCCGTTCGAGATCGTCCAGTTCATGCCGGACGCGTCGATGAGCTGCGTGGCAGGGGGCAATGTGGTGCCCGACGTGGATTCCGCGAGTTTCGTGGCGACATTGTTCGAGGCCGTGGACGTGCTCGCCGTGGCGGTCGTCGCGCTGGTTGCCGTCGTGCCCGCGTTCGTCGTCGTGTTCGGTCCGCTCGTATTCGAGGTGGTGGCCGTCGTGGTGCTGCCTCCACCGCCCCCGCCTCCGCACGCGGCGAGCGTCAGGCTCCCCGCCCCGGCCAGCAACCCCGCGAGAAATTTCCGGCGCGACACGGGCGCGTCAATAGCAAGCCCGCGTGCGTCGCGCGGCGCCAAAACATTTCTGGACGACATGATACGGATACCTGAATACGTGTAATGAACCGGCTAGAAAGCCGCAAGCTTCAGAAAGGAAGAGTTCGGGAGGTGAGGACGCGAGAGCCGCGTGCCGCCCCAATGGGGACCGTTGGGGCCGACGGTTGCTGGAGGGAGAAATCCGGAGCGAACATTCCGACGCCGGCCTGTATAACGGCGGCGATGGGTGTGACTTTAGGAGGATTTGCCGTTTTTTTTCGAGGAGCGTGCGGGCGCCGGTAAGACGTACCTGGCGCCTGCGGCGGCGGGGCGTTCAGCGCAGGTCGAGCGGCACGAAACGACGCGTGTTTTCGTGACGGATCAGTAAAGCGGCCCGGTTTTTCGCATCGGACGGCAGCGAACCAGGCGATGCCGGTATTAGCACGAGCGCTTCAGAGTGACAGAACAACCTCGTCGGCGCGCTATCGCGCCGACGTGATGGTTTCTTCGCGCGCCTGTCCATCCACCGCAGGCAATACGCCGGAGACCTGCACGCGATGCGGCTGCAACAGCAGCGCGACGAGCCCCGTCCATCCCGTCTGATGCGATGCGCCTACGCCGCGCCCGTTGTCGCCGTGAAAGTACTCGTGAAAAAGCACGAGGTCATGCGAGCGCGGATCGTCCTGCAATTGCGGATAAGCGGCCATGACGGGACGCCGCCCCTCCTTGTCGCGCAGAAAGAGTGTCGTCACGCGGCGCGTCAGTTCGTCGGCAATCTCGCGCA
The DNA here is from genome assembly GCF_048957895.1 of Paraburkholderia sp. A1RI_3L. Lineage (NCBI taxonomy): Bacteria > Pseudomonadati > Pseudomonadota > Betaproteobacteria > Burkholderiales > Burkholderiaceae > Paraburkholderia > Paraburkholderia sp. A1RI_3L. The sequence goes on from NZ_JARCHA010000008.1 coordinate 244,779, forward strand.
GCGAGAGCAGCGTGTCCGATCCCGTGGGGCACGCCACGCGGAAGTCGTCGCCGTAGTAGCGGTAGAACTCGTACAGCGACTCGATCAGCAGATAGTTGACGGGCATCCAGATGGGCCCGCGCCAGTTCGAGTTGCCGCCGAACACGCGCGTATCGGATTCGCCAGGCAGGTAGCGCACGCCAAAGCGCGCGCCGTCGTGTTCGAACACGTAGGGCGCTTCGCAATGCGCGCGCGACAGTGCACGCACGCCGTGGCGCGAGAGAAATTCCGTTTCATCGAGCGTGCGCCGCAACAGCGCTTTCATGCGATGCCCGCGCAACAGCGAAAGCAGCGTGGTGTTGCCCTTGCCGGGTTCGGTCCAGCGCGACACGAGGCGCGCGAGATTCGGCCGATGATCGAGAAACCAGTCGAGCCGTTCGCGCAGCCCCGGCAGCTTGCCGTGCACGCGTTCCTCGAGCACGTGCACGGCAAAAAACGGAATCAGCCCGACGATGGAACGCACGCGCATCGGCATACGCCCGCCGTCGGGAAAGTGCAGCACGTCGTAGAAGAATTCGTCTTCGTCATCCCACAGGCCGGTGCTGCACCCTTCGCTGCAGCAGATGGCTTCGGCGATGTACAGGAAGTGCTCGAAGAACTTCACCGAAATGTCCACGTAGGCCTTGTTCGTGACGGCGAGTTCGAGACCGATGCGCATGAGGTCCAGCGCATACGAGGCCATCCACGCCGTGCCGTCCGCCTGATCGATACGGTCACCCGCAGGCAGCCGCGAGGAGCGGTCGAATATGCCGACGTTGTCGAGGCCCAGAAAACCGCCCTGAAAAATGTTGCGGCCTTCGGCGTCCTTGCGGTTCACCCACCAGGAGAAATTAAGCAGCAGCTTGTGGAAGATGAGTTCGAGAAACTCGCGGTCGCCCTCGCCTGTGACTTCGCGGTCCAGCTCGTACACGCGCCACGCGGCCCACGCGTGTACCGGCGGATTGGCGTCGCCGAACGCCCATTCGTATGCGGGCAGTTGCCCGTTGGGATGCTGGTAGCGCTCTTTCACGAGCAGCAGCAATTGCTTCTTTGCGAAGTCCGGATCGACGAGCGCGAGCGCCGCCGCATGAAACGCGAGATCCCACGACGCGTACCACGGGTACTCCCACTTGTCCGGCATCGATACGATGTCGCCATTGCACATGTGACGCCAGTCCGCGTTGCGGCCGTGGCGGCGGGCGCGCGGCGGCTTCGGCTGGCCTGGGTCGCCATCGTGCCAGCGCGTCACGTCGAACTGGTAGTACTGCTTGGACCACAGCATGCCCGCCAGCGCCTGACGCTGCACGAGCCGCGCGTCGGGGTCTTCGACGTCGTGCTGAAGCGCCGCGTAGAACTCGTCGGCCTCGGCAAGCCGCTGCGCGAAAAGCGCGTCCAGATCGAGTGGATCCGTGCTGGCCGCCGCCTCCGGATGCCAGCGCAAATACAGCACCGCACGCCCATGCGGTTCGAGATGCAGGCACACGTGGGCCGCCGCGCGCGTGCCGCGATCGCGGCGAATGGCGTGCTCGTCGCCATGCACGATGTAGTCGTTGATGCCGTCCTTGAAAGGGCCTTCGCCTTCCATGCCGAAATGACGGCGCACGTTCGTCTCGTTCTCGCAGAAGATCCACTCGATGGGCTGCGGTGCCGTCGCCGTCACAACGAGCGGTTCGAGCGACGGGTATTGCGCAAGCACACCTGCGCCGCCGTCTTCGTAGCGGCTCAGCGTAAGCGCGGCCTTGCTGTGCTTCGTCGACCATGCCCAGCGGTTGCGCGCCCAGAAATGCGGCAGCACGTGCAGCGAGGCCGAGATGTCCGCGCGGTTCTCCACTGTTACGCGCATCGCCATGTCGTCGGGCGTGTGCTTCGCGTATTCGACGTAGACGTCGAAGTAACGGTCGTCGTCGAACACGCCTGTATCCAGAATCTCGTACTCGGGCTGGTCTGCGCCGCGCCTGCGGTTTTCATCCACGAGGTCCTGGTACGGATACGCCGCATGCGGGTACTTGTAGAGCATGCGCATGTATGAATGCGTGGGCGTGCCGTCCAGGTAGAAGTACAGCTCCTTCACGTCCTCGCCGTGATTGCCCTCTTCGTTGTTGAGACCGAACAGGCGTTCCTTGATGATGGGATCGCGCCCGTTCCAGAGCGCGAGCGAGACGCACCAGTTCAGCGGGTCGTTGCCGAATCCCGCAAGGCCGTCTTCGCCCCAGCGGTACATGCGGCTGCGCGCATGATCGTGCGGAAAGTAGTCCCACGCGGTGCCGTTCTCGCTGTAGTCCTCGCGCACCGTGCCCCATTGCCGCTCGCTCAGGTACGGCCCCCAACGGCGCCAGCCATCGAGTTCGGGGCCGTGCAGACGCAACCCTTCGGCTGTTTTCAACAGATTGGCACGTAACGCTGACATAGCCCCTCCGATGCGAGCCCATGCGCCGCTGCGCATGCGCCCATCGTTCGTCATGTACCCAGCAGCTTTTCGATACGCAGCAATTCGCCGAGCGACCACGCCTGGAATGGCGCGCCGCGCGGCGTATGCGGCGCGTCGCCGTCGGCAATTTCGCTCACATGGTCCAACCCGGCCGCGTCGAGATGAGCATAGAGCGGCGTGAGAAATCGTGCGCGGGCCGCGGCCATGCTCGCCGAATCCGGCACGCCTGCTGCGCGCTGCACGCGCAGCCACGCTTGCACGAAAGGCCCGAGCAGCCACGGCCACACCGTTCCCTGATGATAGGCGCCATCGCGCTGCAACAGCGTGCCTTCGTAACGGCCCACGTAGGCGGGATCGCACGGCGCGAGCGACCGCAGCCCGAGCGGCGTCAGCAATTGCGCCTCCACCTGGCTTACCACGGCTCGTGCCCGCTGCCCGTCGATCACGGCATGGGGCAAGCCTCCTGTCGCGAATATCTGGTTCGGCCGCACACTGGCATCAACCCGGCCGGGTTCGTGGTCCACGTCGATCACGTCGTAAAGCGCGCCTGTCGCGGGATTCACGAAGCGCTCGGCGAACGAGGTGCTCGCCAGCGTTTCGAGTTCGCTCCAGTGCGTGTCCCAGGCGAGCGCGATACGCAATGCATTGATCCAGAGGGCCTGCACCTCGACGGGCTTGCCGATGCGTGGCGCCACCACCCAGTCCCCCACCTTCGCGTCCATCCACGTCAGTTGCACGCCGGGCACACCTGCGCGCAAGAGACCATCGTCGTCGGCTGCGATATTGAAGCGCGTGCCGTCGGCATAGCCCTGCACGATCGTGTTGACCGCCTGTTGCAGGCGCTCGCGTGTCGCAATGCTGGCGTGGGCCGTCTGTAGATAGTCGTGCACGGCCACCACGAACCAGAGCGACGCGTCCACCGCGTTGTAGACGGGCGCGCCGCCGTCGTCGGGAAAGCGGTTGGGCAACATGCCTTCGGAAATCGTCTCGGTCCAGCCAAGCAGGATGGACTCCGCTTCCGCGTAGCGCCCCGACGCAAGCAACAGGCCGCGCATTGCGATGAACGTGTCGCGGCCCCAGTCCGTGAACCATGGATAACCGGCAATGATCGTGCGGCCCGCGCCGCGCGCGACCACGTATTCGTCGGCGCTGCGTTGCAGACGGCCGGCAAACGATGCGCGCCGCACGCGCTCCAGCGCATCGAGACGCAACGCGAGCGCGGCGGCGGAGACGACATCCTCCGGTGCGGCTTCCTCTGGTGCGGCTGCCTCCACGTTTGCCGCGGTTTGCGCGCTCAGGATCAACACCGCGTCGCCTTGCGCAAGGTCGAACGAGAAGAGGCCCGGCGTGGCGAGGTCCTCGTTGTAATCGAGCCCGCGCTCGCGTTCCTGCGTGTAGCAGAAGTTGCGATACCAGTCGGGTTCGTGCGTATAGGTGCCGTTGCTCTGCGCCACGACAACCGGTTGATCCGGGTAAGGCTGCCAGCAAACACAGTCGCTCACGATGTGCGCCGTAAAGTCGAATGCCGGATTTTCGTGATGCAGTGCGTGATAGTCGCGGCCCGAAAGCAGCGGGCGCACCTTCAACGTGAGCGCTTCGTGTCCGGCTTGGGTCTCATGTTGTACGTCGCTCGCACACACGCTTTCGAGTCGCCACCTCAGCACGGTTTGCCCGGCACCGTGCGCGACGAACACCTCGGCCGTGACCTGCCAACCATCGCCGATACAGAAGCGCCACGTGGGCCACGGCTCGGTGTTGAAGGACATCAGACCGGCCGTAATGGGCGGATGCAGATGATCCGGCATGTAACGATGCCGCGTAAGAGGATAACGGCCGCCACGCGCCGACTCGATCCACGCTTCGATGCCATTGACGAGCACGACACGGCCCGCCGGCGGATGCGTGGCCGCAAGCAGCAGCGCGTGATAGCGGCGGGTCCGTTCGCCACCGGCCGTGCCCGAGGCGAAGCCGCCCCGCCCGCCGGCTTCGAGCCACTCGGCCTCACTCGCTTCCGTGCTGCGGTGCGGGGAGTCGATGCGCGTCATGTCCGCCTGCCCACTATCGCTCGTACTTGACCACGCCTGCGCATCTTCGCCTCCGATGAGCCGCCAAGCCGGTATTGTGTCACTGCGATGGCGCGGTGGGTGTGTTGCGCCGCGAAGGGATCGACGCACGTACGAGCGGTGATCCTCTATCGTCGCCCCAGTTTCGCGAGTTCGAGTAGTTCGCGCCTGAGGCCCTGTGCGCGCTCATGGCCAAATTCGCGCTCCAGTTCCTGCTGGGCGGCGTCCCAGAGCGGACGCGCTGCACGATGCGCCGCCCTGCCCTCGTCGGTCAACGCGAAGTGGAGCGTGCGCGCGTCGTCGCTGGTGGCTTCGGCTCGAACGAGTCGGGCCCGGCGCAATGCACTCGCGGCACGCACCAGTGTCGTGCGGTCGAGCAACAGCGTGTCCGCGAGTTCGCAGAACGTGAGCTTTTCGCCTCCACTCAGGCGGCCCAGAATGGCGAACTGCGTCGGCGTGAGTGCCGCCGCTTTCAGGTGTCGCTCGTAGAGCTTGCTGATATAGCGCGCGGCCCGACGCATCGCAAAGCCGTGGGATGCGTCGAAGCAATCTGCGTCGTTCATGATGAGTTGCGCGCTTATTGAGCGGCTCCGTGCGCGGCAGCAAGGGCCGCCGAATCCGTTCGCAGTGCGTTTGCCGCGACCGCGTCGCCGCCCGCTTCGACACGCCAGCCCCCACCCAGCGCGCGATACATCGCAACCGCCGCGAGCGCGTGATCCCGCTTCGCTTCGTTCAGCGACTCGTCGTCGCGCAGATAGCTCTCCTGCGCCGTCAACACGTCGAGAAAGCTGGACGCTCCGCCCTTGTAGAGTTCGTTCGAAAGACGCAGCGCATCGCCCGATGCACCGAGCGCGGCGCCCAGCCGCTCGACGGCACCGGATGCGCTCACGAGATCGCTACGCGTGTCTTCGATGTCTTTCAACGCGTTGAGCACCGCACCATTGAGACCCAACTGCGACTCGCGCATCTGACTCTCGCGCTTCGCGATATCCGCGTTGATGCGGCCCGCGTTGAAGATCGGACTCGTCACGCCGAGCGCGGCACTGAACAGGTTGTCCGTGAGCGTGGGCAAGCCGAGATACGACGCCGCGAGCAAACCATCGCTCAGATTGAGCGAGAACTTCGGATACCGCTCGGCCTTCGCGGCGCCCACCTGCGCCGCACGCTGCTCGACCGTTGCATAGGCGAGGCGCACGTCCGGACGACGCAGCAGCGCTTCGGAAGGCAGCGTGGAAGGCGCCGACGTGCGCGGTACCGGTATCTCGCCGTTGCCGAACGCGTTGGCGCTCAAGCTCTCGGGCGTGCGTCCCGTGTACACGGCGATCAGGCTCAACTGGTGCTGGATTCTCGATTGCACAGGCGGAATGCGCGCCTGCAGATCGCTCAGCTGGTTCTGCGCGCGCGCCACGTCGAGCCGGGTCGAAAGACCGTAATGCAGACGCTCCTGCGTAAGCCGCAACGTGCGCTCGCGAATTCGTTCGTTATCTTCAAGAATGCGCAGTTCGCTTTGTGCCCAGCGCAGTTCGATGTACGCGTCCGCGGTATTGGCTGCAAGCGCGAGACGTAGTTCGTTCAGCGCCTCGCGCGTGCCCGTTGTCTGCGCCCTCGCTGCGAGCAGTGCGAGACGCTCGCCGCCGAACACGTCCGGGTTCCAGCTCGCGGACAAACCGAAACCCGCCTGCCGCACATAGCCGAGCGGCGGCGGCACGATGATGCGCGTATCGCTCGCGTTGGCGTTGGCGTTCAGCTCGGGCAGCAGCGCTGCGTGCTGCACGGTGGTCTGCGCCTCCGCCTGACGCACGCGCTCGGCGGCCGCCTTCAGGTCGAGGTTCTGATCGAGCACGGTGCTCACGAGGTCGTGCATGACCGGATCGCCGAACTGCTGCCACCAGGTAGCGGCGTCAGCGGTATCGGGCGGCACGGCCACGGTGAATTCGCGCGGCGCGACCTGCTGCACCTGCTGCGAAAGGTCGGCGTGCGTGGCGGGCTGCACGGCACAGGCCGCGAGTGCGAGGCTCGCTGCAAGAGCAAACAGCGTGGTTCGGATGCGGGGTTTCATGAACGGAGACCTCAATGAGCATCGGGTGGCGGCATCGCCGTGTCCAGCCGCCGCACGAACAATGCGCAGAAGATGGCGACGACAAAGCAGCACGCCACGGCAAAGTAGGCATCGGAGAAAGTGAGTGTGAGTGCCTCGCGCATCACGACGTTGTGCAGCAGTGCGAGGCCGGCCTGGGGACCGCTGAGCACATTGCCTGCAACCGTCCCGATCTGGTCCGACGTATGCGCAAGCAGTGCCTCGACGACAGGCCTGCCGTCCGTGACGTGCTCGTTGAGGCGCAGGTAATGAAAATTGAGCCGGTCGTTCAGCATGGTGTTGCTCACGGCCACGCCGATCGCGCCGCCCAGATTGCGCATCAGATTGAAGAGCCCGCTTGCCGAACGTAGACGCGCAGGCGGCAGCGCACCCAGCGCCATCGTCACGATGGGCGGAATGCAGAACTGCTGACCAATGCCGCGCAGCACCTGCGGAAGCAGCAGTTCCCTCCAGCCCCACTCGCTCGTCACGGGCACGTAGAGATAGCAGCCGAGCCCGAACAGCACGAGGCCGAACAGGTTAAGCCAGCGCAGATCGATACGTGTGGAGAGCCGCGAATAGACCACGAGCGCCACGACCTGGGCGCAGCCCACCGAAAGCAGCGCGAAGCCGGTTTGCATCGAGCTGAAGCCGCGCACACGGGCAAGAAAGACGGGTGTGAGAAACACCGTGCAGAAGATGCCGATGCCGGTGATGAACGAGAGTGTCGAGCCGAGTGCGAAGTTGCGGATGCGCAGCGCGCGCAGGTCCACGATCGTTTCGCGTGCGGTGAGCGCATGAACGATGAAGAGAAAGCCGCAGATCGCCGATATCCAGACGCAGACAAGAATGGTCGTATCGCCCAGCCAGTTTTTGCGCGGCCCTTCTTCCAGCACGTATTCGAGGCAGCCCAGAAAGCCCGACATCAGCAGAATGCCGAGGTAGTCGCCCTTCTTCAGCAGGCTCAGGTCCGCTTCATCGATACGCACGAACTTCGGCACGAGCACCGTCACGGCAATGCCGGGCACCACGTTGAGATAGAACAGCCAGTGCCACGACCACTGATCAGTGATCCAGCCGCCTATCACGGGCCCAATGGCCGGTGCGAGCGTGGCCAGTGCCCCAATGGTGGTGGCCGCCAGCGCGCGCTGCTTGCCGGGAAACAGCACGAACGCGGTCGTGAAGACAGTGGGAATCATCGCGGCACCCAGCGCGCCTTGCAGCGCACGGAACAGGATCTCCGAGTTGATGTCCCACGCCATCCCGCACAGCATGCTGGCAATCGTGAAGCCCAATGCGGAAGCGGCAAACAGCCAGCGCGTGGAGAACACTCGCGTGAGCCAACCGGACATGGGGATCACGATGATCTCGGCAATCAGATACGCCGTCTGAATCCAGGAGAGTTCGTCCTGGCTCGCGGACAGGCCACCGCCTATGTCTCTCAGCGACGACGCGACGATCTGGATGTCGAGCGTCGCCATGAAGAAGCCGAGGCACATCAATGCGAACGCCGTGACTTTGGTGCGCAGCGGCAGGTCCATCGGATTGACGGGAACACGTGAGGTCATGATGCTGTCTCCGCGCTCGTGGGCTTAGCCGTTGCGCTGACGCGCGCCTGCGAGATGCACGCGCACCGTCGCCGAGAGCCCCGGACGCAGGTAGTGGGCCTCTTTCGGCACGTCGAGCACGACGCGTACGGGCACGCGCTGCACGATCTTCGTAAAGTTGCCGGTGGCGTTCTCGGGCGGCAATATGCTGAAGGTGGCTCCTGTAGCCGGCGCAATGCTTTGCACGGTGCCGCGTATCGTGCCCGCATGAGCGTCCAGCGTGACTTCGACCGGGTCGCCGTCGTGCATCTTCCTCAACTGGTCTTCCTTGAAATTGGCATCGACCCACAGGTCATGCGCGGGCACCACCGTGAGCATCGACGTGCCCGCCGAAGCGAGCAGGCCGACTCGCGCGGTGCGGTTGCCCACGTAGCCGTCTACAGGCGAACGTATCGTCGTGTAGTCGACGTTGAGCTGCGCATAGCGCTGCTCGGCCTGCGCTTTCGCGACGCGCGCCCCGGCGTCGGCAATCTGCGCGTCGAGCACGGTGAGCTGCTGTTTCGCCGCGAGCAGCGATGCATCGCTACCTTCCACCGCGGCTTTCGCCTTGGCAAACGACGCATCCGCCTGCTCCACAAGCTGATTCGAAACCGCGTCGTCTTTCACGAGTTGCCGGTAACGCGCCTGATCTGCGTTCGTACGCACCAGTTCCGCATGGGCCGCCGTCACGCCGGCCGCCTGCTGGTTGATCACGGCAAGCTGAAGCGCGCGCTTCGCTTTCAGTTCGTTCACAGCCGCCTCGGCGCTGTTCACTTCCGCAACCGCCTGTGCAAGCTTCGCATCGTAGTCGCGCGAATCGAGGCGAATCAGCACCTGGTTGGCCTTCACGTACTGGTTGTCCTGCACCAGCACCTGGTCCACGAAACCCGTCACCTTCGGTGCGATGACAGTGACGTTGCCGCCTACGTAGGCGTCGTCCGTGGACTCCACCCAGCGGCCCACGGCGAACCAGTAGGCAAGCGCGGCACATACCGCGAGCACCACGCCGGCTACGGCGAGCAGCATCCACGGAATGGTACGAACACGAGCCTCCGGCAGGGCGCCGGCGACTGCGGGAGTTTGAGCAGATGTCGTACTCATGGTATCTGTGCTTATGCACTCGAAAGGGTGAAGGAGAGCGGCAACCGGCCGATGGTGCGTAACGGCACGATGCAAGACGTAGCGCAAACCAGCGCAACGTGGCCGCGGCCCGTACCGGAAACAGCAGCCACACGTTTCAGATCGGTCGCGACATATTGCCTGTGCATATGCACCCACACAAGCGAAGCAAGACGAAATTGATTGTTGCAATTCAGATAAGAAAGGGAGGCCGCCACGCGGCAAACCCTTCCTGACGAACGCCTTTCGTCGCTCTTCGCGGAATACTTAATGGATTCGTCACTGGACGACACCACGTTGCCGCGCGAAGATCATGTTCGCGACAATCGCCCTCTTCTCCAGCCGCTTACCCGCCGATCTCATTACGCCCAACATGGCTCACACGCTCACCACCTCGCCTTGCGCCGCAGCCTCGCGCCGCCAACGTCTCGACTCGGACGCCATCATGCAGGCCCGCATCGAACTCGCCGCGTGCTTCCGGCTTGCGGCACTCAACGGCTTCGAGGAAGGCGTCTGCAATCACTTCTCCGCTGTCGTGCCCGGCCACGACGACCTCTTCTTCGTCAACCCGTACGGCTACGCGTTCAGCGAGATCACGGCGTCGCGTCTGCTCGTCTGCGACTTCGACGGCAACGTCATAGCAGGCGAAGGCAAGCCCGAAGCCACGGCCTTCTACATCCACGCACGGCTGCACCGGCTGATGCCGCGCGTGCAAGCCGCGTTTCACACGCACATGCCGAACGCCACTGCGCTTTGCCTGCTGGAAGGCCCGCCTCTGCTGTGGCTGGGGCAAACGGCGCTCAAGTTCTACGGCCGCACCGCGGTGGACGAGCATTACAACGGCCTTGCTCTCGACGAATCGGAAGGCGACCGCATTGCCGCGGCGATGGGCGACGCGGACATCCTGTTCCTCAAGAACCACGGCGTGATGGTGGCCGCACCCGATATCGCACAAGCCTGGGACGATCTCTACTACCTGGAACGCGCCGCGGAGGTGCAACTCAAGGCCATGAGCACCAACCGGCCGCTCAAGACCATTCCCGAAGCAGTGGCACAACGTGCCTACGAACAAATGCGCGCCGGCGACGCCGAGAGCGCGCGTGCGCATCTGGAAAGCGGCATGCGGCAGTTGCGCGAGCGCGGTATCGCATTCGACCGATAACACCTGCCGGCCGGGCGAGCGCCAGGAAAGGAGAGTCGCTCGCCGTCACGTGGCGAGGCGAAGACGTTGACTACTCGGCTGCCGCGAGATACGCCGCCGGGGTGGTGCCCAACGTGCGCTTGAAATGACGCCCCAGGTGGCTCTGATCGAAGAAGCCGACCTCGGTTGCCACCACCGAAGGCGGCACGCCGCCGCGCAGCAGCTTCTGCGCATGACGCACGCGTACGAGGCACACGTACCGATGCGGCGAGATGCCCACCTGCGCGCGAAATAGCGCCGCAAAACGCGACACGCTGAGTTCCGCGGTAGCCGCGAGTGCGGCCAGCGTGACCGGTTGCGCGAACGAGCGCTCGATGAACTCGATCGCACGCTCGATAGGCTGCGTGGCGCCGTTCGCCCGCCCCGAAACGTCGGCATCGTCGAGAGCACCCATTCGTGCTCCTATGCAGCGTGCCGCGCAGCGCTGGATGCAGCGGCCCCAGCGGGTACGGCAGCCTCGTGCTCAGGCGAAAGCGAGGCCGAAGCAAAGCGGCGAATGTCGAACGGCTCCAGCGGCGTCGTGGTCGCACCGGTATCGATCAGCTCGGCCATGGTGTCACCCACGCCCGGTCCGAGCTGAAAGCCGTGGCCCGAAAAACCGAATGCATAGTAAAGGCCGCTTACCTTGCCGCTCGCACCCATCACCGGCAGATCGTCCGAGACATAGCCTTCGATGCCGCTCCATACGCGAATGATGTTGAGCCGAGCGAGTGCGGGCGCGAGGCGTTGCAACTGGCGGAACTGCAAAAGCGTGCTCTCGGGCAGCACATATGCTCGGCGCAGGTCGGGGTATGCGGGCCCGCGCGCGCAACCGCCGAACACGATGTTGCCGCGCTCGATCTGGCGGAAATACACCACCTCTTCGAGCAGCGGCGACGACACGCCCACCACGGGCCGAATGCCGTACGGCAAGGGCTCGGTCACGGCCATTTGCGGACCATGCACGGCAAGCGGTACCGGCTCGCCGAATTGCTCGCTGAGCGTGCTGCCCCATGCGCCCGCCGTGACCAGCAACACCGGCGCATGAAACGTGCGGCCGTCCACAGCCGTTGCCCGGAACTCGGCGCCCTCTTTTTCGACGGTTGCGATCTCGGTGTTCTCTTCGATCTGCGCGCCGAGCCGTGCAGCCGCACGTCCGAATGCGGGCGCGGCGAGACGGGGATTCGCATGGCCGTCCGTCGCCGAGTACGAGGCCGCCAACACTTCGGGCCCAAGGAACGGAAAGCGCGAACGCATCTGCGCGCCCCGCATGACGTCGAGCATGAGGCCGTACTGGCTCGCGTCCCTGGCGTAGGTTTCGAGCGTATGGGCCTGTTCTTCGCGATAGCAGACGCGAATATGTCCCGACGGCAAAAACTCCGCGTCGTGATTGATGAGCGCGGGCAGCTTGCCCCAGATTTCGCGCGAACGGTTCGCGAGCGGCAGTTGCGGCAGAAAGCGCCCTTGCCGGCGCACGTTGCCGAAGTTCGTTCCGCTTGCCTGCTGTCCGATCAGACCGCGTTCGATCAGGATGACGGAATGCCCGCGGCGACGCAGGAAAAACGCGGTGGCCGCGCCCATGATGCCGCCGCCCACAATCACCACATCGGCTTCAGCGCGCTTCATTCGTGAACCTCCGTGACGCCCTTGGCGCGTGTCGCCGCAGACGCAGCGGGACTGTCGTCGTGAACGTCCGTCGTGATTTCCATCGTCGATATGGCAAGCGGCTTCACGGGTGCCTGGCCGCGCAGCCGTCCCACCTGTTCGAGCGGCACGCCTGCGGCAGCGGCAATGATCTCGGCTGCGGCGTGCCCGCAGTAGCGCCCCTGGCAGCGGCCCATGCCCACGCGGCTGAATGCCTTCGCACGGTTCGCTTCGCACGCGCCTTCGTTCTTGATGACGCGCCGCAGTTCGCCCACCGTGATGCCTTCGCAACGGCATGCAATGGTCTCGTCGGAAAGGCGCGCCGCCTGCGCGGCGGGCCAGGGAAAGGCTTGAGCCAGGCCCTGGCGGAAGCGATCCATCTTGCGCTGTTGCGCCTTGAGCGGCGCGAGCGTTGCTTCGGATATCGTATGACCCAGATCGCTCAACACCGCGTATGCCGCGAGCCGCCCCGCCAGTTCCGCACCGTCGGCGCCCAGTACGCGAACGCCGTCGCCTGCCAGATAGACGCCCGCCTGCGAGCTGCGCCCCAGTTCGTCGATCTGCGGTAGCCACTGGTGCGTGCTTTCATCGAAGCGGAACGCGCAACGTGCCAGGTCGGCCAACTGTGTTTCGGGACGCAGGTGGTAGCCGAGCGCCACGGCGTCGCACGCCATCTGGCGCACCTCACCCTTTGCATCGCGATACTGAATGCCCTCCACGCCCCGGCTGTCGGTACCCAGAATTTCGAGCGGCTCGATGCCGTGTTCTACCTGCACGCCAGCCTTCTTCAGCCCGGACACGAGCGCTGCGCCCTTCTTCAGCACATCGGGTCGCGCGAGCAGTTTGGGCAGCGCCCGCAGCCGCGCGGCGGCGGGCGACGTGTCCAGCACCGCAGCCACGCGCGCGCCGGCCCGCACATACTGATTCGCGACCAGATACAGCAACGGTCCCGATCCCATGAACACGACGTTGTGTCCAATCGAACATGCCTGTGCCTTCAGCGCGATCTGCGATGCGCCAAGACTGTACGTACCCGCGCGTTGCCAGCCTTTCACCGGCATCAGCCGGTCCGTCGCGCCGGGGCACAGCACAAGCGCGTCATAAGGCAGCGCGTGCGACTGGCCGCGATGCAGCACGTACAGGCGCCCCTCGCTCACGTTCCACGCGAGTGTGTCGGGCCGGTAATCGATCTGTGCGCGCACACGCTCGAAGGCCGTGTGCAGATTCGAAGCGCGGCTCGCCTCGGTGCCGTAGAGCTTTTCATAAGGACGCCCGAAGTTCTCGGGCTGCCGCCGATAGATCTGACCACCGTCGCGGCGGCCTTCGTCGATCACGATGGGGGCAATGCCCGCTGCGAGCAGTGTCTCGACGCAGCGCACCCCGGCCGGTCCAGCGCCCACGACGATTACACGAGGTTGGCCCATTGCACCTCCGGTTGTGTGGTCACGATCTGCATGCCTTCGCGCACTTCCGTCGTGCAGGCGCGCAGGCGTTCGCCGGTTTCCGTCCAGACCCAGCAATCCTGGCATGCGCCCATCAGGCAAAAACCCGCACGTGTCTCGTCGCCGAATTCGGACTGGCGCACGTGGTCCACGGTGCAGAGCATCGCCACGAGCAACGTGTCGCCGGCAAGCGCCTCCACGTCGGCGCCATTGATGCGTAGCTTCACTTTTTCCCGGCCCGTTTCGCCAAGCCGGACAAATCGTCCGCCCATGCTGCTGCTCCTTTGCACAATGCCGCGCGGCTAGTGAATGATGTCCTGAAAGCGGTACCAGGCGCCGACGAACGGCAGAAACCACGCGTGGCCGAAGTGGCCTGGAATGGCGGGCCATGCGAGTTCGCCCCACGGATTGCGCGACGCTGCGCCGAACATCACGTCGGCCATCACGCGGCCCATGTGCACCGACATCTGCACGCCGTGGCCGCTATAGCCCATCGAGTAGAAAAGGCCTTCGTGCTGGCCCGCGCGCGGCAGGCGGTCCGCCGTCATATCGACGAGGCCACCCCAGCAATAGTCGAGGCGCACGTCGGCGAGTTGCGGGAAATAATGCGCGAGGCTTGCACGCAGAATGCGGCCGCTCTTTTCGTCCGAGCGCGGGTTCGACATCGCGAAGCGCGCGCGGCCGCCGAACAGCAGACGGGTGTCCGCCGTCGCACGAAAGTAGTTGCCGATGTTGAGCGTGGTGACGTACGCGCGCCGCGTGGGCAGCAACGCATCGAGCCGGTCCTTGCCGAGCGGCTCCGTCACGACGATGAAGCTGCCCACCGGCGCGATGCGCCGGCGAAACCACTGAAGCGGCCCGACGCGCGAAGCGCCCGTTGCCACCAGCACGCGTGCGGCACGAATCGTGCCGCGCGGCGTCACGACGTCGTAACGCTCGCCGCCCAGCGGCTTGAGCGCCGTCACCGGCGCCTGTTCGAAGATGCGCGCGCCGCGCTTCACCGCCGCTTCGGCCAGCCCCACGCCGAACTTGCCCATATGCATCTGCGCGCCGTTGCGCTGCACGAGTCCGCCAAAAAAGCCGTTCGAACCTATTTCGTCGCGAATGCGTTCGGGCGCAATCAGTTCGATATCCCGATCAACGTCGCGCACCAGCGTTTCGTAGGTCTTCTCGAGCTTCGCGAAGTGCTGCGGCTTCGCGGCCAGCTTGATCTTGCCGCCGCCCACGAAGTCGCAATCGATCTGCTCTTCGGCAACGATCGTGCGCACCGATTGCACGGCGCTCTCATAGGCGCGATAGAAACCGAGCGCCCGCTCGCGGCCGATGCGTTCCGCGAGCGTCGCATAGTCGTGCGCGAGGCCCGTATTGCACTGCCCGCCGTTGCGCCCCGACGCCTCGCTCGCCACACTGCCCGCTTCCAGCACCGTCACGGGCACGCCCTTCTTCGCGAGCGCGAGCGCCGCCGACAAACCCGTGAACCCGCCGCCGATCACAACCGCCTCGGCCGATCCTTCCACGGGCCCCGGGTCGCCGTGCCGGAATGGCGGACGGGTATCGAGCCAGTACGATTCGAACTTCATCGCGGTCCTTCGCTCGCGCGGAGCGGGCAGTCGTTCACGAACTTCATGCTTGACGCTTGCGGCCGCACAACACGCGGCCGGCCGACACTTACAGACCGACGACGCCAGGCAGCCCGCCGATGTCCTTGATCTCGTGATAGTTGTAATACGGCGTGGAAGGCTCGTGACCGCGCGAGACGAACACCTTGTTCTTCACGCCGAGATCGTTCGCGGACATGAGGTCGTAGCGCAGGCTCGACGACACGTGCAGGATGTCTTCCGGCCCGCAGCCCAGGTTGTCCAGCATGTATTCGAACGCCTGCAGACGCGGCTTGTAGGCCTGCGCCTGCTGCGCCGTGAACACGCGATGGAACGGCGCGCCGAGTTTTTCGACGTTGCTGTGAATCTGGTCGTTCGACGCGTTCGAAAGAATCACGAGCGGGAACTCCTTCGCCACCTTCGAGAGCCCTTCGGGCACATCGGCATGCGGCCCCCACGTCGGCACTGCGTCGTAGAAGCGCTGGGCCTCGGCGTCGTCATAAGCGAGGTTCCAGCGCTTGAGCGTGCGGCGCACCGCGTTCTTCACCACTTCCTGATACGGCTTCCACGCACCCAGCACTTCATCCAGACGATACGCGGCGAAGTCGCGCACGAACTGCTCCATCTGTTCCGGCGCCACGCGGCCGGCGAAGATCTCGCGCGCCATATCGCCCATGCGGAAGCGGGTCAGCGTACCGTAGCAGTCGAACGTGATGTATTTCGGTCGGAAGCGGGTCATGGCGGGTCCTGTGGTGGTCAAGGTGTGTCGATGGCGCGCCGGTGAAGGGCGACGGTCGTTCTTGCTGGAATGAATTACATCACCGCAAAAAATGCGGGTTGTCGTGTATTGGCCTTCCGCGAACACACAATCCGTCGTTTTTCGGCGGCTGCACAGCAGAGTATGCGGTGCGCTCCGGCGACTCGCGGAAGCTGGCTTTGCGAAGGCCGCACACAGCGTCGCGGCGTATGGAAGACGGCAGCGTTACGCCCGCTGGTGGCCTGCTGCGGTCGGCTCCATCAGGGTTTTCACGGGTCGCTACAGACAAGGGAATGGCTCCCGCGAGAGGGGCATCGATGCGAAACGGCCGTGCCGGAAAACCGGCGCGGCCGTTCGGAAGCATCGAAAAGGCACAGGCAGACAGCACAACATGCTGCGCCCTTTCTTCCTACGGTTCTGCAGCGCTGCGCAAGAAGGTTCAGGCGCCCTGATTCAGGTCGATCAACACGCTCTTGAAGCGCAGGTTGGCCTCGAATGCCTGGCGTCCCAGGTCCTTGCCGAGGCCGGACTGCTTATAGCCGCCCGTGGGAATCACGAAGTCGGCCGTGCGTCCGTAGCGGTTGATCCAGACGGTGCCGGCCTCGATGGCGCGCATCGCGCGCAGCGCGCGGCCAATGTCCGCGGTATGCACGCCCGCGGCCAACCCGTACTTCTCGTGGCTCGCGAGCGCCAGCGCTTCGGCCTCGCTCTCGAAGGTCTGAACCGTGAGCACGGGGCCGAAGACCTCTTCGCGCACGGCTTCGTTGCTCACGCTCACGCCGGTCAGGATGGTGGGAGCGTAGAAGGCGCCGTCGCCCGCCATGGGAATGCGGCCGCCGCCCACGGCAATCTGCGCGCCCTGCTCAACGGAACGCTTCACGATGCCTTCGATGCGCTGCGCCTGAACCGCGGAGATGATAGGCGGCAGCGTGGTGCCCGGCGCCCACGTATGCCCCGGCTTGAGCGCGGCGAATGCCGAGGCGATGCCGTCCACGAGACGCGACACCACGCGCTTTTCGACAATCAGCCGCGAACCGGCCACGCACACCTGCCCCGCGTTGCCCGCAATCGCGCCGGCCACGCGGCGCGCCACGAGGTCGAGATCCGGCGCGTCGGCGAACACCACCTGCGGGCTCTTGCCGCCCAACTCCAGCGTGACGGGCTTCGTGCCGCTCTGCGCACAGGCGGCCATGATGGCGGCCCCGGTCTGGCTGGAGCCCGTGAACGTGACCTTCGCGATTCGCGGATGGCGCACGAGCGCGTCGCCCGTCGTGCGTCCGTCGCCCTGGATCACGTTGAAGATGCCAGCCGGCATGCCGGCCTCGACGGCGAGTTCGGCAAGCCGCAGCGCGGAAAACGGCGTGAGTTCGGAAGGCTTCAGCACCACGGCGTTGCCCGCGGCCAGCGCGGGCGCGATCTTCCACGACGCCATCACGAGCGGAAAATTCCACGGCGCAATAGCGCCGATCACGCCATACGGCTCCGCCACGATCATGCCGAGATGGTCCGGCCGCGTGGCCGCCACCTCGCCGCCAATCTTGTCGGCGAACTCCGAGTAGAAGCGGATACCCTCGGCGGTAAATGGCACGTCCCACGCCGCGGCATCGCGAATGGGCCGCGTGGAGCCTACCGATTCGATGCGCGCGAGCGTGTCGACGTCCGCTTCGATCAGCTCGGCCCAGCGTCGCAAGACGCGCGCGCGTTCGCGCGGGGCGCGGCGTGCCCAGTCGCTCGTGCGAAACGCCTGCCAGGCGTTCTCCACGGCGCGGTCCACTTCGTCGGCGCTGGCAATGGGCAGGTCTGCATAGATGGCGCCGTCCGAGGGGCGCGCCACGTCCAGCGCGGCGGGACCGCTTACATAGCGGCCGCCGATGAAGTGCGCGCTGCGCACGGAAACGAGAGCGGGATCGAAGCTTTCCATGGGGTCGTTCCAGTGGGCCGTTCCGCGCGGCGCATCGCGGTTATGTTGTTGTGCCCTCGCGGATCGGCAAAAAAGAAGAAGGGACAACGAAGCATGCAATGCGGCTCATGGTACGGGCGATGCCGCAGCATTTGCTGCCGTGATATGCGGGTGCGACCGGAGAAACCGCGCGTTGTGCAACGCCCGCGCAGTGGTCCGTGCGGCAGCGCCAGAGACGTGGGCTTGAGCCCCGCAGCAATAAGATCGTCCTAGCCACACGCGCCGGTTCGGTGCAACAGTAGGCAGGCATCGTAAAAAGGAGTGGAAAGTGACTGAACCGATCGCTCGTGCCAAAGTGCGGTTTCGCCCCATGACGGCGGCCGACCTGCCCGCTGCCCACGACCTGTCGCTTGCAGTGAAATGGCCGCACCGCCGCGAAGACTGGGAATTCGCGCTGAACCTTGGCACCGGCATTGCCGCCGAAGACGACACCGGCCTGCTCGGCACCGCGCTGCACTGGAAATATGGCGACGCGCACGCTTCGCTCGGCATGGTGATCGTGTCGCCCGACCAGCAGGGCCGCGGCATTGGCCGCGAGCTGATGGCGCGCACCATGGAGGCGCTCGGCACCCGCACCACGTTCCTCAATGCGACGCAAGCGGGGCTGCCGCTCTACGAGAAATTCGGCTTTGCCGCCATCGGCAGCATCCATCAGCACCAGGGCATGGCGGGTGTTCATCCGCCCGCGGTACAGCTTGCACCCGGCGAGCGCATCCGTCCGCTCGGCTCGCGCGACCCGGCACGGCTCGCTGCATTGCTCGCACGCGCGGCGGGCTACGATCGCACGCCGCTCATCGGCGCCCTGCTTTCCGTGGCCGACGGCGTCGTGCTGGACCGCGAAGGCGAGCCTGTCGGCTTTGCCTTGATGCGCCGCTTCGGACGCGGCCACGTGATCGGCCCGCTCGTCGCGCCGCATCGCGAAGGCGCACAGGCGCTGATCAGCCATTGCGTCGGCTCGCAAGGCGGGCGCTTCGTGCGCATCGACGTGGGTGGCGACACGGGCCTCTCGTCATGGCTCGACGACCTGGGGCTCGCGTTCGTGGACTCCGTCGTCACCATGGCACGCGGCACGCCGCCCCGGCTCGAAGGCGAGGCGCGCGTGTACGCCGTCACCAACCAGGCGCTGGGCTGACGTGGGCCGCATGCGCAGCACCGTGCAGAGATAAGCCACACCATGACGTTTCTCTACAAGGCCGACTCCGTGCGCGGGGCGCAATGGGCACGGCTATTCGCCGAAAAGGCGCCCGACGTTCCGTTCCATATCTGGCCCGAGGGCAGCGACGCCACGAACGCGGGCAACGTGCGTTACCTCGCGACATGGGAGCCGCCAGCCGATATCGCCACCACGTTTCCGAATCTCGAACTGGTGTTTTCGGTGGGCGCGGGTATCGATCAGTTCGACCTTTCCGCCATTCCTGCGCACGTGCCGGTGGTCCGCATGATCGAACCGGGCATCGTGGCCGGCATGGTGGAATACGCCACGCTTGCCGTGCTCGCGCTGCATCGTGACTGGCTCACGTATGCCACGCAGCAGCGCGAAGCACGCTGGCAACCGCTGCGCACGCGCACGGCGAACGAACGCCGCGTGGGTGTACTGGGGCTCGGCGTGCTGGGGCAAGCGGTGCTCGCCAAACTCGCGGGCTTCGGCTTTCGCTGCGCGGGCTGGAGTCGCTCCGCGCATGAAATCGAGGGCGTGGAATGCTTCGCGGGCACCGCCTCGCTGCCCGCGTTTCTCGCCCGCACCGATATTCTCGTGTGCCTGTTGCCGCTCACCCCGGCCACGCGCCACATTCTGTGCCGCGAGTTGTTCGCGCAATTGCCGCGCGGCGCCGCGCTCGTCAACGTGGGGCGCGGTGGGCATCTGCAGCAGGACGATCTGCTCGATGCGCTCGACTCGGGCCAGCTCGACGCCGCCGTGCTCGACGTGGCGGACCCCGAACCGCTCACGCCGGGCCATCCGCTCTGGCGCCATCCGCGTGTGATGCTCACGCCGCACGTGGCCAGCATGACGCAGCCCGAAAGCGCCGTCGACGTGGTGCTCGACAACCTGCGCCGGCATCGGGAAGGCTTGCCGCTGGTCGGACGGGTGGATCGCACGCGCGGTTATTGACCGCCTTGCTCGCGGAAATGGCCCGCAGCACAAAATGCTGCGCGGCCCGCAAAAAAACCATTTCCCGCCTGTTGGCCACGGCGATTCTCAACGTCATCGTCGATTGTGTCCCGCTAACATCGTCTGCAAGCGGTACGTGCAGAACGCAATGGGCACGTGCCTCCAGCACGCGCCTCCAGCACGTTACGCTACGCCACCGAACGATTGAACGCTCACGCCATGTCGACTTCCGCACTCATCGAATCCGACCGCCAACATCTGATCCATCCTGTCGTCAGCCTGCGCGCGCATGAACAGCGCGGCGTCACCATTCTCGAATCGGGACGCGGCGCGTGGCTGCGCGACATCGAAGGCAACGAACTGCTCGACGCCTTCTCCGGGCTCTGGTGCGTCAATACGGGCTACGGTCACGAAAGCATCGTGCGCGTGGCCACGGAACAGATGAGCCGCCTGCCCTACGCCACCGGCTACTTTCATTTCGGCTGCGAGCCGGCCATTCGCCTCGCCGAACAGCTCGTTCAGCTTGCGCCCCCTTCGCTTACGCGCGTCTATTTCACGCTGGGCGGGTCCGACGCCGTGGACGCCGCCATCCGCTACATCACGCACTACTACAACGCGACAGGACGGCCGCAGAAAAAGCAGTTCATCTCGCTCGAACGCGGATATCACGGTTCGTCGTCCGTCGGAGCCGGGCTTACCGCGCTGCCGGCGTTTCATCAGCACTTCGATTTGCCGCTGCCGAACCAGCACTACATTGCCTCGCCGTATCCGTATCGCAGCGAGCACGGCAACGACGCCGACGCGCTGATCGCGGCATCCGTGGCCGCATTGCGGGCCAAGGTGGAAGCGCTGGGTGGACCGGAACGGGTCGCTGCATTCTTCTGCGAGCCCGTGCAGGGCTCGGGCGGCGTGATCGTGCCGCCGAAGGGCTGGCTCAAGGCCATGCGCGAGGCGTGCCGCGAACTCGACATCCTGTTCGTCGCCGACGAGGTCATCACGGGCTTCGGCCGCACCGGCCCGCTCTTCGCCTGCGAAGCCGAAGGCGTGGAGCCCGACCTGATGACGGTCGCAAAGGGCCTTACCGCCGGGTACGCGCCGATGGGCGCGCTGCTGATGTCCGAACGCATCTACGCCGGCATCGCCGACGGCGCAGGCACCTCGGCCGTGGTGGGCCACGGTCAGACCTACTCCGCCCACCCCGTGAGCGCCGCCATCGGGCTCGAGGTGCTGCGCCTCTATCACGAAGGCGGGTTGCTCGCGAACGGCATGGCCCAGGCACCGCGTTTCGAACGCGGCCTGCAGGCGCTGCTCGATCATCCGCTGGTGGGCGACGCGCGCAGCCGCGGTCTGCTCGGCGCGCTCGAACTTGTGGCGGACAAGGCGACGCGCCGCCGCTTCGACCCTGCGCTCAACCTCAGCGAGAAGATTGCGGCCTCGGCATGGCGCAATGGTCTGATCTTCCGCGCGTTCGCCGACAACATCCTCGGCTTCGCGCCCGCGCTCTGCTACACAGCGGAAGAATTCGACACGATGTTCGTACGCCTGAAGACCACGCTCGACGACGTCCTGGCGCTTCCCGAAGTGCGCGCCGCCGTGGCGTGAAGGGGGCGAAAAGCTGAATGGAAGGCCCGCCGCGACGCCCGTGCCGGGCCGCTGAAAGGCTTGCTGGATAAGGGTTAGCCGCGTAATTTTCCGCTCGCGGGCCGTGCTACGATAGCCCCGTTCCATGTACCGAGGTCAACGCGCGCCGTGTCAACTCAAGCAAGCAATTCGATGAAGCTGGACCGTATCGACCTTCGCATTCTGTCGCAACTGCAGAAGAAAGGCCGCATTACGAATGTCGACCTCGCGGACGCGGTGGGACTCTCGCCCAGCCCGTGCCTGATTCGCGTGAAGCGGCTCGAGAAGGCCGGCTACATCGCGGGCTACGGCGCGCATCTGCAGCTCAACAAGTTGGGCGACGTCCAGCTCGTGTTCACCGAGGTCACGCTGCAAGACCATCGCCGCGAAGACTTCGCCAAGTTCGAGGCGAGCATTCGCACCGTGGACGAAATTGCCGAATGCCACCTGGTGAGCGGCGGCTACGACTATCTGCTCAAGTTCGTTACGCGCAGCGTGGTGCACTACCAGACCGTGATGGAAAACCTGCTGGAACGCAACATCGGCATCGAGAAGTACTTCAGCTATGTGGTGATCAAGTCGCCCTTCGTGAAGAACCATTACCCGATTGAAACCCTGTTTCCCCTGACCGACTGATTGCGTCGCGCTGCATGGCAGTGCCGCATCTGCGCCTGACGTTGGGTCGATACCGTTTATTTCGTCTTCCTTACCACGCCTTTCGAGCGCCGCCATGCCTCTTACCCTCGACCGCCCCGAACTCGCCCGCACCGGCAACTTCATCGCTGGACAATGGCGCGACGCGCTTTCCGGCGCACGCTACCCCGTCAGCGACCCGGCCACCGGCAACGCCTTCACGAGCGTTCCCGACAGCGGCCCCGAAGACGCTCAGACCGCAGCCGACGCCGCGCACGCCGCCTTCGAAGGCTGGCGTGAACGCACGGCGCGCGAGCGCGCCCAATTACTGAAGCGCTGGCACGCCGCTATCATCGCCAACACCGAAGACCTGGCGCGCCTCATGTCGCGCGAACAGGGCAAGCCGCTTGCCGAAGCGCGCGGCGAAGTGGCCTACGGCGCCTCATATGTGGAGTGGTTTGCCGAAGAAGCCGTGCGCAGCTACGGCGACATGATTCCCGCCATGATGCCCGGCAAGCGGATGATGGCTGTGAAAGAACCGGTGGGCGTGGTCGCGGCCATCACGCCGTGGAACTTCCCGCTCGCGATGATCGCGCGCAAGATCGCGCCTGCGCTTGCGGCGGGCTGCACCGTGGTCGCCAAACCAGCCGAAGACACGCCGCTCACCGCGCTGGCCCTCGCGCGTCTTGCCGAAGAAGCGGGCTTGCCGCCCGGCGTGCTCAATATCGTCACGGCGTCGCGCGAGCACACGCCCGCCACCGTTTCCAACTGGCTCGCAGACGCTCGCGTGCGCAAGATCACCTTCACCGGCTCCACGCCCGTGGGCAAACACCTCGCACGCGAATCGGCGGATACGCTCAAGAAGCTTTCGCTGGAACTGGGCGGCAACGCGCCGTTCATCGTATTCGACGACGCCGACCTGGACGCCGCCGTGGACGGACTCATGGCATCGAAGTTCCGCAACGGCGGGCAGACCTGCGTGTGCCCCAACCGCGTGTACGTGCATGCCGGCGTCTACGATGCGTTCGCGCGCAAACTCGTGGCACGCGTCGCGGCGCTGCGCGTGGGGCCCGCCACGCGCGACGACTCGCAGATTGGCCCCATGATCAACGCGCGTGCCGTTGAAAAGATCGAGCGGCACGTGCAGGACGCCATCGCGCACGGCGCCGCGGTGCTGACAGGCGGCCGGCGCCTACAAGGCGAGGGACTCGAAGGTCCGCACTATTACGCACCCACCGTGCTCGGCGAGGCCAATCGCGAGATGGCGCTTTTTCGCGAAGAGACGTTCGGCCCCGTCGTCCCACTCTTTCGCTTCGACAGCGACGCCGACGTCATTCACACGGCCAACGACACACCGTTCGGGCTCGCCGCCTACTTCTATTCGCGCGACGTGCGGCGCATCTGGCGCGTCGCGGCGAAGCTGGAAAGCGGCGTGATCGGCATCAATGAAGGCGCGCTCGCGAGCGAGGCCGCGCCGTTCGGCGGCGTGAAGGAATCGGGCTATGGCCGCGAGGGTTCGCGCTATGGGCTCGACGACTATCAGCACATCAAGTATCTCTGCCAGGGCGGATTGAACTGAGCCGCCAACCCAGGTGCGAATCGATCAACGCATGACGGAATGCACGCTCTCATGACCACCCACGCCAACGATACCCACACGCACGCCACCGCCGAAGCCTATCCCGTCGATGTCGAATTTCCCGACCTCGCGCCCTACGCCGCGGGCAACACCGGTGTGCCGTACGTTCACACGTTCGATAGCGGCGCAGCTGGCCCGCACGTCATGATCAACGCGCTCACGCACGGCAACGAAGTGTGCGGGGCGATTACGGCCAAGGCGCTGCTCGATGCCGGCGTGCGCCCGCGCAAGGGCCGGCTGACGCTGGCCTTCGCGAACGTGGACGCCTACCTCACGTTCGACCGACGCAGGCCGGACGCGTCGCGCTTCGTCGATCAGGACTTCAACCGCGTATGGAGTGCGGCAAAACTCAATGACCGGTCTGCGGACTCCACGGAGTTGCGCCGCGCCCGCGGCATGCAGCCCGTAATCGACACCGTGGACATGCTGCTCGACCTGCACTCCATGCATGAAAAAAGCGCGCCGCTCGCGCTTTCCGGCTCGCTCGACAAAGGCATCGCGCTCGCTCGCCAACTGCGCGCGCCGGCCACCGTGATCAGCGACGAAGGCCACCCCGAAGGCCGGCGCATGCGCGACTACGCGGACTTCAGCAACCCGCAGAGCCCCCGCAACGCGCTACTCGTGGAATGCGGGCAACACTGGGAGCCCTCGGCCGTCACCGTCGCGAAAGATTGCACCGCGCGTTTTCTGGCACTGACTGGCGTGCTGGAGGAATCGGATTTGCCCGAAGGGTGGTTTGCACCGAAGCCCGAAACCGTGCGCGTGATCCGCGTGACCGAGCCCGTTGTCGCAAAGAGCATGGACTTCCGCTTCGCGGGCAACTACACCGGGCTGGAAACGTTCGAGCAAGCGGGCACCGTCATCGCGTGGAACGGCGGCGAGCCCGTGGTCACGCCTTACGACAACTGCGTGCTCGTCATGCCGTCGCTGCGGCAATTGAGGCCGGGGGTGACGGTGGTGAGGTTGGGGAGGATCGTGGTGTAAGCGCGGGAGGGCCGAAACGCAGCGGTCACGCGATTGCGTGCCCTCAACGAAAAAGGCAGATACGCCACCACAGCGCATCTGCCTTCGATCAACAAAAACAGCAACTACAGAGGATCGCGAAGCTTAAGCCGCTACTTGCCGCTCCCCTTCCCGCTGCCGTGCCGACGTGGCGAGCGACACCACGAACGTCACGACGATATTCGCGGCCAGCGCGATGAGCCCGATATAGAGCGGATACACCGCACCGCCCACGTGCAAGGCGAACACCGGCTTCAGCCCTTGCGAAGCCGCGAGCCCCGTGCCGATCACCACGCCCACCAGCCAGCCGCACAGCAGGCCCGTGGAACTGAAGCGACGCGTATAGAGCGTGAACACCACCGACGGGAAGATCTGCAGAATCCACACGCCACCCAGCAGTTGCAGATCGATGGCGAATTGCGTGGGCAGCGCAACGATGAAGAGCAGCGCGCCGAACTTCACGACGAGCGACACGATCTTCGCCGTCGACGCTTCGCCTGCGGGCGACATCGACGGTGACACCAGCGGACGCCACAGGTTGCGCGTGAACAGGTTCGCGGCACCAATCGACATGATGGCCGCCGGCACGAGCGCGCTGATCGCGATGGCCGCCGCGGCGAAGCCGACGAACCACGACGGGAACAGCGTGCCGAAGAGCGCCGGCACGACGTCGCTCGGCGACTTCACGTGAATGCCCGCGGCAATCGCCATGTAGCCGAGCAGCGCGATCAGTCCGAGCAGCAGCGTGTAGGCCGGCAGGAAGATGGCGTTCTTCTTCACGGTGTCCGCCGATGCCGACGAGAGCACGCCCGTCATCGTGTGCGGATACATGAACGCCGCGAGTGCCGAGCCCAGCGCGAGCGATGCATACGCCGTGAACTGCGACGGCTTGAGCAGGATGCCCGTGGCACCGCCCTTCGCCTTGAAGTACGTATCGGCTGCGTCGAACACGTGACTGTAGCCGCCCAGCTTCACGGGAATCAGGCAGACGGCTGCGATCACGACGATGTAGATCATGATGTCTTTCACGAACGCGATCATGGCCGGTGCGCGCAGGCCGCTCGTGTACGTGTAGAACGCGAGAATCAGGAACGCGACGATCAACGGCAGTTCGCCCGATACGCCCAGCCCCTTGATGACCACCTGCATGCCCACCAGTTGCAGCGCGATGTACGGCATGGTCGCAACGATGCCCGTGATGGCGACGGCCGCGGGCAGCCATTTGCCGCCCAGCTCGCCGTGCACGTAGTCGGCTGCGGTGATGTGGCCTTTCGCGTGCGCCACCTTCCACAGCTTCGGCATCACGGCGAACACGAACGGGTAGACGATGATGGTGTACGGCAGCGCGAAGAAGCCGTACGCGCCCACCGCATACACGAGCGCCGGCACGGCGATCACGGTATAGGCGGTGTAGAAGTCGCCGCCCACGAGGAACCACGAAATGACGGTGCCGAACTGGCGGCCGCCCAGGCCCCACTCGTGCAGTTGCGTCAGATCACCGCGTTTCCAGCGTGCGGCCAGAAAGCCGACGATGGTCACGAGCGCGAAGAAGGCGATGAAGACGGTCATCGATACCGGATTGACGGGATTCAGCTCGTTCATTTGGTGCCCCGGTAGACGGCGTATAGCAGCAGCGAAGTCAGCGGCACCCACAGCAGCTGATACCAGTAAAAGAACGGGAAACCCGCAAAGGAAGGCCGGCTGTCGTTATAGAACGGCAGCCACAGCAACGCGGCATAAGGGAGCAGCAGGAGGATCCAGCGCCAGCTGCGGCGGGATCGCCCCTCGTCCGTACGAGGCATTTCAGTCATGGTCTCTTCTCCATGGTTCTGGTCGAAAGGGGACGCCATGCGCGGCGAAGACCACGCATGTCGCACGAACCGGGACTGCGAGAAATGGCTGGCAGGAAGGTGGGCGCACGCAAAGCGCGATGCGAGGCTGCCAGCATTGCCGAGGTCTCCGTCCTTGTTCTCGTTCGACGGGCTGCGGTGTTGTTGCCGCAAGCCGGATAGTCGAACTCTTTTGCGGGACGAGTATCCCCAAACTCAAAGGGCATCACAAGCGTGGAACCACGTAGGCAATCTACGTAGTTCTACATAGGTGGCTTGCAATCCTTTCGCGCGCGCAGGGGCAAGCGCGATGCGCTGTCTGGAAAACGTAAGGGGCCGCGCGTGGGCAGATCATGAGCGCACGCCGCGGCCCTCCGATTCAGCCCACGGACGGCTCCCCTTCGCCGGGCTGCTTGCCGGGCTTGTCTGCGGGGCTCGAATTTTCTCCGGCGTCGCGCGACGGCGGCAGCTTGCTGTTTTCGTTGTCGCTGTGGCGTGGCGGTTTCGGATGCTGCGGGTCCGGCGTCGTGTCGGGTCCGGTGGTGGCCATGGCAAGCTCCAGAGCGTCGGCTGATACGGGGCAAGGTAGCAAGCGCTGGACCTGCCCCGCATCATCTCCGTGCCACCATCCCGCTCGCTTAACCCGCCTTGCGCAGTTCCGGCAGCGATGCGGCCAGCTCCGCGTAGAGCGCATCGATCAGACCGGCGTTGGCGAGCTCCGCGTCGTTGGCCGCGATGCGTTCGTCGAGCGCCTCGAAGAGGCGGTGCTTCACGAAGTAGCGCCATTGCACGGGCACGCCCGCAAGAATGCGCGTGAGCGCCGCATACCGCTCGCGCGTCCACTTCGCTTCGAACGCCGTGCGGTAAGGCCCGAAATCGAAGGCCGGCGGCTGCGTGCCCGCGAGGCGCAGGCGCGCGTCTTCGCGCAGCACCTGCGTTTGCGCCTCATCGACCTCGCCGTCCGTGAGCGCAACGGCATACACGTCGCGTGCCTGCTGTTCCGTGACGTAACCGCGCAGCACGTCGTCGCGCACGCGCTCGATCTCGCGCTCCTCGGGCCGGCCATAACCGCCCGCGCCTGCGCCCACCAGCCGGATCACGTCGCCCGGGTTGCAGACCACCAGATCGTTGTTGCCCAGCTGCTCCTCGTGCGGCGTGCCGGGGTTCTTCGTGAAGCGTGCGTTAGCGCCCGCGCTGCCGCCACGCAGGCCCCACGACGCGAAGTGCGTGCGATCGCGATTGCGGGCCGTCACTAGCGTGTTGGGTGCGAACACCTTGAACTCCATGACGAGCCCCTGGCCGCCGCGGAATTGCCCCGCACCGCCCGAACCCGGCGCCACGCCATAGCGCGTAATGCGGATGGGCACCTCGGCCTCGTTGATTTCAACGGGCGTGTTGCGCAGGAATGCGTTGTTGGCGCCGGACCCGTCTTCGCCATCGTCCAGCGACATGCCGCCCGCGCCGCCGCCAATGGGCCCGATCGACGCCATCACTGTGCCCCCCTCGCGGTCCAGCGTCTTTACGCTGAGAATCGAGAGCCCGCCTGCGGGACACGCGGGCATCCGCTCCGGCACGGCCTGTGCAAATGCACCGAACGTGAGCAGGTGCAGCAGCTTGCAGGTCAGGCTGCGCATGCCGACCGCCGCGGGCCGCTGCGCATTGACCACGGTGCCAGGCGGCAGAATGCAGCGTGCTACACGCAAGAGCCCGCTGTTGAGCAGAATCGACGGATTGAGCGTGTAGAGCACGTAGACGAAGCCGACCAGCGCGAGCGCATGCCGTTCGCGTCCGCCCGTGGGCATGTTGAGCGACGACTGCAGTTGCGGGTCGCTGCCCGTGTAGTCGAATTCGACAGCGCCGCCGCGAATGCGCAGCGTGAGCGCCACGCGCATGGGCTTGCCGCGCACGGAGTCTTCGTCCGCGTACTCAGCGAAGAAATAGTCGCCGTCGGGAATGTCGCGAATGAGGGTCTGCGCCTGCTCTTCGGCGTAGTCGAGCAGCGCGTGCATGCCGGCCTTGAAGGCATCGACGCCGAAACGTTCGATGATTTCCAGCACGCGCCGCTCGCCCGTGTGCAGCGAAGCAAGCTGTGCGTGCAGGTCGCCCACGTTCTGGTCCGGCACGCGCACGTTGGCCGCCATGATGCGCAGCAGGTCTTCGTCCAGCACGCCTGCGCGCACGATCTTGGTGGGCGGAAAGCGGATACCTTCCTGCTCGATCTCGGTGAGCGTGCGCGAAAGCGACGCCGGCACGGCGCCGCCCATGTCGGTGTTGTGAATGTGCCCGCCCACGAAGCAGACAATCTCGCCTTCGTAGAACACCGGCTTCCACAGCACGATATCGGGCGTGTGGGTGGCGACGAAACCGCTATACGTGTCGTTCGTCATGCCGATGTCGCCGGGCTCGTAATGGTCGATCATGCCGATCACGGGACCGTAGTCGAGCCCGACGTACCACGTGGCGCCAAGCGTCTTCGGCGACGCGAAGGTGTGGCCCTCGGGCGTCATGATTGCGCACGAGAAGTCTTCCGTTTCCTTCACGAACGTGGAATGTGCGGTGCGCACGAGCGTGTAGGCCATGCTCTCCGCAGCCGCCACACAGTAGTTCGCGAAGATTTGCAGCACTGCCTTGTCGAATTGCATTTGCGAGGCTCCGTATCAATGGCTCAGTGGCTTCATTGCAGACGCTGCAGCAGGATCAGGTTCCCGTAAGCATCCACTTCGCCCGAGAAGCCGGGCAGCACGCACGTCGTGCAGTCGTCCTGAGCGATGACGGCCGGACCTTCGATACGGTGTCCCGCTAGCAGCTTCGCACGCTGAAAGAGCGCGGCGTCGCGCCAGGCGCCGTCCATCCACACCTTTACGGTGGTGTCGGGCTGGGCAGGCGACGTAGCGACCTCGATCTGCCGCAGCGCAGGTTTCGGCGTGGCCGACGAGATCACGAGCCGCAGCGCCACCACTTGAATGCGCGCATCCAGGTCGCTATGGCCGTAGAGCCGCGCGTGCTCGCGGTGGAACGCTTCGCTCAGCGCCGTGATGTTTTCCTCTTCGAGCCAGCGCAGTTCGAGCGGTGTGTCGATCTCGAACGATTGACCCTTGTAGCGCATGTCGGCAGAGACGGCGAGACGCGCCTCGCCTTCCTGCCCCTGGGTCTGGCCCGCGAGCCACGCATGTGCCGCGTGGCTCAGCGCCTGCGCGTCGTCACGGAGTTGACGCAGCGAGGCGGCGTCGAGATCGTAGTAGGTGGTCTTCACGAAGTCGTTCTTCGTGTCCGCGATCAGGCCGCCCAAGGCGCTCAACACGCCAGGCGTAGTGGGCACCACGACCTGTTCCATGCCGAGCGCGCGGGCGAAGTGACAGGCCAGCATGGGCCCTGCGCCGCCGAACGGCAGCAGCGAGAACATGCGCGGGTCGATGCCGAAGCGCGACACGATACGG
This sequence comes from Paraburkholderia sp. A1RI_3L, assembly GCF_048957895.1. Classification (NCBI taxonomy): domain Bacteria; kingdom Pseudomonadati; phylum Pseudomonadota; class Betaproteobacteria; order Burkholderiales; family Burkholderiaceae; genus Paraburkholderia; species Paraburkholderia sp. A1RI_3L. The sequence goes on from NZ_JARCHA010000008.1 coordinate 274,921, forward strand.
CTCACGCCCGCATACATGCCCGAGACGGCGACCTCGACAATAGCCTCTGCCGTGCGGTACGGGTCGCTGCCCAGCTTCGCGGCCAGCGCCTCGATGGCGCGGCAGGCGGCATCGCGATTCACCTTCACGGCGTTGTAGCCGAGGCTCGCGTTGCCGATCACGCCCATCACGGCGAACGCGTCGGTGATCGTCGCGCGCGTGCCGCCCCTGCCGTAGCAGACGGGGCCGGGGTTCGAGCCCGCGCTTTCGGGGCCTACCTTGAGCACGCCGAACTCGTCCACCCATGCAATGGAGCCGCCGCCGTCGCCGATCGACGAAACGGACACCGAAGGAATATGAATCTGGAAGTCACCGATGTACTCGCCCGTCGCGTACTGCGGCTCGCCATCCACGATCAGCGCAACGTCTGCCGTGGTGCCGCCGATATCGAGGCTCATGCAGTAACTCAGTCCGCACAGTTGCGCAACGTATGCCGCGCCGATCACGCCCGAGGCCGTGCCCGAGAGAATCATCTGCACGCAGTTGCTCTTGCCGGCCTCGGCGCTCATCACGCCGCCGTTCGACTTGGTCACCTTCATGTCCGCGCCGATACCGGTTTCCCGCAGCGCGCGTTGCAGCGAAGAAAGATAGTGCGAGACCTTCGGCTGCACGTAGCCGCCAATAACGGCCGTGGACGTGCGTTCGTATTCGCGGATGATGGGCCACACGTCGCTGGAACACGACACGAAGAAGCCCGGCATCTCGCGTTCCACAATGGCCTTGACCTCCTGCTCGTGCGCCGGGTTGCGATACGAATGCAGCAGCGAGATCACCACACCTTCGCATCCCGCGCGCCGCAGCCCTTCCACGGCGGCGAGCACGCTCGCTTCGTCCACAGGCGTTTCTACCGTGCCGTCAGCCGCGAGCCGGCCTGTCACGCCGAACACGCGCTCGCGCGGCACGAGCGGTGCTGGACGCTTCGAGAGCAGGTCGTACATGTCCGGCCCCTTGAGGCGTGCGATATCCAGCACGTCTTCGAAGTGGCGCGTGGTGATGAGTCCGAGGCGCAGGCCTTTGCGCTGCACCACCGCGTTCACGCCCACAGTGGTGCCGTGCGTGAAGTACACCACTTCGCGTGGATCCACGCCGTACCGCTCGGCTAGCCCTTCCATGCCGCGCAGCACTTCGGTGCCTGGGCTTTCGGGCCGCGAAAACACCTTCAGCGTTTTCAGCTCGCCCGTCTCGTCGTCCAGCACGGCGAAATCCGCGAACGATCCGCCAATGTCCACTCCGATTCTTGTTGCCATACGTTTTCCTTAATACAACGAAATAACGTGCCTGGCGGATCATCGGCTGCTTCGCCGTGCCCGCGTCGCATCACACGATCGTGCCTTCGCCCAGGGCGGCGCCCTGTTGCAGGCGCATCAGGTCGTCCTCGGAACGGTGGCACAGCACGACGGCCCCGTTCGACAGTTGCCGCCGCGACGGCGCCGTCGTGTTGCACAACCCGTCCACGCGCATCGGACACCGCCCGAGGAACGTGCACAGCTCCACGTCTTGTGTGGCGGCCGCCACGGGCGGCAGCTCGCCATGACACCGCGCCGATGCCTCCTCCAGCCAGCCCGCGCGCAACTCCGGCGCCGATGAGATAAGCAGGTCCGCATACGGATGGAAAGGCGGCTCGCACAGCGCCGTGCGGTCGCCCGCTTCCACGCGATGCCCCGCGTAGAGCACGACGATGTCGTCGCTGATCGAACGCATCTTGCCGATGTCGTGCGTGATAAAGAGATACGAGACGCCGAGCTTGCGTTGCAGGTCCGCGAGCAGATCGAGAATGGCCGCACCTACTACGGTGTCGAGCGCGGACGTCACCTCGTCGCAGAGAATCAGGTCCGGTTCGGCCGCGAGCGCACGGGCCAGATTCACACGCTGCTTCTGCCCGCCCGAAAGCTCCGCCGGCCGTCGCGCGGCGAGCGCCGCGGGCAGTCGCACGAGTTCGAGCAGCTCGGCCACGCGCGCCTGGGCGCGCGCGCCCTTCATGCCGTGATAGAACGCGAGCGGCCGCGAAAGAATCTGGCCGATGGTGTGAGACGGGTTCAGCGCCGTGTCGGCGTTCTGGAACACGATCTGAATGCGCCGGAACTGCTCTTTCGTGCGCTGCTCCATGCGTGCCGGCATGGGCTTGCCGTCCAGCAATAGCTGCCCGCCGCCCACCGGCACGAGCCCGGCAATGACCTTCGCGAGCGTCGTCTTTCCCGAGCCCGATTCGCCGATCACGCCTACCGTCTTGCCGCGATGAATCACGAGGTCGACGTCGTCGAGAATGCGCGTGGCGGGCAACCCTTTGGCGTCGGCGCGTCCGTAGCCGGCCACGAGGCGCCGCACTTCGAGCAGCGGCCGTTGCGGCGCGGCACTGGAAGCAACGCCGGCCGCGGATGCGGACGTACCCGCCACGCCGTCGCGCACGCCACGCGGCGTCGGCGTAATGGCCGCGATCAGGCTCTGCGTGTAGCGATGCGCGGGCGCATGCAGGATCTGCTCCGTGCTGCCCACTTCGCGTATCTCGCCATCGCTCAGCACCACGATGCGGTCGGCCATCTGCGCGACCACGGCGAGATCGTGCGAGACGTACACCGCCGTCGTACCCAGTTCCTTCACGACCTTGCGGAATGCGATCAGCACGTCGATCTGCGTCGTGACGTCGAGCGCCGTGGTGGGCTCGTCGAGAATCACGAGTTCGGGGTCGGTGATCAACGCCATCGCAGCCAGCAGCCGCTGCAACTGCCCGCCCGAAACCTGATGCGGATAGCGTTTGCCGATGCGCTCAGGGTCGGGCAGCGCGAGCGCGCGAAACAGCTCGACGGCCTTGGCCTGCGCCGCGCTCTTGCTCAACGTGCCGTGAATCAAGGCACTTTCGATCACCTGGTCGAGAATCGTGCGCGCCGGGTTGAACGCGGCCGCGGCACTTTGCGCGATATACGAGACCTTGCGGCCACGCAACGCAGCGAGTTGATCGGGCGACAGCGAGCGCACGTCGCAGCCGCCCACGCGAATCGAGCCGCCCGCAATGCGACAGCCGCTGCGCGCGTGGCCCATCAGCGAAAGCGCGATAGTCGTCTTGCCCGAACCCGATTCGCCGATCAGCGCGAGCACCTCGCCGCGCGCCACGTCGAAATCGATGCCACGTACGATGGGTGTTTCGGCGCCGCCATCGGCCGAGCCGACCACGCGCAGGCCGCGCACTTCCACCAGGTTGCCGGTGTTCGCGTTCATCTCAGGCTCCCCCTACCGGCCGGCGCGCACGCAGGCGGTTGCCCGTGCTGCCGCGCAGACCGTCGATCAGCAGGTTCACGCCCACCGTGAGCAGCGCAATGGCAATGGCCGGCATCAGCACGACAGGCGCGCCATCGCCCAGGCATGCAATGTTCTCGCGCACGAGCGAGCCCAGGTCCGCGTACGGCGGCTGCACGCCAAGGCCCAGGAAACTGAGGCCGCTCAGCAGCAGCACCACGAACACGAAACGCAGCCCCAGATCCGCGAGCATGGGGTGAATCATGTTTGGCAGGATTTCGAAGCAACAGATGTAGATCGCGCTTTCGCCGCGCACGCGCGCCACCTGTACGTACTCGAGCGAGCTGATGTTCACGGCGAGTGCCCGCGCAATGCGATAGGCGCCGGGCGTATAGCTCACGGCGGCCGTGAGAATCAGCAGCGGCAGCGACGAACCGAACGCCGCCACCACCATCAACGCAAACATCTTGGTGGGAATCGAGCTGACGGCGTCGAGCACGCGGCTCATCGTTTCGTCCACAGCCTTGCCCGCCACTGCAGCGAGCAACCCAAGACTCGTGCCGACGAAGGCCGCCATGGAAGCCGCCGCCAGCGCGAGCAGCACCGTGAGGCGCGTGCCGTGAATGATGCGGCTCAGCATGTCGCGGCCGATGTAATCCGAGCCGAGCGGCAGCTTCGCGCTGAAGCCGGCGAACACGTCCGGCGACACAATGGCGCCTTCGGAATGCGGCGCGAGCCACGGCCCGACCACCGCGACGAACAGCATGAACGCCACCATCACGAGACCGATGCGTCCGCTCGTCGAAAGCCGGAGCTTGCGCCGCGCGCGGCGTGCAGGTGGTGCGGAACCCGCCGAACCGGTGGAACCACCGGCCCCGTTCGCACCGCCGGATGCGGGTTCCGGAAAGGATGAAGACATGCTGGCGCTCCTTGTCAGCGCGACCGGCGAACGGCGCAGGAAAGTGAGGCGGTTCATGTGCGCAACCTCGGGTTAGACACGATCGCGCAGAGGTCCGCGAGCGTGACGAGTATCAGATACGCGAGACAGAACAGCATCGTGCACGCCTGCACGAGCGGAATGTCGCGATTGCTCACGGCATCCACCATGAGCCGCGCGAGCCCCGGATAGTTGAAGATGGTTTCCACGATGATCACGCCGCCCAGCAGATACGACAGGCTCAGCGCCACTGCATTCGCGATAGGCCCGATCGCGTTGGGCAACGCGTGACGCAGTACGACGCGCGCGGGCCGCGCGCCTTTGAGAATCGCCATTTCCACATACGACGCGCGCAATTGCTCGACCACGGCGGCACGCGTCATGCGCGCCATCTGCGCGACGATCACGCAGCACAGCGTGATGACGGGCATCGCGTAGGCACGCAGGAACTGGTTGAACGTTTCGATCTCGCCGCCATACGACAGCGCGGAAAGCCAGCGCAGCTTCACGGCGAAGATCAGCACCGCGAACGTGGCGATCAGGAATTCGGGCGTGGCCACCAGCGACAGCGTGCCGAGGCTCACAATGCGATCGAGCAACGTGCCCTGCTTCACGGCGGCCAGAATGCCGAGCCCGATGGCGAACGGCACGGACACCACCGTCGTGATGGCAGCCAGCGACAACGACTTCGGCAGGCGGCCCGCAATGAGTTCGCTAACGGGCATGCTCGCCGAAAGCGACGTGCCGAAGTTGCCGTGTGAGATGCCCGCGAGCCAGTGGAGATAACGCAGCCAGGCGGGCTGGTCGAGCCCGAACTGCTGGCGCAACGCGGCCACAGTGTCGGCCGTGGCCGCCTGGCCCATCGCCTGCTGCGCCGCGTCGCCGGGCAGCAGGTTGGTGATCGTGAAAATGATGAGCGACACGATCAGCAGCATGAGCAGCGTCAGCGCGAGGCGCCGCACGATCAACGAAGCAACGGTCTGGTTCATGGTTCCTGCCCGGTAGAACGGCTAGACGCCCAACAGCACGGTTGCGATGACGCCGGCCGCGCGTGCCACCGCGCAGCCGGCCTGTCGTATGGGCCCCGACAACGTCGGGAGTACGGCGCGCGCCGCATCAACGCGCGCCTGCGCCCGCGAGCATCAGGCTTCCCACCACACGTGCTCGGCAAACGAGAAGCCCATCATCGCCCCGGTCGGGATGGAACCCAGGCCCTTCAGGCGCTTGTCGTAGCCATCCAGCAGGCTCAGGAAGGTGGGAATGCCGATGCCGCCTTCCTTGCTCACGAGCACCTGCATGTCGGCGTACATCTGCTTGCGCTTGGCGTCGTCGGTTTCGGCGCGCGCGGCGAGCAGTAGTTGATCGAACTTCGGGTTCTTCCACCCGGACTCGTTCCACGGCGCATCGGACTTGAAGAACTGCGTGAAGAGCACGTCGGCGCTGGGACGCGGATTGATGCTGCCGAAGCCGAGCGGATGCTTCATCCAGTGGTTCGACCAGTAACCGTCCGCGGGCACGCGGTTCACCTGCAGGTTCATGCCGATCTTCTGCGCGCTTTGTTGCATGAGCACGGCCATTTCGATCGAACCGTTGGCGTCCGAGGTGGCGAAGACGGGCGGAATCGCCGCGCCGATAGCGCCGGCTTTTTGCAGATGGAACTTCGCGCGGTCCAGGTCGTAGGGACGCTGCGGCAAGCCCGCGAAGTAGTAGCGGTGTCCAGGCGGAATCGGCTGGTCGTTGCCTACCACGGCAAAGCCGCGAAACACGGCCGTGCGGATCTGATCGCGATCGAACAGATACTTCATGCCTTCCACGAAGTCCGGGTTGCCGGTGAGCGGGTTGTCGCGCCGCATGATGAGGTCGGTGTAGAGGCCCGACTTCGTTTCCTGAATCGCGTAGCCCGGCGTGGACGCAATGCGTTGTGTGGCACGCGGATCGACGCCGTTGATCAGATGCACGTCGCCCGAGAGCAGCGCGTTCGCGCGGGCCGCGTCGTCGGAAATGCCGATCAGTTCCACCTCGTCGAGGTAGGGCTTGCCCTGGCGCCAGTAGTTGTCGTTACGCACGCCCACCGTGGTGACGCCGGGTTTGAAGGTCTTGAGCTTGTAGGGGCCCGTGCCCACTGCGGTGGCGAAATCCGTCGTACCGTCGCGGATGATGACGAGCTGCGGCGTGGCGAGAATAACGGGCAGATCGGCATTCGGCTGCGTGAGCGTGATGGTCACTTCGTTCGGGCCGGTGGCCTTCACGTCGGCGAACTGGTCGGCCAGCGACTTCACCTTCGACGCCGTGGCCGGGTTCTTGTGGCGCAGCAGCGAGTACGTCACGTCGGCGGGCGTGAGCGGCTTGCCGTCGTGAAAGGTCACGCCCTTGCGCAGCTTCACGACCCACGTCTTCGCGTCCGTCGTGTCCAGCGACTCGGCTAGCGCGGGCTGCGGCGTGAGGCTCGGGTCGAACTGCGTGAGCCCGCTGTAGATCATGAAAAAGCGGATGTAGTCCGAGCCCGAGGAGCCCTTCGCAGGATCGAGCGTATCGGATGTGGATATCGACTCGTAAGCCGCGCGTACCTTGCCGCCGCGTTTGGGCGCATCGGCCGCGAAGGCGCTCTTCGCCCCCGCAAGCAGGCCTCCCGCGCCCGAGGCCAGCATGCCGCCCAGAGCCAATACACGCATCATGTCGCGGCGGCTGAAACCACCCTGTTTGATTTCATCGTCGTTCATGGAACCTGCTCCTCGGACAAAGGGAAAGTGACCGCAGTGTTTTATGCTGCCGCTCCTGGTATCGCTCGCCGCGCCTTTTGCTGGTCGCCTGCAAGGTCTCCTGCGCCCGCCGGGGTCCGCGCCTCGCCTGTCTGGCAAAGCTCACCGCCTGCGTGCTGATTGAATTTAAGCATCGCCAAATTAATGGAATGTCCTGATTCGCGAAGGCGCGCAATCGAAAGTCGCCGTTTTGATGGGCTCCCGCAGCAGGAATTGCTATGGCCGCGGCAGCGCCCTCTGCACGAGGGCCGGAGGTTGGGGTTACACCTTAGAGCGCGCGGTCTGCCCGGGCAATGCGTGACGTGCGGCAATGATTTGCAAGGATTTCGTCCCGCCGCGCGGTTGCAGGTGCGGACAAACCCCCAAAATGCTCAAGCCGGGCCGCTCTGCTGCCGTTTACGGGAGTAGCAGCACGCGGCTTCGCGGGGCGCGGGCTTCCAGATTCCAGATCCGCGCCGCAGGCAGCAGCCGCAAGGAGACTGCACTCACATTGCTACATTGAAGTCGTTTCTGAATACGTCAGCGGGACATCATGACAAGTCGCCCGGTTCATCGCGCATGGATACTCCGCTGCAGACGCGCCGTCGAAAGATGCGCAAGGCTGTTCGCGGTTCCGGCGGAGAATCCCGAGCTCATCCGCTCGCAATCCGCTGCGCTTTCCACGCAGATTCCTCTGCTGTATTTCATCCTCGTCACCAACAGCGTGGCGCTTGCACTCACACATCTACACTCGGCGCCCATGTGGATGACCGTCTGGGCGCCCGGCGCCTTGTGCGGCTTCTGCATCGTGCGGCTCTTCTGGTGGCGACGCATTCGCAACGTCGAAGTGGATACGGCCACGCACCTGAGGCGGCTGCGGCTCACGCTGCGCCTCGTGCCCGTGCTCGGCGTGCTGTTCACGGCCTGGGGTTTTAACCTCTACCAGTACGGCGACGCCTATGCCCAGGCGCACGTGGCGTTCTACATGGCGATCACGGTAATCGGCTGCATCTTTTGCCTGATGCACCTGCGCGGCGCGGCGCTCATGCTGGCCGCCATCGTGATCCTGCCGTTCGCGGTGTTCTTCTCGCTCACGGGCAACCTGGTATTCATGCTGATGGCGGCGAACCTGCTGCTCGTATGGGTCGCGATGATCTTCGTGCTGCTCGTGCACTACCGCGATTTTGCGCGGCTCGTGGAATCCACCGTGACGCTCAGGTTGCGCCAGGCCGAAACGCAGCGTTTGAGCGACGAGAATTTCCGGCTCGCGAATCTCGATTCGCTCACGGGCCTGCCGAACCGGCGCGCGTTCCTCGCGCACATCGACAGCATGGCGTCAGCGGCGGACAGCAACAGCGCGATCCGGCCGAAAGGCGCGAGCCCTATCGTGATCGGGCTCATCGATCTGGACGACTTCAAGCTCGTCAACGACGCCTACGGCCACAGCACCGGCGACCGCGTGCTCGCCGAAGTGGGCCGCCGCCTGCTGGACGTCAGCACGAACCCGGTGTTCTTCGCGCGGCTGGGCGGCGACGAATTCGGCATGCTGCTGCGCGAAAACCTCTCTACAGACGAATTGATGGCCCGCGGCCGCGTGCTCTGCCGGCTGCTTCAACAGCCGTACGAATTGGGCGACCTCACGCTGCGGCTCACGGCATCGGTGGGTTTTGCGGCGTCGGACGGTCCGGTCGAGCGCCCCGAACTGCTCTTCGAGCAGGCCGACCACGCGCTCTACTACGCCAAGCAGAACGCGCGGGGCGAACCGGTCATCTTCTCGCACACGCATGAAAGCGAGCGGCGCCGCATGGGGCTCATCGAACAGGCGCTCGCACATGCGGACCTCGAGCACGAGCTAACGGTCGCGTTCCAGCCTATCGTCGAATTGCCGAACCACCGTATTCTGGGTTTCGAGGCGCTGGCGCGCTGGACGCATGAGCGGTTAGGCGAGGTGCCGCCTGCCGAATTCATCGCGTGTGCGGAGCGCTCCAACCGCATCCTGGTGGTGAGCGAAGTGCTGCTGAAAAAGGCGCTGGCCGAGGCGCGGCGTTGGCCCGACGACACGTGGGTGTCGTTCAACCTTTCGGCGCGCGACATCGGCTCGCCCGAAGCGACGCAACGCATCGCCGACATCGTGCTCGCGAGCGGCGTGCCGCCTCATCGCATCGAGATGGAGATCACCGAAACGGCGCTGGTGAGCGACTTCGATCTGGCAAGCGAATCGCTGCGGCTGCTCAAGCAACTGGGCGTGCGCATTGCACTCGACGACTTCGGCACCGGCTTTTCAAGCCTCACCTACGTGCACCGACTGCCGCTCGACAAGATCAAGATCGACCGCAGCTTCGTGAGCGACATCGTGCACAACGCGACGGGGCAAAGCGTGGTGAAGTCCATCGTGGATCTGTGCCGCAACCTCGATCTGGACTGCGTGGTGGAAGGCGCCGAAGACGAGGAGCAGGTGCGCATTCTGCACGAGCTGGGGTGCCGCAAGATGCAGGGCTATCTGTTCGGCAAGCCGATGGCGGGTGACGCGGCCTGTGCGCTGCTCAGCCGGGAAACGATTCAGGCGGCTTGAGTTGCCGGCAGTCTGAATGGCGGGCGGCAGGCGCGGAAGGCCAACGCGGCCGACCGCACGGCTCGCACCCTTTAGCGATTCAAAGCACGTTCAGCATCGCCAGCGCCGTTTCCTGCATGTGCGGCAGCACGCGCTTGAGCGATGCGTCCGCCGTCTCGTCGCCCATCGGCATGTTGGTGCTCAGTGCCGCCACCACCTGGCCGTGCCGGTTTTTCAGCGGAATGGCGATGCCTCTCACCCCCACTTGCAACTGCTGCTCGATGATCGCGTAGCCCTTCGCGCGGGCGCGGCGAATGCTCGTCAGGAGCTTCGCGGGGTCCGTGATGGTGTGCGGCGTGAAGGGGTGCAGCGGGGTCGAGTTGAGCCAGTCCACCACGGCGTGCTCGTCCGGCTCGAATGCGAGCAGCACGACGCCCGCCGACGTGAGCGGCGCCGGCACGCGCGCACCCAGCACGAAACCCGTGGTCATCACACGCGAGGAGCTGTTGCGCGCGATGAAGACGAGTTCCCATTCGTCGAGCACGCTCACGTACACGCCCTCGCCTATCGCCGCGCTCAGTTGCTGCAGATACGGTTGCACCATGCGCGGCAGGCGCGCCGAATCGAAATACGACCAGCCGACGCGCAGCACGCGCGGCGTGAGGCCGAAGAGCTTGCCGTCGGTGTAGAGATAGCCCAGATGTTCGAGCGTGAGCAGATAGCGGCGCGCGGCGGTGCGCGTCAAGCCCGTACGCTCCGCAGCCTGGGTAGGCGTCATGCGGGGATGGGTGTCGTCGAAGGCTTCGAGGATCGCGAGGCCCTTTTCGAGGCCCGCGATCCAGTCGCGCCTTGCCAGCGGTGTCTTGCTCATGGGTGTAGCGGCTGATGCCGTTAGATCGTTGCGCGCGCGGCTGTCGAGCCGCGGCGCAATGTGTTGCGGATCAGGCCTTTTTTTAGGCCTTTTTCACGCTTTTTTCATGAAGGCGGCGACGATCAGCGAGATCGCGCAGCCGGCACAGAGATACGCGGCCACGAGGTGCCACGAGCCACCGGCAAAGCTCACGAGCGCCACCGCGATGAACGGCGTGAAGCCGCCGCCCACCACGCTCGCGAACTGGTAGCCCACGCCCGCGCCGCTGTAGCGGTACTCGGCGCCGAACAGTTCGGTGAAGAGCGGCTGCTGGACGCTTACCACCATGTCGTGCGCCATGTTGGCAAGCAGCACGGCGAAGACGGTGATCCAGACCACCGAGCGCGACTCCATGGCCAGAAAGAACGGCACGGCACACGCAAGGCCGATCAGCGCGCCGATCATGTAGATGCGGCGCAGGCCGAAGCGGTCGGCCAGCCACGCAAAGCACGGAATCGTTACGCAGCTCACGGCGCCCACGAGCAGGCTCACGTTGAGGAAGAACTCGCGCGGCATGCCGAGGTTCGTCGTGGAGTAGCTGAGCGCGAACGCCGTCACGATGTACATGGAGAACAGCTCGGCCAGACGCAGCGCAACGATCAGCAAAAACGCCTTCGGATGCCGGGTCAGCGCCTCGATCACGGGCATGCGCAGCTTGCGGTGGCCCTTCTCGACCTTTTCCACGAACTCCTGCGACTCCGCCATGCTGGAACGCACCCACAGACCGATCAGCACGAGCACCACGCTAAACACGAACGGCAGGCGCCAGCCCCACGACTTGAACGCGGCGTTGTCGAGCAGATGGCTGAGCAGCGAGACGAGCCCCGTGGCCAGCACGAGCCCCACGCCATAGCCCACCTGCACGCCGCTGCTGTAGAACGCCTTCTTCTTCGCCGGCGCGGATTCCACGGCCATCAGCGCCGCCCCACCCCACTCGCCGCCCACCGCGAAGCCCTGAATGGCGCGCAGCGTCACGAGCAACACGGGCGCCCACCAGCCGATGCTCGCGAAGGTGGGCAAGAAGCCGATCAACATGGTGGAGAGGCCCATCATCATGACCGTGAGCACGAGCATGCGCTTGCGGCCGAGGCGGTCGCCGAAGTGGCCGAATACGATGCCGCCGAGCGGCCGGAACAGGAAGCCGACGCCGAACGTCGCGAATGCGGCGAGCGTGCCCATCGTGGGGCTCACGTTCGGAAAGAAGGCGCTGTTGAACACGAGCGCCGCGACGATGCCGTACAACAGGAAGTCGTACCAGTCCACCACCGCGCCGACGAAGCTGCCGAGCGCCGCCCGCCGGGCTTCGCTGCGCGTGTTGTCCCCGTACGCGAGGCGCGATGAATCGACGGCTGAATGCATGATGTGTCTCCTGAACTTTCTATCTGGATATGTCTTCGGCGCGGCGGCGAGCGTTGCGCGGATCGCCGCCGCCATGCGCGCCACGGTGATATCGTCCGTGGCTTGCAGGATAGTGGCGGCAGCCGCACGAGAGCAATCGGGCCCGAAATGTCGACGTTCGATAATCGCACGCCCGCGTGCAATAGTCGAACGCTCCTCGGGTTAGCACCAGGCGCCGTCGCGCTTCGAAAAGGCAACGTCGCTCTGCTTGCGCCGCCCGTGTCCTGTCGGGATGCATCGGTCAACGAAAGGTAAGTGCAAAAGTCATGGAAAAAACCACCTCGCTTTCAGACGCCGCGCAAGGCCGGCTGATCTCCCACGGGCCCGGCGAAGAAGCAAGCTTTGAGGCCGTGCTGGAATCGGCCAGGTCGCGATTGCGTGCGGCCCCGGCGCTGCCCGGCGTCACGCTCGACCAGCAGTTGGCGCTGCTCGACGAACTCTCCCGCTTCGAGCTGGGCCGCTTTCTGTTGGTGAACCGCGGGCTCAACGCGTGGTGGACCCATCAACTCGTGACCTACGACCCCTCGGCGGCACACGCGAATTCCCTCACCGATCTGGAGCGACGCGTGTTCGAAGCATTGCCGGCCACGCTCGCCACGCGTCAGCGTTTCGGCATCTTTCGCGAGCAGTTGCAAAGGCGGCTCGCGCCCGGCATGGCGCTGGCATCGGTGCCGTGCGGGCTGATGGGCGAACTGTTGCTGCTCGACTACGAGGGGCTCGAAGACGTCACGCTGACGGGCATCGATCTCGATCAACAGGCACTCGATGCCGCGCGCAAGCTCGCCGAAACACGCGGGCTGAGCGAGCGCGTAACGCTGCGCCGCGAAGACGCCTGGTCGCTGTCGCTCGAAAACGCCGTGGACGTGCTGACCAGCAACGGCCTGAACATCTACGAGCCGGACGACGTGCGCGTCGTCGCGCTGTACCGCTCGTTTTTCAAGGCGCTCAAGCCGAGCGGCACGCTCATTACGAGTTTCCTCACGCCTGCGCCCACGATGTCGGCCGACTCGCCCTGGGACATGGCGAAGACGCAGCCCGCCCTGCTCCAGCTGCAATATCTGCTGTTCGTGCGCGTGATCGATGCGAAGTGGAGTGCGTATCGCACGCATGCCCAGACGGCGCAGCAACTCGAAGAAGCCGGTTTCACGGAAGTCGAATTCATCGACGACGATGCGCGGATGTTCCCCACCGTCATCGCGCGAAAACCAGCTTGAAACAAGGCATGAACCACCAGGACTGCGATGGCGCGAAGGAGTGTGAGCGCCGCCGCCGAGCGGGAAAAACGGCAAGGTTAACACCGCTCGCGGAAAGTTAACAGCGGTACGTGCACGGTATATCGCCGATGCACATTTTGCGTGTGCCGTGAGCAACATTGTCCTGGTGTTTGTGCGCGCTTCCTGGCAAGCTATCTCTCTACGTTGGCTCGCGGCCCGAACACCGCGAAGACCATGAACAATGGAGAGTCCTATGGCAATGAGCTCGCATTCACGGGAAGCAAGCGCGGCGGAGCGATTCGTTTGGGCAACGCGCAAGGTCGATATGGCGTTTCGCGCGACGCGTGCCGAGCCGTCCGCAACGGACAGCGCGCAGCGCGATCACTCGCGCGCCGTGCTGGAACTCGAACAGGCGTTGGACGAACTGGCCGCCGCGCAGGCGCTGTTCGACGCCACCGTGCGCAAGAGTTCGGCACGCCGCTCGTAGCAGGCTGCGCACGCGGCCCGCGCAATCCGCAGTCAGCGCTGAGGCGGCTGCGGATTGTTGGCCGGATTCGTATCGAACTTCGCCACGCGCTCGATACCGCTACCCTCATTCACGAGTACCAGTAGCTCACGCTCCAGCGCGTCCGCCACATCCTTCCCGTACACCTCGTCGCCCTTCACGTACACCGTGAACGACTTCAGGTATTTCGCCTGTTTCGCGGGGTTTTCGATCGTGTCTTTCGTCCACTGATAAAGCGGATATCTTTCGACGCCTTCTTTCTCGGCCTCGCTGACATAGCCGGCAAAGGCGTCGTACTGACACACCAACTGCGCGCCATGTCGTTGCAGCACCTCGTGCAACGGCGCGTACGCGTGCCCGGAGGGATCGCTGCGCAGCCCGGGCGCCAGCGCCTCCGAAGCCGTGAGTCTGAGCTGGAACTGCCACGCGTTGTCCATGTTCGCCTCTCTTCGATGGATTCGTGCACGCGGGTGCCCCGGCTCGGCCCGCGCTCAGGTGGACTTCAGGTGGAAAGCGGAACGCGCTCGGGCTCGTCGGCCTCGAACCAGTCGGGGTTGCGTGCCGCGATGGGCCCGAGCGAGACGAGTATTTCACGCAGATGCGCGCGCATTGCTTCCTCCGCGGCGCCGGCATCGTGAGTGCGCAACGCCGCCAGAATCTTTGCGTGCTGACGGATCAGCAAATCGAGCGGCGACACCTCGGGCAAGCTGAGGTAGCGCACGCGGTCCATCTGCGCCTTGATGTCCTGAATGGTGTCCCAGGCGGCAGTGCAGTCGATGGACTGCGCGATGGAGCGGTGGAATGCTTCGTCGAGTGTGAGGAACGCTGCCGTGTCGTTTGCGCGCGCCGCGACTTTCTGTTCGCGGATGTTGTCGGCAAGGTCCTGCAACTGGGTGTCGCTGATCGATGCAGCGGCCTTGCGCACCACTGCCGTTTCGATCGCTTCGCGGATGAACCGCCCTTCGCGAACCTGGCGCGGCGAGATGCGCTTCACGAAGGTGCCACGCTGCGGCAACACCTGAAGCACGCCTGCTTCCACCAGCTTGATGAACGCTTCACGTACGGGCTGGCGCGAAACATGGAACATCTCGGAGACTTCCTTTTCCGAGAGTGGCGTGCCGGGCGTCATGTGTCCCACGAAAATGGCCTCACGCAGCGCACGAAAAATCTGCTTGCCGATGGGTTCGTGCGAATCGTGCTGCACTTGATCGGTGAGGTCGGGCAGTGCGACGCGTGCCGCAGCCGTGCTTGCGGCACGCCCCGCGCGCGTGACACGCGACACGCGTGGCGCCGCAGCGCGCGGAGCGACAGCCGGGTCAACACGCGCAGTGGCGGAGGTACGGTTCGAAGCGGATTTCATCTCGGTTGAGCGGAGCAGATGGGCAGAGCACAGTCCAGTAAAACGCGGCAAGGCGTGAACGGCGTGGACTGGCTCGAACCGCGCCATCCTACCACGCGCGTTTCACGCTCAAAGCCCGTGCACGAGGCTCGCGAATCCAGATAGCCGAGCAGATCGATCCGAGTACGGCCACACCGCCTGCCAGCACGAAGGCGCTGCCGTACGCACCATGCGTGGCTTCCACGATGAAGCCGGTAATCGCGGGGCCGATCACGCCGGCGAGGTTGGCGAGCAGGTGCACGAAACCGCCTGCACCACCCACGTGTTCGCGCGGCACCGTGTCCTGAATCACGGCCCAGTACACGGAGCCAGTAACGTACAGGAAGAAGATGGCAAGCGACATCAACGTCACCGCGCCGCTCACGCTTGCCACACGGCCCGCAAGTGCGACGCACACTGCCGTGGCGCCAAGACAGACGGCCAGCACGATGCGGCGAGACAGCAGCGCCTTACCGGTCATGCGCAAAATGCCGTCCGACACGAAACCGCCTAGTGCGAGCCCGATGCTGCCGAGCAGCCAAGGAATGACTGTGGCAAAGCTCATGTCGCGCAGGCTCAGATGATGTGCCTCGGTCAAGTAAGTGGGGAACCACGAGAGAAAGAAGAACAGCACGTAGTTGTACGAGAAGAACGCGAACGCCGTGGCGAGCACGAGCGGCTTGCGCAGGTAGTAGCCGAGCGGTGCGGCAGCGCCCTCCGGCGCGAGCGTGGCAGATTCTTGCCCGGCCTGTCCGGCCTCGATCAGCGCGAGTTCCTCGCCGGAAATGCGCGGATGGTCGTGTGGACGCTCGGTCGTCGTCGTGACCCACAGCACGAGCCATGCGAGACCCAGCAGCATGATGCCGACGAATGCCCAGCGCCAGCCGAACTGCACCGCGAGATAGCCGACCACAGGCCCCGCCAGCGCACCGCCCAGCGGCGTACCCGAACTGATCACGCCGATGGCGCTCGCCACTTCGCGGCGCGGAAACCAGTTGTTGACCATCTTGCTGTTCGTGGAGCTGAACGGCCCTTCGCCCATGCCGAACAGCACGCGCAGCACGATGAGCGAAACGATTCCTGTGGCAAGCGCCGTGGCTCCGCAGAAGATCGACCACACGCCCATCGCGACACCGAATACGAGCTTCGCACCCAACCGGTCAGACAGCACGCCGCCCACGAAGTTGAACAACGCGTAGCCGATGAAAAAGCTGCTGAAGACGATGCCGAGCTGCGCATGCGAGAAGTGCAGGTCCTGCTGGATCAGCGGCGCCGCGATGGAAAGCGCCGCGCGATCGAGATAGTTGATGATGCCCGCGAGAAAAAACAGGGCGACGACGAACCAGCGCTGACTCCTGATCATGAAGTGTCTCCTGATATTCGCCTCTTGACGGGCGTCTGGTGAAAAACATGGGACCACAGATGCGGCCAGGTCCGGCGGTCGTTAATCGAAACTCAAATGCACCTTCATCGACTGCGAACGGTCATGGGCAATCTCGAATGCCCGATTCGCTTCGGCAAGCGAAAACGAATGCGTCATCAAAGGGCTCAGGTCGATGCGGCCCGATGCGATTTCATCGGCTGCAACCGCGTATTCGTTGGCGAAGCGAAACGAGCCCATGTAGCGAATCTCTTTCGACATCACGAGGTTGGCCGCCA
The DNA here is from genome assembly GCF_048957895.1 of Paraburkholderia sp. A1RI_3L. Lineage (NCBI taxonomy): Bacteria > Pseudomonadati > Pseudomonadota > Betaproteobacteria > Burkholderiales > Burkholderiaceae > Paraburkholderia > Paraburkholderia sp. A1RI_3L. The sequence goes on from NZ_JARCHA010000008.1 coordinate 291,481, forward strand.
CCGGCGATTGCCCTGCCGGCAGATTGCCCACCTGCATCACCGTGCCGCCCGCACGCACCGAACGCAGCGCGGTATCGAGCCCGGCAGGGCTACCCGAGGCTTCGATCACGACGTCGAACGTGCCGCGCTGCGCTGACCAGCCGGCGATCTGGTGGGTATCCGCGGCGTTTACGGTTTCGTCTGCGCCGACCGAACGAGCCACTTGCAGCGCCTTGTCGGAAAGATCCACCGCCACCACGCGATGCGCCCCTGCACGCCGCGCCACGGCAAGCAACAGGCATCCGATAGGCCCGCAGCCGACGAGCAACACGCGTGCGCCCACGAGCGAGCCGGCCTGCTTCACCGCATGCAACGCGACGGCAAGCGGCTCGGCCATCGATGCCTGCGCGAAGCCGAGGCTTTCCGGCACCGGCACGCACTGCGTCGCGCTCACCACGATGAACTGCCGGAACATGCCCTGGCTGTGCGGAAACGTGGACGCGCTGCCCATGAAGCGCATGTCGAGGCAATGGTTCGGCATGCCCATGCGACAGAAGCGGCACGTGCCGCACGCGAGCCCCGGGTTCACGGCCACGCGCTGCCCTCGCACGAGGCCGGTCACGTCTGCACCCACGCAGTCGATCTCGCCCGCGGCCTCGTGCCCGAGGATGAACGGCTCGCGCACCGCGAAGTCGCCGCTCTTGCCCTTGAAGTAATACGAGAGGTCCGATCCGCAGATGCCGCCCGCGCGTACGCGCACGCGGACCTGGCCTGCGGCGGGTTCGGGCGGATCGAATTCGTCGATACAAATGCGTTGGGGCTCATGTAATACCGCAGCCAGCATGGTCAGCTCCTCACCAGTTCCACAGTGTGCCGTCTTCGAGCCGCGCGATGGGCAGCCACGCGGGATCGTAGGGATAACGTGCCGCCAGCGCTTCGTCGATATCGACGCCGTGCCCCGGCCCTTCGCCCGGATGCATCACGCCGCGCTCGAAACGCCACGCATGCGGGAAGACATCGAGCGCTGCTTCGGGGTAGCCCATGTATTCCTGCACACCAAAGTTCGGCACCCACAGGTCGAAATGCAGCGCCGCGCCCATGCAGACGGGCGACAGGTCAGACGCGCCATGACAGCCCGTGCGCACCTGGTAGAGCGACGCGAGATCCGCCACGCGCCGAAGATGCGTGATGCCGCCCGCGTGCGTGAGCGTCGCGCGAATGTAGTCGACCAGTTGCTCTTCGATGAGCTGCTTGCAGTCCCAGATGCTGTTGAACACCTCGCCCACCGCAATGGGCGTTACCGTATGTTCCCGAATCAGATGAAACGCGGCCTGATTTTCGGCGGGCGTCGGGTCTTCGAGCCAGAAGAGCCGGTACGGTTCAATGGCCTTGCCGAGACGCGCCGCCTCGATGGGTGTCAACCGATGATGGACGTCGTGCAGCAGGTGCGTGTCGAAGCCGAAGCGCTCGCGCACGGCCTCGAAGAGCTTCGGCACGAAATCGAGATACTTCTCCGTCGACCAGCTCTGCTCGTCCACCGCGCCCTTTGTCGCCGGCTCGTAGGCGCCCGCACGCTTCGAGACGCCATATACCGAACCCATGTTCGGGATACCGCACTGAATGCGGATCGCCTTGTAGCCGGCCTCGACGTGCTCGGCATAGCGCTCCAGCGCCTCGGGAAGGTCGCGGCCGGTGGCGTGGCCGTACACCATTACGCCGTCGCGCGAGGCACCGCCCAGCAGCCGGTACAGCGGCAGATTCGCGGCCTTGCCGAGAATGTCCCAGAGCGCCATGTCCACGGCGCCGATCGCCGTCATGGTGACGGGCCCACGGCGCCAGTAAGCACCCTTGTACAGGTACTGCCAGATGTCTTCGATGCGGCCAGGGTCGCGCCCGATCAGTGTCGGGCACACATGGTCCTTGAGATACGAAGCGACCGCGAGTTCGCGGCCATTCAGCGTCGCGTCGCCAATGCCGTACAGGCCTTCGTCCGTCACGATCTTCAGCGTGACGAAGTTGCGGCCGGGGCACGTGACGATCACGTCCGCGCGAACAATCTTCATTCTTCGATCCTTGCAGCGAGGTGAGGAAATGATGCCTTCAGACGCACGGCGGCGAGGCTTTTGTCTGCTCGCACACGTTGCATGCTCGTGTCTTTCGATAAGGTTTGGTCATGCTACCATACAAGTATTCTCGCGCAAGACCAGATCGCCTTTTCGTCGCCCCAGGGATAACGCGGACGTCGCGCGGCATTGCGCTTGCGGCTCGTCCAGACCGCGTGGCTTGAGGCACACTCACTTGCGTCGCCCCGACTTCTTCACTTCATTCACCCATTTTCCGCGCCGTCATGACCCTCGCTCATACATCACGTCTCACGCGGCATGCGTTGCCCTCGCTCGGTCATCATTTGCTTTCGGCCGCGTGGCACGAACCGCGCACTGGCATCGTGCACCTCGGCATCGGCAACTTTCATCGCGCGCATCAGGCGCTCTATACCGAAGAGGCAATGATTGCAGCGGGCGGGGAATGGGGTATTTGCGGTGTGACGCTGCAAGGCGACGTGACGAAGCGCGACGCGCTGATGGCACAAGACAGCCTTTATAGCGTGGTGGAACGCGGGCCCGAAGGCGAGCGCGTCACGGTCGTGCGTGCGCTGCGCGAGGTGCTCGCCATGCCGCATGACCGGGCTGCGCTTTTTGCACGCCTCGCCGACCCGCACGTACGCATCGTCTCGCTCACCGTGACCGAGAAGGGTTATTGCCGCGATACGCGCACTGGCAACGTCGACTTCGACCATCCCGACATCGCGCACGATCTCGCTCATCCCGACACGCCGAAGACCGTGCCCGGCATTCTCGTGGCGGCACTGCGCGCGCGTCGCGGCAATCCGTTCACCGTGCTCTCGTGCGACAACCTTGCACACAACGGTGCGGCGCTGCGGCAGGTGGTTTCTTCATTCGCGCGCGCACTCGACCCGGCACTCGCCGACTGGATCGCCGCCGAGGTCGCCTTTCCGTCCACGATGGTGGATCGCATCGTGCCGGCGACGACAGACGCCGACCGCGCATCCGCTGCGGCCGCACACGGATACGGCGATGCCGCGCCCGTGCCCTGCGAGCCGTTTCGTCAGTGGGTGATCGAAGACCGCTTTCCGCTCGGACGTCCCGCATGGGAGTTAGCGGGCGCGCAGCTCGTGGACGACGTGACGCCGTTCGAAATGGCCAAGCTGCGCATGCTGAACGGCACGCATTCGACGATGGCCTATCTCTCGATGCTGGCGGGTATCGACACTGTGGACGCCGCGATTGCCGATCCGCAGTTGCACCGTCTGATTCACGCCATGATGACGCTGGACATTGCGCCCACATTGCGTGTACCCGCCTCGTTCGACGTGCTCGCGTATCGCGATGCATTGCTCACACGCTACGCAAACCCTGCGCTCAAACATCGCTGCGCGCAGATCGCAATGGACGGTAGCCAGAAAATTCCGCCGCGCCTCGTCGCGCCGATTGCCGAACGCATCGAGGCAAACCGGCCTTTCGATCGACTCGCACTCGCCGTCGCCGCCTGGATGCGTTTTCTGCGCGGGCGCCGCGACGATGGTACGTCGTACGAGATTCACGACCCGCTGGCCGAACGCTTGCACGGGCTCGCGGTATCGGCAGGAGAGAACAATCGTGCCTTGATGGAGGCTCTGCTCGACGTGCGCGAGGTGTTTCCCGCTGCGCTGGCACAGAGCGAGCCGTTAAGACGCGCATTGCTCGACGCACTCACGGCGTTGCAGCACGGCACGCGGGAAGCCATCGCGGCCTACGCGTGAGGTGCACGTGCCGGGAACGTCATCAGCCCGGCCGACGCGCAATGAAGTCGATCTCGACCAGCGCATCGCGCGCAAGACCTGTCACGCCGATGCAGGTTCGCGCCGGCAGTCTGCCCTTGGGAAAATAGCTGGCGTAAGTCGCGTTCATGGTGGCGTAGTCGCGCTTGAACTCGGTAAGAAAGATGCGCGTCGACACCACGTGTTCGAGGCCGAGACCCAGCCCTTCCAGCACGATGACGAGGTTGTCCATGACACGCCGTGTCTGCGCCACAACGCCTTCGGGCAATGGCGCGCTATCGTCGTCCGGCGAAGTGGGCATCTGGCCGGTGACGAAGATCCAGCCATCGCTCTCCGTGGCATGCGAGAAAGGGCCCACGGGCGTCGGCGCGCCCTCCACCATCCAGAACCGCGTCGTGTCTTCCATGTCGCTGCGCTCCATTGCTCGATGCAGGTTTGCGTTACAGCCGCGAATAAGGCTCCGATAGAGCCTTTGCCGACTTGATCAGGTCCTCGAGCATCAGCTCGCGCTTCTTCGGGTCCGTGTCGCGGCTCGTCATGAAGCACAGCGCCGCAACCGCAGTGCCCGCGCGGTCGCGAATCGGCGCGGCCATACAGAGCCGGAATGTATGCGAGAGGCCTTCCGTGCAGCAATAACCTTGTGCGTCGGCGTGCTGTACGTCGCGCAGGAAGTCGTCGAACGCAATGCGCGTGCTGTTTTCCAGCACGAAGTCTTCGTCGGGAATCAGCGCGCGAATCTCGTTGACGCTCAGGTGGCCCAGCAGCAGGCGGCCCGTCGCGGTCCATGGAATGGGCACTTTCACGCCGATGTCGGAACTGATGTTGAACGGCCGCGAGCTGCTCTCAGAGAGCATCACCGTGTACTTGTTGCCTTCCAGCGTGCACAGTTGCGCCGTTTCATCGTGCTTGCGCACGAGCGACAAGATGGACTGATGCGCGCGGCTGATCAGGTCGTTGTGCGCGGCGTAGTCCGCCCCGAAGTAATGCATTTCGCGGCCGAAGAACACGCTGCCGTCGCCGCTCAGTTCGAGCCAGCCGGCCTCGGAGAAAATGGCCACGAGTTCGTAGATGCTCGAGCGCGGCGCACCGGTTGCCTCGATCAGCTCGCGCATGGTCATGGGTCGTCGGGCAGTGTGCAGTTGCCTGAAGATGTCGATGATGCGTTCCACGCCTCGTGCCCGCGACGATGCGGGCGCGGAGATTCCTTCGTCTTTCTCGGCCATGTGTGTCGTGTGTCGATTCGATGTTGTCGAGGCGCCTGCCCGCAGCGCCCGGCACGCGCATGTGCGCCGTGCCGTTTCAGTGGTCCAGCACGCGATGCAGAAACTGCCGCGTACGTTCGTTCTGCGGGTTCACGAAAATCTGCTCGGGTGCGCCCTGCTCCGCAATCACGCCCTTGTCCATGAACACCACGCGGTCAGCGGTCTTGCGCGCAAAACCCATTTCGTGGGTGACTACGACCATCGTCATGCCTTCGCGTGCGAGGCCGCGCATGACGTCGGTTACTTCACCCACCAGTTCCGGGTCCAGCGCGGAGGTGGCCTCGTCGAAGAACATGATGCCAGGCTCCACCGCGAGCGCGCGCGCAATCGCCACGCGTTGCTGCTGCCCGCCGGAAAGCTGGCTCGGATAGTGCGCCGCGCGATCGGCAAGACCCACGCGGTCCAGCGCTTCCATGCCGCGCCGGTTCGCCTCTTCACGGTTCATGCCGCGTGCCTTGATGAGCGCGAGCGTCACGTTACCGAGCGCCGTCTTGTGCGGAAACAGGTTGAACTGCTGAAACACCATGCCCACGTGCCCGCGAATTTCCTTCGCGCGGCGTGCGTCGTGCAGCGGCACCTCGTTGACCCAGACCTCGCCGGCATCCGCGGTTTCGAGACCGCTCATGATGCGCAACACGGTGCTCTTGCCGGAACCCGAAGCGCCGATGAGCACCAGCACCTCGCCGGGCCGCACGTCCAGATTCACGTCCTTGAGCACCTGCGTGGCGCCGAACGACTTGCTGACGCCCGTGAGATTAATGACAGGTTTCGATGCAGTCGCGGTGGTCATGACGGCAGCCTCCTTCGATCGTGGCGACGCACCCACTGCGAGAGCGGGAAGCAGACAACGAAATAAAGCACGGCGACGAGGCCGTAGATCTGCACGGGCTGACCGATGCGATCCACGATGGCCTGCCCACCGTGCATGAGTTCCGACATGCCGATCATGCTGACGATCGACGTGTCCTTGACGAGCGAAAGATACTGGCCCACGAGCGGCGGCAGCACGATCTTGCCGGTCTGAGGCAGCACGACGGAGAAAAACGCCTGCGTCTTCGTGAGCCCGAGAATCTGCGAGACTTCCCACTGCCCTCTGGGCACGGCTTCGATGCCCGAGCGGAACACCTCGGCAATGTACGCACCCTGATAGATGCTCAGGCCCACCACGCCCGCGGCAAACACATCGATTGCATAGCCGAAGTACGACACGCCGAAGTAGATGAACATCAGCGTGATGAGTATCGGCGTGCCGCGAAAAAGCTCGACGTAGAGCTTTGCGACGCGGGCCGTGCCCCACGGGCCGAATGCGCGCAGCACGGCCGCCACGAGCCCGATCGCCGTTCCGCCCGCGATGGACGCGGCCGAAAGCGCGAGCGTCATGAGCAGGCCCTGCAGCAGGATAGAGAGGCTGGACATCAACAGATCGGCTGACATGTAGTGTCTCCGTTTAGCCCGCTCGCGTGCGGTTCGGCTCGCGCAACAGCGGCAGCACGCGACGCGCACGACGGGGAGCCACGAGCGGCGGATGGAACAGATGGGCACCGATACGCCCGGCAATCCACGAGAGCGCATTGCTGAGCACGAGATACGCCACCAGCGTCACCGCGAAGGTCTGGATGTAGAGCAGCGTGCGCGAGTTGATGACCGTTGCCGTCCCGGTGAGTTCGGGCAATGCGATGGCCGATAACAACGAAGTGCCCAGCAACAGCTGGATCAGGTTATTGACGATCGCGGGATACACGGCGCGCGCGGCTTGCGGCAACACGACGTCCATGAAGATCTGCGGCCGCTCCAGCCCGAGAATGCCGGCGGCCTCGATCTGCCCGCGCGGCACGGACTGAATGCCCGCGCGAAACACCTCGGCCATGTAGGCGCCGACGTTCACACCGAGCGCAATCACGCCCGCCGTGTACGCATCGAGATTCACGCCGAGCGACGGCAGGCCGAAAAATACGATGAAGATCTGCAACAGCACCGGCGTGTTGCGGATCGCCTCGATGTAGCCGCTCGCGGCGAAACGCAGCACACGTGCACGCGAACCGGCCGCAAGCGCGGTCACGAGACCCAACGCCAACGCAAGACAGAAGGCGAGCAGCGTCACCTGCAGCGTGAGCCATGCGGCCCGCACGAACTCGGGCACATAGCCCCATAGTGTCAGCCATTGGTAACTCATCTCGCCTCCCTCTGCGCGTGCCGCACGCTATGCTCAGAACTGCGGGTTGAGCGGATAGCGCGGATCGACGCCGAACCACTTCTTGTACAGCTGTGCATTGAGCTTCGACGCGTTGATGTTGAAGAGGAACAGGTTCAGGTAGTTGAGCCACTGCTGGTCGCCGGCCTTCACGCCGAACGCGTTGTATTCGAGCGGCACGAGTGCTTCGTCCGTCACGGCGAGGTCCGGGTCGAGCTTCGCCTGGTACGCGAGGAAGTTGTTGTCTTCGATCATCGCGTCGGCCTGGCCCTGCTTCACGGCGAGAATGGCCGCCTGCGAGCTGTCGTACTCCTGAATCTTGACGGGGATGTTGAGTGCCCGCACTTCGTCGCCGTTGGTCGACCCCTTCACGGTGGCAATAGTGCGGCCCGACATGTCCTTCACCGACTTGATGCCGCTGCTCTTCTTCACGAGCAACGCCTCGCTCGCCACCACATAAGGCGTGGTGAACGCGATCTCCTTCGCCCGCTCCAGGTTGCGCGTGAAGTTACAGAACACCACGTCCACCTTGTCGGTCTGCAGATTCGGAATGCGGTTCGCGCTGGTCGTGTTCACGATCTCGAGCTTTACGCCCATTTCCTTCGCCAGTTCCTTTGCGAGGTCGACGTCGTAGCCATCGGGTTGTCCGTCTTTGTTGTAGAAGCCGAACGGCGCGAACGTGAGGCAATCGCCCACGCGCAGCGTGCCGCGCTGCAACACGCCTTGCAACGCGGAGCCGCTGGCCGCGGCGGCGCCTTCGCCGGGACTTGCCACTTTCGTGCAGCCTGCCAGAGCGAGCAGACCCGCTACGACGAACAAACCGGCGAACTTCGCGCTCACTCTGACGTGTTTCATTTTTCGATCCCGATACGGAGTAAAGAATCCCATGCGAATACGTGCAAAAAGACGGGCACAAGCAGACCGCCGCATGAGGCGCACGATGCGTTCGGCGACGAGATCAAGGTTGGTCGCCGCGCTGTCCGATATACCGGATCATCGTCCGGTACAGCAGATAGAGCGCAGTGTTTCATGGAAAAAAAACGGCTGCAATGGGGAATACGCGGACCGGTGAGGATGCAGCGAGGATGCTTCACAGCGACATGGAGCACGACAGCGAAGCTCGCTTTACCGTGGGCAGAACGCGTGTTTGCCTTGCCCTATATGCATCGATGGCGACATGTGGGGCGGTTCGAGATGCCGTCTGAGATGCGGCGATTGATGTCGCGAAATGCGCGCGCGAAAAGTGTGGCGGGTGAAACGAAAGAAGCCAAAAGACGTCGTTACGCAGCCACCTCGGGCAGACCGAGCATGTCGAGAAAAGCGCGCGCCACAGGCGTTGCGGGTTCGCCCTCTTTGCCCTTGAACACGGCTGCCAGTTCCCAGCACGGCTCGTCGGCCTCGTTGAGTGCTGCCGTGGCAATGGGTGCGCCACGCGTCTCGCGCATTCGCGCGGCGGCCACGGATTCGGGCGCCATCGCAATGGCCAGCCCTTCGGCCGCGAGATCCAGCAGCATGGGAATGTCGTTGACCTCGAAACCGATGTGCCGATGCAGTCCCGCTGCCGCGAAGGCGCGGTCCACGAGCCGGCGCATGCCCCATTCGGGACGCAGGTCTGCGAAGGTCTCTCCGGCCAGATCGGACAGGCTCAATCCATGCGCGCCGGCAAGGCGATGGCGCGCCCCGCACACCACCACCATGCCCTCGCACGCGAACATGCGCAGTCCGAGGTCATCGGGAATCGGCACGGCGGGTTGCGTGAACGCGATGTCCATGCGGCCTTCGCGAACGTCGTCGATCAGCGTGCGTGAGCCGTCGAGCGTGAGCTCGATGTCGATGCCGCTGAATGCCGCGCGAAAACGGCCCAGCGATGCGGGCAAATCGATGAAAGGGGCAAGACCGTGAATGGCGCCAATGCTGAGCCGCCCACGCGCAAGCCCATGCACCTGCGTCACGGCGTGGCGCGCCTCGCGCGCGGCCGCGAGCACGCGGCGTGCTTCTTCGAGCAGGACTTCGCCCGCAGCCGTGAGTGCGACACGACGCGTGCTGCGCACGAAGAGCGGACCGCCCAGGTCTTCTTCGAGTGCGCGAATGGAAGCTGAAAGGCCGGACTGCACCACGTTCACGCGCTGTGAGGCACGCGTGAAATGCCGCTCTTCGGCAACGGCAACGAAATGCTCCAGTTGCTTCAGGTCCACGCTGCGCCTCGCAAAGTGAAAGCGGAATGAATGCAGGATTAATCGAAAATCGCGCTTAATTTAAGCACATTTTTCCATTGGAACGATAGGTCGATGTTCTATATCGTCATGGAATTCCTTACGCAATCGGTCGCGCGTCGGCCGCAATCACGGTAACCCCTCAAGCGGAGAAAGTTTCATCATGGAATATCGCCAGTTGGGCCGTTCCGGCCTCAAGGTATCGAGCCTCACACTCGGCACGATGACGATGGGCGGCAAAGGCAAATTCGCGAACGTCGGCACAGTGGGACTCGACGAAGCGCGCCGCCAGATCGACATGTGCCTCGACGCAGGCGTCAATCTGATCGATACGGCAGACGTGTACTCGAACGGCGCGTCTGAAGAGATCGTGGGCGAAGCGCTGGGCGGCAAACGCAAGAGCGGCGTGCTCATCGCCACCAAAGCACGCTTTCCGATGGGCGATGGCCCGAACGATCGCGGCCTCTCGCGCCACCATCTGATCGAGGCCTGCGAGGCAAGCCTGCGGCGCCTCAAGACCGACGTCATCGACCTGTATCAGGTGCACGAATGGGATGGCGTGACGCCGCTCGAAGAAACGCTCGAAGCGCTGGATCTGCTCGTTCGTCAAGGCAAGGTGCGTTACGTAGGTTGCTCGAACTACTCGGGCTGGCACCTGATGAAAGCGCTCGGCGTCAGCGCGCGCGATCGTCTGCCGGCCTTCGTAAGCCAGCAGATTCACTACACGCTCGAAGCGCGCGAAGCGGAATACGAACTCGTGCCCATCTCGCTTGACCAGGGGCTCGGCATTCTCGTGTGGAGTCCGCTGGCGGGCGGCCTGCTGTCGGGCAAACATCGTCGCGACGTCACGCCGGAAGGCACGCGTCAGCTTGCAGGCTGGAAAGAGCCGCCCATTCGCGATCAGGAACGGTTGTGGTCCATTGTCGACGTGCTCGTCGACATTGCGGGCGCGCGCGGCGTTTCGGCGGCACAGGTCGCGCTCGCGTGGCTGCTGGGGCGTCCCGCGGTGGCGTCCGTCATCATCGGTGGACGCAACGAAGCGCAATTGCGCGACAACCTGGGCGCGGCCAATCTCAAGCTCACCGCGGAAGAGCGCGAGCGACTCGACAAGGTCAGCCAGCCCCCCCTGCTCTACCCGTACTGGCACCAGATGCAAACGGCAAGCGATCGCCTGGGCGCCGCAGACCTTTCGCTGATTGCGCCGTACATGAAGTAAACACGCAAGGTTAGGTCCGCTGCATGGGCCGGTGCTGTGCTATACCCATAGCGCAGCACCGGCCCTTCCTTTTGTGGCCTGCGCAAACGCGGATATTCGCCGTAGCGCGATATGTCTACGGGTTGCCCGCCTTTATTTCATTTCGAAAGCTTCATTAAGCGGGCGGACGCGCAATCCAGTCTTTTTCTGCGTTTTCCCAATATCTAGAAAAATATCTATAGTATTACCATTGTAGGCAATTGAAATACTGAAACCCCACTATATAGAAAGCTCCATAAAAATAGTCCGACTAGTTAAGGGTATACCGCGATTATTGGACAAAACCGCCTGATATAGCATTTTTTCCACGCCGCAGCCCGTCCCACCACCCACGCATGAGCGACAGGCCGGCGGCCGCCGCAGGAAGTTGTGATGCCCGGTGCCTGCTCTCTTCCGAGCTTGCGCCGCCGTTGACGATACGACACTCAACACGACGGAAACAGGAGACCATCATGGCGCAAAAGCGTGACGACGCGGATCAGGTGAACGACTCCCGGCGCGGACTATTGCAGGGAGCCGCACTGGGAACAGGGCTCGCCACGGCAATGGCATTGCTTGGCGGTGCAATTTCGCCGGCACAGGCGGCGGAAGCTGCGCCATTTCCAGGTCATAAGCGGTGGAAAATCGTATTCGTCAATCACGTGACGACAAATCCTTTCTTTGTGCCAACGCAATATGGCATTCAGGACGCGACTGCGATATTCGGCATGGACTATCAATGGACCGGGTCCGCCAATGCCGACGTCAGCGAAATGGTGAATGCACTGAATGCGGCCGTTGCAGCAAAAGCCGACGCGATCGCCGTGCCCATTGTCGATCCGAAAGCCTTCGACAAACCCATTCAGAACGCGCTCGACGCCGGCATCCCTGTGTTCGCGTACAACGCGGACGCCCCTTCGGGTACAACAAATCCGCGTCTTGCGTACATCGGTCAGGATCTGTATCTGTCCGGGTATCAGATGGGCGAGCGCATTGTGAGCCTGATCGACAGCGGACTCGTCGCGCTCTTCATCGCTACGCCTGGGCAGCTCAACATCCAGCCGCGTCTCGACGGCGCGATGGCGGCCATCAAGAAGTCGGGCAAGAACATCGATGCGCAAACCATCGCCACGGGCGCGACGGTCAACGAGGAACTCTCGAAGATCAAGTCGTTCTACCTCGGCCACCAGAATCTGAAAGGCATGTTCGCCGTCGACGCGGGCAGCACGCAGGGCGTGGCCGAAGTCATGAAGGAATCGAATCTTCAGTCGAAGGGCGTACACGGCGGCGGCTTCGACCTGCTGCCGCGCACCGTGCAACTGATTCACGAAGGCGTGCTCGACTTCACGATCGACCAGCAACCCTACGTGCAGGGCTTCTATACTGTTCTGGAGGCGTTCGTGTTCCTCGCGTCCGGTGGGCTGGTTGGCCCGGCCAACATCAATACCGGTCTCAAGTTCGTGACGAAGGGCACGGTCGAGCCTTATCTCAATACGTCGACGCGCTATGAAGGCAAGAGCACCAAGGCGCAAATCGTGCCGCGCAGCGGCGGGATCAAGTCGTAATGTCTTCCGTGGCTGACAGACAGACCAGCAGTGCCCGGCCGCAACGGCGGCTGGGCACGATTGCACGTTCGAGCGAGACGCGCATCTTCGTGGTGGCGCTGATTCTCAGCGCCTATTTCGAATTCATGAACCGCGACTTCCTTCTGACAGGCGCGAGCCTGCAGAACCTTTCGCAGTTCATCGCGCCCGCGGCCATCATCGCGTGCGGCGAAATCATGCTGATGATCGGCGGCGAAATCGATCTCTCGGCCGGCATGGTGTTTGCGTTTGCCCCTTTCGTCATGCATTTCGCGAGCGAGGCCGGTGCGCCCGCGTGGGCGGCGGTGCTCGCCGGCGTGCTTGCAGCCGCGGCGGTGGGCTTCGTGAATGGCGCCATGACGGTGTATCTGCGCATTCCATCGTTCGTCACTACGCTGGGCACGCTCTTCTTCGTCAACGGCTTCACATTGACCATTTCGCGCGGCACGCCCGTGACGCCGCCCGAGGGCGAAGCGTTCGCTTCGTTCATGGGTGCGTGGGGCTACAGCGAAATCATCTGGGCCGTGGCGATTGCGCTCGTGATGCACGTCACGCTGCGCTACACGCGCTGGGGCCTGCACACCATTGCGGCGGGCGCCAATCCGCTGGGGGCGAGCGAGGCCGGTATCCAGATCCGCCGGCTCAAGCTCGGCAACTTCATCATTGCCGCGCTGCTGGCGGGCTTTACGGGCATTCTGGAAGGCTTTCGCATCAGTTCGATCGACCCGCAGGCAGGCGGCAACCAGATCATGTTCCTCGCCGTGGCAGCCGCGGTGATTGGCGGCACGCCGCTCGCGGGCGGTTCGGGCACGATCATCGGCGGCTTCATCGGCGCGGCGGTGCTCGGCATTCTCAACGACGGCTTCACGCTCATCGGCATCAACGCGTTCACGTTCAACATGATTCTGGGCGCCGCCATTCTGGCCGCGATGATCATCAACATCCACGTCATGCGGCTTGCGCGCAAAGGAGAGCTGTGATGACGGACACCGCTACGACTCCGGTTACGGCGGCGGCAACCGTGGATGCGCTGCGCGGCGAAAACATCGTGAAGCGCTTCGGCGCGGTCACGGCGCTGGACGGCGTGAACATCCGCCTCGGCCAGGGCGAGATTCTCGGCATTCTCGGCGACAACGGCGCGGGCAAGTCCACGCTCATGAAGATCCTCACGGGCTTTCATCCGCAGACGAGCGGCACGCTCTTCGTGCACGGCGAGCAAACGGAGCTGCGCTCCGTGGACCACGCGCGCGCGCTCGGCATTGAATGCGTCTACCAGGATCTCGCGCTTGCGAACTCGCTGAGCATTTATCACAACATGTTCCTGAACCGCGAGATCGTGCATCGCGGCCCGCTGCGTCTGCTCAATAACCGCGCCATGCGCCTTCGCGCGGCCGAGTGCCTCGAAGATATCGGCGTACACGTGCCTTCGGTGGACCTGCCTGTGGAGCAGCTTTCGGGTGGCCAGCGCCAGGCCATTGCCGTGGCGCGCGCGGTCAATTCGAACGCGCGCATCCTGCTGCTAGACGAACCCCTCGCCGCCATGGGCGCCCGCGAGGCGGGACTCATCATCGACCTCATCATGCGGCTCAAGAAAAAGGGCAACCTTTCGATCGCGATGATCATGCACAACTACGCGCAAACGCTCGACATTGCCGATCGCATCATGCTGATGCAGCGCGGCCGCGTGACTTACGAACGCGATTGCGCGAGCACGTCGGTGGCGGAGTTGATGGACATCGTGCGCCGCGAATATCGCGAAATGCGGACGGGTACGCGCTAAGCCGTTTGTGATCGGCGCGTGCCGCAGGGCGTCGCGCGCCGTTGCGCTCGTGCACTTCGGCGGCGCCTTACATATCCCCTTCAATCATCACTTCAAGATCGGTCCCTTCGCGTCGCGAAGTCCCCGCCCAAAATTTCGCGGCTCGCGTGGAATAATTCTTCGTCCTGTCTGTTATTCCGGTACGCGCGTGACCGATACCGGAACGATTCGATGAACGACGACGACCTGCCAGCCGTGCTGCCCACGCTGCTTCCGCGGCTGTGGCGGTTCGCGCTGCGCCTCACGCAGAACCAGCACGACGCCGAAGACCTGGTGCAGCGTGCGTGCGTTCGCGCCCTCGAACGAAGAAATCAGCTTCAGCCTGGCACGTCGGCACTCAGCTGGCTGTTTTCGATCGTGCATTCGACGTGGCTCAACGAACTGCGCTCGCGCTCCATTCGCAGCCGCGGCAGCATGGACTGGCAGGACGACGAGATCGAGTCGTTCGCCGACCCCTCTGGACACAACCCCGAAGTCGATCTCATGCACCGCCAGGTCATTCGCGCGGTGGAATCGCTGCCGGACGCGCAGCGTGTGGTCATGGTGCTGGTGGCCATCGAAGGACTCAGCTATCGCGAAGCCGCCGAGGTGCTGGACGTGCCGATCGGCACCATCATGAGCCGGCTCTCGCGCGCGAGGCTGACGGTCGGACAACAATTCGGGGTACAGGCGCCAGCCTCCACCCGCAAGGGGGAAGCACTATGACGAACGTCGACGATACGTTGCTGATGTTGTACGTGGACGGCGAACTGCCGCCCGAGCAGCGCGCCGAGGTGGAAGCCGCCGTCGCGCATTCGCCCGATCTGTCGGTACGCGTGGCGGCGTTGCGCGCATCGTGCCTGCCGTATCGCGCGGCCTACGAGCGCCAGCATCTGCCGCCCGTGCCGCAGAGCCTCACGCGCCGCATCGACGAACTCGTGAGCGTGAGCACGCCGCCGCAACGCGCAACACGGCCGGCTCGCCGCACGCAGATGCCGTGGCTCGCCGCAGCGTTCGTCGCGGGCGCGATCTGCTCCGGTGTGTTGACCGCGTATTTCGCGAGCGGGAATGCGCTGCACGCCGGCGTTGATCCGTGGGTGCGTAGCGTGGCCGACTATCAGGTGCTCTACGGTCGCGAAACGGTAGCAAGCCTCAAGGAAGACCACACCGCCACCGAGCAGATTCTCACGGACCTGAGCCAGCGCCAGGGCATGCCGATTCGTGTGCCCGACCTGCGCGAGGCAGGACTCAAGTTCAAGCGCGTGCAGGTGCTCTACTACCACAACCGTCCGCTGATTCAGATGGTGTATCTGCCTGAACGCGGCGACCCGGTGGCACTCTGCGTGATTGAAGATACGCACGGCGACGCCCCGCTTCGCACGCAGCAAGTAGGCGAAATGAAGACCGTGACGTGGCGTGCCAACAAGCTCGCTTATGTGCTGCTCGCGCGCAACGACAGCGTCGATCTGAACGAAATGGCACAGCGGATCGTCAACGGAAAAACGGGCGATCTGTATGGGAATGCGACGGAGAACACGCCGCGCGGAAACTCGATGACGTAAGCGTGTGTGGTCTGGATGCACGAGGTCGGCAGGGCCGTCGTCGCTCATGCTGAGCGTAGCAAGGGTGTGTGAACGCTTCTCGCCGGGTTATTTCTGTGCGGGTTCTGCCGCATGTGGCGCGTTGATGCGTCGCTCGTCGCTTGGTCGTTCATCGCGTTGCGGATTCGCTCGCCTCGCTTTGCCCTCGCGCCTCGTCTGCAACGCGGCTGCCCGCCGCCCTGCCCGCTTCCTTATCCAGATCAGGATGCCCGTCACGCTCAGCGTCGCGACCATGACGCCCATGAAGCTGATGGCGATGCGCCCTGCCGTACCGAACAGCCGCCCCGAATGCAGCGGAAACTGCGCCTGCAGAAAGAGGTCGCCTGCGCTGCCCACGCCCGGCACGGTACGCGCAATCTGCGTTCCGGTCGTGGCATCCCAATAGGTCCAGGCGTTGCCAAGGTGATAGTCGCCGTAGTCGTCACCGGGGGCGAAGTAGCCCACCGCGTAGTAGTTGCGATCCGGTGAAAAGAAGAGTCCGCCTGGCGCCGCGCGCAGCTTCAACTGCCGCCCAGCGGCGCTCGCAAGTTCGAGAACGCGTTCGCGACTCAAGGTCGCTGGCTGCGGCTGGGCTGAGGGCTTCGCTTCGCTCTCCGGCTCGGGCGCCAGCGTGGAGAACATCGACAACACAGGGCGCACAACCGGCTCCCTGAGGTTCATCGATATCGACGTGACAGCGATCACGCCCAACAACACCCATACCCACACGCCGCCCGAGCGATGCACGTCGAAGGCCAGCGGGTAACCGCCGCGACGCACGCGAAACGCGAACGACTTGCGCCATGTCTTGAAGCTGGGAAACGTGAGCATCAACGCGATGACGCTATCAAGCGTCCATACGATGGCGACAAAACCCAGGAGCCATACGCCTGTCGCCAGGCCGCCCGCCGTGCCGGGCAGATAGAGCGTGTAGTGCAGTTCGTAGAGGAACGGCAGCAGATTGAGCCGCGAAAGCGACAACGCGCCCCATTCGCGACGGCCCTGAACCGCGCCCGTGGCGGGATCGATAGCCAGTTGATTGAAGTCGAGCGCGTAGGGCTTGCCGGTATGAGGATCGTTTCGCGGCGCGACGAGCACTTGCAACGTGCGCCCCGGCTCCGCTGCAAGCGGAAGCCAGGTCACGCGCAAGCGGGGGTCCGCGGCTTCAACGCGCTTCGCCAGTTCGAGCGACGGTAACGCTGGCCCGGACGTGTGGGCATAAAAGAACGCGGGGTTGAGCGCAGCATCCAGTTCGCGATGCCAGGCGATGATCGAGCCCGTGAGTCCCGAGAGGAACAGGAATACCGCTGTTCCAAGCCCGAACCAGCGATGCAGGCGAACCAGGATGGGTCTCACGGACATCTCGACGCCGCTCAGAAATCGATCTTCGCGTTCAGGCTGATCGTGCGCGGATCGCCCGGCTTCACGTAGTCGGCGTACTGGAATTCCCAGTAGCGGCGGCCCAACACGTTGTCGAGCGCGGCGCGCAGCGTGACGTCGTGAGCGCCGACGCGTGTGCGATAGGTCGCACCCAGATTGACGAGCAGGAAGCCCGCTGCACTCAGGTCGCCCGCCTCGCGCAGCGACGTGTTGCCGGTGAACTTCGCATCGACGCCAAGCTCGAGCCCCGGCACGGCGGGCACGATGTAACCCACATGTCCTGCCACCACGAAGCGCGGCGCACCCGCCACGCGGTTACCGTTGTAGGTGCTGCCTTTCGCGTACCAGGAGTCGAGCAGCATCATGCTGCCGCCGACGTTCCACTGCGAGCCGATCTGCGCGGCGCCCGCAACTTCGAGACCCTGATAGATCGATTCGCCATCCTGAACATAAACGTTTGCGCTGTTCGCATAGGCGGCGCCACGTTCAATGCGGAACAATGCAGCCGTTGCGCTCCAGCGATTGTGCGCCGTCTTGATGCCGACTTCGTACTGCTTGCTGCGTAGCGGGTTGAGCAGCGCACCGGCGTTCGCGTACGTCGATGCGACGGAAGCGCCCGCTTCCAGTGCCTCGACATAGCTCGCGTAGACCGTCGTACGCGGGTCGAGCTTGTACATCACCGCGAACGATGGCGTGATCACGCCGTTCTTGCCGTACGACGAAGTTTGTCCGCCGGTCAGATCGAATCCGCGTTGCTCGTAGTTCGTGTAACGAATGCCCGCGAGCACGGACCAGCGTTCGGTGATCTGCACAGTGTCGCTCGCGAACAGGGCCTTTTGCGTGATGTCGCTCGCGCGGTACGTGCCTGCGTTGACGGAGGGATAGTAGGCATTCAGGTTCGGCGAATAGATGTTGCCCGTGCCGATGGTGCCGTAGAAGCTGCCGTCTTCGTAGTAGTTCACCTGCTTTTGCCACGACGCACCGAACACCAGTTGATGCGCAAGCATGCCCGTTCGCACCTTGCCTTCCACGAGCGCCTGCATCTGGCTGTACTGATGCGCTTCGATGCCGTAGAAGCGCGAGTCGGTGTAGTCGCCCGAGCTGTTCGCGAGATAAAGCGTGCTTTCGTTGCGATCTCGCCGCGCGGTGCTATAGCTGTACACGAGGCTCGCGGTCCAGTCCGGCGAGAGCTTGTAATGAATGCCGCCGGTATAGAGCTGCAGGTTCGTGTTCAGATGCTGACCTGCGCTGCTGAGATTCCCGTTGCCGCCGCTGATCGTCGCGGGCAGGCTCGTGCCGGTGTACTGCGCAACCGAAATGGACGGCGGCTGGTTGGACGCGCTGCGCTCCTGGTAGAGCAGGTTGAAATCGGCGGAGAGCGAGCGGGTCAATTGAGCGTCGAGTGCGAGCGATACCGAGTTTCGATTCAACTCGCCTTCGTTATAGGTCTTACCCTCCTCGTGCGTGGCATTGAGGCGCGCACCGAACATCTGGTCGGGGCCGAAGCGCTGGCTCAGATCCACGTGCTCGCTAAACACGCCGTTGTTGCGATAGCCGATGTCGACGCTACGCACAGGCGTCGCGCCAGGCTGTTTCGTCACGTAGTTGATGATGCCGCCCGGCGTCGCGAAACCGTACATGAAGCCGGAGAGCCCCTTCAGCAGTTCCACGCGCTCGAACTGCTCGTAAGGCAGCGTGATGCCGTAGCCGTTGAACGGCATGCCGTCGATCTTGAAACCGTTCTGCCAGTCGAGCTGCAAGCCGCGCACGGTGATGTAGCTGGCCCAGGCGCTGTTCGCGTCGGAGTTGTCGGAGACGGAGGCATCGCCCATGAAGATGTCGCCGAGCTTGCCCGGCTGAAGCGCCGCCAGTTCCTCTTCGTCCACTACCGTGGTCGAGAACGGCGTATCGAGCTGCGAGCGGCTGCCGAGCGCGCCCGTCGCGACCTTCGTTTCCAGATGCTGCTCGGACTCCCCCGCCGTCGCCGCGCTGACCGTCACGGCAGGTAGCACGGTGTCGCCCTGCTTCGCACCGCTCGCCGGCGCAGCGGACGGCGTCGTTGAGACACCGGCATTCGTACTGTCGGCTGTCGTCGCGGCCCAGGCAGGCTGGCCAGCGAGCCAGGAAAATGCCAAGGCGATTTGCCACGCGCACCGGTTGCGCTTCTGCGCCGGCACCGCGTGCCGCACAGCCCCGAAGTCTGTTCCCATGCTTTGTCGATTCGCTCTTTGTTGGTCTGGTGATCCGCGCACAAAATCTAAATGCGAGTCATTTGCATTTAGATTTTGTGCGCATCGTACTGGAGGACTATGCAAATCGCAAGAGGAAATGCGCAGCGTGCGGAGTGGGACGGCTGGAGGGCCACCAGGACGGCGCCCTCGCGTGACATGGCAATAGTCCGGCAACGCGGGCGTTTCGGGCGTGGCCTTGTCGACGGGGAGAAAACTGAATCCGGAAGAGCTCGCGGAACCGCGACCGGATGACGCTGAAGCAGAAGCCGCCCTGCAGCGCGCCCGAGCGAGGGCACAACAACCAGGGCGGCGTTCCTACATCCGGAGGGTTTGAAGAACAGCTAACGGTAGCGCGATACCGGTTCCGCGCACCCGCGCGGGCGCGTCAAGGCTGCCGTGTCGTCGCGGCAGTGGGGCAAGCCGGGTCTTTACCCCAATGCCCGTCGCAGACACGCCAGCGACAGAGCTGGTCTTCGAAGAAGCCTTTCTGGCCGCACTCCTTCACGCGCTCCGCGAGGCGCACATCGCCTGCGTTCGATGCCGCGATTTTTGTCGGGGCTTGCTTCGAGGTTTCCTTCGCATTGGCCTGCTTCGCCGAAGATTGCTTCGACTGCGCAGGCTTCGCAGGCGCTTCCTTCTCAGACTCGGTGGACGGCTTCGTGCGCGCGACGAGCGCGGCCAGCAAGTCCGCGTCCGAGTCGTCGTGGGTCTTGCCGCCCTTCGTGTCGCGAGACTTCTGCGTCTGTGCTACGGCTACCGGTTTCGCCGCATGGTGGCCGCCACTCGGCGCCTCATGTTTGCCGCGCGATGCGACTGTCTCATGTTGCTTGCTGTTCGCTGCAAGCGCAGCGGCAGAGGCAGACTTCGCGTTCTTCGCCGGCGCAACCGCCAGCGTGGTGGCCGAGGCCGGTGCGCCTGTGTCCTCAGCCCCATTCGCCAGGGCGCGGGACAGGCGATTGCCGTCGGCGGCCCCTGATGCCGATGCCACGTCCGGCGACGACGCCGCGCCTGACGCATTCGGTGCGCTCGCCGAATCGTCGGCCACGATGGTTGCCGCTTGCGACGCAGAAGCCGGCGCGGGGCTGGCCGCAGTGGTTTGAGCAGCGCTCGCGCCACTCGCCTGTGCCGCGGCAGTTGTTGCTGAAGTTGTCGCTGAAGTAGTCGCGGCGTCACCCTGCGCTGCGCCAGCAGGATGCGTCTGGTAGCGCCCTTGCAGTTGCCAGGCGCCCACTGCGGCCAGCGCCACGACCAGCAATCCGCCCACCACGAGCGGCTTCTTCGCGCGCGGCGGCTTCTTCTCTGCGGGAGGTACGACACGGCCTTCCAGGTTCGCGAGGATGCGCGAACCGTTGGCTTCGCTTGCCGGAGCCGTATCGGAAAGCAGGCTGGGCGGGGTTCTGGAATTCGGGCTGTCCGGCGCACTCATTCGCTGTCTCATTGAATCCTTGTTTAATTCGCCGCGATAATAATGTCCGAACCTGGCGAGCAGGCTGATTCTAAAGTCTCGCATTACAAAATACAATTGCCAGCAAATTGCGGGGTGCACCTTGATTGCAGCGGTCCTTACTTTCTATTTCCTTGTCGTCGTGCTGGCCGCGGCAATGGTCCTTTTGCCGGCAGTGCGCGCATCCATTCTGGGTGCGGCCTTCCAGATTCACGGACGCGTGATGCGCCGTGCATCAGCGCATGCAATGCGCACTCGCGAGCAATTACATAAATCGGCAAAAATTTCCCAAACAACTTTAGTCGACGTGCAAAATTTGCTGATACGCCGGCGCTTGCTGATTTTTACTGCCACAGGTATTCTTGCCACGCCGCCGTTGATTGCAATTGCATTGAGAGGCCGTCAGCTATTTCAATATGACGACAATGTGCGGGTGCCCGACGAAAAAATCGCTGCCCTGCTGAATGGCGAGCAGCTCGTGCCCCCGCCGCCGCTTCCGCCTGAGGTCTTCGCCACGCAGGAAGTCGAGCAGGTGCGGCCTGCGCTGCAGGACGCGAGCCGCGACTGGAACCTGCTGGACGCCGATTTCAGAACGCGCTTATTGCTCGTGTACAAGATCATGCATGAGCAATACGGTTATCAAATGGCCTTGCTGGAAGGCTATCGCAGCCCGGAACGGCAAAACCGGCTCGCGCAGATGGGGGGAAACGTGACCAATGCCGCGGCGTATCAGAGCTATCACCAATATGGATTGGCCGCGGACAATGCCTTTTTGCGTGACGGCAAGCTGGTCATTTCAGAAAAAGATCCATGGGCCATGCGAGGCTACGAGTTGTACGGACAGACCGCCGAGCAGGTCGGTCTCACATGGGGCGGCCGCTGGAAAATGATGGATCTGGGGCACGTCGAATATCACAAGCCCGGGTTCGTATTGGGCCGCGCGCACTAAATTGCGCGAAAACGACATAAGAAAGGGGGCGCATGGGGCATTTAACAATTTCCACCGCCAGGAAATGGCGCGTTCAATCCTGTGCAAACGGGACTTTCGAACCCTTCGTCATTTTTCCTTCACGAAATTGCGATAACCGCCATGCAGTTGCTGCGGGCGGCATCTGTCGCCATCCAGACACGATCCGGCAACCGGGGCCCGCTACGCTCGCGAGACTCCAGCGCCGCTGAGCAGAACGCCGACGCGGCCGCATGCCATCCGCGCTGCGCCCACCGGCTCGAAAAGCACACCACACCGAGTACATCACCAGCACTGAACGGCACCCATGCAACGCTTTCTCACCGTGTTGACCAGTAAACGCACGCTCACGATCGTCGGCTTCATCGCGCTCGCAGCGGTCCTGTTCGTCGGCGCGAGCCTGCTCGATCTACCGCCGCTATGGCCGGCGCTCGTGCTGGGTGCGCTCGTCGCGCTATGGCTCGTGGTGTGGCTCGTGCGGCGCCTGCGTGCACGGCGCGCCAATCGCAAGCTGGGCGAAATGCTCGAACAGCAGGCCGAGACCGACAAGGCCGCGGCAGCAGCCGCGCCGCCTGCACGTCAGGCCGAACTCGACACGCTGCGCGCGCGCCTCATCGATGCGGTCAAGACCATCAAGACGTCCAAGATCGGTCAGGTCTCGGGCGGCTCGGCGCTTTACGAGCTGCCCTGGTACATCGTGATCGGCAACCCGGCTGCGGGCAAGAGCAGCGCCGTGCTGAACTCGGGGCTGCAGTTCCCCTTCGCCGACAAGAACAACGCCGTGGTGCACGGCATTGGCGGCACGCGCAACTGCGACTGGTTCTTCACGACCGAGGGCATCCTGCTCGATACCGCGGGCCGCTATTCGGTGCACGAGGAAGACCGCAGCGAATGGCTCGGCTTTCTCTCGCTGCTCAAGCGGCACCGTCCGAAGGCGCCCATCAACGGCATCATCGTGACCGCGAGCATCGCGGAACTCACGGGCAATCGCCCCGAATTCGCAATCAACCTCGCGAAGAACCTGCGTCAGCGTGTGCAGGAACTTACCGAGAAGCTTGAAGTGTTCGCGCCGGTCTACGTGATGTTCACGAAGGCCGACCTCATCACGGGCTTCAGCGAATTCTTCGGCGGCAACGACCGCAACGAATACGACCGCGTGTGGGGCGCCACACTGCCCTACGAGCCCGACGAGAAACGCGACATCGTCGCGCTCTTCGACGAACGTTTCGAAGAACTCTACGAAGGCCTGAAAGAGATCAGCGTCGCGCAACTCTCCATCAGCCGCGGCAACAAGCTCTCGCCGGGGCAACTGAGCTTTCCGCTCGAGTTCTCCACCATCAAGCCGGCGCTGCGCGCGTTTCTCGCCACGCTGTTCGAGAACAACCCGTTCCAGTACAAGCCCATCTTCCGCGGCTTCTATTTCACGAGCGCATTGCAGGAAGGCGAAACGAACAGCGCCGCCGCGCAACGCATCGCGAACCGCTTCGGGCTCTCGGCGGAAGGCTTGCCGCAACCGCAAGGCGCCGTCTCGCGATACGGCTTCTTCCTGCGTGACCTGTTCTCCAAGGTGATCTTCGCGGACAAGCAAACGGTGCGTCAGTTCGCAAGCCCGGCGAAGACACGGCTGCGCTACGCCACCTTCTTCGGCTTCGTCGCGGCGCTCGCGCTTGCGCTGGGCGGCTGGACGTGGTCCACCATCGGCAATCAGCAACTCACGGCCAACGTGCAGGCGGATCTCGATAACGTGGTGCGCCTGCAGCAGAACCGCAGCGACCTGCAATCGCGCCTGCAGGCCATGGACATTCTCGAAGACCGTATCGAGCAGCTCGAACAGTTCCGCCATGACAAGCCGCTTTCGGTTTCGCTCGGCCTGTATCAGGGCGACCGGCTGGAGCAACATCTGCTCGCCGAGTACTACAACGGCGTCAAGCAGATCCTGCTCACGCCCGTTTCGCAGAACCTCGCGTCGTTCCTGAAGGACGTCAACGCGCATCCCGAACAGCTCGCGCCCATGACGCGCGCGCCCGAATCCGGCGCAATGCCCGTCTCCGCACACGCGGCGATGGCCTCCACGAGCCAGGGCGGCCTCTATAGCGACGCGTCGCCCACGAACGTCGAAGACGCCTACAACGCGCTGAAGACGTACCTCATGCTCTCGGACAAGCGCCACGTGGAACAGGCCCATCTCACCGACCAGCTCGCGCGATTCTGGCGCGGCTGGCTCGAAACGAACCGGGGCAACATGCCGCGCGACGAGATGATCCGCAGCGCCGAGCGCATGATCACGTTCTACCTCTCGCGCGTCACCGACGACGACTGGCCGATGATCGACGAGAACCTCGCGCTCGTCGACCAGACCCGCGAAAACCTGCGCCGCGTGGTGCGCGGCATGCCGGCACGCCAGCGCGTCTACGAAGAAATCAAGGCACGTGCCTCCACGCGTTTTGCGCCAATGACGGTGGCGCGCATCGTCGGCGAATCGAATAACGGCCTCGTGGCCGGCAGCTACGCGATTCCGGGCACCTTCACGCGCGAAGCGTGGTTCCAGTACGTGCAGCCCGCCATTCGCGACGCCGCCACGAAGGAACTGCAGGCGAAGGACTGGGTGCTCAACACCTCGGCCACCGACGACCTCACGCTGGAAGGCAGCCCCGAGCAGATCCAGAAGGCGCTCGTGCAGATGTACAAGACCGAGTACGCGCAGCACTGGCAGAAGTTCATGCAGGGCATTGCCGTGCAGAGCTTCGGCAGCTTCAACCAGGCCGTGGACGCCATGAACCGCCTGGGCGATCCGCAGGATTCGCCCATTCGCAAGGTGCTGGAAACCGCGTACGACCAGACGTCGTGGGATAACCCCTCGCTTGCCAATACCGTGTTGAAGAGTGCGCAGGCCGGCGTGACGGGCTGGTTCAAGAACCTGTTCTCGCGCGCTCCGGCGCCCGCGCAAACAGCGAACGTCGACATCAACGGCAATCCGGTCGAGCTGCCCATGGGTCCCATCGGGCAGGAATTTACCGGGCTCGCGCGCATCGTGCAGACGCACGAGGGCACGTCGCTGCTGCGCAATTACATGGATTCGCTCTCGAAGGTGCGCACGCGCTTCAACGTGCTGAAGAACCAGGGCGACCCGGGGCCGGGCGCGCGTCAGCTCATGCAGCAGACGCTGGACGGCAACGGCTCCGAACTCGCCGACTCGCTGAAGCTCGTGGACGAGCAGATGCTGACGGGCCTCACGGATTCGCAACGCAAGGCGCTGCGCCCGCTGCTCGTGCGTCCGCTCATGCAGGCCTACGCCGTGGTAATTCAACCCGCTACCGTGGAAGTCAACAAGATCTGGAACGCGCAGGTGTACCAGACCTTCCAGACCTCGCTCGCGAACAAGTATCCGTTCTCGGGTGACGCGAAGATCGAAGCCGGCGCGGGCGAGATCGCCCAGGTCTTCGGGCCGGACGGCGCCATTGCGAAGTTTGTTGGCACGACGCTCGGACCGCTCGCGGTACGCCGCGGCGACACGCTCACGGCACGCACATGGGGCGACATGGGCCTCGCGCTCACGCCCGACTTCACGAACGGCTTCGCCCGCTGGGTAGCGCCGCTTTCGGGCGGCGCGGCAGGCAGCGGCCAGTCATCGAGCGAGCCGCAGACCGTATTCCAGATCCTGCCGCAGCCGGCCACCGGCACGACGGAGTACACGATCGCCATCGACGGACAGCAACTGCGCTACCGCAACACGCCGCCGCAATGGACCAACTTCGTGTGGCCGAACCCGCAAGGCTCGCCGGGCGCCACGCTCACAGCGACCACCTTCGACGGCCGCACGCTGCAGCTCGTGAACGAGCCGGGACGCTACGGTCTCGAAAAACTCATCAACTCGGCGCAACGCAAGCGCCGCCCGGACGGCACGTTCGATCTGTCGTGGACGCAGGGCAACGTCACCGTGGCGGTCAGCATGCGCATCATCAGCAGCTCGCAGCCGACGGGCGGCGGTGGCAGCAGCGCTGGCTCCGGCGACGCGCCCCAGCAGCAAAGCCTGCGTGGGCTGCGACTGCCCTCCTCCGTGGCCGACGTGAGCGCGGCCACGGCGCTGACCGCGCCGACGGTCCCGGCAGCCGGAGCAGCATCCGCGTCGGGCGTCGCCACGCCGGGCGTCGCACCCGCCGCGAACGCCGGCGCAGGCACGCAGTCATCCGCTGTCGTATCGGCAGCATCGCATTCGGGGAGTGCGCAATGACGCAAACCGTAGAGGCGCAGATCGCCTACTTTGGCAAGATCCCGTCGCGCGGCGACTTCGTGAAAAGCGCGCATAACCCGCAACTGCTCCAGACGCTCGACCACTGGATCGCCCAAGCCATGGAGCTGCTCGCGGAAGACCCGCGCTGGAAGATCGTCTACGAAGACGCGCGGCCCATGCACTTCGCGTTTCTCGGCTCACGCAGCCGGCTCGCCATTGCGGGTCACATGATGGCGAGCCACGACGTGTCGTCGCGGCGCTTTCCGTTCCTTGCCGCCACGGCGCTCGAAGTCAACCAGCCGCTCGCGTTTCTCGCGCGTAGCCCGCTCGCGTTTGCGCGGCTCTGGTCACGTGTGGCCGCGCAGATGAAACCGCTGCTGGGCGCCTCCGAGCCGGCGGGCGCGCTCCAGGCGCTGGGCGAAACGCTCGTGCCCATCGAGACGAGCGCAGGCCCCGGCAGCCCGCACGACGGCACTTTCAACGATTTCGTGGAACACCAGACGCTCGCCGGACTCGAACAGATGCTGCTCGCAAGCGGCCACCCGGTGAAACTGCGCGGCGCGATGCTCGCGCTCGGTTCGCTGCTGCGGCCCGTGATGACGAGCGGCTCGTCGCATCTGGAGCGCGGTCTCACGCTGCCGCTGCCGACAGACCCGTTCTATCGCAGTCTCGTTGCCGCGTTCTGGCTCGAACTGATTGCGCCCTTTGTTGCGCACGCCGACTTCGAGCTGGCCATCTTCATCGGCACGATCGCCTCGCGCGAGCGGCTCGTGGTGGGCTTCAACGGTGCCTCGGCGAAGACGCTGCACAGCGTCGTCGATCCGCAGGCGTACGCGGCGCACAACATCGACATCGACGATCCCGAGTGGATCGACGCTCATGCACAGAACGACCATGGAATCAGCAAGCTTGTCAGCTATCTCGACCAACCGCAGCTTTCGTTGCGTATGGCCATCGACACGTTTCGCGAAGCGTTCGTCGCAGCATGACCGCATGATGAGCGCCATCGACCGTCACGCCTTGCGCCCGTCCACCGCCGCCATTGCATGCGCCGCGGCCTGCGTGCTGTTCGCCGCCGCTGGCCCGGCGCGCGCCGACAACGCCGGCCCGGCGAACGTCACGCCCGTGGACAACAGCGGCGTGCAGATCCATACGACGATCCTGCCGCCGCAGTCTCCCGCGTCGACAGGCGCGCCCACAGGCACGGGCGGCAGCATCAACGCCGCAGCAACCCCGGGCGCCTCGGCCGGCAGCGGCACGACCTATGTGCCGCCCGCAGCGAACACGGCACCGGGCCAGGTCGTGGTAGGCGGCAAGGTGCCGGATGAAGCCACGAAGGCAGCCGTGCTACAACGCCTGCGCGACACGTATGGCGCGACCAACGTGGTCGATCAGATCGAAGTGGGCAACGTCGCCACGCCGCCCAACTGGGGCACGAACGTGCAGAAGCTGATCGGCCCGCAGTTGAAGCAGATCAGCAAGGGGCAACTCAAGATCGACGGCACGCAGATCGACGTGAAAGGTGAAGTGGGCAACGAAGCGCAGCGCCAGCAGCTTGCAAGCGACATGGCCAACGCGCTGAACCCCACATGGACCATCAAGAACGGACTGCGTGTGAGCGCATCCGAGCAAGGGCTGCTCGATCGCACGCTCGCGAACCGCACTATCGAATTCGAAACCGGCAGCGCGACGCTCACACCGCAAGGCCGCGCGATTCTGGATCAGATGGCGACGGTACTTTCGAAGATGTCGACGAAGACCGTCGAGATCATCGGCCACACCGACAACCTCGGTAATCGGGCGTCCAACATTGCATTGAGCCAGGCGCGTGCGGATGCGGTGAAGGGTTACCTCGTGGCGCGAGGCATCTCGCCGCAGCAGTTGAGCACGACAGGCGTGGGCCCCGATCAGCCCATCGCCTCGAACGACACCACCGACGGCCGCGCCCGCAATCGGCGAATCGAATTCAGAGCGGGGCTCTGATCAGCGAGGCTCCTATGTGAAGAGGCGCTGGCGCCTCTTCACGCGGCGCGCGAGCCGCGAGGAACAGCGAACGCCCGCTGCTCCTCAGCTGCGACCCTCAACCGTTCGCGTCGGGCTTGATGCCCAGCAACTCGCGAATGTGCGAGAGCGAGCCGTCGTCCTTCACGACCGTCGAAAGCCATTCGTGCAGCGGCATGTCGGCCCATTCGGCGGCCTTGTCCGCGAGATAGGCCACCGGACTGTGCGGTTCGGTGCTGCGGAAATACTTCGCGACCGCGCGCAGTTGAGCCACGGCCTGCGCGCGGTTTTGAATGCCGGCGTACGCAACGTTCGACACGTGCGTGGTCTGTGATGCGGGAGCGAGTGTGGTGGGCACGGCAGCCTCGTGCAGCAACGGCGTCTTGAATGTCGGCTCGGTACGCTCCTGCGCACCCGCCGTCTGATCCTGCTTCGATTCCCGCGCCGCCTGACCGTCGGGCGCATCCGGGTTCACGCCGGCTTCGCGCGCGAAGCGCTCGGCCAGCCGATACACCGACTCGTACGCGTCTTTTGCCTTGCGAAAGCTCGGTGCGACTTCGCCTGCGCGCAGATCCAGCTCGCGTTCGAGGCCCAGCATCGCGTCTTCGAACGCCCTCAACTCCGCGAGCAGCGACACGTAAAAGCGCGCGGGCGTGGCCCGCCGGCTCGCCTCGATCTGCTCGACGGCCGGTTTGCCGCGCGTGATGTCGTCCGCGTGTTCGGGGTCGCGCTTCGCCGCCTGCGCCGCGTGCGTGGCGACCTCCCAGTCGAGCGCGCTGAACGAGCTATCGCCCGTCTGCGTGAGCGGCGCTGCGCGCAGCAGTTCAGCCGTACGCCCCACGAGCCAGCCGACATTGCCCAGACGGTATTCGGCGTCGTCGCCTTCCGGCAGCGGATGCAGATACTCCCAGTACCGCTCGCACAAACCCGTCACGAGCGCATAGCCTTGCGTGAGCCCGGGCACGCCGTCTTCCATCGCCAGCGCTTCAGTCAGCCACACCGCGAGCCGCAAGTCCTTCGTCTGCGAGCCCAGCAGCGCCGAGGCGCGCGCGACCACGAACGACCAGTCGGCTTCCTTGATGTCCGTCACCCACTCGCCCTGATCCAGCGAGGGATCGTCGAAACGGCGCGCGTGCTGGATGGCGTCGAAGTCCGCAGAAAACAGCAAGTCCTCGCCGCACGGCGACGATTCGCTCACGGGCTCGATCAGCAGTTTTAGATCGATTGGCATGCGTTACTCCACCGTGTATTCGAATTCGCCCGACTCGTGCGCATGCACAGCAATCTTCGCGATGGGTTCGCCGTCGGCGATGCGTTCGAGCACGTGCTGCGCGATCTCGGGCAAGAGCGTGCCGTTCAGGATGTGGTCCACGTTGCGCGCGCCCGAATCCACCTCGGTACACCGCGAGAGCACGGCGTCGATGAGCGATTCGTCCCATTCGAACGCAGCATGATGATTTGCTTCCACGCGGCGGCGAATGCGATCGAGCTTAAGTTCGATGATCTGCGCGAGCACGTCGTCGGAAATCGGGTAGTACGGCACGACCTTCATGCGGCCGAGGAACGCGGGCTTGAACGCCTTGTACAGCTGTGGGCGCAGCAGTTCGGCCAGTTCGTCCGCGTCGGGCAACTCGCCTTCGCCTTTATTGAGGCAGTGCTGCATCACCGTGGTGGAGCCCACGTTCGACGTCAGAATGATGAGCGTGTTGCGAAAGTCGATCTCGCGGCCTTCGGCGTCGTCCATCATGCCCTTGTCGAAGACCTGGAAGAACATTTCGAGCACATCGGGATGGGCCTTTTCCACTTCGTCCAGCAGCACGACCGAATACGGATTGCGCCGCACCGCTTCGGTCAGCACGCCACCCTCGCCGTAGCCGACATAACCCGGCGGCGAGCCCTTGAGTCCCGAGACGCTGTGCGCTTCCTGATACTCGCTCATGTTGATCGTGACCATCTTGCGCTCGCCGCCGTACAGCACGTCTGCCAGCGCGAGCGCCGTTTCGGTTTTACCCACGCCCGAGGGCCCGACGAACATGAAGACGCCGCGCGGCTTGTTCGGATCTTCGAGCCCTGCGCTCGCGGTTCGCACGCGCTGCGCAATGGCCTCGAGCGCGTGGTCCTGGCCGATCACGCGCGCAGCGAGCAACGGCTGAAGGTTCATCACGGTACCGATTTCGTCCTTCACCATGCGTCCCAGCGGAATACCGGTCCACGACGCGACGATTTCTGCCACCACGTGGCCGTCCACCTGCAGGGGCACCATCGGTTGCGCGCCCTGCAACGCGTGCAGACGTGCCACGTGTTGCGTGAGTGTTTCGCGCGCCTCGCGCAGTTCGTCGGATTGCGCGGCATCGGCCGCGCGCTCGCGCAGCGTATCGATCTGGCTGCGCAGTGCGGCGATCTCCGTTACCAGTTCGCGTTCCTGCGCGTAGCGTGCCTCGTCGGCAGTCATGGTTTCCTTGTCCGCCGCGAGTTGTGCGCGTAGCGCGGCGAGCCGCTCAGAGCGCTGCGGGTCTTCAAGCGCATCGCCCGCGGCCTCGCGTTCGAGCGCCGCGATTTCCGTCTCCGTGCGTTCGATGCGCTTTCTCGCGTCGTCGATCGCGCCTGGTGTGGCGCTCTGCGCGAGCGCGACGCGCGCGCACGCCGTGTCGAGCACGCTGATCGCCTTGTCCGGCAGTTGCCGTCCGCTGATGTAGCGATGCGAAAGGCGCACGGCCTCGGTAATGGCATCGTCGAGAATGCGCACGTTGAAGTGGCGCTCCATCAAGCCGGCCATCGCGCGCAGCATGGCTGCGGCCAGCGTCTCGTCCGGCTCTTCGACCTTCACCACCTGGAAGCGCCGCGCGAGCGCCGCGTCTTTCTCGAAGTACTTCTTGTATTCGCTCCACGTCGTGGCCGCGATGGTGCGCAATTCGCCGCGCGCGAGTGCAGGCTTGAGCAGATTGGCGGCGTCGTTCTGGCCCGCCTGGCCGCCCGCGCCGATGATCGTATGCGCCTCGTCGATGAACAGGATGATCGGGTGCGCACTCTTTCGCACTTCGTCGATCACGTTCTTCAGGCGGTTTTCGAATTCGCCCTTTACGCTGGCGCCCGCCTGCAATAGCCCCATGTCGAGCACGTGAAGCGCAACGCCCGCGAGCGCGGCCGGCACATCGCCTGCCGCGATGCGCAGCGCAAGTCCCTCCACGACCGCGGTTTTCCCCACACCCGCTTCGCCCGTGAGGATGGGGTTGTTCTGGCGGCGGCGCATCAGGATGTCGATGGCCTGACGGATCTCGCGTTCGCGGCCCACCACGGGGTCGATCTTGCCTTCGCGGGCACGCTCCGTGAGGTTGGTGGTGTAGGTGTCCAGCGCAGGCGTTCGGGAAGGACCGCCAGAGGTCGCCTGACGCGTTTGTGCGTCTTCGGCGGTATCGGCTCCGGTTGCGGTCGCACGCTCGACTTCGCATGAGCCTTCCGTGATTTCGTCGAACCGATGCTTGAGATCCGTCACCCGTACGCCGGCGAAGCGCGGCGACATGCGTTGCGCGAATTGCGCGAGATCCGGCGCGCTCAACAACGCGAGCAGCAGATGCCCCGAGCGAATTCGTCCGATCTGCGAATCCAGCGAGGCAATGAGCCACGCCTGCTCGAACAGTTCGATGAGATGCACGGAAAACACCGGCGTTCTGGTGTTGCCGGTCTTCAACCGCTCGAGTTCGCCTTCGAGGTCGGCACGCAACGCGTGCACGTCCACGCCGCTCGCCTTCAGGACGATTGCCGCGTCGCTGGCGGGCTCGTCCAGCAGCGCGAGGAACAGATGTTCGAGGTCCACCTCGTAGTGACCGCGCGCAAGACAGAGACTGGCCGCGCGCTCCGTGGCCTGGCGGCACGTCGTGTTGAGTTTGGTAATGAGGGTCTTGAGGGGCGTGCTCATCGGGTGCGTCCGGTTCTCGTACGGTTCGGTTCTTCTTTGAGATCTTCGTCAGTGGATGACGTGCAATTCGTAACGCGCATCCGCGCGATCGCGGTCCGCTGCGTGGGTGCACAGGAAGGCGTCCCAGCCCAGTCGCGCGCCGCCGCCCAGTTGGCTCGGGCCGACTTCCGTGCGCCGCAATACGAGCGACACTTCGTACTCCAGCGTGACGCCTGCCAGCAGCGTGAGCATGCGTTCGAGCGCGATAGCGCAATCGAAGCCCGGCAGGAACGACTCGTAATCGGCCTTCGAAAGCGGGCCGATGATCAGCCTTGCCCGCATGTCGCGCTGCCACACGCGTTCGCCCGCGAGCGCCGACGCGCCGAGCGTCGCATTGATCTCGCCCAGCACGGTGAGCTGATCGCGCGGCACGTCATACCACTTGCCGACGAACTGGTCCACGCGCACAGGCACCTTGAAGTAATCGGACAGCGTGCGCTGCAGATAGGCCGCCGAAACGGGACGATGTCGCGCGGGCAATGCGTAACCGGCAATGGCTTCGTCGAACAACGCGCCATTGCCCGTTTGCAGGCTCTCGCGTGTGCCGCCATCGCCCACGCCCGCCAGAGCGAGCAGCAACGGCAGATAGCGTTCGTCGCGATCGAGTTCGTAATGGAACGGCAGGCGGTACTTCTTCCAGGCCGCGTAGAAGAGCGCCGTCGCGCGATTGCCGAATACGTCGAAGAATTCGCGCGCCGCGCGATCGCGCTTCAACTGCTCGCGCGAGACGATCTGCTCCGTGTAGTGCAGCGGCAACGCGCCCTGACCGCCCAACAGGCCGAAAAACGACGGCGTGATATCGACGCGAGAGAGTCCGCCGTTGGCCAGCGCCGCTGTGCGTTGATCCTTGTTTTTCAGCGCATCGCCGCTGTGGTCGTAGGGTTGAGCCTGCTCGATCTCGCTGGGCGGAAACGCGAGCGACAGCGTGCTGCGAAAGCCGATACGCTTCGCCAGCACGTCCCCGGTGCGCGTGGCCGCGGCGGCATCATTGTCCGAAAACCAGCGCTCCAGCATGCGCACGGCCTGGAAAAATTCGAACGCGTGCGGCTCGTCGAGCAGACGCTCGATTACACCAGGATCGACTCGCCGCTGCGCGGTTTGCATCGCAGAATCTCCTCGCCGGTGCGCTTCGACACGACGATCAGTTGCACAAAACTGTTCAGATGCACGTAAAGCCCAAAGAACGTGTCGAGCAGGCGCACGAACGTGGCCACGCTCGTGCCGACGAAGTGCTCCTCGTCCAGCGTAAGCCGGATTTCGACGCCGCGCACGAAGGTCGCGAACGGCTTGCCAGGCAGCCATTGCACGGCGGCACGCTGCTCGATGCCGACAATGCCTTCGATATGGCGCGACGACACCGCCGAGCGCCGCAGATCGTAGAGCACGAGCATCTCTTTCAATGCAGCAAGGCCGCTGTTTGCGAGCGATACATGACTGAGCGCGAGATGCGAAACGAGCCGCCAGTGCGCGCCACGTCCACGTTCGAAGCGCGCCGTGGGCGTAGGCCGACGCAGCATCGCAATGCTGCTGCCTGCCGGCGCGCCCCCTTCCACGAACAGGTCGCCGCCTTCCAGACCCACGGCGAGCCGCGAGGGCAAATCGCGATTCGTGCACGTGAGATCGACGCTCAGCGTATCGGTTTGCGGCGCCGAGGGTTCGAGGTCGATATCGACAATCGAGATCTCCGTCTCGTAGCCAGGGCTGTTCTCCGCCACCCAGGCATTGCGCCGAGCGAACCAGTAATGCCCGGCCTTTTCCGTCTCGCCGTGATGCAGCGAATAGAACGGCCTGAACTCGATGACCTTCTCTTCGTGCGCACGCTGACGCACGAGGTGGACGGAGTCGATGGAATAGATCTCGTAGGCGAACGCGTTGCGCCCTTCGGCAATGACAGGGTAGGACACGGCCTGGTGACTCACGCGAATCGGCTCGCCGCGCTGCCTGAAGAGATTCACGACGGGCGTGCAGAAGAGCCGCAAGTGGCTTGCCGAAAGCGTTTCCAGCAGGCGCGCCATATGCGAGTCGCCGCGCACGTCCTTGAGTACGACGTGAAGCGTCAGGCCGCGGCACGGACCCGCGGTACGCAGCATGGCGTCGAGATCGAAATCGACGAAATCGAATTTCTCGGGAAAGCCGAAGTACTCGGTGAGCAAACGATAGGCGGGATGCGACCGTGCCGGATAGTCGATCAAGCCGTCCGCTTCGTCGAAACCCGCTTGCGTGACCGGCTTGGCGCGCATTTCCTTCCAGCGTCCGCAGCGGTCCGGCTCTACATACGTGGCGAGTGCGTTGACGAAGAGGCAATCGGCGAGTGCCGCGATGAAGGACTGCTCGCCATGCAGATGGGCCCGCAGGCGAGGCACTTTCAGCGCAGCCAGATCGAGCTGAGGTGAAGTCGAAGCGAACGTGATCGAGACGATGCCGGTGGCGTTCGGGGGCAGCACGGTGGCGCCCGGCGCCATGGCGAGCGGCAGAAACTTCGCATCACTGATCGCGAGCGGCGCCAGCGTGACATCGTAGGCCGTGCGAAACCGGCACTCCACGCCGCGAATGGACCGGCTGCGCAGTTCCGTGCCGCGCGGCACGGTCTGCGGTTCCGTCAACTGGCTCACGGCAGCCGACATACCGAACTGCGCAATCGAACACGACGGAAACGGCCGCAGATAGTGGGGGTACAGCACCTCGAGCAACGCTTCCGTGAATTCCGGATAGTCGTCGTCGAGCTTCTTGTTGATACGCGCGCCCAGCAATGCGAACGACTCGATCATTCGCTCGACGTGCGGGTCTTCGCAATGCTCGCTCGTCATGGCGAGGCGCGCCGCGATCTTCGGATAGCGCTCGGCGAAGTCACGCGAATAACGACGCAGGAACGACAGTTCGCGCTCGTAATACGGCAGCAGTTCTTCCATCAATCTATCCCCGAACCCCTCTCGTGCTGCCGCGCCCGCCCCCGTGGCGGGCAAGATGCATCAAGCTCTCGCGCGTGTTCGCGAGACCGAGTATTGAAGCGTGGCCGGTTGCAGCATCGCGTCGAAGCTCACCGGCTCTTCTGCCGCCGAAACCACGAGCAGGGCCTGAATCGCAAAACACAGCGCATGCGTGGATTGCCCGTTGAGTTCCAGCGTGACGGCGACCTGCCGCAAACGCGGCTCGTGACGCTCGATGGCCTGCTGGATCGACTTGCAGATGAAGGTTCGGTCGTAATGACTCGCGAGACTTAAGCCGGCGAAATCGTTCAGACCGTAGGTCAACACCGAGCGCGAGCATTCCGGCAGCGACGTGAGCTCTTCCTCGGTCAGCGCGATTCGCGTGTTCAGGATCGCTTCCACGTCGCGCGCAACCGCGCCTTTCAGCTCGTCCAGCGACAATTGCCGCATCGCGGCCGGCGCCGGCAGATGCGGTTCGTCATCGAACAGCTTGTCGAGAAAGCTGGGTTCGAAGCGCTTCATCAGGCAGTCGTCAGCTCAACGACGGCAAGGCGGCGCACCCGTTACCGAATGCGCACACCTCGCCGCACGATCAGACCGCGTAGGTCTTGTCGTTCTTCGTGAGACTCCAGGCACCCTGCGCGTTGCCGCCCTGGTTGCCGCCGATCTTCTGCTGCGTGTACTTCCACTGGACGGCGGCGTACTTCAGCGAGAAGTCCTCGGTCGGCAGGCCTTCGCCCACTACGCTCGGCGTGATGCTCGAAATGATCACGTACTTGAGCTTGATTTCGAGGTACTTGATGCGGTTGCCTTCGCCGTCGGAGCGCATGAAGTCGATCGTGACTTCGTCGAACGTCGTGCCACCCGACGCATGCTGGTACAGCAGCGGGCTCACCACGTCGATGTCCTTCGTGAACCGCATGTCGGAATGCTCGCAGCGCTCCGCCGTGTGGCCGCCTGCCGTCGATGCCGTTGCCGAGCGCGGCTGCAGGATCGAGTGGTTCCACGAATCGATTTCGATCCAGCCCGTGTGGTCCTTATCGGCCGACTCGCCCTTGATCGCAGGATTGCCGAATTTTAAATAGATGTCCTTCATAACTCATCGACTCCCCAAAGAGGTGGTTTTGACAGACGGCCCGGGCGGCCCCCGCCCGGGCGATGGCCTTCGATTTCAGGAATTGGCCGGCTTCGGCAAGTCCGCGACGAGCCGCAGCGAAATAGACAGCTCGTCCAGCTGGAAATGGGGACGCAGGAACGCCACCGAGCGATACGACCCAGGCTTGCCCGGAATCTCCGCGACCTGGATGGACGCTTCACGCAGCGGGAATTGCGCCTTTTGCTCCTGGGTGGCGTTGTCGTCGAGCAGCACGTACTGGGAAATCCAGCGGTTCAGGAAAACCTCGACGTTCTGAGCCGATGCAAAGCTGCCGATCTTGTCGCGCATCATCGCCTTCAGGTAGTGCGCCACGCGCGAGACCGAGAAGATGTACTGGAGCTGCGCGGAGAGCACGGCGTTCGCATTCGCACTATCCGTGCTGTACTTGCGCGGCTTTTGCACCGACTGTGCTGCGAAAAACGCAGCGTAGTCCGAGTTCTTGCAGTGCACGAGCGGAATGAAGCCGAGGTCGCTCAGTTCCTTCTCGCGTCGATCGGTAATGGCAATTTCGGTCGGACACTTCAGTGCGACTTCGCCGTCGTCGGTCTTGAAGGTATGCGTGGGCAGGTCTTCCACCAGCCCACCGCCCTCCACACCGCGGATCGCGGCACACCAGCCGAAGTCGTCGAATGCAGCGGTCAGACGGGCAGCAAAAGCCCAGGCTGCGTTACACCACAGGTACTTGCTGTGGTCGGTGCCGTCCACGTCTTCGACGAAGTTGAAGCCTTCCGCCGTGGCGCCGTCTTTAGGATTGAACGGCAAGCGGCCGAGAAAGCGCGGCAGCGTAAGACCGACATAGCGTGAATCTTCGGAATCGCGGAACGACTTCCACTTCGCGTACTCGACGGTGTCGAACACTTTGCCGAGATCGCGCGGCTTGCCCAGATCGGCGAACGATTCGAGGCCCAGCAGTTCGGGCGAAGCCGACGCTACGAACGGCGCATGCGCCGCGGCGGCAACGTGCGCCATCTGTTCGATGAAATAGACGTCCTCGGGCTGACGCGTAATTTCGAAGTCGCCGATCAGCGTGCCGAACGGCGCGCCGCCAAAGGTGCCGAACTCTTCTTCGTAGACTTTCTTGAAGAGCGCGCTCTGGTCGAACTCGATAGCCGTCTTGAAGTCGCGCACGAGGTCGCGCTTGGTCGCGTTGAGCGCCTTGATCTTGATGGTGGAGCCGGTGTTGCTCTCCTGGCACAGATAGTGAAGCCCGCGCCATGTGCTTTCGAGGCGCTGAAACTCCGCCGCGTGCATGACCGCGCTCAATTGCGCCGAGATGAGCCGGTCCAGTTCGGCCACGCGTGCGTCGATGGTGGCCGACAGGTTGTCGGACACGATCACCGTGCCGTCGAGCACCTGGTGCACGAGCTCGCCGATCAGGTCCTTCGCGCGCGCGTGCTCCGACTCGGACTTCGCGACCTTGCTCTTCTCGACGATCTCGTCGAGCAGCGACGGTGCCGCATCCGCTTCGTCCACGCTCGTGAGTTGCGCTGCTGCCGTTTGCTGGTTCATCTCATACCCCTCGCACACCCCGTACTGCGTTTATTCGTCTTTGGCTTCGCCGTCTTTCAGGTCGCCCGCCGCTGCACCGCTCACCCGCGCAAGTGCCTGGAGTTGCTGCGTATTGCTGAGCACTTCGGCGAGCAGGTCTTCCAGCTTGTCGTTGCCGGCAAGCTTGTTGCGCAGGTCGGCCAGTTTTTGGCGCGCTTCGAGCAGGCGTCGCAGCGGCTCGATCTGCGCGACGACTTCGTCCGGGTTGAAGTCGGCAATGGACCGAAAACGCAGGTCGACCGCGAACTTGCCGCCGGCGTCCGAGAGGCGGTTTTCCACCTGATACGCGGCGCGCGGCTCGATACCGCGCATCACGTCGTCGAAATTGTCCCGATCGATGCTGACGAACTTGCGATCGCGCAGCTTCGGCTGCTCGACTTCAGACTGACCGGCGAGATCGCCAACCACGCCCACCACGAACGGCAGCTCCTTGATTTCGATAGCGTCGCCGCGCTCGACCTCATAGGTGAGCTGCACGCGGGGCGGCCGCACCTTTTGCAAGCGCTTCTGAATGCTTTCCTTCTTCGCCATGAACGGCTCCCAGGTGCAGACGAACAGTCGTTTGAGTGTGAATCAGCGCAGCGCGCTGAACGGGTCCGAGGCGCCACCGCTCTGCGCAGCCTTTGCAGGCGCGGGCGCCGGAGCGGCGGCCGGGGCCGCCTCAGGAGCGGCGCTGCCCGTTGCGCTTGCGGTCACCGCCGGCTTCTCTTTCACCACGCGGCGCACGATGCGGCGCTTCTTCGGCACGGGCTTTTCAGCCTGTTGCTCGGGCGGGAACAACGACTCTTCGCCCAGCGTGTCGCGCAATTGTTTGGCGAGGACCTGGGCGTCCGACTTTGCGTCGCCAGCAAGCGAGGCGTCCTGCCTCAATTCGCCAAGCGATTGCGTCGCCACGCGCAGACCGGCCACCGCCAGTACGCTCTTCGCCTGGCGATCCGTCTGATCGCGCTGCAGGGCTTCCTGCGCAGCGACGATGGCCTGGCCGTAATGACCCTGGGAGAACTGGATCTGCGCAATGCGCGACCACGGCTCTTCGCGGGTCGGGTCGCTCTTGGCGAGTTGCTGATACAGCGCGATGGCGCGATCCTGATCGCCGCCCTTCGATACCGTATCTGCGTCCGCCAATGCCTTGTCGAAAGCTTGCGGCGTAGTCGCCACGTTGTTTTGCGTCGCGCAGCCGGCGACGAGTCCGCACGCCAACACCACCCCAGATAGTTTCGTGTGAAGCCGCTGTTTCATCTTTTTCACCGACAGGCGAGTTTTTTAATTCCGGTGCAAACCGGGTTTTACTTTAAGTGAAGTGCGCGGGTATAGTACAGGCCAAATTTCTACAATTCAACTTCCGCGCGAAGAGGTATTGCACAAAAAGAATTGCAGTTGGCCTTTACCGCTAGCAGCAAGAAATTCTTTCCGAAATTATCTGGAATATCCGATCCGGCCCGGAAAAAGTTTCCTGAAAGCGGCTTGAACTGCCACACGGAGAGCCCGTGTGGCATATGCGTCGAGCATCGTTAAATATGTGCAAATATGTGGCAAAAGGCCGTTTTTCTGATTTTCCAGGGCTTGACGGGGGAGGCGCCGGCGCTCGGCCGGCCGATTCACAATGAATCCGCGCTTTATTCAATATGCATCAGCACTCGCAGCGAGCGTGGCGCTCGCGGGCTGTGCCGCAGGCATCTCAGTGCTGGGCGCCGCGGCCTCTTCTGCCCTTCAGGCAGCGGGTATCGGCAAACCCGACGTACCCGACGCGCAGAAGCCGCCGCGCAATATCGGCCTGACGCTCTTTGCCGCGCCAAACCTCAATGCGGCCAACGACAACCGGCCGCTCGCCCTCGTGGTGCGGGTCTATGCGCTAAAAGACCCCACCTCGTTCGAGCAGGCGCCTTTCGATACCTTTACAGATCCTCAAAAGGAAAAAAGTACTCTGGGAGCTGATTTGCTTAGTGTCCGGGAGGTGACTTTAATCCCCGGTCAACGCTATTCGGCCACTGAAAAGGTTTCCAGGGAAGCACAGGCGCTGGGTATCGTGGCATTGTTCCGCGATCCGGCCATGCAGCGCTGGAAATTCGCGTTCGATCCTGCGAAATCGGAGAAATCCGGCATAATGGTCGGCCTGCATAACTGCGCCATGACGGTTACGAATGGCACAGTGATCGCGCCTGAACAGGGAATGCCGTCGCAACCGCTGAATATGCTGTCTTCAGTGAGTTGCGGATAAGAATGACGCTGGCGTGTCATTTAACAATCTTTGAATCCGGCATGGCCGGCCCCGTTCTTGTATTCGGCCGCACGCATACGACAGGTTTGAGATGAGCTATTCAGCCAAGGTGCTCTGGGGGGAAGGCCTGTTTCTCAGGCCGCAGCATTTTCAGCGGCAGGACGCCTATCATGAGGCACGCCTGTTCGAGTCCATTCAGTCCATCCAGCCGTACAACTGGGGCGTGCGTTCCGTGCGCTTCGATCGCGACGCGCTGGGCAGCAACGTGCTGCGGGTGGCCGATCTCGCGCTGGTCTTTCCGGACGGCACGCTGTACTCGGCGCCGCAGGCCGACGACCCTCCGCCGCCCGTAGCCCTCGATACGCTGCCGGACGGCATCAACGAATTCACGTTTTTCCTCGCCCTGCACCCGCTGCGCGATACCGGCGCGAACTATACGGACGATCGCGATGCCGGCTTCGTCGCGCGCTACGTGAGCGAGCAGGCCCCCGTGGCAGATCACTTCACCGACGCCGCCGCGGCCGACATCGCGTTCCTCAAGACCAGCGTCAAGCTGATCGCGCACAGCGAGCCGCGCGACCAGTTGCTTGCGGTGCCGCTCGTGCGTGTGCGACGCACGGCGACGTCGGGCTTCGAGATCGACGATACGTTCGTGCCGCCGTGTCTTGCCATCGAGGCATCGCCCATCCTGCATCAGCGTCTGCGCCAACTGATCGACGCGCTGCAGGCCAAGGTGAACGCGCTGTACGGCTTTCACCGCGAGCCGACGAAAAACATCATCGAGTTCCGCTCGGGCGACATCGCCTCGTTCTGGCTGTTGCATACCGCTAACGCAGCATTTGCAACGCTTGCGCACCTGTACCAGCACGCGGCGCTGCATCCCGAGCGGCTGTTCCAGGAACTGCTGAGATTGACAGGACAACTGATGACGTTTTCGAAGGGCTACGCGCTCGCCGATCTGCCGGCCTATCGTCACGACGACCCGGGTCCCGGCTTCGCGCGACTCGACACGATGCTGCGCGATCTGCTCGAGACTGTCATCTCCACACGCTACTTCGCGATTGCGCTCGACGAGCTCCGTCCGTCGTTCCATACCGGGCGGCTCGACTCAGGCAAGATCGACGACAAGACGCAGTTCTTCGTTGCGGTGTCCGCGAACATGCCGACGGTCGAACTCGTCGAAGCGGTGCCGGCGCGCTTCAAGGTGGGCGCACCCGACGACGTCGACAAGCTCGTGCTCTCCGCCATGCCCGGCGTGCGCCTCGTCTACACGCCGCAGGTGCCGCCCGCCATTCCGGTGCGTCCGGGCGCCTGCTACTTCTCGCTCGAAGCGCGCGGTCCACTCTACGAGCGCATGCTGCAGGCCCAATCGGCGACCATCTACGCGCCCTCCGGCATCGACGATCTCAAACTCGAACTCATCGCGGTCACATCATGAGCTACGCGCCCTCCCTTTTCGGCAACGGCACGCCGACGGCAACCCCGAATCCCGCATCGTCGCCCGCGAGCGAACCGACCTATCAGGTCCGCTCGCTGCTCGATCTGCTGTACGACGGCTTCTTCATGCTGTTCCTGCTGAAGAACGGACGCGAGCCGGGCGACGCCGACGAATTCCGCGCGCGCATCCAGCAATTTCTCGGCGATTTCGAACGCGGCGCGAAGAAGCTCGACGTGGCTGCCGAAGACGTGTACGCGGCGAAGTTCGCGTTCTGTGCCGCTATTGACGAATCCGTGCTCGCTTCGCAGTTCCGCATTCGCGCGGAATGGGAGCGCCGGCCGTTGCAGCTCGTGCTGTTCGGTGAACAGCTGGCCGGCGAGAAATTCTTTCAGTACCTCGAAGAATGCCGCGCGCAGGGCGCAAGACGCCTACAGTCGCTCGAGGTCTTCCACATGTGCCTGCTGCTCGGCTTCCAGGGCAAGTATCTGCTGGAAGGTCCGGAGAAGCTCGCGTATCTGACGGCTCGCCTCGGCGACGAGATCGCCCATATGAAGGGCAAGCGTGCAGCGTTCGCGCCGCACTGGCCGCTGCCGGACCAGGTGGCGCACCGCCTGAAGCGCGAGGTGCCGCTATGGGTGATCGGCGCGGTGTTCGCGCTCGTGGGTCTTGTGGCGTATCTCGGGCTCAACACGTATCTGCGCGACAACACATTGCGCACGCTGTCGCCCTATGCCCAGGTGATCAAGGTCGGACCGGAGTCGGCAAATCTCACGATATCGCTGCCTTGACGAAGCCCGCGTCGCGCTTTAGCGCCTCGTGCGTGAAGTGCCTGCGGTGTTGGCCGCCTCGGCCGATTGCCACCTGTCATCGTCGAGCAGACGCTCGAAGAGGCTGTCGAGCTGGGCCTCCTGAAGCGGCAGAAGGCCCAGCAATGCGTAGAACGCCAGACCTCGCGCCGCGGCAAGACGCAACAGGGCGAGTTCGGGGTCAGCGGCTTCGGCGCGAATCTTGTCGAATTTCTCGCTATCGGCTTCTCGCAACGCGTCGAGCAGATTGGGATCCTCCACGAGCGCGGCC
This sequence comes from Paraburkholderia sp. A1RI_3L, assembly GCF_048957895.1. NCBI lineage: Bacteria > Pseudomonadati > Pseudomonadota > Betaproteobacteria > Burkholderiales > Burkholderiaceae > Paraburkholderia > Paraburkholderia sp. A1RI_3L. The sequence goes on from NZ_JARCHA010000008.1 coordinate 333,732, forward strand.
AGGACCGCGCGCGCAAGCGAGTGCGGCTGATTGGTCGACTCCCGCGCCACCGCGATCTGCGAAAGCAGCGCGGGATGCTGCGCTGACGCACCTTGATTGGCCGCATAGTTGCGCGCGAAGTTTTCGAAATACTCCCGCTGATATTCGAGGAGCGCTTTCAGGATGCCGCTCTTGGTCCGGAACTGGTGCAGCAGGCCTCCTTTGCTGATTCCGCTTTCGCGTGCCAGCGCATCGAACGTCAAGGCGCCTGGGCCGTCGCGCGTGATGATGACAAGCGCAGCCTGAATAGCGGTGCTTCGGGATCGCTCCGAACGGGTGGGATTGTCCATGTCCTCTCGAGTCAAACGTCTTGTGTGCTCGCAGCGTGCCTTGCTGGCCGCATGGCCGTGTCGGCGCGAGGCGTGCGGCACATCAGAAGAATAAGCGCAGCTTGCGGGCGGAATCCCGCGATTCTATCAAGGCGGCGTACCGGCCCGCGCCAGGCTCGCCTGTGCCTTTGCGCCGGGCGTGCAGGCGAATGATGGCCCACCGTTGCTCGCGCAGTCATCGCTTCAAGACGCTGCCGGCTGTCTGCTGGCCTTGCGCCGCCGGGGGGGCCGCCGCATGCCCATCACGTAAATCCGGATAAATGCCGACGATAAACACGATGTAGACGAGCCCTGCAAACAGGCCCGCTATCGTCCCGAACACATGGCGCGTTTCTGGCGGGTCCCGCCGCCAATACAGCGGAACGGCAACGAGCAGATAGGCCGCTACGAAAACGAGCGCGGCCATTAACGCCGGCGGCAAGCTAAGGGCAAAGAAGTCCGCTGCGGCCAGCACGCGCTCGTGCACGGACGCGCTCGTCGGTAGCGAAAACGTCGAGACTAGCGGCATTCGCGGCCTCCCTTCCAGGCAACGTTTTTCACAGGCGACCCGCAATCACCGCATACAGGCCACAGACGAACCGGCCAATCGCCGATCGCCGCATCTCCGCCAGCCGTTCGATAGTCTGCTTCATCGCCCATTCCCTTCAGACGGAATCACCGTCCGTCCATCGCAATATCGGGTGCATCCTAACACACAAACCGTCTGGACGGTTTACATCCAGAAATGGCGGTGCTACGCTGCGGGCTCTTTTCACGTTGGGCCTCGGCGGTGCCCGCAACGGGCGGTCCGCAAGGACGAAAATGGAGAATCGGATGAAAAGGTCAGGTCAATCCGTGCGACTCGTGGTGGCAGCCGCGTGCCTGGGAATAACGCTCGCCGGATGCTCGAACGTGCAGCCGGTTAAATATGCGGGCATCGCATCGTCACCGTCGCTGCGTGCAGACGCACAGGACAAGTCGTGGCGTGTGCCGTACGAGTACGCCGCCCAGGTGAACTGGAGCACCTACCGGAGCGCGATCCTGGACCCGGTGACCATCTATCAGGGCGCCGATCACCAGTTCGGCGACATGAGCGCGCCAGACAAATCAGCGCTCGCAAGCTACATGCAAACCACGTTCGCGAAGAAGCTGCGCACGCGCTTCGACCTCGCGAACACGCCCGCGCCGAACACGCTGAGGCTCAGGCTGACGTTGACGGGCGGCGCCACGACGACGCCCGTCATTAGCACGCTGTCCCGCTTCGACATCGCAGGCGGTCTTTACAACGGCGTGCAGGCTGTTCGTGGCCTCGAGGGCGCATTCACCGGCTACGTGATGTACGCCGTTGAAATCTACGACGCCTCGACGAACCGTCTGCTGCGCGCCTATGTGAGCAAGCAGTATCCGAATCCGATGAACATCGGCGCGAGCTTGGGGTCATTGAGCGCGGCGAAAACAGGCATCGAAAAAGGCGCAGACGCACTCGTCGCCCAACTCGACTGATTTCCTCTCTTCCCGTTCCTTCGGACTGCTACCGTATCTATCATGCGCTGGCTGCCGCCTTTGATCTGGCTTGTGCCGCTTGCCGCGGCGCTGGTCAGCCTCGCGCTGATCATCAAGGCGGTCAGTAGCAAAGGGCCGGGCATTACCATCGCCTTTGCTACCGCTGAAGGGCTCGAAGCTGGCAAGACGCGCGTGCGCTACCGGAACGTGAACGTTGGCTCGGTCCAAGCGATACGTCTTTCGAATGACCATTCCCGCGTGCTCGTGGACGTGCAGCTCGCCGCGGATGCAAAGGAATTCGCCGTTGCCGACACGCGCTTCTGGGTGGTGCGTCCACGCGTGGGCGCGGCAGGTGTGTCGGGCCTGGAGACCGTGCTTTCGGGCGCATACATTGGTGCGGATCCGGGACGCTCGCATGAGGCCAGCGCGCGCTTCAACGGACTCGAAACGCCACCCGCGGTTGCAAACGACGACGCCGGCCGACACTACGTCCTACGCGGGGAGTCGATTGGATCGGTGGATATCGGCTCGCCCGTCTACTACCGGCACGTGAAAGCCGGACGCGTGCTGGGCTACGCGATCGATACCGACGGAACAGGCGTCACCATCGACGTTTTCGTGAACGCGCCCTACGACCAGTACGTTGGCGCCGCAACGCGCTGGTGGCATGCAAGCGGCGTGGAGCTTCGGCTCGATTCGAATGGCGTGAAGCTCAACACACAGTCGCTTGCGACCGTGATGACCGGCGGGCTCGCCTTCGAAACGCCACCGCGCCAGGCGTCCCGCGACCCCGCGCCCAGCGGCCGATCGTTTCCCCTCGCCAACGACGAGGCTTCGGCCATGCGCGAGCCCGAAGGACCGCCGGCGCCCGTCGTCATGAAATTCACGCAGTCGGTCCGCGGTTTGGCAGTAGGCGCGCCCGTCGACTTTCGCGGCGTCGAGCTCGGCTACGTGACGGCAATCGACGCCGAGTACGATGCACGTCGGCGGGCATTCACCGTTCCCGTCAGCGTCATCCTCTTTCCGGACCGGCTGGGCCGCAGTTACCGACAATCCATCAGATCCGGCGACGCCGCGGCCGGCAAGGCACTGCTGCGCAAGATGGTGGCCGATGGCCTGCGCGGACAGCTTCGCACTGGCAATCTGGTCACGAGCCAGCTCTATGTCGCGCTCGACATGTTTCCCGCGGCGCCACCCGTGTCCATCGACGTCGACCGCACGCCCCTGGAACTGCCGACCGTGCCGAACACACTCGACGAGCTTCAGACGCAGATCGCCGATATCGTGAAAAAGCTCGATCGCGTGCCCTTCGACGAAACGAGCCGCAACCTGAACAACGCGTTGAAGAGCGCATCGAATCTCTTCGAGCAGCTCGATACGCAACTCGTACCCGAGGCACGAGATACGCTCGCCGCCGCGCGGAAGTCCTTCAGCGCAGCACAGGCCACGCTCCAACAAGGATCGCCCTTGACGGGCAACATGCATGAAGCGCTCGGGCAACTCACACGTACGCTGCAAACGCTGAAACAGCTCGCCGATCAGTTGCAGCTGCATCCCGAGTCGCTGCTATACGGCAAACGCCCGGATCCGCAGCCGTGAACGGCGTGGACATGTCTGCGCCCGCGACGAGTTTCGGTCTGTGTCAGTGCAGCGTGCCAAAGAACACCGTAGCGCCTTCATGCGGCGACAATCCCACGTTGAAATAGCCCTCGAGCCGCTCTGCAACCGCCTCCTTCAGCTCATAGGGTGGGTGAATGAAACCCACCGACACTGCGTAGTCATACCACTCGCTGAGCCAGGCTCGCAGGTTGGCTTCGTGGTCGAGCGGTGCGTTCGTTTGACCCGACATGGCTAGCTCCTCGCTGTGTGCAGCCCTTTCTGCTGTTCCCGCATTCTCCTCTCGCTCACATTACCGCTAGCAGGCGTTGATTTTCGGTGTTGTACTCTGCGGCGGAAAACGTGCCACGAACAACCTTCGTGACGTAAGCAGAGGAATGCGGACATGCCGGCGAGCCGCTGTACGTGCACTGTACGTGAATACATACGCAACGCTTTGTGAAGGGTATGGCCAGTGCAGCAGCGAGAGCTGGGCGGACACGGTTCCGGATCCGCAGATGCTCTTGCCCAGGCGTTCCCGCAGGGATTGCTGCTCGTCCAGCCTGCCCTTTTCATCGCGCTGACGAGACCATCTTAGGCGCGAGCTGGAACCCGGAGCAGTCGGCGCAGGCGGAATGTCGATTAGGAAGGCACTGCTTGCGGTGTCAGGATTTCCTGACAGGACGTGGTGCGAAGCGAAGGTAGGGACGACGGATGGCTTGAGCTGCAGACCGCCCCTCTTCTGCACTTTGCCCGTTTACATGTCCAGGCTTGACGACAACATCGAATTTTTCGATTCACAACGTTGAGAACGAATTTCTTTGCTCCACTCGAATTTCGGCCAATCGAGATTCATCCTCCAAAATAATCTGGGTCATCCCTCAAGAAATCACCGAAGCACCACGAGGGATTCCATGAGTACCAATGCGCCCGCCATCAATCTAACCAAAGACCACTTGCAAATGGCAGTCGTATTTCACGCCCCATCAAACCACACAATATCTGGCATATCCAACGAGACATCCTCACGCAGCCCGTCGAAACAATCAGTCAGGAACGCCCGCACGCTCTCGACACTCACTCGACGGATTAAAATCGCGAACAATTGTCAAACGGTACATTAATTTATCCAAAAATATTCAATAGACATAATTCCAGGCTCATTTATAACAATGCATAGAAAAATTTTGAAAATGTGTAACGATTTCGATCTCTATCCACTTTTTAACTGTACGACATCAATTGCTTGTAGATAGAATCACGCAACAAAAATTCGCAACACTTTTAAATTCACAGATATGCTCATTTATAAATCGCCGCGCTACGAGAACCTCACTCTGACGCAGGTGCATCCCAAAAATTACGAGCAACGAATGAGCTTAGGGCTGGAACCGCCGCGGCATCTAACGACGAGCCGAGCGGCAGGCCGGAGAAAATCTTACCCACTGCGGAAAGGCATGCGACCAATGCGGCGCGCGCGGGAGTGCGGTTGAACCATGGCCCGCAGCCATCGCCATTCGGCGCGAAAAAAGCCATTGACGCGAGAAATGCTCCTGCCATTGCCACTAGCGACAACGCGCGCGCTGTCGCTGGAAAACCACCTTGCACTCGTCGCGATACGTTCAGGTAACGGCGAGGCGGACCACATCAGTTGTCTGCTAAAGGTCGTCTATCTCGCCTGGTTCATGCTTGACAAGTCAGCCTTGGATGAACGAGCGCTGCTCCGTCACGCGGAACATGTGCTCGATCGCAGCATGACCAATGCAGAACATGGTGCCCAATGGGCACTGCCCCACGACGACTACGTCGTCATCGAGCAGATTCTGACCCTGCATGATCGACAACTCGCCTCATTGCCGTCGCATCGGTACGCGCTTGCCTGGAAGCAACTGACGAGACTCGCGACAGGCTCCGATCACACACGCTTGCCGACGCCGGGGGCGTCTTGAGAAGGCACGACTTGCTTCAAATGGTACGGTGCGCGGATAGAGCCGACAAACCGGTTGTTCCCACCACCTTGGGCTGCCAAGGAAGTGAACCCGGCGTCAAGCACTAAGATCCACGCAACGTACCATGGTCGCCTGACCGTGCCGGCATGCCACACGCAGAACTAACGCGCGGTATGCCGGGACCAACCAGGTCAAGCGGATGTACGCGACATCAGCTCAGCAGTTCCGGCGGCAATTTCCCGCCATTCGCTGCAAGCGCTTGCATCAGTTGCTTGTGCAGCCAGATGTTCATCGTTGCGGAGTCGCTCATATCTCCGCCGTACTTCAGTTCCTGAGCTAATTGCTTGCGATGTTCCAGGCTGCTGTCCATACCCAGCGCCTTCATAGCGTCGACAATCGACGTGCGCCAGTTCAGCGTTTGACCGCTCTCGCTCACCAGTTGCTCCATCACGGCAGCCACGTCGACATCCGCGAGCGGGGCGGCAGCTGGTGCGGCGTCCGTCGCCGCCTGTGCGGCAACAGGGTCGGGCGTGGGCTGCGCAGCAGGCGCCGGCTGATCCGGCTTTGCCTTACCGAAAAGCTTGCTTACGATGTCACCGAAAATGCTCATTGAAATCTCCCAAAGGTTTGCAATCGACGCATGCACGCGCCGCGCGATCATCATGGTACGCGGGCCCTCGTGGCGCTTCGAAACAAAATGCGTCAAAGATTGTTAAAGGCTTCGCAGGCCTTCTGATACACGCAGACCGATGTCCGGAAATTCAGGCGTAGCGAAACAAGGGCGACGCGCACGTCAGTGCTCGTAATAAAAAAGCGACGCAGGGATGCAGGAACCGCCCCTTACGTCGCCTAAGCAAGCTCGCTCCGGATGCGCGGAAAAAAGTCCGCGCCCAGGTGCAACGTCTTACTGGCTAGCTGCCATGGACGGCGCCGCGACGCTCGTGTGATGCTTGCGATGATGAGGGTGCATATGACGCTGATGCTTAACCGGCGCGACGCTCGCCTCGGGTGCCGGTGCAGCCACGGTTCCCCTCAGGCTCAAAGGCGCCGGTGCGATAGTAGACTAAGCCTGCGCGAAAACTGCGCCCGAGAATGCACATGCAATCGGTGCGACAGCGATGTTTTGTTTCATGCTGCCTCTCCTTCCCGTCAAGAAACTCGACCACTATGCGATACCGAATAACAACGGGGATGCCCAGTGGCGCGATGTTCCGTCGATGCTACGAACCAGTGGCACCGCTTGTGCCAAGACTTTCGCTGAACGTCCGCACGCGCCGTTCGCGACGTGCGGACGCCTTTTGGCCGCCACATCAAGCGGCCATCATTGGACCGCGACGATCAGAACTTGTGGCGAATGCCAACGCGGGTAACGACCTGATGATCGTTGGACGAAGGGCCCGAGGTACCGGCGATGTCCGCCAGCGCAATGCCTTGCCCTTGCTGGTACACCATCTGACCATACACGTCGGTGCGCTTCGACAATGCGTAGTCGGCCATCACGCCAAACTGATTCCAGTGGCCTTTCCAAACGCCAGCTGACTGCACGCCCGCGCGCACATGGGTATAGTCGTACATCGCGCCGAGGGACAACGCCGGGGTCAGCGCGAACTTGGCGTTCACCTCGTAGTTCGTGAAAATCAGCGACGACAGCGCGCCCGTATCGTTGAGATTCGTGTACGTGAAGACGCCACCGAGCGTGACCATGCCGAACGTGTAGTTCAGGCCCGCGCCCGCAACACGTTGACGGCCGGCCGCGAACGTCGCATCGTCACTGACAGCACCGTATGCAGTCGTCCCGGGTCGATTGAGGTGCAGATACGCAACCGCCGCCTTCAGCGGGCCGTTGTCGTACGACGCCCCCAGGCTCCATGCGCGGTTGTTCTTCTGCGAACCCGGCTGATTGCTGAAGCCGTACAAGCCACCGAAATTGAATCCACCGTAATTGACGCTCGTGTACTTGACCGAGTTATTAATGCGGAAAGAATTGTTGGTGTTGTCGTTGTCCAGCGGATGCGAGAAGAACGTGCCGCCCCAGCTTCCGTTTGCGGTCAGCGGGCCCACGTAATCGACCATCGAGTCATACTGGCGCCCCAGCGTAATCGTGCCGACCGTATTCGAAGAGAGACCCACATAGGCCTGGCGACCGAACTCGCGCTGCCCCTGTCCCAGTGCACCTGAGTTCAGGCTAAACCCGTTTTCGAGCTGAAAGATAGCCTTCAGACCGCCGCCGAGATCTTCCGAGCCTTTGAGGCCCCAACGATTGCCTTGAAGCACGCCGCTCGCAAGCTGGTAAGCGCGCTCGCCACCAGCATTGCTCGTGAAGTTAAAGCCTTCATCGATAACGCCGTACAGCGTGACACTGCTCTGTGCGTGCGCCACACCACAAAACGCTGCGAGCACCGCGGCGGACAACAGGGATTTTTTCATTTGTATCTCCAAACAGATGCGAATTTTCTTCCAGCTCGTACACGCACGCCAGCGCATGCGTTTCCCAAGCCATGAACAGACAGTCGGAGCAGCATCAGCCAGCAGCGACAACAAAGTCCGACGGGGATGATATTTAAAATCCCATCACATCATTGTTAATTAATATGTTTCATCTCTTTTACGCAACATCAGAAATCGACTAAACGTTGCGAGCGTTCTAGATAGATGTCACACATCGCGATAAATATTGAAGTAGTCCTACAACGTTTAGTAGGACATTTCCGATCTCCATAGTTAAACCGATTCACACGACTCCGGATATTTCCTATAGGACTCCGCTGAATGACAACCCGTTCATCGCCGATTACAGTTACGTCAATATCGAAAGGTACTTGGCTCCATGAACAAGAGTTCGCGTCATCTCAACACTCAGCCGGCTGCCGTCGTATGGCTGACTGGTCTACCCGGCTCGGGCAAAACAACCATCGCCAACTCGCTACGTGACACGCTGGCCGCACGTAACGTAAAAGCTGTTGTTCTCGACGGCGACACGCTCCGCGCAGGGATCTGTGCGGATCTCGGCTTCTCGGACGAAGACCGCGCAGAAAACAACCGCCGCGTCGCCCATGTGGCAAAGCTTTTTTTTGACGAGCAATACGTGGTCATCGTCGCCTGCATCTCGCCCCTCGCCGTTCATAGGGCGCAGGCGCGCTCGCTTGTCGGGAAACGGTTTATCGAGATCTTCGTTTCCGCTCCGCTCGAGGTGTGTGCGAAGCGCGATCCCAAAGGCATGTATGCATTGGCGAAGCACGGCCGACTTCCCGGTTTCACCGGCATATCGGCCCGCTATGAACCGCCGCTCCATGCCGAACTCGAGATCGACACCTCCCGTTGCACCGTTGAGGAAGCTGTAGTAACAGCGCTGTCTCAACTCGACATGCCGCCGCATGACCAGCCCATTGAAGCGTCGGCGATCGGTACATCGAATGCCGACCCGCTACGCGCTTCTGGCGCCTAGCCCAACGGCAGCGCGTAATCCATTCACACTTCCAATCTGGATATGGGGCAGTGCCGCAGCAGTTTGGGTCAACACGAAAGCATTCGATTGTCGGCCTGAACCAGATCCGGCATAACACACGTCACGAAAGACTCGACGACGGACATGACGTCAAAGAAGATCGTTTTCCTGCATATGCAGAAGACCGCAGGCTCCGACATTGCGGCCCAGTTCTATCAGAGCCGGTTTGGAAAGAAATTTTTCCCCGATGAACTAAGAGCGTCGCTCGCCTACCTTCCCCAACGAACGGTTGATCGTTATCAATTTTTATACGGTCATGGGTACCGCAAACAGGAAATCGACAACATCCCGGGTGAGAAACTTATTTTCACGTTCTTTCGTGATCCCATTGAGCGCCTGATCTCTCATTACGAATGGTTGGCGAGCTATCGGCTCGATATCGAAAACCGCATCATTCCTCAGCCCGAAACCATACCGGTGAAGAGCATGCCGTGTGAGGAATTCTTTTGCTCCACGGTCATCAACCATATCCCTGCTTTCAACAACTACTACACAAGGACCATTTACGAGTTCTTCTGCGACGAGAACACCGACGACATCGCGCGCATGTCTGCCGTAGCCACGGAAAGACTGGGCGAGTTCGACTTTATCGGACTGCTGGATGACTATGGGACGTCGCTCGACTATCTGGGCCGGATGGTAGACGTGCGGTTCGAGGATACGTCCACTCGCCCCAAGATCAACGAGACAATTACCCTGCCTGGCGAAAACCAGTTTCACGAGGGCGGAGGCCGATTCAACGTAAGCCCCGATGCGTTCAAACGCATACTCGATCGAAATCAGGCCGACATCGAGTTGTATCAGCACGCATGCGTGTTGGCGCACGAACGATTCGGACTCTCCGAATCCCGAATCGTCTCCGGTTTCAGTACCCAGGGCGTTCTGCACAGGGGATACGAAACCACGCGATTTCGCATTGATACGAACGGCTATCTTCTGTTCGGCCCCTACGAGCGGCTCAACGCGGGCAACTACCTCGTCACGTTCGAACTCAAAAGTGCTCGATGTCACCCAATCGCGACCGATCTCCACGATGACACGGTTGTCGCCGTGCTCGACGTGGTTGGATCAGACACAGCGGACCGCGAATTCGCCCGCCGCGATATCACGATGGCCGAAATCCGCGCCGACAAGTTCACGGCGTTCTCTCTTCCGGTATCGGCCAACCTTCCCGTCTCGCGCTTCGAATGCAGAGTCTATGCCACGGGGGCGTGCGAACTCGAAGCTCCCGTATCGCTGAGTGTGACGAAAGCGGACACAAGCGCGGCAGCTTCAACGCGCCCGGCCTGCTGAAGCCTTGCCATGCGAGTGTACCGACACGATCGTGATGCGATGATGCTACGTTCACCGCGCCGCACTCCGAGGCGGACGACTGGAAGACCCCGGAACGGCAGCATGCAGGTGAAGCCGTGAGACCGGTTTACCTGGACGTTACCAGGCTGCTCAAAGGCATCTTTTTTCGCAAGCGCGCTACGGGCGTCGATCGCGTTAGCCTCGCCTACGTGCGCCACTACGGTGAAGATGCCCGCGCCGTTCTGGCGGCAAGGGGCCATCATTTCGCCGTTTCACATCAAGCATCGCGGCGCCTCTTCGATGTCATCAAGCATTACTACGAGGACGACGGTCGCGTCGAGAGATTCCTGCTCGCCAATGCGCTCCTGTCCAGCGCTCGAAGTCGGATCGAGCGCGGAGGAGTGCTCATCCATACCTCTCATTCCGGTGCGGAGTTCGACCGATATTTCCGGTCACTGAAGCTGAACGGCGTAGACGTCGTCTTCATGGTGCACGACCTGATTCCGCTCACGCACGCGTCGTACTGCCGGGCGGGCACTGCGCAGGTTCACGAGCGAAGGCTCCGAAGCGCGCTTTCCATGTCTTCCGGGATCATCGCCAATTCGCGCGCAACGCTCGACGACATGGCCGGCTACGCAGCGAGCAATGGCTTTCGCGTGCCCCCCGCGGTCGTTGCGAAACTGGCGCCCGGAACAGAGATCGGCAACGACGCAACTGCGCCTATCGCGGGTCCGTACTTCGTCATGGTCGGCACCATCGAGCCGAGAAAGAATCATCTGCTCATCCTCGACGTGTGGCGACAGATGGTGGAACGCCTGGGCGCATCCGCCCCCAAGCTTGTCGTCATCGGACGAGAAGGCTGGAAATGCAGCAACGTGATCGATCTGCTGAAAAACAATGCTTTGTGGCAAGGCACGGTGGCCTGGTATCCCGACTGCCCGGACACGGCGCTCGGTGGCTGGCTCAAGCACGCCAGAGCCCTACTCTTTCCTTCATT